>SHYX01000048.1 GCA_009692585.1 Myxococcales bacterium
GACTACCGGTACTTCACCAAGGAGGACGACACCCGCATCCTCGAAGACCGGATGCGCCGCGTCACCGACACCAGCATCCCCGAAGACGAGGCCTTCCGCGCCGTCGAAAAGACGATCGTGCCGATGTGGAAGTTGGCCCACGAGACCAACACCCGCCGCTTCTGGCACGAATACTTCTACGACCTGATCCGCGGGCTCCCGCCCGAAGCCCACGAGGGCAGCGCGGCCGAATGCTGGCTCCTTGCCGCTGCCGAAGCCCAGCTACCGATCGTCGTGCCCGGCTACGAGGACTCGACCTTCGGCAACATCTTCGCCTCCTATGTGAAGTTCGGCGACGTCGGCGCCCAGATCGCCAAATCGGGTATCGAGTACATGGCCACCTTCTACGACCAATACAAGGAGCTCTCGGTCGGGCCCGGGATCGGCTTCTTCCAGATCGGAGGCGGTATTGCCGGCGACTTTCCGATCTGCGTGGTGCCATCGATCAAATACGACCTCGCCGAGCCCGTGCGGCCCTGGGCTTACTTCTGCCAGATCTCCGACTCGACCACCTCATACGGCTCGTACTCGGGCGCCACGCCGAACGAAAAAATCACCTGGGACAAGCTGACGAAGGACACGCCCATGTTCGTCATCGAATCGGATGCGACCATCGTAGTGCCCCTGGTGCTGCGCGCGCTTTTGGAATGCAAGCGCCACCCCGTCGCCGCGAACGCCCTGCTGGCGCGCTACGGTTTCTGAGTTCGCCTCGTCGCGCGCCGCCGAGACCGAAGAGCAGGGCGTACCGGATGTACACGAAGGCCGGGAGGTCGCGAATGATGTACAACGCAGGACAAATCTAAAGATTTCCCTTGCGGCGCACATTCTTTCCGTGGAAGTCGGTGGAGAGACCGGCCGCCGCCCACGCGTCGAAAAAGGTGAGGGGGAGGCTGGCGCCGAGAATCCCGAAGTACCCGAACCGCGTCCGGGTGTCCCCGTAGCTGGGGCCTATTTCCGGTGGGCTGACGACATCGTGGCCGCCCCCGTCGCATCGGCGACAGCTACCTCAAAGCGGTGTGGATCTGCCTGGGTGAGCCGCTGGACCCGCCGGGGGGGGGTGGCGCTCTTGGCGCGGCCGGCGACCCGGGTGCACGCGCGGCGCGACCACGAGGTGGACCTGGTCCTCGGCTACGACAACCGCCAGCCGGGGGCGGAGGGGGCGCCGATCCGGACCGGGTAGTGGGCAGCGACGCTGGCCTCGTAGGCGCGACGCGCTCAGGAGCGTACCCCGGTGGTGCACACGCTGGTTGCTGCGGCTTTGGGCATGGCGCTACGAGCGGGCGTTGCCCGGGCTGGTCCGGGCCCTCAGCGCGCCGGGGCCGGCTGCGGCTTGACGAGCTGAACCACGGCGAACGCGGCCAGGAAGAACACCGCGCAGACCAGGATCGCGTTTTCGAGCCCGAGCGCCGACTGGAGGAAGCCCAGGGACAACAAGCCCACGATCGCGGCGAGCTTGCCGAAGAGCCCCCAGAGACCGAAGAACTCCCCGACCCGGTCGGCGGGGCTCATCACCGCGACCACCGTCCGCGCGGCCGACTGGGTCGAGCCGAGGCAGGCGCCCGCAAAGCAGCCGACGATGAGGAAGAAGGTCTCCGGCGGCAGGCCCACGGCCCTGGAGATCGGCACGGCGAAGCCGATCAGCAGCACGGTCACCACCCACACGATCAGCGTGAGGCCATAGGTCTTGAGGTCGCCCAGCCAGCCCTGAAGGTACCCGAACGCCAGCGCGCCGGCGGCGGCCGTCAGCTGGGTGATCACGAACATCAGGGTCTGCGTCGACGCTTGCCAGTGGATGACCTGGTCACCGTAGATGAACGCGAACGAGATGACGATGGAGAGCCCGGCCATCGCGAAGAAGAAGCTACCGAAGAAGATCATCAGGTCGCGATGGCTCTGGAGCGCCTTGAGGGTACCACGAAGCTGGCTGAAGCCGACCGTGAGCCAGGTTTCGCCCGCCGGAAGCGGTTTGGGCACCGCTCGCTCCTTCATGAGCAGGAACGTGGGCAGGGCGCCGACGAAGAAGAAGGCGGCGGTGATCGGCCCGATCAGGCGCACACTCTCGAAGTTCTCGACGGTCTGCGCGCCGATGATGGCCAGCACGGCGGCCGTGGAGACGAGCCCTCCGAAATAGCCGAGGCCCCAAGCGGCGCCGCTGATCTTCCCCAGGGACGACGGCGGGCCCAACCCGGGCAGGAAGCTCGCGGTGAAGGACTCCCCTACGGCGAACCCGAAGTTGGACGCGATGAGCAGCACCATCGTGAAGTGGACGTTTCCGGGGGTCGCGAAGTACAGGCTGGCCGTCGCAATTACGGTGAGCAACCAGCTCGCGGCCAGCCACCGTTTGCGATGCCCGGCGTAGTCCATCACCGCGCCCAGGATCGGCGCGGTCAGGACGACGAGGGCGTAGGAGATCGAGAGTGCGATGCTCCAGAGGAGGTTGCCCTCGCGCGCGTCGCCGACGATGAGCTTGGGAAAGATCACCGAGTAGACCACGGTCACGATGACGGTGGTGTAGGCGCTGTTGGCGAAGTCGAACATCGCCCAACCGAAGATTTCCCTCTTGGGGGCGAGCGGGGTGGCCATGGGAACTCCGGCAGGCGTTCACGTAGCGCGGCGCCGGGGACGGTGGGGGGGAACGCGGTAGGGGAGAGGCCGGCGAGGCCTCTCCCCCCGGCTTGCATGATATCGATGACGACGATGCTGATCCGAGTCTGGGCGCTGGGGCTGGTGCGGCTGTTCTACCCGATGCGGGCGGCCAGCGGCGTGGCGAACGTCCCCTTGTCCGGTCCCGTCATCGTGGTCGCCAATCACCCGAATGGCCTGCTGGATCCGCTGATGGTGCGCCTGGCTCTGCGCCGGCCGGTCGGCTTCCTGGCGAAGAGCACGTTCTGAGACACCGCCTTCTTTCGTGCGTGCATGGAGGCCTTCGACGCCCTGCCCGTCTTCCGGCCACACGAGGCCGACGCCTCGAAGAACGCCGACACCTTCGCGCGTGCCCGAGCGGTCCTCGCCGCGGGCGGGTGGTTGACGCTCTTCCCGGAGGGGACGTCCCACCACGGGACGGTCCTGCAGCCGCTGAAGACGGGTGCCGCGCTGGACGTGGGGGTGCCGGTCGCGATGCTGCCGGTGGGGCTTTGTTTTGCCGACAATGACGTCTTTCGTTCGGCGGTGGCCGTGGCGGTGGGGACGCCCTTCGTGGTCCAGCCGGGCTCCAGTGGCGATCGGGCGGCGGTGGACGGCCTGACCCACCGAATCGGCGAGGCCCTGGGGGAGGTCGTCTTGCAGGCGGAGGATGCCGTCGTCTGGCGCGCGATGTTGGCCGTCGCCTTCTGGACAGGCGCCACCGAACTTTCAGAGCGGGAGGCCCGGGCACGGCAGCTTGCGGCGCGTTGGCGCGTGCTGCTCGCGGCCGACCCGGGCGCCGCCGAGTAGATCGCGGCGGGCGTCAGGAGTTTTGCGCGTACGCTCGGCTCGGTCGGGATCGAATATCCGTTCGCCATCGAGGCGGCGACTCCGCGCGCGGTGGTCGCCGGGCTGTGGCCACTGGTGGCGCTGGCTCCCATCGCGCTGGTCGGGAGTCTGCTGGCGTGGATTCCGTACCGGTTGGTGAAGCCGCTGGCGTGGCGCGCCGCCGGCGGCGCCCATGACATCGTCGGTACCGAGAAGTTGTTGGTAGGCTCCTTTCTGTTTGGCTCTACCTATCTGGGTTGGGGGCTCGCGGCGGCCTGGACACTGGCGCCCGACCCCACGCGCGCCGCGGCCGCCTCTGCGGCGGCGCTGGTCCTCGGGCCGCTCACGGGCCTGGCCGCGGCGTCGCCGTGCGGCTCTTTCAACCGCAGGTGGCGCTGGCCGTCGCGGCGCGAACTGGTGGCCACCGTGGAATCGGCGCTCGGCAAAGGGCAGGCGCGGCGCTGGGCCGACGCGATGCGCCCCGGCGCCCGAGCGGAGCGAGAGGGACAGCGACACGCGCGGCGCGTTAGCAACGCGCCGCGCGCCGTAGGCCGGAAACCGCAGGTTGGAGGCCGGAGGGAATGGCGCGATGGGGGGAGAGGCCGCTTCGGCCTCTCCCCCCCGTACATGATATCAGCGCCGGCCGACGCCCCTGCGTCACCCTACTGCGAGGATTCCGATGGCGAAAATCAAGGTCAACACCCCTCTGGTCGAGATGGACGGCGATGAGATGACGCGCGTCATCTGGGCGTTCATCAAAGAAAAACTCATCCTTCCCTACCTGGATGTCGACCTTCGGTACTACGATCTGGGGGTCGAGTACCGCGACCAGACAAACGACCAGGTGACCATCGATTCCGCCCACGCGACCAAACAGTTTGGTGTGGCCGTCAAGTGTGCGACGATCACGCCGGACGAAGCGCGGGTCAAGGAGTTCGGCCTGAAGCAGATGTGGAAGTCGCCGAACGGCACGATCCGCAACATCCTCGGCGGCACCATCTTTCGTGAGCCGATCATCTGCAAGAACGTTCCCAGGCTGATCCCGGGGTGGACGCGGCCGATCGTCATCGGGCGCCACGCCTTCGGCGACCAGTACCGCGCCACCGACTTCGTCGTGCCCGGGGCCGGGACCCTCACGATGACCTTCGCCCCCGCGGATGGCAGCCCGCCGACCACCCACACGGTCTACCAGTTCGAAGCGGGCGGCGTCGCGATGGGCATGTACAACCTGGACGAGTCGATCATCGGCTTTGCTCGGGCCTCGTTGCTCTACGGTCTCAACCGGGGGTGGCCGGTCTACCTCTCGACCAAGAACACCATCCTCAAGCGCTACGATGGGCGCTTCAAGGACCTGTTCCAGAAGGTGTACGACGAGGAGTTCGCGGCGAAGTTCACGGAGAAGGGCATCGTCTACGAACACCGGCTCATCGACGACATGGTCGCAAGCGCGCTGAAGTGGGACGGCGGCTTCGTCTGGGCGTGCAAGAACTACGACGGCGATGTGCAGTCGGACAGCGTCGCGCAGGGTTTTGGCAGCCTGGGACTGATGACGTCGGTGCTCTTGACGCCCGACGGGCACACCATCGAGGCCGAGGCGGCCCACGGTACGGTCACGCGGCACTTCCGCGAGCACCAGCAGGGACGGCCGACGTCCACCAATCCCATCGCGTCGATCTTCGCCTGGACCCAGGGGCTCAAGTACCGGGGCAAGTTCGACGGAACACCCGATGTCATCGGCTTCGCGGACGCACTCGAACAGGTATGCGTCGAGACGGTGGAGACGGGCCGGATGACCAAGGACCTCGCCGTGCTCATCGACCGGAAACACCCATGGCTCACGACGGAAGCTTTCCTCGGCGCCCTGGACGACGGTCTCCGAAAGAAGCTGGCGTAGGCCGTCGCCGCGATCGGGGGCCCCGGGGACGGCTACTCCACGTACAGGAGGAGCTGATCCCAGGCTTCGAGGCCGTCGAGATCGACGTCATAGACCTCGATTTGCGGCTGCACTTCGCCGTCGGCGGCCGTCGCCCGAACGCGCAAGGTGTAGGTGCCGGGAAGTGGTGGCACGAAGTGGAAACGCCAGAGGGTCCAGACCCCTGCGCCTCCTTCGTAGGTGACCTCGGCGTCAGCCCAGCTCGTGCCGCCGTCGGCGCTGACCTCCACGCGGGAAATTCCCCGCTCGCCCGCGAACGCGAGGCCCTTGACCCAAACGCCCTCGGTGGTGACCGTGGCGCCGTAGGTCGGCTCTTTGAACCAACTGGCCGTGAGGTACTCGGCGTCCTGCGACCAGCCGCGGGACTCCCAGAAGCCCTCGGCGAAGGTCTCGACCACCTCGATGCGCTCGATCCACTTGGGGTTCTTCATGCCGTAGCGGCCGGGGACCAGCGCGCGGAGCGGGGCGCCGTGGTTGCCGGGAAGGTCCACCCCGTTCATCCCCCAGGCCAGCGCCAGACCCTTCGCCAGGTCGCTGCGAGGCAGGTCGGTGTAGAACCCGTCGCCGGCGTAGAACCGCAGCCACTGCAACCGTTCGTCGGGTTCAAAGCCCACGTCCGCGAAGATCGCGTCCAGTCGGCGCGCGGTCCACATCGCGTTGCCGGTGGTGGCGCCGCTCCCCGAGCCGATGCACGACAAGGTGCGCTCCTGTTCGCTGCCGCCGAGCGCCCGGAGCTCGTCGAGGGTCAGGACCACGCTGTTCCCATCGTCATCAGCAAGGGTCAGCGTCCAGGCTGCAAGCCAGTCCGCATCTGGTAGATAGCTGTTGATCGAGACGCGATAGAAGTCCGCGTTGGCCACGATCGGCTCAAGCGCCGTGTCATCGTCGCTGGCGCCGGGCGCCCCGGCCGCGCCGGGCGCAGAGTCGCCGCGTGTCGATCCAGGCGAGCAGGCGGTGGTGGCGGCGGCGACGGTGAGGCCACCCAGGAGCTGACGTCGGGTGGGCATACGGCCTCGTTGCCCGCAGTATGCCCCGGTTTCGGGTTCGTCTCCCAGGCGCGGTGGGGTCAGGCGGCGCGGAAGACGATCCGGCCGCGGCCGTAGCCGACGACCTCAAGGTCGTACTCCTTCTGGTGCAGCGCGTTCGCCATCTTGGCACGGAGTTCGGGGGCGAGGACGTCGTTCCCGGACAGCATGTTGCCGAGGACCAGGTGCATGCCGCCGGGCTTGTTCAGGAGCCGCGCGGTGACGTTGAATACCTCCCTCGTACAGTCGAGGAGCAACTCGCTCATCTTTCCCGCCCTGGTCGCCTCCTGGACCGCGCTGATGGGTAGCATCACCAGCGCGGCGCCCAGGCAGGCGGCCAACGCGACGTCGAGTGACGCCACGGCGCGGGGGATGCCGTCGTCCGAGCAGTACACGGCCTGTATTTGCGGCGCGCTGTTCGGCTTGGGCGGGCCCGCGGGTGCCCGGAGGGCGACGGGCCGGCCCACCAGTGCGCTGATCAAGGCGCGGAGTTCTTCGGGATCCGGGACGCTGGCGGCGTACACGGCCATGGAACCTCAGCCCCCGTTCATGGCGGTTTGGAAGGTGTCAGCGGTAAAAGGCTTGATTACGAAGAACTGCGCACCCGCTCGCATGGCGACGATACGCATGTTGGGCGTGGCCTCCGAGGTGCAGAAGCCGAAACGCGTGCGCACGCCGCTCTTGCGGAGGTCCTGGAGGAAGTCCATGCCGTTTTTGACCGGCATGTTCCAGTCGCAGATGATGAGGTCGAACTCCCGGGTCTGGGTGAGCGCCAGGGCTTCGGAGCCGTTGGTGGCCTCGGTGATGGACTCGATGGTGATGGACATCTGTCGCAGCGTGCGGGACACGATCATCCGCATCGCCTTGCTGTCGTCGACGATGAGTACCTTCAAGGCGCGACTCCGGGGCCTTGATCTGGAGAGGCGGGGCGATCCGCGTTCATGGGCAGACACACGCCATGATCTGGAGCAGCGTCGCCGGCATGACCGGCTTCACGATCCAGCCCGTGCATCCGGCGGCGCGGCCTTCTTGTTTGCGGGCCTCGTTCGTCTCGGTGGTGAGCATCAGCACTGGCGTGACTCGAGTGGCGGGGCGGTGACGGTCGGCGCGTATGAAGTCGATTCCGCCCATCACCGGCATGGTGAGGTCGGTGATTATCACGTCGACGGGGTTCGCGTCGAGCTGGGCGATGCCCCCGGCGCCGTGTCCGGCTTCGAGCACATTGTAGCCGGCACCCAGGAGGGTGCCGGCGATCATCCGGCGGGCGGTCACCGAATCATCGAGGATGAGTGCGGTCTTAGCCATGCGAGCCGCATCGGCCCCGGACGCCGTGCCTGTAGGTCGTTTCCGCGCAGCGCCGCCGGCGATCGACGTTCATAACGCCCGCAGCGCCGCGATCGCCGCGGCGCGGTCGCTGGAGCCGAAAACGGCGGAGCCCGCCACCAGGGCGTGGGCGCCCGCATCCACGAAACGACGGGCGTTGGCCGGCTTCACCCCGCCGTCGACCTCGATCAGCGTCGGGAGCCCCAGCCGGTCGATGCGAGCGCGAAGGCGCTCGATCTTCGGGAACACGCGCTCGATGAGCGACTGGCCGCCGAAGCCCGGGTTCACGGTCATGCACAGGACGAGGTCGGTGACCTCCAGCACGTAGTCCAGCACGCTCTCATGGGTGTGCGGGTTGAGCGCCACGCCGGCCTTGGCCCCGGTCGCGTGGATGGCCTGCAGGCTGCGGTCCAGGTGCGGGCAGGCTTCGGCATGCACCGTGATCCAGTCGGCCCCAGCCTTACGGAAGTCTTCGACGTACTGGTCGGGGTCCACGATCATCAGGTGGACGTCCAGCGGCAGCGTGGTGCAGCGGCGCGCCGCCTCACAGATCAGCGGGCCGATGGTGATGTTGGGCACGAAGCGGCCGTCCATGACGTCGATGTGGATCCAATCGGCGGTGCGGACACTGTCCAACTCGGCGCCGAGCTTGGCGAAGTCGGCGCTCAGGATGCTGGGGGAGACGAGGGTCGTCATGGGCGCGCGCGTATCATCGCCGCGCTCACAACCACGCGTCGTAGGCGCCGTCCTGGCGGTGCTGCCGCAGGGCCCACGCCGTCGCCCAGGCCTTGATCCCCGGCTGGGCCTCCTCTGCGGTGGCGTACGTGGGGTCTCCGCACTCGTCCATGATGTCGCCGATCGCACACATCATCGAGAACACGAAGTGGCCACCGCCGTCGACGGTGTAGAGCGCCGTCGGGTCGCCCAGGTGCTCGGCCGTGGGTGCGACCTCGGTCTCCATCGGGCAGTTGTCGTCCTTGGTACCGCCCATGACCGCGATGCCGGTGGCGTCGGCCAGGCCGCTCTCGCCAAAGGTGTACCAGCCGCACGGGGCCATCGCCACGCCGCCATACGCGCGCGGGTCCGGGGAGTCGGGTACGTCCACATCGGTGGCCACAAGGTCGCACAACTCCCCGTCGCCACCGGCCTCGCAGAAGGATCGGAAGCCCTCCGGATCGTGCACACCGCCGGCCACGGCCAGGGTCGTCCAGCCCCCGAAGCTGTGGCCGACCACGAGGTATTGCTCCTCGGTACCGAACTCGGCCATGGCCCAGGTGGCGGCACGCGCGATGTCGCCGGGGCGGCGCTGCATGACCTCGGTCAGCACGTCCATGTCGAGGTCGAAGAGTGTGTTGTGGGGGTGGTCGGGCGCGACCACGACGAACCCGTGCGAGGCGAGCCACTCGGTCACGAAGAAGCTCTGGAAACGGATGCCGCCGTTGCCGTGGCTGAAGGCGACCAGCGGGAAGCTGTCCTCCACGCGGGGCGCCCACAGCTCCGCCAGCCCGGTGAAGATCGTCGGGCTGTAGGGGGAGCGCTCGTGGGTTGCGGTCGCGGGGTACCACACGTCGACGGTGAGGGTTCCCCCACGATCATCCTCGATCGTGGCCGTCTCCCGGCCCACGGGCCAGGGCCCTGCTTCCGTCGGATCCTGGACCACGTAGACCGCTTCTTCGGTGACGCAAGCCAGGGTGAGGGGGAGCATTGGGGGGAGTGTAGCACCGCTTGCTTCGCATCATGATGCGCACTATGATGTCAACATGCGCACGACGATCACCATCGACGACGAGCTGCTGGACCGCGCCCGACGGGAGGCGGCCGATCGACGGTTGCCTCTCGGCACAGTCATCAATCGAGCACTGCGGCGGGGCCTCCATGAACCTCGTTCCGTGGAGGCGATCACGCGCACGATCACCTTCGGCGACCCTGACCAACCACCGCCCGGGACGGCTCGTTTTGCCGTGCTCGAAGATGAGGAGCTCGACTGGTTGCGTCGGAAGTGCGGGGTATAGATGCGATTGGCCTTGCTTGACGTCAACGTCCTGGTCCACGCCCATCGGGTCGAGCACGCCGACCACGAGCGTTGCCGGCTCGCCCTCGATGAGCCGGGCCCAGCTCTCGAGATTGGCCTCACCATGCCGGTGGTCAACGGTTTCTTGCGCCTGGTGACCCATCCGGGGGTCTTCGCGCGACCGACGCCGATGTCGCTGGGGCTCCAGGTGGTCGAGGAGTGGGCAGCCCGCCCGTCGGTGCGCTGGATCAGCCCTGGAGACGGCCATTTTTTCGTTTTTCGCGAGCTTTGCCTCCGTTATGGTGCCTCGGGGAATGCGGTATACGACCTCCACCTCGCCGCGCTCGCCATCGAGCACGGGGCGGTGCTCTGGTCACTCGACAGCGGCTTTGCACGTGTGCGTGAGCTCGACTGGCGCAATCCCACCGATCGGCGCTGACGCGGCTCCAGTCTACGCCAGCTTCCCCCCCACCTTCAGCCTTGCCCCGTTGAGGAAGTCTGCTCCGGTCACCGGGCGTTTTGCCGGCGCCTGCACCTGCAGCAATTCCAGCGCGCCGACCCCGCAGGCGATGCGGGCCCCGGGCAGGATCGTGCCCGGTTCGCCCGCCCCCGGCGCCACCCGCGCGCTGATCACTTTCAGTACGCTGCCAGCGTGCTCGCAGAAGGTCCCGGGCCACGGATCGAGTCCGCGCACCTTACGATGGAGTTCGACGGCGGACCGCCCCCAGTCAAGCCGCCCCATCTCCTTGTCGAGCAAACGCGCGTAGGTGACGCCGCCTGCTTCCTGGGGCTGGGGCACGATCCCGTCGAGCCCGGCCAGTGTGCGTACCAGGAGCGCGGCGCCCAGCGGCGCCAGGCGGTCGAAGAGCGCGCCTGCCGTCTCCTCCGGGCCGATGGGCGTCCGCTCCACCAGCAGGATGTCGCCGGTGTCCAGGCCCTCCGCCATGTTCATAGTCGCGACGCCTGTTTCCTCGTCACCCGCGAGAACCGCCCATTGGATGGGCGCCGCACCGCGCCAGCGTGGCAGCAGGGACGCATGAACGTTGATGCAGCCGCGCGCGGGCGTGACCAGGATCGCCGGCGGCAGGATGCGCCCGTAGGCGACGACCACCGCCACCTCGGGAGCGAGCGCCGCGAAGGCGGGCGGGAAGTCGCCAGACTTCAGCTTCGTCGGCTGGAAGACGGGGATGTCGCGCGCTCGTGCCCACACCACGGTCGGTGGTGAGACCACCTCCTGGCCGCGCCCGGCCGGCTTGTCGGGCTGGGCGACGACGGCGACCACCTCGTGTCCGGCGGCCGGAAGGGCCTGGAGCGTGTGCACCGCGAAGGCGGGAGTACCGAAGAACACGACGCGCACCGGCTTCAGTACTCCAGCGTGCCATCGTTGCGGACCCGCACCTTCTGCCGCTTCTGGAGGTAGCGACTCTTCTTCAGTCGCGACACCCGATCGAGAATCACCACGCCTTCCAGGTGGTCCATCTCGTGCTGGACGACGATGGCGTCGTAGCCCTCGAACCACTTCTGGTGCGGCTTGCCGGTCTCGTCGAGGTACCGGATGTGCACCTGGCGCGGCCGTGTCACGTTCTCTTCGAAGTCGGGCACCGAAAGGCAGCCTTCTTCGTACACCATCTGCTCTTTGCTCGCTTCGATGATCTGGGGGTTGACCAGCGCCAGGAAGCGGGGATTGGTGGGGCGCCCGTCGTCGTCCTGCTCGCGGGTGCAGTTGCCGGGGTCGATGACCACCAGCCGGCGGAGGTCGCCCACTTGAGGCGCGGCGAGGCCCACGCCTGGGGCGGCGTACATCGTCTCCGCCAGGTCCGAAGCGAATCGCGCCAGTTCCTCGCCGAACTCTCCCGGACCGATGGGGCGGCACTTCTTGTTCAAGATCGGGTTGGGTACCGTGAGGACCTGGAGGACGGCCATGGAGGCGGAGCTAACCTGTGGTCGCCGAGGGCGCGCCACGGCGGCCGCCGCGGTGCGTCGCCGCGCTCTCGCTGCGGCCCGAGGCCTCCGCTCGGTCGCTGCCGCGCTCCGGCCAGACGGCGGCGCTCGCGCCGCTGCGTGTCCCGCCATACGCGCGCGCCATCCGCTCCCTCTCAAACGTTGAGCCGGCCGCTTTCCCCCGGTAGGCTGAAGCTTCCGCCATGTACTTCGGTCGCATCCCTCGGTTCAGCCCCAGTTTCAGCCCCGCCGAGGCGCTGGTGTGCGCGCGCACCCTGGCGCGGAGGCCGGACGACGCCACGAGCGTAGCGGAGTTCGAGCGCACCTTCGCGGCCTACATCGGTGCGAAGCACGCAGTGATGACCCCGTCGGCGCGCTTCGCCTTCTATCTGCTGGTCCAGGCCATGGGACTGGGGGCTGGCGACGAGGTGGTGATTCCGGCGCTGACCTACTTTGCCATCCCGTCGATGGCGGCCGCCGCCGGGATCCGGCCGGTCTTCGCCGATGTGGGGCTGAGAAGCCACGTCCTCGACCCCGACGCCTTCGAGGCGGCGATCACGTCCAGGACACGCGCGGTCATCCCGACGCATCTGTACGGCACGCCCTGCGACATGGATGCCATCAACGTGATCGCGAAGAAGCACGGCGTTCGCGTCATCGAGGACTGCGCCCAGTCCACGGGGAGCCGCTACCGTGGGGTGCGCGCCGGCAACCTCGGCGACGCCAGCTACTATACCTTTGGGCTGACCAAGAACATCACCACCCTGTCTGGGGCGATGATCACCACCAACGACGACACCATCGCCCGCTCGTGTCGCGCCGCGATGGAGGCGACGACCTATGGTCCCGCCGAGCGCGCCGCGAAAGAAGCGGCCACCGGGCTGGCGATGATGTTCGCCACCCACCCCTACCTGTACCCGTGGACCCTCCACCCCGCAATCGTGCTCGGGAACAAGCTCGGCAGCGATCCGTTGCACGAGCGGTTCGGCGAAGCGGAGGTGCGCTATGAGGGCATCCCCACGAGCTTTCAGAAAGCCCGGCCCCGGGCGGTACAGGCGGCGGTGGGCATCAAGCAGATCGAGCGCATCGAAGCGCTCAACGGCGCCCGCATCCGCAACGGTCGCGCGCTGGACGAGGCGCTGGCCAACGTGGACGGCATCCTCACGCCCGTGTACCCCGATGCCGCCGAGCCGATCTACATGAGCTTCGTCATCCACCATCCTCGTCGCGCGGCGCTGATGGCCGCCCTCCGCAAGCGCGGCGTGGACACGACGTTCGGCTACATGAGCGACTGCTCCGACCACCCGCTTTTTCCCGAGTACCGGCGCCCACAGCCCAACGCGGCGACCGTCGTGCGCGACCAGCTCCACCTGCCGGTGCACCCACGCATGGACGAGCGGGACACCCGGCACATCGCCGAAGCGGTCCGACAGGCCGTACGTGAGTTGGCAAATTGACTCCTCTCGGCCCGATCCGGCGCGCGGTGGTCAAGTCGGCCGTGGGCGCGGCCCGCTTCCGCCTGACCGGGCATCGGGCGCCGCTGGCCGTCACCCTGGTGCTCACCCACCGCTGCGACAGCTCCTGCGCGGCCTGCGGCGTCCCGTTCAACCCTCGCGCCGAGCTCGACACCAGCGAAATCCTCGCCCTGGTCGACCACCTCGCGATCCTGGGCACCGCCCGCGTGAACCTCACCGGTGGTGAGCCACTGAGTCGCCCCGACGTCGGCGCCATCGTCGATCGGTGCGCCGAGCACGGGATGTGGACGGTGCTCGACACCAACGGCCACCAACTCCCGGCCCGCATCGCTGAACTTCGGCGCGTGGATCGGCTCATGGTCGGGCTGCATGGTCCGCAAGTCGTGCATGACCGGGTCACCGAGCCGGGCGCTTTTGCCAAGGCGCTGGCCGGCATCACGGCCGCCCGCGCGGCTGGGCTCCGCGTCGATACCGTGACGCAAGTCGGAAAACACACGCTCGACACCTTGGAGTGGGTGCTGGCCGATGCCGAAGCGCACGGCAACCGGGCGGTCTTTCAGATGGTCCAGGTCTCCGGAGCCCTGGCAAGCAAGGGCGCGCGGCGGCAGCTCGGCGACAACGATGATCTGCGTCGGGCGTGGCGGTGGTTGCTCGGGGCGCGTCTGGCCGGTCGGCCGGTCGGCGTCTCCGAAAAAGTTCTGCGCTACCTGTGTAGTTGGCCCGATTATTCGGTTCCGACCTCCGAGCTTCCCCACGAAGACCTGCACTGCATGGCCGGCCAGCTCTCCTGCGTGGTGGAGTCCGACGGCGGCGTGCACGGTTGCCTTCCCCAGGCCGGGGCGCCGGCCGTCCGCAACGTGCGCGACGACGGCTTCGACGTGGCTTTCGCCTCCTTGCGCGACGAGGCCTGCCAGAGCTGTGCGGACACGCCGTGCGCCGAGGCCAACTTCCTCTACAATCTCAACACCCCGGTGGTGCTGGACGTCGCGAGAGCGGGCGTGCGCACCATCCTCGGAGGCGCAGCATGAAGCTCGATGTACGCGGCTATGCCCGAGTGGCTGAGGCCTTCGTCACCCGGCGCGTGCCGGTCTATGCCCACTATGGCATCACCCATCGCTGCAACCTGACCTGCAAGATGTGCGGCATCTGGCGCTACGGAAACCGTAAGGAAGAGCTGGAGATTCCACAGATCGAGATGATGGCGCAGCGCATGAAGCGGCTCGGCGTGGTGCAGCTCTCCATCGGCGGCGGGGAGCCCTACGCCTGCGACTACCTCGAAGAAGCGGCAAAGTGTTTCGTCGATGCCGGGCTTCAGACCCGCGTGCTGACCAACGGCGTGGGGGTCAGCGCCGAGCGTCTGGAAAAGACGGTCCGCTACGGCGTCAAGAGCTTCTCGATCTCGCTGGACTCCCTCTATCCGGCCCGTTTCGACTACATCTGCGAGGCGCCGGGCTCCTGGGACGCCGCGGTCCGGTCGATGACGACGATCGGGCAGCTGGTCAAGGGCACCAACGGTCTGCCCAGCATCAACTGCGTCGTGAGCAACCTCAATCTTGAGGAGCTGCCCGAGATGGTGAAGTTCGCCGCAGCGATCGGCTTCCACATCTCCTTTTTGCCCATCGAGCTCCTGGCCGAGGCCAAAGACGGAGTCCGCAACTGGGAAGCGCGCTTCGTGCGCCACCGCCCGGAGATGGGGCTCAACGTCACCGACAGCGCCGAGCTGGTCCAGGATCGCATTGACCGGGCCTACGACGAGCTCTTGAAGATGAAGAAGGAGGGCTGGCCAATCCTCAACAGTACGCCCTACTTGGAGGCCAGCAAACTCTACCTGAAGACCGGCCGCTTCCCTGCCGAGGGCTGCGACGCCGGCCGCCTCTACTTCAGCGTCTCGCCCAACGGCCAGTTCGCGATCTGTCACCGCACCGAACACCAGCACATGCACTTTCTGGATCCGAAGTTCGAGGAGTACTTCCACTCCCAGGACTACGAACGCAAGCGGCTCCTCGAAGCGGGCAGCTGCGAAGGTTGCATGCGCGCATGCTGGATAGATAACAGCTACATGTTCCGCACGATCGAGGGTTTCTTCGAGGCCAGCAAGATGGCCGTCACTGCGAAGGTGGTCGACCCCGCCCCCTGGGAGCAGGCCGAGAAGTGGGCGAAACACGAACAGATCGACATCGTGCCGCAGGTGGCGAAGTAGGGGCGGCTGCCGGCGAGGGGGCCGGATGGCCTCGACGGGTCAAGCAGGCACCGCTGTCGTGACGGGGTACCGTGCCCCAGGGCGATACTCTAAGATACCGCCTGATCTTGATTCGGCTCGGCGCTCGCCTGTGCCCGACCCGTCCGGCTTCGATGGTGCGCTGTCCCGTCCTCGGTTTTGCGCGAGAGCGGATCAGCGTGGGGCGTCAGGCGACCGTGGAGACGGTGGGGTGTGGGAGCCTACAGACAGCGCTGCCGGGGGTATGGCGGGGGTTCACGCCCGACATCTCGGCGAGCGGCCACGCACGCTCGGCGAGGAGGTCGGCAACTCCGCCGGACATGGCGGGAGCGGCGTCGCGACGACGCGAGACCCATCGGGCGCGCGGGAGCAGCGCCGCGCCGTTGCCAGCCGAACGTAGAGCTGCTGGATGCTTACAACGCGCCCGACGCCGCCCCGATCGGCAATACGGCCTCGTCCAGGCGGTAGATCCGCACGCCCTCCCCCTGGTGGACCGGCGTCGCCGTCAGGTCCAGGAACGCCTCGATCTTCCTCCGGACCGCCGCCCGGTACTCGTCCTGGTGCACCACGATCCACCGCATCCCGGCGTCGATGATGGCGGCGCGACCGAGCTCGACGTCGAGGTAGGGCCGGGCGTCGGGCAACAGGGTGACGGTGCTCCGCTCGAGTTCCAGCAGGTAGCCGGTGTAGTGGTTGCGAAACAGGATGGCCGGCGTCGGCTCGTTGAGGCCGAAGGGCACGGGCTGTCCGTGGAACAGCTGCTCCAGCAAGAAGCGGGAACGCGCGAGGATCGGCACCCCGACCGGTAGATCGAGCACTGCACCCCCCTCCAGCCGCGCGAGGACCGAGGGCGGTGCCACCACGGTGGTGACGATCGGAAAGGGCGCCGACGAGGCCATCGTCGTCTCGAAGACCCGCAACGCGGCCACCAACACCACGTAGACCGGCACATCCCACCCGCGCTGACGCCCGACCCGGACGCTCATCGCCACGAGCACCGAGAGCGCCAGCGACAACCCCACCACGAAGCGGTAGGCATGCGAGATGCGCGAGAACATCGGGAACCACTTGAACAAGGCCAGGAAGGGAAGCGGCACCCACCCACCGGCCACCTGCACGTAGTCACCCCCGGCGTACAGGAACGGTCCGAGGGAAAAGAGCAGAAAAACCGCGCTCGTCGCGGTCCAGAACCGGGCCTGGCCGCATCTGGCGTACCACGCCCCCAGCGCGGCCGGCACCAACAGCGCCAAGCCCAGATAGACCACGACGATCAAGTCCTCCCCGAAGACCCGCTTCAGATCGGGCGAATAGAACCGGCCCGGGTGGACGAGCGCCTCGATGTCGGTCATGTTGTGCAGGATGAGCGTCTTGTAGTTGAACGCCGCATCGCGCGTGACCAGGGCATCGTCGGCCGACATGGTCGCGGCGAAGAGGGCGAAGGGGGGGCCGGCCAGGAGCAAGCCCAGCACGCCCGCGACGAGCAGGGGGCCGGCCATCACCCGCACCGAGGGGCCCCGGCCCCGATGCGCCCGCGCCAGGGCACGAACGCCGAGCCCGATGCAGAAAATCACGGCAAACAAGCCGTAATACCAGTTCGCCACCGCCGTCACCGCCAGCAGCACCCCGGCGAGCACCCCCCGGCGGACGCTCGGGGCCACCAACAGCGCCTCGACCGCGGCCAGCGCCAGGGGCAGCCAGCCGACGGCCACCGTCTCCGAAATGCCGTTGTAGGCTTGACCGAGGAGCTGCGGCGTCGTCATGAAGCACAGTCCGGCGAGCCACCCACCCAAGCGGGTGCCGGAGACCCGGGTGCCGAGCACCGAAGCCCCGACGCCGGCCAGAAAGAAATTGAACCAATACCCGGTGTTATAGGCCGCAACCGGCCCCCAGAGCGCGTTGATCGGCAGGGTGAGCAGCGCGCCGAAGGTGTCGATGAACCACAACGACCCGCCGGCCGGCCACGACAACAGGTCGGTGTGATCGGGCACGCCCCCCGCAGCGACCTTGGCCGCCACCCACGCGTAGCCCCAGACGTGGTTGCCCACATCGTTCCCGGCGTGGCCGAGGGCGAGGTGCGTGGGATCGGCGGCGACGGGCCACACAAACCACAGCGCCAGGAGCGCGTAGCTGATCCAGGGAAGGACGTGGGGCCGGATCGAGGCGATGGCCGCATGCTACCATGCCGCCGTGCCCCTTCTCCCGTCGCTGGCTCTCGTGCTCGGCTGCCAGGTCACCGCCGACGACCTGCCCGCCGTGCCCACCATCCCGGCGGCCGCATTCGAAGCGCCCCCCCCAACGGCCGACGGGGCCGAGCAGGAGCGCCTCTTTCAGGTCCTCTATGCCGGCGAGGTCGGAGATCAGAGCTTCGAAGCCGGGCAACGCGTCCGCGTCCGGGCGTGGCTCGCGTCGATGGGCTTCAGCGCGAACGAGCGGGAAGCGCTGACGGTCGCCATGGCCGCCATCGCAAAGCAGCTCGAGCTGGCAAACCAGGAAGAGCGCCAGTTTGCCGAGGCTGAGTCGGCGCAACTCCTTCCCATCTACGCCGAGATCGAGGCGGGTTACGCGAGCGGCCAGCAGGTCACCGAAGATGAGATGGCCGGCTGGTCCAAACGGCTGACCGCCGCCCGGGTCGCCGCGTACGGTGAAGGGACGCCCGCCTCGGTGCGACAGGCGCGGGTCCGGTCCACGTTGGACGCCGTGGCGCCCTTTGTCAGCCAGCTGTCCGAGGACGGCCGCGCGCGGATGGCGGCGGCGCGGTTCTTCCTGGTGCGCCGGGTCAGCCCGATTGGCCGGGTGGGCGCCTACCACGCCCTGGTGGGCTTGGACTGGGACGGCGGAGAATTCCCCCAACTGAATGAGGAGACTACGATCTTGGAGCAACCGCACATGGACATCGGCGGGCTTTGGGCGTTGGAGAAATACCGTGGTGCGCGCCCGGGCACCTACCTGACGGGAAGGCAGGTGCAGGCGATCGTGATCATGGCCTGCCTCGAGCCCGCGCTTGTCGAGGCCCTGGGCCCGCCCGGTTAAGCCCATGGTCATGTGGACGATTCTGTGGGCCTGCACCGGTACCACCACCATCATCGGTGCTGACCCGGACGACAGCGCCGAACCGGCCCGCGTCGACACCGCCGACACCGGCCCCGACAGCGCCGAGGAACTCCCCTCCCCGGACACGCTCGGCCGCATCGACTTTGAGCCCGATGGTGGCAGCTTCGTCGAGGCCGTGACCGTCAGCCTCCTGGTCAAGGACGGCGGCGGCACGGTGGAGTACTGCTTGTCGGACCCGGGCACGACGCGGTGCACCTGGGAAGCCTACGCCGCGCCCATCGAACTCATCGGGTCGGCGATCGTTCGCGCCCGGGTGACGCTCGACACCCAATCCCACATCGACGGGCGCTCCTTTGTGGAGTTGGACCCCGAGCTGACCAAGTTCGAGAGCCCGATTCCGGTGCTGGTCTTCTGGACCGACGAGAGCGCGCCCGACTCCAGTAGCGACGTCGCGCTGGGGCTCACGGTGTACGAGCCCGCGGACGGTGCCCAGACCTCCCTGTTGAGCGTCCCCACCGACTCCGGCCGGGCTCGGCTCCACGTCCGCGGCTCCTCCAGCGCCAGCTTCGAGAAAAAGGCGTTTGACATGGAGTTGTGGGAGGCCGACGATGGCGCCGACCGCAACACGCCCCTGTTGGGCCTGCCGGCCAACGGTGACTGGGTGCTGTACGCACCCTACTACTTCGACGAAGCGCTCATCCGCAATCCGCTGGCGTTCACCCTGAGTAATGCCATCGGACGGTACGCCCCGCGCAGCCGGATGGTCGAGGTGTTCCTCGCCGAGCGGGGCCGCGCCGCCGACGCCGACGACTACCTGGGCGTGTACGTGCTGATCGAGGAGATCGAGGTCGACCCCGATCGCGTCCCGATCACCCCGCTGCTCCCGACCGATGTCGAGGAACCGGAGCTCACCGGTGGTTACCTTTTCAAGATCGACCGCACCGGCACGGGCGAGGACGGCTTCTACGCCGGCAACGCCGGCGGCCGCTTTGACTTCCAGCAGGGCTTTGTCGCGGTCGAACCTGCGGAGAACGAGCTGGAGCGGCAGCAGCAGGATTACCTCCAGGATCACCTGGACGCGTTGGGCTGGGCCGTCGATGGGCGCGACGGGTACGAGGCGATCCTCGACGTCGACTCGTTCATCGACCACCACGTCGTGAACCTGGTGATGAAGAACCCCGACTCCTTCCGACTGTCCGGGTACATGTTCCAGGATCGCGGTGGACTCCTGCAGGCCGGCCCGGTCTGGGACTTCGACCGGTCGGCCGGCTCCCTTGACTCTCGAGCCTTCGACCCGACGTGGTGGGACAATCAGAACGAGACTCCCGACTGCACCCCCGTCTTCACCTTCGGGTGGTACGCCGGCCTGTTCGATGATCCCGTGTTCAGCGCCCGGTACTGGGAGCGTTTCGAGGCGCTCTTACAGGCCGAACTGAGCGCCGAGGCGCTCGACGCCGCCATCCTGACCCTGGCCGCCGACCTCGACGAACCTGCCGCTCGCGACGCCGCGCGTTGGAACCAGGCGGAATTCTCCGGAGAGCTCGCCGAGCTGCGCGCCTGGATCGCCGACCGCCACGCGTGGATGAGCGCGTGTATCGCCGAAGAACCCGACCCCCGCACCTGCCGGGGACGCTGAGCCTACCTCGCGATTCCCATCCCTGCCCGCGGACGCGACCTGTAGGCCCACGAAACGCCGAACGGTGACCGGGTGCCGCTTCGGTCCCGCATCGGCTCCAGGGAGCGGGGGCATCCCCGAAAGAGCAGGACCCCACAACTCGTCGTTCATCGTGAGTTCGGCGGGCGGGCCGGCGCCGGTCGGCGCTCGCCTGCGCCCGACCCGTCCGGCTTCGTTAGGACCTTCGACCGGGGCTTACGCGGGGGTTCACTGGTGCTCGCCGACACGACCGCCGCGGGCGCCCGGCGCGTGCTCGCCTGAACGCCCCCGAAACGAGCGCCAGCCCCGCGAGCCAGCCTGCCCCCATCGCGCTCCCCGCGCTCTGGCAGCCGCAATCGCCCGGCCGCTCCGCCTCCCCGCTGGGCTCTCCGGCGGAGTCCCCGCCGTCAGCCGCACCGCTGTCGTCCCCTCCCTCGGCGGGCTCGTCCACGGCGCCATCGCAGTCGTCGTCCACCGCGTTGTCCGGCACTTCGTCTCCCACGGGGCAGTCCGCGCATGCACAGTGCTCGAAGTCGGCGCACACCCCGTCGCCACACCAGTCCCCCACGCGAACCAGCTTCACGGCATCGGCCGCGATGTGCTGGTTGCTCCCCGGCGCACTCGACTGGTGGTCGAACACCGCCACCCACTGCCCCCCGCCGGGCGAAAAGGTGTAGGTGCCCAAGCTCAGCCAGCCGGCGCCGGCGGAGGGGTCCACCCGCACGGTGTGGTCGCTGCCCGAGGCGCGCACCTGGTACGCCACATCGTTCCAGACCGAGAACGCCTCGCTCGTGGACACGAAGACCTCGTAGGCGCCGCTCTCCTCGAGTTCGAGGCGCCACCAGGCCCAGTTGTCGGTCTCCTCGGACTGGAAGGCGTTGGTCCAGAGCAGGTCGCCGCCCTCGCCGGTGGACTCCGACCGCCAGTACTGCTGGTCGCCGAACGCGCGGAAGCAGGCGTCCCCGTCGTCCACCGTGCCCCCGCCCGGGGGCAGGCTCCCGCACGACGGCGCCGATACACAGTGCCCCGGGCGCGCGGGAAGGTAGTCCCGCCCGCCGGCGAAAACGCCCCAGTGGTTGGCCACGGTGCGCGCTCCATCGCCGTAGTTGTTGCCGTCCTGGTCGTTGTGGTAGCCGTCCGAGTCGGTCCAGAGCTGCGAGCTGCCGCCGCCGTCGAGGTTGAAGGCCTCCCAGGCGCCGAGCTGTCCGAGGATGTCCGCGAGCTCGCTGCCGTAGAGCCCGGCGTTCTCGGTGGTGCGGCCATCGGCCACCACGAGCAGGAGCGTGCCGAGGTCCTCGGTGATCCCCATCGCCGTGCGCGGGTGACGGTCGCGCATGTCGCTCCGGTCCGGGAAACAGTCGCTGGACTCCGGGTCGGCGCACACCATCGGGGTGCCCTCCACCACGAGCTCCGGAAAGCCGCTCACCAGCGCGAGTGTGCCGCTCGGGAGGTCGGGGGTGAGGTCGTCGTTCTCCAGCCCGGCGAGTAGGCCCGACACGTTCTCCTTCACCCAGCCGGTGTGGCTGAACCGCACGCCGTCGTGCTCGAACGCAATCCAGCCGTAGTGCTCCCAGTACCACTCGTCGTCGTAGGCGCTGTCCCGACCGGTGTTCTCTTCCGGCCACCGCACGCCGCCGCCCACCGCATCGCCGTACACGCGCACGGGACCGGTCTTGTAGAAGTCGCCGTTGGTGGCGGCGGTGAGCTCCATGCTCTCGGCCCAGTCGCCCGTGGTCTGGTAGCTGTCGGTCTCGCGGGTGGCATCGACGTACACGTGGTCGGCGCACAGGTCCACGCGCAGCACCCGCACATCGGTGGAGGGCGAGGAGGCGCGGTACTCGGTGAGCGTGACCCCCGGCTCCAAGGTGACGGTGGAGCGCTCCGAGAGCGTGGTGGCGCCGGCGAGCGGCAGGAGCAGGGAAAGGAGGGTCACGGTCGCCGCCTGCCGGCGAGGTCGAAGGTCACGTCGCGACCCACTCGAAGGATCGAGTCCGTAAGGGCCGGCTGGCGAGCGTCCGGTTCTCGGGATCGATTGTTGTTGGTCACGCCCGCGGCCAGGCGTCGACGGGCAGTCCTTGCATCCGTTGGAAATCACGAGCGTTGGCCGTTGCCACTCCGCCACCCATGGCGATCGCCACGGATCCAATGATCACATCCATGTCGCCGACCGGGGTTCCCGCGCGCTCCAGCGCCTCCTTCTGTCTGCCAAACTCGAGCGCCGCCTCTTCCGTCCAATCGATCCACGGGACAACGCGCCTGAGACGCTCGTATTCGAGCGACAGAAGGGTGCGCCGTCGCGAGCCTTCTGGCAGGCGACGGAGCCCGAACGCGATCTCGGCCGCCACAGGCGAGGTGATCACCAGATCCCCGGGATGGAGGGCCTTCAGGCGATCGAGCGCCGGCACCTCCCGGCGCATGATGGCCGAAACGACGCTGGTGTCGAGCACGAGTCTCATAGAGGTGGGACCGCTCGGTCGCGACGGCCAGCGACGATCGCTCCTTCCATTTCCTGACCGCCGGATCGGAGCTCCTCTAGCTCCTCGGGACGGAGCGATGACTCGAAGAAGCCCGTCGGCCAATCGCCTTGGTGCTCGGCGAGCAGCTCCTCGCAGGCCTGGAGGATGACGCGGTTCCTGCTGGTGCCACGTTCGGCGGCGAGCCGGTCGAGTTGCTCGACGATCGCGGCGGGGAGATGTACGCTCGTACTGGCCATCGACGGCTCCGGGCCGGGTAGATTCTATTCGCACCGCACGTGGGGCGCAAGGGCGGCTGGGGTCCGTCTCCGCAGGCGGTCCGCGCCGAGTTGGCGCCGGTGTCCTGGCGGGTAGGCGGCGAGTGGCCCCGGTGGGACCGCCTCGTGGTGTCGAAGGGCTCACTCGTCGACGCCGAGCGGCAGGCCGACCAGTGGGCGGCCGCGGCTACCGGTTGCGTAGAGAAGTCCACGGCCGGGAGCCGGCGCACCCTCTTGGTGGCCATGCACGTGGACGCCGCCGGGATCGTACGGGTGGACAAGCCCATGCAGAACTCCGCCGGCAGCGAGGCCGAGAGCTGCGTCCGGTCGCGCATCGAGGGACAGACGCTGGGGCGCTCGTCGGTGGACTACGCGGCGTTCTGGCCGGCGCGGCCCTGATATGAGGGGGCCAAGGCGCCCCGCGCGATCGCCGGCGGCGTGCGTTCCGGAGCGGATTCGGCGGTGCCGGAGGCAGCATCCTCCGCGGCCGCTCCGAGCCTACCTCGCGATTCCCACCCGGCCGGCTGGCGCGCTCTGCAGGCCCACGAAGCGCCGAACGGTGACGGGGTGCCGCTTCGGTCCCGCATCCGCCCCCGGGAGCGGCGGCATCCCCGAAAGGGCCGGACCCCACATGCCCTCGATCAGGACGGCACACCGCGGGCCGGGCGGGCAGTGCTTGCGAAGGTGGTCCAAGAGCGCCACGCCCATCTGACTGTCGTCGAGCGTGAGCAACACCGCCCCCTCCGGCGCGTTCCCATCGCTGTCTCCGAGCCACGCACCGCCGATGCCGAGACGAAACTCGTCGCCGAACTGGACCACCACCGGTACGCGCAACATCGCGCGTTGGCTGCCCTCAAGCCAGGCCACCACCCCGGGGTCCGACCACACCGGGCCGTCCGAAAAGGTGAGCACCGGTGTTGGCGTCATGGGCGTCAGCAAGGAGGGCTCCGAAGCGAAGGGAGAGGCGCTCCACAGCGCCACCATGAGCAGGACGGGAATCACGGCTCGGACTGGTAGTCGTACTCGGTGCTGGCGGTGGGGCCGTGGCGCCAGATCCAGGGATGGGCGCCGTTTTCACGCGACGTCCCGTCCTTGAGCTGCTTCTCGGTGTCCTCGTCGCTCATCTTCTGCTTGATCATCGCGAGGCCCTTGGCGCTGAGCTTGAGCCCCC
Organism: Myxococcales bacterium; assembly: GCA_009692585.1. Next base: position 24,023 of record SHYX01000048.1, read on the forward strand.
TGGCGATGACGGCCTTGACGTTGTCACCGCTGGCACGCTCGGACATGCGGACGTTGAGCTTGGTCTTGTCGGCCACGAAGGCGAAGTGATCCTCCCACAAGCAGGCGGTGGCGGCGGTGGGCCAGGGGTCGCAGACCGTCAGCGAGTTGTCCGCCTCGGTCTTGATGTCGCCCATGATCACAAACGCGTGGTCCAGGCCCTCTTTGTCGCACTGGCTGATTGTCTCGCCCGGCGTCGTCGCGCACAGGTAGTCGTAGCCGATCTGCGCGTGCTCGCCGCAGTTCCCGCCGCCCGCGAGATCACCCATCGCCGCGGTGAGCGCGTTGGGGTGTTTGTTGGCCAACTGGCGAACCGACGGGTCCATCTCCCAACACTCCACGTCCCGCATGGCCTTCATGCGGTAGTAGCTGTTGAAGTTCGAGGCCTTCAGCGCCTCGTACTGATTGCCGGCACCAAAGCTCACGACCGACTTCGTATGCGCGATCGCTTCCTTCGCCTTTTCGATGCGCTTCATCGCCCCGGCGTTGACCTTCTTGGTTTGCGGATCGTCCCAGCGCATCTGGATCAGGTTGCCCGTGGCCTTCTGCTTGACGGGCCCGGCCTTGCCAACCATCTGGTCCAGCACCGCCACCGCGCTTTTTCCGGAGGCGACGAGGTCGGCGACCTGATCGGCCTGCGCTTCGTGCTGGGCGGTTGCGGAGGTCGCGCCGCTGAGCTGTTGGACCACGTGGGCCGCTTCGTGGGCAGCGAGGTGCAGGTCCGGCGTGCGCGCGAAGACGATGGAATCGCCCGTGGCGTACGCGGCGGCGCCCATGTCGCTGGCCGTGCCGCCCCCGGAGCCACCCACCGACGCGGTGACTCCCGAGATGTCGTGATGGCCGAAGGATTTCTGGATGCGCTCGAGATGCGGCAGCGGACCCCCGCCCGCCGCCACGCCCTTGGCCGCCATCTTTTCGATCATCGCGGCGTTGGACTTACCCACTCGCTCCTGATCCGGGCCAGGAGAAACCGTCGTCGAGGTGTCCGAACCGGCGCGCGGACGTGCCGAATGCTGTTGCACGAGCCCTCCAGAGGCGAGGGTGAAGCATACTCTACGCCGCTCACGCCCGCCACCGGACCCTCCCGGGTCCTCGAATTCCGCGCGATCACGGACGGATGTCGAGCCGCAGCTCCCCGGAGGTCGGCGTCGCCTCCTGGATCGCACGGCCGGCCGACGCCATGACCTCCACGCGCACCCGAGCGTGTCCGAAGGGAATCTCGAAGCGGTAGGAAGTCTGACCCCTGAGCACCACCGCGCCGAGCTTTTCGTCGTCGAGACCACGCACCGTCACCTCCACGGGGCCCGGTGGCGCGTGCGCGGTGCCCGCCAGCGTCCACGCGGCCGTCTGGTCGCGACCGGTGGTGACGTTCGATGCCTCGGAAAACTCGGCGGCAGCGAGCGCGCGGTTCCCGGCTGGAAACAGGTTCACCTGGGGCGACATCGAGCCCGGCGACGCGCCCCCCCCATCCGGCACGCTGTCGGCGACCGCCGACGCGTCGAAGGACTCCCGGCGAGCCAGAAGACGGGAGGTCGGCCAGCCGGCGGCCAGCAGTCCGTCGACAATCGCGCCCGCCACGACCGCGTTTCCCGCTGCGGATGGGTGCAGATCGTCCAGGAAGAGGGCATCGGGGCCGAGCTCGGCCGCCGCCACGGCGAGCGCGGGGCCGGTCTGGAGCAACGGGACCCCGTGCCAGGCCGCGACGGCCGCCTGGCCGTCGAAGTAGGGCGCCCGCACGTCGGCGCCGGTGTCGTCGCCACGCGCCATGTCACGGTTGGTCGGTCGCAAAAAGGCGATGCCGACGCCCCTCGCCGCGGCGTCGCGCGCGATCGCGTCGAGGTTCTCGGCGAAGCGCTGCGGCGACACCCGTCGCACGCCCGATGTCGGCCAGGTGCTGTGCTGGGTCCAGGTGACGACGTGCGCGCCGCCGCCGCCACGGAGCGAATCCCCCCAGCCGGCGGCGAGCCGAAACAGCGCCGACTGCGCCAGCAGGCCCCGCCCAAAGAGCGCCTGCGTACGCAGCAGGTCCTGGTCGCGGAAGTGGTCGAAGTTGTAGTCGCTCCAGACGTTGCACACGACCAGGACCGTGGGTTCGGTGTCCCATCCGAGTTCATCGAGCAACAGCCGCGTCTGCTCGGTGGAATAGCCCGGCACGGCTCCGTTGACGGCATCGACGTCGAGACCGCGGGCCCGCAGCCCGGCTCCCACCAACGCCGCCGGCGTCGCGTCGTCACCCACGCCGTGGCCGAAGAAGCTGGAGTCGCCGGTGACCATCACCCGCTCGCGCCCGGCGGGGCGGGGCAGCCGCGGCAGGTCACCCCGGAGCCCAAGCTTGTTGATGGTCGCGATGGTCCCCGCGTTGGAGCGCTTCCCCTCGCCCATTCCCCACAGCCGGGTCGGGTGACCGACCATGATCACATCGCCGGGGTCGCGCGCCTGCCAGGCCGGCACCACGATGCCGAGCCCGCGCGCGAAGCCTTCGCCCACCAGGAGCGCCGCCAGCAAAACCAGCCCGCCGGCGACGACACGGAAGGCGAGCGTCTGGCGCCGGGCGCGGCGGGTCATTCAGGCGGTACTACACCACATCGAGTCCCCGGCGCGAAGCTGCGGCGGTGATGGTGACCGCGCCGTGTCGCAACGACCAGCCCTCGGGCACGACCGCGACCACGACCGTGGGCAGCCCCGATTCGAACTCCTTGCCCAGGAGCACCAGCCCGCCCACCTCCTGCGGGAGGAGGTCTCGATAGTCACGCAGCGCGTCCGCATCGGCCTCGTCGAGCACCAACAACACGCAGAGCGGCGGACCCGGCTCCCGGCCGAGCGATTCGGCGACGTCACCGACGAGGCTGGGGCGCAGGCCCACGATCCGGTACACCGGGCCCCCAGCCACCGGCTTGACCTCGACGTCGGCGGGCGCCGCGACCAACACCCGGTGGCGGTCGGCCAGATGGCGCAGAAGGGGCTCCAGGATCCCCCGCGCGTCTGCGGGGGCGACCCAGGCCGCGAGCCCGTCCGAGAGGCTGGGGAAGGACGGCGTGAGCAGCCCCGGCTCGGGGACGATCTGCACCTCGGCGGAGCGGGACCTCGGCGCTGCGCTCCACCGGCGCCAGATCCAGCCGGCGCCGAGGAGCGCCAGAAGCCCGACGCCGACGCCGATCAACAGCAGGCCGTCCTGTGAATCCCCGCTGGCGAAGGAGACGGGTTGTCGGCCGGCGGCGCCTCCCGCCGCAGGGGGGACCCCGCCGCCAGCCGCCCCCGGCTCACCCGTTCCGGGCGGGGGCGCCGCGCCGGTGGGATCCGGCGGCGAGGAGACCGACGCGGTCAACGCACCCGCCGAAATCGAGAGGTCGACGTCGTGCGGCGACGTGGGATCCGCGAACTCGACGACAGCACTGCCCAGTTCGATGCCGCCGGCCGAAAGCACCAGTGTCGCCCGCGCGCCGGCAAATTCGATCACCCCGGCGAACCGGCTGTCCTCCCCCTGGAAGTCGGGGCGCTCCCCGTCGTCACGCAACGCGACATCGCTGCGCGTTTCCCCGTCGACGAGGGTGGCGAGCAGCGGTTCGGCCGGGGCAGCCCCCGCGGAGTCGAACCGGACCACCAGCGGCGAGGCCGTGGCCAAAGAGGAGAGAAGAGCGAACATCAGGGCCATCACCAGGACGATGTATCGCGCGCCACGAGCAAAAGCGTGAACGACACTTCGGGCGTCGTCCAACTCGCCGTCGGTTGGTGCCGTTCCGCGAGCCAGACGTCAAGGGCCCGGACCGCCGCCGGTCGATCATCCGGATGGCGCTCGACCACGATGTAGACGGCGGCTCCATCCGCGCCCGCGCACTCGCTGTACACCGCATCGGCGCAACTCCGGACGTCGGCGCTCAGCGGCCGCACCGGACAGTGGCGCGCGGGGCAGGCGTGGCCTCCGGTCAGCGCGACAAGCTCCGGGGTACCGCCGGCGATGGCGGGGTCGGGTGGGAGCAGCCCCCGCAGTGCCGTGGCGGCCTCCAGCGTGGCGATGTCGACAGGATCGATCGGCCGCGCCACCCCACCCGCGCGCCCGACCCCCAGGAGCGCACAAAGGCCGACGGCGGCACACGCCGCGAGCGCGCCACTTCGCACCCGCAGACCGAGGGCGACGAGGGCGACCTCGGCCAGCGCACCGAGGCTGGCAGCACCGCGCCCCACCAGCAGCAGCGCAACGGGCAGCAGCGTGTCGGCGTACCGCTTTGGCGCCCCGACCAGAAACAGCGCCGCCACCGGGAGGAGGGCCAGCGCCAGCGCGACCCCGGCCCCCGAACCCCTCGTCCAGGCGTCGACGGGCAGCCGGATCGCCCGAGGCGCCCACCTTGCCAACGCGTTCACGTGATCCGACCGGGGCCTCAACCCGATCCCGAGAACCCCGAGGCCAGCGAGGCCGACAAGCGCCCACAGGGGCAGTCGGTCGGCGCCGAGGCCCCCCCCGAACCAGAGCCGGAACTGCGGCCCCAGATTGCCAAGCTGCCCCGCCATCACCCCCGCCACGCGGGTGGTCTCCACTCCCGTCGCCGAGGGCGCGGGACTCCCCGTCGCCACCCCCGCCGAGAGGGTGCCCCCGAGCATCGACCAGGGGAGGATCGGAAAAACCTGAAATACCGCCGCCAGCGTCACGCCCGCCGCGGCGGTGAACGCCACGCACACCCGAATTCGGCGCCCCGGAGGCGCGCCCAGAACCAGGAGCAAGGCCGCGGGCGGAAATACCGCCGCGGTCGTCAGGTGGGTCGCCGCGGCAAGCGCGGTCAACGCCCCCGCGAGCGCGGCCGTTCCCGGCGTGCATGCCCCGAGGGCCGGCGCCGCAATCGCCACCAGCCATGCCGAGGTCACCGCGGTGTCGACCGTGAAGCGCGCCGCGTTGTCGCACACCGTCGGCATCGTGACGATGACTGCGGCGATGGCCGCTGCCGGCAGGCGACAGAGCCCGACCCCACGACCCGCGAGCATCGCGACGGGGCCGATGAGCGCGCGCAGGAGGTGGTTGGTGAGGTGCCCAGCCAGGGGCACCGAGAGGTCGCCGCTCCAGGCGACGGCCGCCGTGAGGATCGTCCACGTCGGCAGGCGGTGCGCATCGAGGCGCTCGGGATGCCCGCCGAGCCACGCCAGCGCCTGGCCCGCCCACCGCCCGGCGTCGGGACCGTCCAGCAGCTGGTCGCCCACGCCCGCCCACGCTGGGAGCCCGGCGACGGCCGGGCCGGGCGATGCCGGCGCCGTCCCGGTCAGGTACGCGAGCGCGCAGAGCGTGACGAGAAACACGGCGTCGAGCGCGACGTTGCGCGCCGTCATCGCCAACGGATCTCTCCGTCCACCAGCAGCTCCGGCGCGTCGGCGCCGGCCGAGACCAGGACGAACAGGGGCACATCCGACGGCAGCTCGTCCGCCAGCGAGGCCCAGTCCTGGGCGTCGTTGGCGGCGGCGACGATCACCACCGCGCGTTCCTCGAGGGGGCGAGCGCTGAGAATGGCGGCGACGCGATCAGGGTTCTCCGGGACCAGACGTACGACCCGCCCCGGCGCGCACTCCGGCACCGAAAACCGCCCGGCGACAAAGACGGTGTACACCTCGGCGAGCCGCCCGACCAACTTCGTCGCCGCCTCCGCCGGCTCGGCAACGTGCACCAGGCCACGGGCCCGGCCACCGCCCGGGATGAGCTGGGGGACCGGCAGGCGCTGCCGGCCCGCCGAACGGCCTGGACCCCACCACTCGAAGAGACCGATGGCCCCGACCAGCGCCGCGAAGACCGCGAGCCAGGGCGACCCGACCCAACGCGTGCGCGGTGCGGGTTCGTCGTCCGCGTCGATCAGCGTCGACGCGATCTGCGTCTGGTTGCCCTTGACCACGATGCGCACCCGCCGCGCGCCCTGCTCCGCCCAGGACACCGCGCCGCTGCCGAAGGTGCGCCGGCCCGCGCTCAGCCCCAGCGCCGCGCGGTCGCCCTTCATCTCACCGCGCCCGGTCCACGTCCCATCGGCAGCGCGGATATCGGGGAGGCGACCGTTGTCGCGCGCGGCGATATTGACGACGTCGCCGTCGTCCTCGGTGAGCGAGACGAGGATCGACTCGCTGGAGGGGATGCCGGCCCCCGAGACCCGTACCTCGACCGGGGTGGCTGCGAGGGCGGGAACCAGGAACAACGCAGCGAGCACAGCCCCCCTTATTAGCGCGCCTGGCCCGCTACCAGTAGCCTTCCCTCCGGAGCGCCTCCAACTCTGCTTCCGTCGGCGCGCGGGGCGCGGCCGGTGGTGAGCCGGCGCCCAGCCGTGCGTCCAGCATTGCGGCCAACGCCGCGGTCCGCGCCGCGTCCTCCACCTCCACCCCGCCCCGGAGCAGCCGGTCGCCCCCCGCCGTCCGCACGAGCCGGTCATCGCCGTCACGGAGCACGCGGTCCACGCGATTTTCCGTGCCGGCAGTGCGGGCCTCGGCCTCGGCCACCAGCACCCGCGGCGCCGGCGCACCGCCGCGCACCGCCGCTACCAGACTCCGCCCGTCGATGCCGGCAGGAGGAGTCGCTCCGGCCAACTCGGCGATGGTCGGAAAGAGGTCCGTCAGGCTCACCGGCGTGTCCACCACCCGGCCGCCGCCGCCGCCGGGCGGGCGCACGACCAGCGGGATCCGGAGGACCTCCTCGTCCAAGAACCCTTGATGCCCCGCATGCCCGTGCTCGCCAAGCGCCTCGCCGTGATCCCCGACCACGACCACGACCGTGCGTTGGAGCAGCCCGCGCTCGCGCACGCCGGCGAGAATCGTGCCGACGCTCGCGTCGGCCGCGGTGACCGCCGCGGCGTACAGCTCACGAAGTTCTATCGCGACCTGCGGATCGTCCGCGATCGCCTGCACGAGCGCGGCGTCAGGGTCGGTGGAGCCGTCGGCCCGCCAGGCACCCTCGGCCCACTCGCGGATCACGGGCGAGACCGAGTCGCCCGGGAGCTTGTAGGGACGGTGGGCCTCCTTGAGGTGGACCATCAGAAACCAGGGCTCGGCGGCCGCGTCGACAGGCCCCCAGAGATCGGGCGGCACGATCCGGCCAGCGGATCCTTCCTCGAAGTGGTCGAAGCCCTGCTCCAAGCCCTCGCCCACCCTAAAACTCGCGCGGCTGGCGACCGGCGCGTACGCGAGCGTGGAGTAGCCGTACAACTTGAGGAGCTCGGGCAGGGTGGTGTGCTCCGCCGCCAGCGTGTCAAGAGGGGTCACGACCCCCACCGTCGAGGGGAGTCGGCCCGTCAACAGGGCGACGTGACTGGGCAGGGTGTAGGTCGCGGTGGACCAGGCCTGGGCGAAACGGACCCCCTCCGCCGCCAGCGCGTCCAGAACGGGGGTGGAGACACCCTGGCCGCCGTAGGCGCCGAGGGCATCCGCCCGAACCGAGCACAGCGTCACCACCAGGATGTTGGGACGCTCGTCGTCACCCGTGCGCTCACGAAGCAGGGAGGCCGGCGCGGCCGGCACCGAGGCGGACCGCGCCGAGGGGACTGCGGCGGCCGGGGGAAGCACCCGCCACAGGCCGACGCCGACGAGCGCGAGCCCAGCGGCCAGACCCACGCCGCCCAACGCGAATCCTCGGAGCCCTGCCGCCCGCGGACTGACGGGGGGTGGCCGGCGCACCCTGATCTCCACCCGCCTTGACGCCATTGCACGCTGTATGCGGGCTCGGAGCGCAATCCGCACCCCTCCTGAGCGCCCTTCACAAGCGATTTACTGAACGGAGAAAAACTCCGAGGCCGTCGTCTGCGCGGCGTCCGACCGCGCTGACACCTGGTAGGTGTCCTCGTCGAGAATCCCCCAGTCGACGACAACCGAGGTGCCCTCACCCACTTCGAGCGTCCAGGTGGTTTCACCCGGAACGCAGTTCCCCGAAAAACTGCTGTCGTCGCCGGAGCCGGCGGCCAGCGTCCAGGTGTCGACGAGACAGGACGTCGGGGTGTCAAAACGCAGTGTTCCATCGCATGGATTGACAAAAAGTGCGCGGGCGGTGATCTGCACCGGCCACGAAAACGCCGTGGCCTGCTGTCCCGCGGCGTCCTCCACCACGACCCGCATCTCAAGGTCCAGCGCATCGCAGACCGCTTCGTCGGTGTCGCCCCCGGTGTCCGCGTCGCCGGTTTCGGTCACGTCGGTGTCGTCCCCGGTGCTTCCCGCCCCGCCGACGGGGTCGCCCCGCTCGCCACCCCCCGCAAAATCCGGCGCCAGGGAGCCACCACACGCGCCGAAGATGAAGAGCGGCCACATCAGAGCACCGTGAACGCGAGGCTGGCACTGCCGGACGGCACGTCGGCCTGAACCGTGAGCGTGTAGCTGTCGACGCTGAGCGCGCCCCAGGGCTGGGCTTCCTCCGTCGAGGCCCCCGCCGCCAGCGTCCACGTGGTGATCACCGAGGCGCACGCCACCGCGACCCCCATGCCCATGCCGCTGCTGTCCGCCGTCTCCCACCCGGTGAACAGGCAGCTGGTCCCGGTCTCGAAGGTGACGTCCGACGCGCACGGGTTGGCCAGGATTGCGACCATCTCCAACCGGTCGCGCGGTCCGAAGCTCGTGGCCGAGGCCCCGCCGGTACGCACCTCGGCGCTCAGCACCATATCGGCGTCGGTGCACGCCCCCGCGCCGGTGTCGCCGGTGTCCTCGGTCCCGGTGTCGCCAGTGTCCTCGGTCCCGGTGTCGCCAGTGTCCTCGGTCCCGGTGTCGCCAGTGTCCTCGGTCCCGGTGTCGCCAGTGTCCTCGGTCCCGGTGTCGCC
>SHYX01000015.1 GCA_009692585.1 Myxococcales bacterium
ACGGAGTGGAGATGGTGATGCCGGGCGACCGGGTTGAAATGACGATCGAGCTCATCACGCCCATCGCGATGGAGAAGCAGCTCCGCTTCGCCATCCGCGAAGGTGGCAAGACTGTCGGCGCCGGTGTGGTCGCCGAGATCATCGCGTAGGGGTATTTCATGGCCTCCGCCAATCGCATTCGCATCCGCCTCAAGGCGTACGATCACAAGCTGCTGGACAAGTCGGCGCGTGAAATCCTGGACACGGCAAAGCGCACCGGCGTGACCATTCGTGGTCCGCTCCCGCTGCCAACCACGATTTCCCGCTGGACGGTCCTTCGCAGCCCGCACGTCGACAAGAAGTCGCGCGAGCAGTTCGAACGCCGCACCCACCACCGTATGCTGGACATCCTCGAGCCCACCCAGGCCACGGTCGACGCGCTCATGAAGCTCGACCTCAGCGCGGGTGTGCACGTTGAGATCAAGCTTTCCTAGGCCCGAGAGGAACGTCATGGCCAAGGTCGATGTATACAATCTGGCGAAGGTAAAGGTCGGTTCTGCCGATCTCGCCGACGAGGTCTTCGGCGTCGAAGTCAAGGAACACTTGTTCCACTTCGTCGTTCGTGCTCAGCTCGCCGCGCGGCGGTCGGGCAACCACTCCACCAAGCAGCGCGCCATGGTGGCCGGCGGAGGTCGGAAGCCCTGGAAGCAGAAGGGAACCGGTCGGGCCCGTGCAGGGTCCACCCGGTCGCCTCAATTCCGAGGCGGCGGTTCGGTCTTCGGGCCCCAGCCGCGCAGCCATGCCTTCCAGGTGAACAAGAAAGTTCGCCGGTCGGCGCTTCGCAGCGCGTTGAGCCGTCGGGCCGGAGAGGCTGCGCTCGTCGTCCTTGACGGGTTCGCGCTCCCCGAGGCTCGCACGAAACATTTCCGCAGCTTCATGAAGGCGTTCGGCTTCGATAGCGTCCTTGTGGTGCTGCCCACGATGGATCAAGCGGTTTCGCTGGCCGCGCGGAACCTTCCTGGAGTGACCGTCCTTCCCGTGGAAGGGCTCAACGTCTACGACGTGCTCCGGCACAAGAACATGGCGGTCGCTCAGAATGCCCTTGCGGCGATCGTCGAGCGGTTGGGAAGCGAGGTCACCCATGGCTGAAATTCACGACATCATCCTGCGCCCGATCGTCACCGAACGCAGCGCCCAGGCCGAAGCCAACCAGAACACCTACGTGTTCCAGGTCGGCGACAACGCCAACAAGCACGAGATCAAGGCGGCCGTGGAGTCTTTCTTCTCGGTGAAGGTCGAGGACGTACGCACGATGTGCGTACGTGGGAAGTACAAGCGCTTCGGGCGATTCTACGGCAAGCGATCCAACTGGAAGAAGGCCTACGTGAAGCTCGCGGCCGGCCACTCCATCAACTTCTTCGAGGCCTGAGATGGGTACCCGCCGCTTTCGTCCGGTCACCCCGGGCACGCGCTTCCTGGTCGCATCTGACTTCTCAGATGTGACCACCGACCGCCCGGAGCCGTCGCTCACCGTCCCGCTCAAGCGGACTGGTGGCCGCAACAACATGGGCCGCATGACTCAGCGCCGCATGGGCGGCGGTCACAAGCGCTCCTACCGCATCATCGACTTTCGGCGCAACAAGTTGGAAGTTCCCGCCAAGGTCGCCACGATCGAGTACGATCCGAACCGCACGGCGCGAATCGCGCTCCTGCACTACACCGATGGCGAAAAGCGGTACATCCTGGCGCCGGTGGGCCTTGGTGTAGGCGACAGCGTCGTCGCCTCGGACACCGCGGACATCAAGCCGGGCAACGCGATGCGGCTGACGGCCGTTCCGCTCGGCACCTTCGTGCACAACGTCGAGCTCAAGGTGGGCCGCGGCGGGCAGATGTGTCGTAGCGCCGGCAGCTACGCCCAGGTGATGGCCAAGGAAGGAAAGTACGTGCTGCTTCGTCTTCCCAGCGGCGAACTCCGACAGATACTCGCTGATTGTCGCGTCACCGTAGGCCAGGTCGGCAACCTCGAACATGAAAACGAACGTCTCGGCAAGGCCGGGCGCGCGCGCTGGCTTGGCTGGCGGCCGTTCGTCCGTGGCACGGCAATGAATCCAATCGACCATCCGCACGGCGGTGGTGAAGGCCGCACCAAAGGCGGCCGGCATCCCGTCACCCCCTGGGGCAAGCCGACGAAGGGGTACAAGACCCGTTCGAAGAAGAAGCCCACCACTCGCTTCATCGTCAAGCGTCGCCAGTAGGAGCCGCCCGACATGGCACGTTCAGTAAAGAAGGGTCCGTTTGTTGATCAACACGTCTTCGCCAAGGCCAATGCGGCCCGGGCGGCAGGGGGCGGTGGAAACCGGGTCATCAAGACCTGGAGTCGCCGGTCTACTGTCCTTCCGGACTTCATCGGTCTGACTTTCGCCGTTCACAACGGGAAGAAGTTCGTGCCGGTCTACATCTCTGAGAACATGGTGGGCCACAAGTTCGGGGAGTTCGCGCACACGCGCACCTTCTACGGGCATGCCGCCGACCGCAAGACCAAGGTGAAGTGATGGAGGCAACAGCACATCTGCGCTTCGCTCGCATCAGCGCCCGCAAAGCGCGCCTGGTGGCGGACGTGGTTCGTGGAAAGCCCGCAGGCCAGGCTGTCGAAGCACTCCGATTCCTCGACAAGAAGTCGGCGCCTCTGATCGCCAAGCTCGTCGAGTCCGCAATCGCCAACGCGGAACAGTCGGCCAAATTGAATCATCGCGAACTGGACATCGACGCCCTGGTGATCAAGCGCATCGAGGTCGGCGCCGCGGCGGGGCTTCGCCGGTTCCGACCCCGGGCTCAGGGCCGGGCCACTCCAATCGTAAAGAAGACCGCCCACATCACCGTCGTCATCGGCGAGGAGTCCTGAATCATGGGCCAAAAGGTAAATCCAATCGGCTTCCGGGTCGGCATCACCCGCCCGTGGGAGTCCAAATGGTACGCGGAGAAGGACTACCAGCGGTTCCTTCACGAGGACATCAAGATCCGCCGCTACCTCAAAGAAAAGCTGTTCGTAGCCGGAATTTCCAGGATCCGGATCGAACGTGCCGCGAATAAGGCCAAAGTGTTCATCCATGCGGCAAAGCCCGGCATGGTGATCGACAAGCGGGCCAAGGGGCTGGACCAGCTGCGCGCAGACCTCCAGGCGCTGGTGAAGACCGAGCTCTTCCTCAACGTGATGGAAGTGCGCAAGGTGGACACCGACGCGCTCCTGGTCGCAGAGAACATCGCGGCGCAGCTCGAGAAGCGGGTGAGCTTCCGGCGTGCGATGAAGAAGGCCATGACCCAGTCCAAAAAGGCGGGGGCGAAAGGCATCAAGGTAATGTGCGCGGGACGTCTCGGCGGTGCCGAGATGAGCCGCACGGAATGGTACCGCGAGGGCCGCGTGCCCTTGCACACCCTCCGGGCCGACGTTGACTACGGCTTGGCTGAAGCTAGGACCAACTACGGCGTCATCGGCGTCAAGGTTTGGATCTACAAAGGCGAGTTCGTTGTCGGCGACGAAGACCGGTCGCTCTGAGAGGAACCCGCAATGCTCTCCCCCAAGCGTGTCAAGTTTCGCAAGGTCCAAAAGGGCCGGTCCAACGGGCTAGCGTACCGAGGCGGCGACGTCTCGTACGGTGAATTCGGCCTGCAATCGACCGATCCCGGTCGGCTCACCTCCCGGCAGATCGAGGCCGCGCGAATCGCGCTGACTCGGTACGTCAAGCGCGGGGGCCGGATCTGGATCCGAGTGTTCCCACACAAACCAGTCACCAAGAAGGCCGCCGAGACCCGCCAGGGCACCGGAAAGGGCAACGTGGAGTTCTGGGTGGCCGTGGTCAAGCCGGGGACCATTCTCTACGAAATCGAGGGCGTCACCGAGGAAATCGCCCGGGAGGCCTTCCGCCTCGCCAGCCATAAACTCCCCCTCGGAACCCGCTTCATCAAGCGAGAGGACCACGTCGGATGAAAACCACCGAACTGTCCGCACTCACGGACGAGCAACTCGTCCACCATGAGCTGAACAACCAGCGCGAACTCGCCGGTCATCAGCTCCGTCACGCCACAGGAAAGCTGGAAAACAACAGCCTGCTCGGCAAGGCGCGCAAGGCCATCGCCCGCGCGCAGACCGAAATTCGTCGACGTGAACGCGTCGGAGGGGTGGTCCAAGGCGGGCTTCGGACGCGCCATCTCGGGTCATACACTCCTGCAGCGATCGGCACGGTCGCTGAGGCCGGCGGGGGCTTTCTCAAGTCCATGCTTGACACCAATCAGAGCGCGGAGTAGAGCCGCGTCCTCTTCGGGGCCTGTCTTCGGACGGTCCCCAACCCGCTGAAGTCCACCGTCGGTGGAGACCTGCGGGAGAACTCATCAGCTACAGGTGAATCATGCCCGCCGAGGGAACCAACGAGGTTGCCAGCGCTGAACCGCGCCGGCGTCGAACGCTGCTCGGGCGCGTCGTGTCCGACAAGATGGACAAGACGGTCGTCGTGTCCGTGGAGCGCACGCACAAGCACCCGACGTACAAGAAGTACGTGAAGACCAGCAAGAACTACAAGGCCCACGACGAATCGAACGGCTGCAAGGTCGATGACTTCGTGGTGATCCAGGAGTCCCGGCCGCTCAGCCGCACCAAGCGATGGGTGGTGGTGGAAGTTCGGACCGCTGGGGGTGTGGCGTGATTCAGATGCAGTCTCATCTGGATGTGGCCGACAACTCCGGGGCGCGGCGAGTCCAGTGCATCAAGGTGCTCGGCGGCTCCAAGCGGAAGTATGCGTCCCTGGGGGATGTCATCGTGGTGGCCGTCAAGGAAGCCATCCCCAACGGGAAGGTGAAGAAGGGCGAGGTCGCGAAAGCAGTCATCGTCCGTACGGCCAAGGAAGTGCGGCGAGCGGACGGGTCCTACATCAGGTTCGACACCAACTCCGCCGTGTTGATTGACGCCAAGGGTGAGCCGGTGGGCACGCGTATCTTCGGTCCTGTCGCTCGCGAGCTTCGCGGCAAGCAGTACATGAAGATCGTGGCGCTGGCTCCCGAAGTCCTCTGAGGGGGCCATGAAGACCAAACTGAAAATTCACCGCGACGACACCGTCGTCATCATTGCCGGCAAGTTCAAGGGCCGGGTCGGCAAGGTCGTGCGGGTTCTTACCGAAGAAGGGCGGGTGGTCGTCGAAGGGGTAGCGCTGCAGAAGCGGCACATGAAAGCCCAGGGCGATCAGGCAGGCCGCATCGTCGAAAAGGAACGGCCGCTGCACATCTCGAACGTGGCCTTGTGGGACGCCAGCGCGGGACGTCGCGTGAAGGTGAGCATCAAGGCGCAAGAAGACGGTAGCCGGTCGCGGGTCGATCGGAAGACCGGCGCCAAAATCGACCAGGCAGGGGGCTGATCATGGCATCGCGCATGCAGGAGGTCTACCGCAACACAAGCACGCCGGCGCTCCTCAAGGAGTTCAGCTACGGCAACGTGATGCAGGTGCCTCGCCTCGAGAAGATCGTCGTGAACACGTGCGTGAAGGAGGCCACCCAGAACGTCAAGGTACTGGAGACGGCGGCCGAAGAACTCGCGTTGGTCACCGGCCAGAAGGCGCAGATCCGGCGCGCGCGGAAGGCCATCGCCAACTTCAAGCTTCGGGCGGGAATCCCCATCGGCGCTCGGGTCACCCTCCGCGGTCGCCGCATGTGGGAGTTCCTTGATCGGCTGATCAACATCGCGCTTCCCCGCGTTCGTGACTTCCGCGGGATCAGCCCGCGCGCTTTCGATGGTCGCGGCAACTATTCGCTCGGCGTCACCGAGCAGATCATCTTTCCGGAGATCAACTACGACCGCGTGTCGAAGGTGACCGGCATGAACATTTCCTTCGTCACCACCGCGAAGACCGACGCGGAGGGCAAGGCGCTGCTGCAGCACCTTGGCCTTCCGTTCCGGCAGTAGGGGGCTCAGATGGCCAAAAAGTCAATGATCGCCAAGGCCGCCCGGCCGGCAAAATTCTCCTCGCGCAAGTACAACCGCTGCCCTCTGTGCGGTCGTCCTCGCGCCTTCCTCCGCAATTTCAACATGTGCCGCATCTGCTTCCGTGACCTCGCCCTCAAGGGCGAGATTCCGGGCGTGATGAAGGCGAGCTGGTAGGAGGCGCAGATGGTTACCACCGATCCGATCGCTGACCTGCTCACACGCATCCGCAACGGCCTCGCGGCCCGACAGAAGTCGGTGATCGTTCCCCGTTCGAAGATGAAGCTTGAGATCGTCAAGATCCTGAAGAATGAGGGATTCATCGAGGGGTACATCGACCAGGCGGACGCCGAGCGACCGAACCTCAAGGTGTTCCTCCGATACTCCGAAGGCGCATCAGCGGTCATTCAGGGTTTGCAGCGGGTCTCCAGTCCAAGTCGGCGTACTTACGTCGGTAAGGACGAGCTTCCGAAGGTCCGCAATGGCCTCGGCGTGGCCATTCTCACTACGCCCCGCGGCGTGCTCACCGACAAGGCGGCCCGTACGGCTGGCGTTGGCGGTGAGGTCATCTGCTACGTCTGGTAGGAGCAGCCAATGTCACGCATCGGCAAGCAGCCCATCGCCGTCCCGTCAGGGGTCACTGTGTCGCTGAGCGGCAATCAGGTCAAGATCAAGGGCCCCAAGGGTGAACTCGCCCAGGCGATCGCCACTGGCGTCAAGGTCTCGCAGGACGGCGGGTCACTGTCCGTGGTGCGCGTCGACGACGAACGACAGAGTCGGTCGAACCACGGCCTTACACGTGCGTTGCTCGCCAACATGGTGACGGGCGTCACCAAGGGGTACGAGCGCCGCCTTGCGATCACCGGCGTGGGCTTCAAGGGCGAAGTCAGAGGAAAAGCGCTGGTTTTGGCGCTGGGGTACTCCCACCCGATCGAGTTTCCCTTTCCCGCCGGCATAACCATCGATGTCGAGAAGGCGACCACCTTGATCATCAAGGGGGCTGACCGTCAGAGCGTCGGGGAGACCGCAGCAAAGCTCCGTGAACTCCGAGCGCCGGACGCCTACAAGGGCAAGGGCATTCGGAACGAAGGCGAACACGTCAAGTTGAAAGCCGGCAAGACGGCCAAGAAGTAGGGAGACGCCATGTCCATTCGCGAAGATCAGGCTCTCGCTCGGGACCGCCGCCGGGCGCGTATTCGGGGCAAACTCGCTGGCACCAGCGCGCGGCCGCGCCTGTCCGTGTACAGGTCGGCCAGCCACATCTACGCCCAGATCGTAGATGACGACGCCGGCACCACGCTCGCTGCGGCCTCGACGCTCTCACCGGAGCTGAAGCCCCAGGTCGGCCATGGTGGAAACCGGGTCTCCGCCCGTGCCGTCGGCGCGCTGATCGCCTCCAAGGCCAAGGCAGCGAACATCACTCAAGTGGTCTTCGACCGCAACGGATTCCTCTACCACGGTCGGGTTCAGGCCCTCGCCGATGGCGCCCGGGAAGCCGGCCTCGAGTTCTAGACCATTCTGCTCGGCGCCCAGCGCGCCGTGGAGCTCATATGTCCATGCCAACCGGCAAAAAGCACGCCCCTCGGAAACCCGCGGAAGACTCCCAGGTCATCGAGAAGAACATCTATGTCAATCGCGTCGCCAAGGTCGTCAAGGGCGGACGTCGGTTCTCGTTCGCCGCGTTGGTCGTGGTGGGCAACGGGGATGGCCGAATCGGCATCGGCCAGGGCAAGGCGAACGAGGTTCCGGAGGCGGTGCGCAAGGCTACCGAACGGGCCCGGAGGACGATGTTCGATGTGCCGGTGGTGGACGGCACCGTTCCCCACATCATCCAAGGGCGGTTCGGCGCGGGCAAGGTATTGCTGCGCCCAGCCAACCCCGGAACGGGCGTCATTGCTGGTCCGGTCGTGCGCGCGCTCCTGGACGCGGCCGGATACCACAATGTGCTCACCAAGAGCTTGGGCAGCTCAAACCCATACAATGTCGCAAAGGCAACGATTGCTGCCCTGAAGCAGGTCGAATCGCCGGCGATGGTCGCTGCCCGCCGCGGCAAGTCCATCGAAGAAGTGGTGGCCAACTACGATCTCGGCCACCGGGTGTTCGGGGCCGGCAAGGAGCGCGTATGACCCAGCTCAAGGTGACCCTCACCCGCTCCCAGATCGGGTGCGATGAACGGCAACGTTCGACCCTGCGCGGGCTCGGGCTTCGCAAGATTGGGGGCTCGCGCGTGCTGGAGAACACTCCGAGCGTGCGCGGCATGGTGAAGTCAGTGATCCACCTCGTTCAGGTGGAAGAGGTGTCCAATGGCGGATGAACTCAGCCGTCTCAAGCCGGTACCCGGTAGCCAGACGGCAAGGACGCGGATCGGCCGTGGCCAGGGCTCTGGGCTTGGCAAGACCGCAGGTCGCGGGACCAAGGGACAGCAGGCACGAGCCGGCTACACTCGGCGCTTCGGGTTTGAGGGCGGCCAAATGCCGCTTCAACGTCGACTCCCAAAGGTCGGTTTTCGCAACTACAACAAGACGGACTTCGAGATCGTAAACGTCGGCAAGCTCGGCGGCCTTGCCGCGGGCTCCGTTGTAGACGCCGACTCCCTCAAGGCCGCGGGGATTATCTCGCGCAAGGGCCGGGACGGAGTCAAGCTCCTCGGCAACGGGGAGCTGACGGTGAAGCTCGTGGTGCGCCTCGCCAAGGTCTCCTTGAGTGCACGCGCCAAGATCGAAGCCGCGGGCGGATCGGTCGAGGACCTGGCGTGAGCCTGCGGCTTCGGCCGCGCCCCGTTGCTTTCGCGGGGAGCGCGCTTAGCCTTCCCGCGCTGAGGATGGCATGACTCGCTGGATCTCCACTATCTGGCGCATGCCGGACCTTCGCAGTCGCGTGCTGTTTACGCTCGGCATGCTGGCGGTATACCGCTTGGGCGCACATATTCCCGCGCCCGGGGTCAACCGCGAGGCCCTCGCCAAGATGATCGAGAAGAACAGCCAGTCGATGTTCGGGCTGTACGACATGTTCACGGGCGGCGCGCTCGGGAACTTCTCGGTGTTCGTACTCGGCATCATGCCGTACATCACCGCCAGCATCATCGTCCAGATCTTGACCGTCGCCATCCCGACCCTGGAGCGAATCTCCAAGGAGGGGCAGCAGGGCCGGGGCCGAATCACGCAGTACACCCGCTACGCGACGATTGGGATCGCCCTGGTGCAGGGGGTGCTGATGGTCGCGCTGCCGCTCGAATCACAGCAGCCGGTGGAGGGCATGAGCATCGTCCTGGACCCGGGCTGGAATTTCCGGATCCTGACGGCCATCACGCTGACGGCGGGAAGCTGCTTCGTGATGTGGATCGGGGAGCAGATCAGCGAGCGCGGAGTCGGAAACGGCAGCTCGCTCATCATCACGGCGGGAATCCTGTCCCGACTGCCGGGCGCCGTGCAGAACAGCATTCTCAAGCTGCGTAACGACGAAACGACGCTGCTTCAGCTCACGCTGCTGGGCTTCGGCATGGTGATCGTGATCGGGCTGATCGTGTGGATTGAGAAGGCACAGCGACGAATCCCGATCCAGTATGCCAAGCGCATCGTCGGGCGCAAGGTGTACAACGGGGCGCAGTCCAGCCATCTTCCCCTGAAGATCAACACCGCTGGCGTCATTCCCCCCATCTTCGCCTCCAGCGTACTGATGGCGCCTGCGACCATCCTCACCTTCACCCAAGGAACGGAGGGGGCCGCGGCTGACTTCGTGAGCGCGCTCACGGCAGCGCTACAGCCGGGGGCGTGGCTCTACAACTATGCCGAGGTTGGCCTCATCGTCTTCTTCGCGTACTTCTACACGGCGATGGTGTTCAATCCCGTGGATGTCGCGGACAATCTGAAGAAGCATGGCGGGTACATTCCGGGTATCCGGCCCGGTCGCCAGACCGCCGAATACATCGACCACATCCTCACGCGGCTGACTGGGGTGGGCGCGTTGTACATGGCTGGCATCTGCGTGCTGCCGATCATCCTGTCGAGCCAGTACGGCACGCCCTTCGCGTTCGGCGGCACAGGCCTGCTGATCGTGGTCAACGTGTCGCTCGACACCGTTGCGCAGATCGAGGCGCAGTTGCTTACCCAACACTACGACGGCATCAGCGGCCCCCAGGCGCCGGGCATGTCTGGCGGACGACGCCGGCTCTTGGCCGGCGCTGACCCCGTTTAGGAGGCTTCGATGTTCGTGCTGCTGTTCGGACCGCCGGGGTCGGGCAAGGGCACCCAGGCCGTCGCCCTGGCGGCTCGGTTGTGCGTACCCCACGTCGCCACGGGGGACATCTTCCGGAGGCACCTTCGCGAGGGAACGGAACTCGGTCGGCGCGTTCGTGGCTACATGGACCGCGGGCAACTGGTACCTGACCTCGTCACCTGCGACCTCGTGGGCATCCGGCTCGCGGAGCCGGATGCAGCGGGCGGTGTACTGTTCGACGGGTTTCCGCGGTCGGTGCCGCAGCTCTATTGGCTGATCGGTCACCTCGGCGCCGGAGGTCGTACAGTGGCGGCGGTGCTGAACCTGCAAGTTCCGGATGACGCGATCCTCACCCGAGTCACCGGGCGGCGCACGTGCACCAACTGCGGAGCGACCTACCACGTGTTCAGCGCGCCTCCCCGGGCCGACGGCAGCTGCGCGCGTTGCGGGGCGGCGGTGGTGCAGCGAAAGGACGATTCGGACGAGGTCGTCCGCGACCGGCTCGTCGCCTACAGCACACAGACCTATCCGTGCCTTTCGGAGCTGCGGGACCGTCTGCCGGTGCACGACATCTCCGGGGAAGGCGAAATCGGCGAAGTTCAACGGCGTATCTTCGCCGCGCTCGCCCTCTAGCACGTCGTGATCCCGCTCAAGGAGCCCTGGGAGCTGACCGTCATGCGCAGCGCTGGCGGTCGGCTGGCCGAGGTGGTGGCGAAGCTGCGCGAAATCGTGGCGGTTGACATGACGACCCTCGAGTTGGATCGGCTGACCGAGGAGGCGATCCTCTCGCGCGGGGCAAAACCAGCCTTTAAAGGATATAAAGTCGGAAAGGCCGTGTTCCCCGCGAGCCTGTGTGTATCGGTCAACGAACAGGTGGTCCATGGGATCCCGTCCAAGCGGAGGCTGAAGTCGGGCGACGTGGTGTCGTTGGACTTCGGACTGGTCTATGGGGGGTACTTCGCCGACACCGCGTTCACGGTGGTCCTGGGCGCCGGAGACGCCGACGCGACTCGCCTGGTGGCGGCAACAGAGGAGGCCCTTAGGCTGGGCATCGCGCAGGCCCGGGTCGGTGCTCGAATCGGCGATATCGGGCACGCGATCGAAACTGCCGTCCGGCCGCAGGGGATGGGAGTCGTGACCCAGATGGTCGGTCACGGCATCGGGCGCAAGCTCCATGAACCGCCGAGCGTGCCCAACTACGGCAAGCGGGGAACGGGTGACCTGCTCAAGCCGGGGATGGTGCTCGCGATCGAACCGATGATCACTCTGGGCACGGACGAGACGAAAATCCTCTCCGATCAGTGGACAGTAGTGACATCGGACAATAGTCGCTCGGCCCACTTCGAACATACCGTGGCGATCACTCCAGCCGGACCGGAAATCCTGACCCGACTGGATTGAAAACAAGCGAATACCGAAGATAAACGTGGCGAAAGCCGCATCGTTCCATCCGTTGAACCGGCGAATCGCCGGCGAGGAGATCACATGAAGGTAAAGGCCTCAGTCAAGGTCATTTGCGACAAGTGCCGCGTCATCAAGCGGCGCGGGGTCGTGCGCGTCATCTGCGAGACGCCCAAGCACAAGCAGCGTCAGGGCTAGGAGTACATCATGGCACGCATCGAAGGCGTCGATCTCCCGCGCAACAAGCGCGTCGACATCGCACTCAGCTACATCTACGGCATCGGCCGCGCGACGGCCACGGCCATCCTCATCAAGGCGCAGGTGGAAGGCGCCACGCGCACCCAGGACCTGTCCGAGGTCGAAATCGCTCGAATTCGCGAAATCGTCCAGCGCGAACATCGCGTGGAAGGCGAGCTCCGCAAGGAGGTCGCTATGAACATCAAGCGCCTCATCGACCTGGGCACCTATCGGGGCTCACGGCACAAGAGGGGCCTCCCCGCGCGTGGCCAGCGCACTCACACCAACGCGCGTACCCGTAAGGGCCCACGTCGCACCATCGCCGGCAAGAAGGTCGCGGCCAAGTAGGAGGACGGTACGATGAGCAAGCAAGAATCAGGCAAGAAGGTCAAGCGCGTCAAGAAGAACGTGCCCGTCGGCATGGTGCACATCCAGAGCACCTTCAACAACACCATCGTGACGATCACCGACATGGTGGGCAACACGGTGGCGTGGTCGAGCGCCGGGGTCAAGGGCTTCAAGGGTTCTCGGAAGAGCACGCCCTTCGCCGCGCAGCTCGTGGCCGAAGACGCCACGCGCAAGGCGATGGAAAACGGAATGAAGACCGCGGGCGTCGTCATTCGGGGTCCCGGCTCCGGTCGTGAGTCCGCGCTTCGGGCCATCGCGGCCACGGGCCTCCGGGTCACCTCCATCGTCGATCAGACCGCCATTCCCCACAACGGATGCCGCCCTCCAAAGCGTCGCCGCGTGTGATTCCCTCGGTGTCCCGTTCTGGGACGCCGTGAACCCGCCTGGCCAGCACCGCTCGTCCTTCGGATCGAGCGGGACGTCCATGGCAAGCGATGAGCCGGCTCGGCCAGCCGCGCAAGAAGCTTGCTTCGGAGATTGAGAATATGAGCAACGAATACGTCGTCAGCAACTGGCGCGCCCTGACCCGTCCCCGCCGCATCGAGCGCGACGGCCGGTCCAACGGCACCTACGGCAAGTTCACCGTGCGACCCCTCGAGCGGGGTTTCGGGATCACGCTGGGAAATTCCCTGCGCCGCGTCCTGCTGTCCAGCCTACAGGGTGCTGCAGTCACCAACGTGAAGATCGAGGGCGTCCTCCACGAGTTCTCGTCGATCCCGGGCGTCATCGAAGACGTGACCGACATCATCCTGAACATCAAGGGCATCCTCATCAAGACCGACCGGATGGAGCCCATCCGCGCGGTGATCGACATCGAGGGCGCCGCCGGGGAGATTCGGGTCGTTCGCGCCGGCGATATCCGGTTCGACGCCGCCGCCGAGGTGCTCAACCCCGACCATGCGCTGTGCACGATCACCGGTTCGGGCCGCTTTCACGCTGAAATGACCGTCGCGATGGGCAAAGGGTACGTCCCCGCGGTTCGCGGCGCGAACGCCGATCTTCCGATCGGGACCGTCCCCGTCGACGCCCTCCACATGCCGGTTCGGCGGGTGAAGTTCACGGTGACCAACGCCCGCGTTGGGCAGCGCACCGACTTCGACAAGCTCACCCTCGAGGTGTGGACCAACGGAGCGGTGACGCCGGAGGACGCGGTGGCGTTCGCCGCCAAGGTGCTCAAGGAACAACTTCAGGTCTTCATCAACTTCACCGAGGAAGATGAGCCCCTGTCGGGCGACGAGCCCAAGGCCCAGGAGAGCTTCAACGAGGCCCTCTTCAAGCGGGTGGATGAGCTCGACTTGTCGGTTCGGTCGGCGAATTGCCTGCAGAACGCCGGCATCGAGTACATCTGGCAGTTGGTAGAGCGCTCCGAGGCGGAGATGCTCAAGACCAAGAACTTCGGTCGCAAGTCGCTCAACGAGATCAAGGAGCTCCTCTCGGAGCTTGGCCTCTCGTTGGGTATGAAGCTCAACAACTTCCCGAAGAGCCGCGCCTAGTCGCGGACGGAAGGAGTCCCCCATGCGTCATCTCAGCTCCGGCCGCAGCTTCGGCATCGCGTCCGACCACCGCAAGGCCCTGTTCAACAACATGGTCACGTCGCTGATGCTTCACGGTCGTATCCAGACGACCGAAGCCAAGGCGAAGGAGCTTTGCAAGCTCGCGGATCGGGTGATCACCTTCTCCAAGAAGGTGCCTCACGCCGATCTGGCGCGCCTGGAAGGCGAAGAGCTTCGCGTAGCCAAGGCCCGTCGCGTCCACGCCATCCGGTTGGCCCGGCAGCACATCACCAACCGTGACCTGCTGGAGGTCATCTTCAGTGAGTACAGCGACCGGTACGCGGCCCGGCCCGGTGGCTACACGCGCATCGTCAAGCTTGGCCGTCGTGTTGGTGACAACGCACCGATGGCCCTGGTCGAACTGGTGACCGAGCCCTACCCGGCGGCGGCGGCGGAGTAGCGCGGACGCGCGGCTACTCGTGAAGGAAGGTGCTGACCTTCCCCGGCGACTCCGCGGAGCGTACCATCACGTCGTCGCGGCCGTCCGCGTCGATGTCCTGGGCCCAGGCGATGTCGCCAAATCGGTTGCCCCGGTCGAGATCGAAGAAGTTGGGGACGGTCTCGGACGGCACCACGTCGCCGCCGCCGCGCAACAGCGCCAGATCCAGGAAGTACACCAGGCCGGCACCGGGCAGGCCGACGATCAGGTCGTCGTCGCCGTCGTCGTCCAGGTCCCCCAGGGAGTTCGGGCGCAGGCCGGCGCCGTCAACTCCGCCGGAGACGGTGACCATCGCCACGGCGGCCCAATCCGCCGTGAACGCGGACCCATCGACAATCCAGACGCGGCCGTCTCCGTTGGCGTTGGCGTTGGCGGCGCTGTCGGTGATCATCGCCTCGTCGTAGCCGTTGCCGTCGACGTCAGGGAGCGTCGAAAACAGCAGGCCGTAGGTGTAGGCGCCGTAGTCCTGTAGGTCGAGAATGCTCGCGACGCCGCCGGAGCGCCGCTGAGAGGACGAAAGCAGGCGGAGCGTGCTGGTGCCGAGTTCGTCCGCCATCCCGACGAGCACCTCGCCGAAGCCGTCGCCGTCGAGGTCGCCGAGCAACGCGGTGTCGAGGCAAGTGTAGTCCTCCTCTGACGTGGCGCTGAAGTCCGCCGCGGAGAGCCCTTGGCTGCCGGACAGGCTGGTCCACGTCGAGACGAGCACGGCCCCGTTCCCGGCCCCGCAACCGACGACCAGGGAGCCTGACTCCGGTACCAACAACGCCGCCCCGGCGGCGTCGTGGTCCACGTTGGCGATCTCGGCTCCGGTGCTCAGGTCATCGAGTGCGTAGAACGCGACGTTTCCGCCCGTCGCCGAGCCGATCGCCAGCGTCGTCTCGCCGGTGATGTCGGTCAGGGACATGGCGTAGCCGGTGTAGCCGAACCCCTCGATGACGGACAGCCCCTCGCTCTTCGGCGTGGTGATGCCGTTGGTCGAGGAGAGGATCCAGACCCGGCCGGCCGCATAGACCTCACCCTCGTCGTCGTAGCCTTCG
The DNA here is from genome assembly GCA_009692585.1 of Myxococcales bacterium. The sequence goes on from SHYX01000015.1 coordinate 15,235, forward strand.
GTACCCGGCGCGCTCACGGCGAAATCGCTTCGGCCGTCTGCGTCGAGATCGGGCAGAAAAACGATGCTGTGACCAAGGAGATCTTCGCCGGTGCCAGAGTCGGCCGAGGCGCGTGACGTCGAGACCGAAACCGAGATGTCGTCCACGACGTCATCGCAATCGTCGTCGTAATCGTTCCAGAGTTCGTCCATTCCGGTGTTGATCAGTTCGTTGAGGTCGTCGCAATCGCCGCCCGCATGGGCGACGGTCTCCTGCCCGTCGTGGTCCTGGTCCCAATCGTTGTCGCCAGCGCAGTCCGCGTCGGTACCGTCATACCAGACCTCGATCGCCGAGTCGTTGACATCCGCCGGGGTCAACCCAGCTTCATTAGGGTATTCTTTCGACTCGTCGTCCCAGCAGTCGTGACTGATGTCGTACCCATCGCCGTCGCAGTCGTTGCCGCCCTCCCAGTCGTCGCAGTTGTTGTCGAGGAGGTCGTAGCAGATCTCGACGTGCCCGGGGTAGACGTTGGGATTGCTGTCGTCGCAGTCGTCGCCGTCCCCGCGTTCGCCGATGTGCCCGTCCCCGTCGACGTCGGTGACGTCGGCTCCGTCGCAGTCCTCGTCGACCCCGTTGTACGGCACCTCGTAGTGGCCCGGGTAGACATTGGCGTTGTCCGGCTCGCAATCGGCGTCATCGGGTACGCCGTCCCCGTCGCGGTCGGCGGCGGTGGCTCCGCCGTTGCCGGAGTCGTCCGAGTTGTCGGAGTCTGGGGTGCCGCAGGCGAAGAGCAATAGAGAGAGGAGCATCGCGGGGGATTGTACCTCGGCCGTCGGCCTCGCGGCGGCGAATCCAAAAAAGGCAGAGCCGGCGCTGAGATCGGCCTCCCCTGCCTCTCTCAGCGCGCGGCCAGCCGGTCGCGACTACGCAGCCGCTTCATGCGTCCGCGTCGTCGCTTGTCCGAGGATGTCGTTGATTGCCGCCGCGGTCGCCACACTCGCCAGCTCTTCGTCTCCGTACATCATGAGGAAGTGCTCATAGAAGTTGGAGATGAGTTCGCCGAGGTTCGTGTCGATCTTGGTGGTCATCGCCGTCTCCAGGACTCGGTTGAGTTCACTGCAACTTTCGTTCCAGCGCGCCCAGGTACTGCATCGGCCCGGATTGGCCGTCCTGTAGGACAATAGGCGCCAGGAGCGTCACGGTCGTTCGGACGTTGTCAAGAAAACCCGACCCTGACCCGCCGGAGAGGGCCAGCCGCAGCCAACACCAGGCACGACACCGACGTCGCCCCGGCCGCGATGAGCTCCGCGGCGGCCGCGTGCGCTGAGGCTCCGCTGGTCACCACGTCGTCGACGAGCAGGACGTGGCCGGCGACGGTGCCCACCGGGCTGAACAACGAGTCGCCGGCGTCGAGGCGTTCCTGGAAGCTCCGGCGCGCTTGCGCCCCACCCCATCGCCGGCGCAGGGCCCAGCGCATCGGCGCGCCCGTGGTCTCGACCACGACCTCGCCGAGCTGTTCGGGCAAGTGGAAGCCCCGCAATGCGATTCGCCAGGGCGTGGTCGGGATCGGCACAACCGCGTTCACCGCAGCCGGCAGGCCGTCGCGGAGGGCGTGCCGGAGCAGGCCGACCAAAAGGGCCGAGGCGCGCTGGTCGTGGTCGAACTTGGCTCGGCGCACCAGGGCTCCGATCGTGCCGGCGTAGGTGCCGATGGCCCAGGCGTTCGCGAAGAGGGTGTGCCGAGTCGCGAGCGGGTGCAGTGTGGCCTGCAACTCATCGCCGCACGCGTCGCAAAGACCGGCGTCGTCGAGGCCGCCCTGGCAAGCGATGCAGTCGCGGACAGCGATGAGATCGAGCATGGGCGGGTAAGCTTGGCACGACGGCTACGTCGTCAATCCCCGTGGTGGTAGGGGCCGCCACTTCGGATCGCGCACGCCCGGTAGATCTGTTCCACCAGCACCACCCGGGCGACCGCGTGATTGAGCACCAGGGTGGACAGGCGAAGCGTCTTCCACGCGGCGGACTTGACCGCGTCGTCGAGCCCGTACGGTCCGCCGATCACGAAGACCAGGGGATGCGCCCCGGCGCGCACCGCGGACTCGAGCAACTCGGCGAACGCTTCGCTCGTGCGCTCCTCTCCTCTCTCGTCCAGGGCGACGATCCGAGCGCGACCGGTCAGCCGCGGGCTCGTTTCGACGATCTGGATGGGGAAGGTGCGGTGGATACGGCGTGCCCAGTCCGCGCACGCGTCGCGCACCCAGGCTGGCGAGCGGCCAGATCCGGTGACCACCAGGATATCCATGCGCTACGCGTGAGCGGGGGCGCGCGTCGGTGCGGCAGACGGAATCGCGGCGGTGACGCCAGGGATTTCGATGCGTCGCGCGTCAGACCACAGCGATTCCAGGTCGTAGAATCCACGCATCGGGCCGTCGAACACGTGCACGATGACGTCGCCAAGATCGATGAGCACCCAGCGGGAAGCGTCCAACCCCTCGAGGCCGGTGGTGCGCGCACCCTTGGCCCTCAAGTCATCGACCACCCCTTCGGCGATCGCCCGCACCTGACGGCGGTTGCTGCCATGGCAGACCACGAAGGCATCACAATAGGAGGAGATGCCCCGCATGTCGAGGACCACGATGTCCTCCGCCTTTCGGGCTGCGGCTGCTTCGGCGGCGGCTTTCGCCAGGTCGGTAGATTCGATCGTACACCTCACGAGTTGATGACCCGCCACGACGTCAGGACCACGACGAATTCTCCGTCCCCGCCCTTGTGGCGCCGCCCCGCCAGCTCGAGCGTGGCCTCGGCGTGCCCGGCGAGTACCAGTGCTTCGAGGATCTCGGTGGCGAGGATCCACCCGGGTTCGTTGGAACGAGTGCGGTAGGGGGCGCCCACGTCGGATGCGAGATCGTTCGTTGTGCGCACGATCTGTCCGGTGAATCTCCAATCCCTGCCCTCGGCGAGCGCACGTCGCGCGGCCTGGCTTGTTGCCCACGCTGAGTGCGGGCCCAGGAGTTCGGCGCCTTGGGCCGCGTGCACGGCCGCGGTGTCGTCCACCGCCACCGAACTCGCGGCCGCGCGTGCGGCCAGCTCCTCGTACGGACAGGCGATCGCCGAACCGGCGGAAAGGAAGAGGGCGGCAGACGCGAGCAGCAAGACGGACAGTGTAGCGAGGGAATCCCTGAGATTCAAGGCGCCGCCGGGGCGGGGGGGGGGTGGACCCCCGCGTCGCCGCCCACCCGCGACATCGAGAAGCGTAGGTGTCGGGTCGTGAGTCCGCCCTTTTTCTGGGTGCTCACCGTAATGTCGCCGGCCATCCTGACGGCAGTTTCTTCGTCGATCCACACTCGGCCCTCGACACTCACCACCTCCTGCCGCTTCCGCGCACCCGGAGCGCTCGGCGCCAGCTCAAGCCGGTACTGATGTGTCGTGCGATTCTCGACGTTTTCGATGCCGAGATCGATGTAGGCGATCTGCGCCGCGGTCGGACCCAGGGTGCGCGCCCAGGGGTCCGACTGCTGGCCAAGGCCGACTCGGGCCACCTCCGCGTCGTGGCCGAGGCGCAGCTCCCGGTCCCGCGTGGCAGTCCACAGCTGCCCGTCCCAGACCCTCGTCTCCGACAACAGCGTGTCGGCCCGCTCCCTGACGAACTGCCAGTGGTCTGCGTCCTGCCAACGGAGGCGTGTCAGCTCTTCGCTGACGTCGGGCTGGCCACCGTCCGGGGTGTGCGTCGTCATGATGCGAGCCTCCAAAACGTAGGCCCCCAGCGCCTCAGCGCTCGCGAAGGTGGTCTCGCCCGCCGCGGCCGGGAGGGTCGCCACCATCGTCGGGGTCGCTGTTTGCCGACAGGCGAGGCAAAGGGCCAGCAGCACCAGGATCATGCAAACGATTCCAGACAGCGTGTAAGAGGTCGGAGATTCCGTGTCGCGTGACCGCACTGATCAGGGTGGTGGGCACCCCGGCAGCTTTGAATGACCGCTCGGCCTTGCTGATGGCCGCGTCTGTCGCGACGTCGGCCTTGGTGAGCACCACCAGCTCGGGGCGCTCGAGCAACTCGGGGTTGTAGAGACGCAACTCGTTGCGAAGGACCGCCCACCGGCGGTACGGCGTGAGCGCGTCGTCTTCGAGCGACACCAGGTGCAGCAGCATCCGCGTCCGCTCGACGTGGCGAAGGAACTGCAGCCCGAGACCCTTGCCGTCCGCTGCCCCCTCGATGAGTCCGGGGATGTCGGCGATCACGAAGCTCCCGGCGTCGCCCATCGAGACGACGCCAAGATTGGGGACCAACGTGGTGAACGGGTAGGCGGCGATTTTCGGTCTGGCTGCGGACACGACCGAGATGAGCGTGCTTTTTCCGGCGTTGGGGTAGCCGAGCAGCCCGACGTCGGCGACGAGCTTCAGCTCCATCGCGAGGCGGAGGGTGACGCCGGTGCCGGCGGGCCCGGTCTCCTTGGGGGCACGATTGGTCGCGCTCTTGAAGTGGATGTTGCCCAGGCCTCCCCGGCCGCCTTCGGCGACGATCCGCTCGTCGCCGTCGTGGAGCAGTTCGCAGATGACCAGGTCCTCCGCCACGTCTCGCACTACCGTTCCCACGGGGAGGGGCACGACGAGGTCCTCGCCGGTCGCCCCGGTCATCTGCCGGTAGTCGCCGTTGGTGCCGTCGCCCGCCCGCCAGTGTGCGCGCGAGCGCAGGTCGAGCAGGCTCGTGAGCCTGGCGTCCGCCCGAAAGACCACATGCCCCCCGCGCCCGCCGTCTCCGCCGTCCGGGCCGCCGTGGGGCACAAACTTCTCCCGGCGGAACGATGAGCTTCCACGCCCACCCCGCCCCGAGCGCACCTCGATCTCGACCTCGTCCACGAACCGCATCGCGCGGGGCTAACACCGCCCGGGCCCTTCATGCCGCTGTGAGGCGCGCCCCGCGTCATGGGTGACTGACCTGAGATAGGCCAGCGCGGCCGCCCGGCCATGCGTAGCGAACTCCGGCACATCGCCCGCCTCGCGTGGCCCAACAGTCTTGGCATGGCGGCGTTCATGGCGATGAACGTGATCGACACCATCTGTGTGGGCCAGCTTGGTTCGGTTGCCCAGGCGGGAGTCGGCGCCGCGCATGCGTGGGGACTGAGCGGCGCCGTGCTGGCCTTCGGGGCGATCCGCGCGATCGAACCGATGGTGTCGCAGGCGCACGGAGAAGGCGACCGAGACGCCGTTGGGCAGGCGCTGGTGAGGACGCTCGTGCTGGCGGTGCCCCTCGCGGCGTTCTCATTTGCCTGGTACTACGTTGCCGCGCCCGGCTTGCGATTGCTCGGTCAGCCCGAAGTCGTGCTGCCTACGGCGGAGGTCTACGCGCAGGCGTTTGCCTGGTCCTGGTGGCCCGCCCTGGCGGTGCAGGTGCTGAGGGCGTTCTTCCAGTCTTTGGGCATCGTGCGCCCGCCGATGATCGTGATGTTCCTGGGGAGCTTGGCAAAAGCACCCCTGAACATGGCGTTGATGAACGGCTGGGGTCCGCTGCCGGCCCTGGGGGTCGCGGGCGTGGGCTGGGCTTCGTTGGTAGTGGAGCTGGTCATGCTGGCGGCCCTGGTGGCCATCACCTGGCGAACCCTGGCCGCATACTGGCCGGCCACCCCGTTGGTGGGGCCGCGGGCGTTGGCCAGGCTGTTCGCCCTCGGGCTCCCGCTGGGCGTCCAGATGGGCACCGAGTTCTGGGCCTTCGCCACGATGCAGATGATGATGGGCCAGATCGGCCCTGACGCGATGGCCGCCCACCAGGTGGCGCTGAACCTCGCTTCGGTGTCGTTCATGCTCCCGCTCGGCGTCAGCACGGCTGCGGCGGCCCGCGTCGGACAACGATTCGGCGCCGGCGAGGAGTGGGGGACGACCGCGAAGGCGGCCATCGTGCTCGGCGTGGGGCTGCAACTCGTCTCCGGCGCGGTTTTCTGGTTTTTGGGTCCGCTCCTGGTGCAACCCTACAGCAGCGACCTGACGGTTCGGGCGATCGCGGCCAGCCTGATGCCCATCGCCGCCGCTTTCCAACTCTTCGACGGGCTGCAGGTCATCGGCTTCGGGGTGCTCCGGGGTGCGGGGGATGTGCGCCTGCCGACGGTGGCCAACCTCGTCGGGTACTACGCGATGGGCCTCCCCCTCGGGTACTGGCTGGGCTTGCGCCTGGGACACGGACCCGAGGGCATCTGGTGGGGCATCAGCCTCGCGCTGGCGATCGTGGGAACATCCTTGCTATTCCGCATCCGTTATGTCCTTGGTCGCGGCGGGGTGCGGGTGAGGTAGACTCTCCACCCCATGCCCGCCGTCGTTCTCATGCTCACCGCGCTGGCCGTGCTGGCGATCGCCTATCGCTACTACAGCGCCTTTCTCGCCGCGAAGGTGATGGTGTTGGACGCCAGCCGGGTCACGCCGGCGGTCGAACACCAGGACGGCCACGACTATCATCCGACGCAGAAGTGGGTGCTCTTCGGGCACCATTTTGCGGCGATCGCGGGGGCGGGGCCGTTGATCGGTCCGGTGCTCGCCATGCAGTTCGGGTACATGCCGGGGTTCTTGTGGTTGCTCATCGGCGTCTGTCTGGGCGGCGCCGTTCACGACTTCGTCATCCTGGCCGCGTCGGTTCGCCGGAACGGCAGGTCGCTTGCCGCTATCGCGGCGGACGAGCTTTCCCCGATGTCGGGACTCGTCACCTCGGTGGCCATCTTGTTCATCTTGGTGATCGCGCTCGCCGGGCTGGCTCTGGCCGTGGTCAATGCGCTGCATCACAGCGCCTGGGGAACGTTCACCATCGCGATGTCGATCCCGTTGGCCCTGGCGATGGGACTCTACCTCTACAAGATTCGCCCGGGTGACGTGGTCGGTGCCAGTGCGTTCGGGGCGCTGGGGATGGTGGCGTGCGTATTTCTGGGCGAGCCGGTCGCTCGTTCGGCTCTGGCGCCGTGGTTCACGCTGAGCCGTGAGGGCGTGATCATGGCCCTGGCCGCGTACGGGTTCATCGCGAGCGTGCTGCCGGTCTGGGTGCTTCTGTGCCCTCGCGACTACCTGTCCGCGTACTTGAAGCTCGGGACGATCGCGGCGCTGATCGTCGGGGTGCTGGTGGTGAACCCCACCCTGCAGGCGCCCGCGTTCAGCGAGTTCATCGGCGGCGGTGGGCCGATTGTCCCTGGGGCGGTCTTTCCGTTCGTGTTCATCACCATCGCGTGCGGGGCCATCTCGGGCTTTCACAGTCTGGTCGCCAGTGGAACGACGCCGAAGATGATGATGAACGAAACCGACGCCCGGGCCATCGGCTACGGCGGCATGCTCCTCGAAGGGTTGGTCGGGATCTGCGCCCTCATCGCCGCCGCCTGCCTCGAGCCCGGCGACTACTACGCCATCAATGTCGCGACCGACAAATTCACGGAGATGGGCCTGTCCATGGTCAATCTACCAACGTTTGAGACGGAGATCGGGGAAGCGCTCGCGGGACGGCCGGGTGGGGCGGTGTCGCTCGCGGTCGGCATGGCACAGGTGTTCGCAGCGGTGCCCGGAATGGGCAGTCTGCTCGGCTACTGGTACCACTTCGCGATCATGTTCGAGGCGCTCTTCATCCTGACCACCATCGACACGGGCACACGCGTGGCTCGATTCGTGGTGCAGGAGTTCATCGGCCGGGCCATCCCGAGCTTCCGTCGCACCGATTGGCTGCCCGGGAGCCTGATCGCGACGACGCTGGTCGTCGGCGCGTGGACCTGGTTTCTCTCCACGGGTAACGTCAGCACCATCTGGCCGATGTTCGGGATTGCCAACCAGCTTCTCGCTTGCGTCGCGTTGTGCGTGGGGACGGCGGTCATCGTGAATGCGGGTCGGGAGCGCTACGCGTGGGTGACGGCGTTGCCGCTGGTATTCGTGGCTACCACCACCTTGACCGCGGGTTGGCAGGCCGCCACGAGGAAGTTCCTGCCCATGGGCAATTCCGAGGGTTACCTCGATGCTACCCTCATCTTCGCGATGATGGCGTGTGTGGTCCTCGTCGCAAGCGACACGGCTTTGCATATCCGGCGAACGCTCGCGTCGCGCGCTACGGTGCGAGGATGACCCCGTTCGACTCAGCGCGGGAGCGGCTCGACGCCCACATCGACCGCCAGGGGATGAAGCACACCCGGCAACGGGTGCAGATACTCGAGGTGTTCATCAGCGCGCGGCACGTCACCGTAGAGGAGCTTCTGCGGGCAGTTCAGGCGGCAGCTCCAGCCACGGGGGCGGCGACCGTGTATCGCACGCTCAAGCTGTTCGTAGAGGCGGGGATCGCCCACGAGCGCAACTTCGGGGATGGGCAGGCCCGCTACGAGCTGGCGGTCGACGACGAGCACCACGATCACCTGATCTGCCTGGATTGTAAGGTAATCTTTGAGTTCGAGGAGCTGGAGATCGAGTCCTGTCAGGCGCTCGTTGCGTCGCGACATGGACTCACTCTACGCTCTCACCGTCACGAGATCTACGGCAGTTGCGACCTGCGCGAGGCTTGTCCGCGGTGGCCGGGGCCGTAGCCGACCCGGCGATCGGTGGTTAGCAACGCGGTCTCGCTGGAACCCGGTGCACACCTTCCTCCTGACTTTGCACGTGATTCTCTCCTTGCTCCTGGTCTTCATCATCCTGATGCAGCCGGGCAAGGGCGCGGACGCGGCCAGCGCGTTTGGTGGTGGGGGCGGCTCCCAGATCTTCGGCGCGTCCGGTCCGGGCAATCTGTTGACCCGCGGGACGGGCGTCATCGCGACCCTGTTCATGATCACCAGCATCACGCTGGCGTTCCAGAGCACGCGCGCCTACCAGGCGGGTGGCGGGGTCGATATGGGTGCGGAGGACGTCGAGGCAGGGGGCGGATTCGGCGCGCCATCGGTCACCCCTGAGCCGGCGGTCGAGCCCACGCCCGCCGCACCCCTGGAGATCGAAGTTGACCCGGTTCCCGTCCCCGCCGCCGCCCCTGCGGCACCCCCCGCGGCACCGGCGCCGTAGTTCGAGTCAGCCGCTTGACCCCGGCGCGGTCGGGGAGTAGATGGCGAGGCGTTGCGCGGGTGGCGGAATGGTAGACGCGCTAGTTTGAGGTGCTAGTGGGGTAATTCCCGTGGGGGTTCAAGTCCCCCTTCGCGCACCACCTCTCGGGAGCCCATCGGAAACGGTGGGCTTTCGTTTTTCCCTCAGCCGGCGGCGGCGATGATCTGGAGGAACTCCTCCATATTCAGGGCCGCCCCGCCGACGAGCGCGCCGTCGATGTCCGGCATCTTCAGCAGTTCGGCGGCGTTGGACCCTTTGACCGAACCGCCGTAGAGCAGCCGGGTGGAGCGCCCGACGAACGCGGGGAAGGAGGCTTCCAGCCATCCGCGGATGGTCGCGTGCATCTCCTGTGCCTGTAGGGGGGAGGCCGTCTTGCCGGTGCCGATGGCCCAAACCGGTTCGTAGGCGATCGTCACGCTCGGAACCTGATCGGGCTGAAGCGCACCGAGGGCCGCGGTCAGTTGGCGGGTGACGACCTCACGCTCCTGCCCCGCCTCCCGTTCGGTCGGGGTCTCACCGACGCAGAGCACCGGGAGCAGTCCGCTCCGAAAGCACGCCAGCACCTTCTTCTCAGCGTGGGTGTCGGTCTCGCCGAAGAGTTGTCTGCGCTCGCTGTGCCCCACCAAGCAGTAGGCGACGCCAGCCTGACGCAGCATCTCGCCCGACACTTCGCCGGTGAACGCGCCCGACGCCTCAGCGTGCAGGTTTTGCGCGGCGACCTGGATTCCGGTGTGTTTGAGGCGCGCGATGACGGCGGGAAGGCTGAGAAATGGCGGCGCCACCCCTACGTCGACCGCCGCGTCCTTGCCGGCGAGCGCGCGTTTGAGACCGTCGGCGAAGCTGTCGGCATCGGCCGGACCCTTATGCATTTTCCAGTTGCCGACGATGAACCGACGACGCATGCGACCTCCTCAGCGGCCTTTGTTGCGGATCGCTCTGACTCCGGGCAGGTCCTTGCCTTCGATGAACTCCAACGAGGCGCCCCCTCCGGTCGAAACGTGACTGAATCGGTCCGCGAGTCCGAACTTCGCGGCCGCAGCGGCGGAATCACCCCCACCGATCACCGTGTAGCCGGTGGACGCGGCCACGGATTCTGCCACGCCGCGGGTCCCCCCGGCGTACGACTCGCGCTCGAACACGCCCATCGGGCCGTTCCAGAAGATCGTCTGCGCCTGGCCGACGACCGCCGCGAACGCGCGGACCGATTCGGGGCCGATGTCCAGCCCCACCTGGTCGGCGCCAATCGAGGTGACGACCTCGGCGGGAGCGCTGCTGTCGAGTGAGCTGTTCACCACATGGTCGCAGGGGAGGTGCAGCGCGACGCCCTTCTCGGCGCATCGCTCCAGCAGTCGGGTCGCCAACGCGAGCTTGTCCACCTCGACCCGACTCCTGCCCACTTCGACGCCCTTGGCCCTCAGAAAAGTGTAGGCCATGGCGCCGCCGATGATCAGCGCGTCGACCCGGCTCAGGAGCGCCTCGATCACGGCGATCTTGTCGCTGACCTTGGCGCCGCCGAGGATGCCGACGTAGGGACGAGCGGCCCCAGAAAGACAGCGTCCAAGCGCCTCCAGCTCCTTGCCGACCAGGAAGCCGACCCCGACCTGCTCGACAAAGTTGACCACCTCGGAAATGCTGGTCTCGGCACGATGCATCGCCCCGAAGGCATCGTTGACGTACACCTCGCAGAGTCTGGCCAACGCCTTGGCGAACTCATCGTCTCCCGCCTTCTCGCCAGGGTGGAACCGGAGGTTCTCGAGCATCATCACGCCGCCCGGCAACAGCTCCTTGGTCATCGCTTCCACGTCGTCGCCGACGATGTCGTGGGCGAACAGGACGTCGTCGTTCAGCAGCTCGGCCAGGCGAGCGGCACAGGGCAGGAGCGAAAGTGCCGGATCGATTCCGGTGGGGCGGCCGAGGTGGCTCGCCAGGATCACCCGGCAGCCCTTCTCACGAAGGTATTTGATGGTCGGGAGGGCGGCGACGACACGATTGTCATCGGTGATGCGCCCGTTTTCGAGCGGAACATTGAAGTCGACGCGCACGAGCACGCGGCGATTGTCGACGTCGAGCTCCGCAAGGCTGGGGACCTTCGCCATCGTTCAGGCCCTCGCGATCTTTCGGCAGAGGTCGACCATCCGGGTGGAGAATCCCCACTCGTTGTCGTACCAGGACAGGACCTTCGCCATCCGGTCGCCGATCACCTGGGTGAGGTCGAGGTCGACGATGGAAGAGTGCGGGTCGCCGTTGAGGTCGAGGCTCACCAGCGGCGCGTGGTAGGCCGCTAGGATTCCCTGCATCGGGCCGTTGGCGGCAGCGACGAACGCGGCGTTGATCGATTCTTTGGTGACCGGTCGCTCGGTGTTGAACACCAGGTCGACCACACTGACGTTCGGAGTTGGCACCCGCACGGCCAGGCCGTTGAGGCGCCCTTTCAGCTCGGGGAGGACCAGCGCTACGGCCTTCGCCGCCCCGGTGCTGGTCGGCACCATCGAGAGCGCGGCCGCTCGGGCGCGGCGCATATCGGCCTTCTTGTGCGGGGCGTCCAGAAGATTCTGGTCCATGGTGTAGCTGTGGATGGTGGTCATCAGCCCCTGGGTGATGCCGAAGTTCTCGTGCAACACCTTGGCGAGCGGGGCGAGGCAGTTGGTCGTGCAGCTGGCGTTGCTGATGATGCGATGCCTGGCGAGGTCGAGTTTGTGGTCGTTGACGCCGAGGCACACAGTGATGTCCTCGCCCTCGGCGGGGGCCGAGATGATGACGCGACCGGCGCCGGCATCCAGGTGCAACTGGGCCTTCTCGCGGTTGGTGAACATTCCCGTACACTCGAGCACCACGTCGATGCCGAGCGCCTTCCACGGCAACTTCGCCGGGTCCCGTTCGGCGCTGACCGGGATCGTCTTTCCGCCCGCTACGATCGAGCTCTCGGTGGCGCTGACCGGCACGGACCACTTCCCGTGAACGCTGTCATGGGCCAGCAGGTGACCGAGTTGCATGGGGCTCGTCAGGTCGTTGATGTGGACGATCTCCACCTCGGCGTCCCCGAACGCCGAGCGAAAGACACAACGACCGATGCGGCCGAAGCCGTTGATGGCGACGCGCAGACCCATTCCGAACCCCTCGTAAGGGGAGCGGCTAACATCGATCATGAAACGGGGGGAGAGGGCTCGTGGCCCGGACCGGCCCGGCGGCCGCTCCCCCTACCGCGCCGGGACGGGGCGCCCTCCCCCTCGCCGCCCTGCCGCATGCCGCATCGGCGTTTCATGGCTCCGGGAGCCACAAACGGCGGCATGGGAAACGAGCACGAACTAGCCCCGCTCGCTTCGCCGTTCCCTTCCGGCCAGGTCGCGGAGCACCTCGAAGACGGGCTTGTCCTCGTAGAGCATGCGGTAGACCTGCTCGGTGATCGGCATGTCCACGCCCTCCCGGAAAGCCAGTTGGTGCGCGCTCTGGGCGGTCACGACGCCTTCGGCCACCTGTCCCAGCTCGGTCAGGATGTCGGGCAGCTTGTTTCCGCGTCCAAGCCCCAGCCCGACTCGGCGGTTCCGGCTGAGGTCGCCGGTGCAGGTCAGCACCAGATCGCCGAGTCCCGCCAGCCCCATCAAGGTCAACGGATTTCCTCCCCGCCGGGTCGCGAGACGTGAGATCTCGCTGAGGCCGCGGGTGATCAGGGCCGCGCGCGCGTTGGTTCCCAGGCCCGCACCGTCGGAGACACCGCAGGCGATGGCGATCACGTTCTTGAGCGCGGCGCCCATCTCCACCCCGATGACGTCGTCGGTGTCGTACACCCGGAAGAACCCGCCGTGGAGCGCCGCTGCGGCCTGCTGGTTCGCCTCCCGGTCATGACTCGCGACGACTACCGCCGTGGGCAGGCCCTGGGCCACTTCCTTGGCAAAGCTGGGCCCCCCGAGCGTGACCAGAGGTTGCCCCTTGGGAAGCCCCGCCGCGAGGATCTCGTCCATGGTGAGGAGGGTGTCGACCTCGATGCCCTTGGTGGCGCACACCACGACGGCGCGCGGGTCGAGGTGGCGGGCCAGGAGCGTCAGCATGTCGCGCAGGCCGACGCTGGGTACGGCCTCGATGCAGACCTCCGCCTCCTCGACGACCGCCGCCAGGTCGGGGTGCACCTCGAGGTTGTCCGGGAACTTGATCCCCGGGAGATAGCGTGCGTTTTCGCGGGTCGCCTCCAGCGCGGCCGCACGCGTCGGGTTGTGGTCCCACATCCGCGTCCGATGGCCGAGTCGTGCGCCCTGGATCGCGAGCGCGGTGCCCCACGAGCCGGCGCCGATGACGGCCAGGTTCATGCGCTCCGGTCCCAGTCTTCAAAAAAACTGGCTCGACGCGAGTCGATCGAGGCTGGACGTGCGCGTGGACGAGCCCATTCGCGCAGCTCCTTGAGCCGGTCGTCCATGGTGACTGCGAGCGGGATGCTGTCTCTCGCCACCCGCACCAGGTCCGCCTGGCGCAGCTCACGGTCGCGCGCAAAGGCCGCGAACAGCGCGGCGGTGACGAGTTGTTCGAGTTCGGCGCCCGAGAACTTCTCGGTTTCCTCGGCGAGCTGTAGCAGGTCGTAGTCCTCGATCTTCCGCCCGCGCCGGCGCACGTGGATCTCCAGGATCTCGAGCCGCTCGTGTACGTTGGGGAGATCGACGAAGAATATTTCGTCGAAACGTCCCTTTCGCAGCAGTTCGGGCGGGAGGCTGCGGACCTCGTTGGCGGTAGCGACGACGAAGACCGGTCGCGTCTTCTCCTGCATCCACGTCAGGAAAGCGCCGAAGACGCGGCCGCCACCCTGGTCCATCAGGAAGGCCTTCTCGATTTCGTCGATCCACAGGACGGCGGGCGCCAGCGACTCGACGATGCGGATGCTGTCGCGAAGACCTTCCTCGGCGCGACCCGAAAACAGCGCGGCCACATCCAGACGCAGCAACGGCACGCGCCAGGACTCCGCCACGGCCTTCGCGGACAACGACTTGCCGCAGCCTTGCACGCCGAGCAGGAAGACACCCTTGGGCTCCGGGAGGCCGAAGGCGCGGGCACGATCAGAGAACGCGCTCTTCCGCTCCACCAGCCATTCCTTCAGGTTGCCGAGACCTCCGAGGTCGCCGAGCGCCGCGTCGGGCTTGACGAACTCCAGGAAACGCGACTGGCGGAGGAGCCTTGCCTTCTCTTCGAGGACCAGGTCGAGATCGGCGGTGGCGAATTTGTCGCCGTCGAGGAGCACCCGTGCATACGCCCGTTTGATCTCCTTCTCGGTCAGGCCGAGCGACGCGGTGACAAATGACTCGAAAAGGTCTCGTTCGATCTCGATCTTCCGCGCCTGGGCCAGCACCGCCAGGAGCCGGCCGACCTCCTTCCGGTTGGGCAGCGGAACGTCCAGAACCGCGAACTCTTTTTCGAGCTCCGGGGGGATGGCAAGGGTGTGGCTGAGCACGACGATCGCCTGCTTTTTCGCTCCCAACTCGCGTTCCAAGTCCCGCAGTCGACGGACCACCTCCGGATCGCCGAGCGCATCATGCAGGTCCTCGAACACGAACAACGCGCTCCCCGCAAGCCCGGCGATGGCGCGCAGGGCGGCCACCGGGGACTCGGTCTCGGGAACGTCGACGCCGCCCGGAGCCAATAGCCCCGAGGTCCGCCGCCACCGATAGATCAGGATGTGGGCCGATTGGCCCAGCCGCTCCAGCCCCCTCTCCACCCGCTCTTCTTCAGGCGAGACGATCCACAGCAGCGGGTACCGGGCGGCAAGCAGGTGCGGGATACGGGAGAGGACCTCGTCCACCCGTCGAGGTTATCCCACGCCGATGCGGCTTGTGGTGCTCGTCTCCAGCGCGGCGGCGGCGGCGCCAACCCACACCACGGTCCATGTGGTGGCGGCGGCCCTCGCCCGGGGTGACGCCGTGCGGCTCGTGGAGCCGTGGGACCTGGAGATCGACGAGCGTGGTCGGCTGCAGCTGCGTGCGTTCGTGCTCGATGGGCACGTTCCCGATCGAGAGGCGATCGTCGCGACATTGCGTGCTCGCACCGCGCCGAGGCGGAGCGTGGAGGCGCTCGCTCACGACGTCATGTTGCTGCGGGTCAACCCGATCGACACGGCCGTCGTCGCCTTCGCTCAGCTCGCGGCGCATGCGGGCCTGCTCGTCCTCAACGACCCTGACGCGCTGTTGCGGACTACCCACAAGGCGTGGTTGGCGTCGTTGCCGCCTGAGGTGCCGCGGCCCTTGACCCTCGTCACCCGCTCGCTGGCCTCGGCGGAACGCTTCGCCGCGTCATCGCGCGTCGGCCTGGTGGTCAAGCCCGGTCGGGCGTGTGGGGGGCGCGGTGTCGGCCTGGTGCAGGGGGCGCTGGGCGGCCTCGGCGAGCGATTCCAAGAGGCGGTGAGGGCCGGCGATGGTTGGGTCATCGTCCAGGCCTACCTGCCTGAGGCGGAGGAGGGTGAAAAGCGGGTGCTCTGGCTTGGGGGCGAAATCCTTGGGGGCTACCTCCGGCGCCGGCCGGCGGGCGACTTCCGCCACAATCTGAAGCTCGGCGGGGTACCGGACGCGTGCGAGCTGACGGCTCAGGACCGTGCGGCGCTCGCGGCGCTGAGTCCGCACCTGGTCCGCGAGGGAGTCTGGTTCGCCGGTGTCGATCTCATCGGCGGCCGAATCGTCGAGGTGAATGTACTGAACCCTGGCGGAGCACATTTCACCACCCTGCTGGCAGGCGTTGCGGTGGGGGAGCGGTTGGTCGAGCAACTGGCCCGTCGGGTGGGTTAGCCTCGCCCGGAGGACGTGGATGACTCGGCCCCGCAAGCCCAAGCCCCCGCCTGACCCGGTCGCGGAGCGCGATGACTTCGACGAGGCGAAGGCGCTCACGCGGAAGCAGGTCGTCGATATGGTTCGCCGAGGTGACCGGCTGGAGGACGCCGATTTACGGGGCTTGGACCTCAGCGCCGTCTGTTTCGACGGTGTCGGGCTCCGGCAGGCGAAGTTCGGGGACTGCAATCTGCAACGGGCGAGTTTTCGGGGCGCGGACCTCGCGGGAGCCAGCTTCTGGAATGCGAACATGCGGGAGGCGGTACTGGACGGCGCCAACTTGGAAGAGGCCGATTTCGACTACTGCAATCTCGACGGGGCCAGCTTCCGAGACGCGAAGATACGCAAGGCCATCTTCCCCTTCAAGCGGCTGCCGCTCGAGATGATTCAGCGGTCCATCCGGACCGGACAACGCGTGAGGATGGAGCCGCTCCGTCACGAGGACGAAGAATGATGGAACCGACGCCCGTGAGGGCGGTCAGCAGGGGAGGGTGATCAGGCGTGGAGTTTCTGTTCGCCGCAATCGGAATGCGTTCGGTCACTGCTCTGCGCTCGGGCACAGCCGTGGCCGATGGGGAGCTGGTGCAACGCTTCCAGAGCGGTGATCGGCGAGCCTTCGATGAGATCGTGGTCCGCTATCAGGCCCGGATCTACTCGCTCTGCCTTCGCTGGTTGGGAGACCCGGATGGCGCCGAGGAGCAGGCGCAGGACGTCTTCGTCGCGGCGTTCCGCGCGCTCGGCGCGTTCCGAAATGAGTGCTCGTTGTCGACGTGGCTGTTCCGTATCGCCGTCAACCACTGTCGCAACGCGCGCCTGTATCGGATGCGCCGTGCGTACGGCCGCCACGAGGCGATCGACGCGCCGAGGGACGATGACGACGGGCCGATGCGGCAGGTGGCGGACGAGGACGCCCCCCTGGCCGACCACGGGATCCACCGCAGCGAGGCCGGCATCCTCGTCCAGGCCGCCCTGGCCGAGTTGGACGACGATCACCGCCAGATACTCATCCTCCGGGACGTTGAAGATCTCGCGTACGAAGAGATCGCTGATATCCTTGATCTTCCCCGTGGGACCGTGAAGTCCCGTATCCACCGTGCCCGCGCGGAGCTCGCCCAGAAGCTCGCCCGACGGGTGCGTGCCGCGGACGTGTTGTGATGGACGCTTTTTTTGCCAGAAATCGCCTCAGCGCCTACCTGGACGGTGAACTCACCGCTGCGGAGGCGCGGGACCTCGAAACGGCCGTCGCGCGCGATCCGGCGTTGCGCCAGGATCTCGATGAGCTCCGGCGAGCGGTCGATCTGCTACGGAAAAGCGGAATCGTGGACCCGCCGCTGGGCTTCGCGGACCGGCTCGCCGCGCGCCTGGAGGCTGAGCCGATGCCGGTCGGGTGGCGACGGTGGGTGAGGCAGCTCCGTCCGGAGGCGGTCATGCTTGCGGCTGCGGCCGCGATGGTGGTGGTCTACGTTGGGAATCGCGACGAACTCCCGAACCTGACCGTGCCGGTGGAGACGCCGGTGCTGGTCGGCAAGACCTTCGACAACGGGGCCGAGGCGGCCGTGCCGGAATCGGCTCCGGCCTCGGTCGCGGCGGCCCCCCCCCCGGCACTCGAGGGCAAGGCCGCGGAAAAGCCGGCGGAGTACGCCTCGGCCGCCGCGGATGGGGTGCTCGGGAACGAGGGTCGCAAGCCGGCGTCGAAGACGCAGTCCCTCGCCGAGCGCTTGCCGAGTCCGAAGAACGCCCAGGCGGGGGCCGAGCCGTGGCGGGCGAAGTGGGAGGTCGATCCGGAGCTCGACCAGGCGACCCCCCCCCCGCAGGCCGCGCTGACGTCAGCCCAGTTCGTTTCGCCACCGCCCTTCCGCTACCGGATCGTGGCGCGGAACGACCTTGCGTTGAAGGAGCTCGCCCGCATCGCCGGCGAGCTGGGCGGGAAGCTTCAGGACTCGCGGGGTCGACCATTGGCGGCCTTCCACCTCGAGGCGGGAACGTCCAGCTCGGTTCGGGTGGCCGTTCCGGCCCACAACGCCGCGCGGCTGGCGGAGCGCCTCCGCGAGCTGGGCACCGTCGATGCGCTCAAGGAGACCGGGAACCTGCTCGCCGACCCAAACGCCGACATTCCGGTTCAAGTGGAGCTCCAACTCCAGTAGGGCGACGGTCGGCTCGGCCAGTGAGCACCGACCCAGCCGACGAGGGACGACCAAAAGAGCAGCGGCAATAGCATCATATCAGGTGTGCAACCCCCGTAGGTCAGCCAACAGGTCCGCGAGCGGGAAGCCCTCGGCGTCGGCCGCCTCGACCAGGGTCTCATCCGCTCCTACCGCGCAGGCGGGGCAGCCGGGGAGTCCCCGGCTCGCGAAGATCCTGCCAACGCCGGGGTGGCGTGCGTGGGCGGCGTGGACCGTCATCTCGGCGCGGAACGGCCCCGGGTCGAGCAAATTCAGCGCGGCGGCCAGTGCGTCGTCAAGCGCATCAGTTCGGGAGATGAGCAAATCAAGCGCCTCCCGCACGGATCGGCTCAGACCCCTCCGATCGAGCAGGTGCGCCGTGACGGCGCCCACGAGCCACTGGCGTACACGCTCCGCCTCGTCGGGGCGGGCCGCCGCCAGGCGGGACATCAACTCGCGGGGGTCGCGCACGCCGCGCAGTGTAGCCCGGCGCCGGTTGACGATGGCCCGGTCGGGCCATAGACAGGGGGCCTCGCGGGGTGACCTCCGTGCCTGGTTCTTTGAACATCCCAAATAATTCCTTTGAACGCGATGAATATTGGATGCGTCGGGCGTTGGTGGTGGCTGCTGAAGCCGCCACTCGCGGGGAAGTCCCGATCGGGGCCCTCGTGGTCTCCGGCGACGTCGAGTTGGCCGCGTGCGGAAACACCCGCGAGTCCGAGGCCGACCCGTGCGGTCACGCCGAAGTCAACGCGCTTCGGTTGGCGGCTCGGCGCCGGGGCGCTTGGCGCCTCGACGATGCCACGGTGTACGTCACCCTCGAGCCCTGCGCGATGTGCACGGGGGCGATGGTACTTGCGAGGGTTGCTCGCTGTGTTTTCGCAACGGCCGACCCCAAGGGCGGCTTCTGCGGCACGCTTGGCAACCTCGCCCAGCACCCGGGCCTCAACCATCACGTCGTGGTTGACTCCGGGGTGCTCCAAGCCGAGGCCGCCGAGCAACTCCGGTCCTTCTTCCGGTCGTTGCGTTCGAAGGATTGACAGTTCTGCGGAAAGGTGGCCGAGTGGTTGAAGGCGACAGACTCGAAATCTGTTTTAGGTTTTCCTAACGTGGGTTCGAATCCCACCCTTTCCGCCACCTTTTTGGACAGGTGGCCGAGTGGTTGAAGGCGCACGACTGGAAATCGTGTGTACCCTTAAAAGTACCGCGGGTTCGAATCCCGCCCTGTCCGCCATCACCCTTCGCGCTCGGAGGTGATGGTCGGGTCCCATGACCATGATCACGTGAACTCCGCCAGGTCCGAGAGGAAGCAACGGTAGCGCTGATCGTGGGGTGTGGGGTGCCCGGCCATCACCTCCGCGCGTGCACGCGGCGAGGCGTCTCCCCCCGTTCGCGATCGCGTTAGCTCTGCTGTCTGGGGTGGTCGCGTGTCCGACGGGTATCTGGCCATCGCCCGCAAGTGGCGCCCGCACACGCTCGAAGAGATGGCGGGTCAGTCGCATGTGACCCGCACGCTCGGGAACGCGCTGGCCAGCGGTCGGCTTCATCACGCGTTCTTGTTCACCGGGGCTCGCGGCGTCGGAAAGACCACCGCCGCTCGTGCGTTCGCCCGCTCGCTCAATTGCGTCGAAGGCGCCTCGCTCCAGCCCTGTGGTCAATGCGCGCCGTGTCGGGAGATCCCGCTCGGCACCAGCCCCGACGTCATCGAGGTCGACGGGGCCAGCAACAACTCCGTCGAAGACGTGCGCGACCTGCGGGATGGCATCCGCTACCTCCCCAACGCTGCCCGCTTCAAGATCTACATCATCGACGAAGTGCACATGTTGTCGAAGGGGGCGTTCAACGCCCTGCTCAAGACGCTCGAGGAGCCGCCGCCTCACGTGAAGTTCATCTTTGCGACCACGGAGGCGAACAAGATTCCGGACACCATCCTCAGCAGGGTGCAGCGCTTCGATTTCAAGCGGATTCCCCAGCCGGTGGTCGCGGAGCGCTTGCGACTCATCTGTGAGGCCGAAGGTGTGGAGATCAGCGACGGATCACTCCGCATGATCGCTCGCGCCGGTGAGGGCTCCATGCGGGACAGCCAGAGCTTGTTGGATCAGGTGATCAGCTTCGGCGGGATGGCCCCGACGGACGTCCAGGTCGTGGACATTCTCGGCCTGGTCGATCGCCGCATGCTCTACGACATGCTGGAGGGGATGCTCGGTTCGGACGCGCCGCGCTGCCTCGACGCCATCGCGGAGGTGTACGAGCGTGGGTATGAAATCGGCCAGTTCACGAGCGAACTCCTCGAGCTGGTCCGCGACGCGGCGCTGGTCGCCCTGTCGGCCACGGCGGTGCGCCACATGGACGCGCCGGAAGAGGAGCGGGAGCGCCTGGGTCGGGTCGCCGCCGGGGTGCCGGCAGAACAGCTGGCGCGCACGTTTCATGTGCTGCTCGAGGTTCACGATCAGGTCGCACGCGCCTCGCGCCCCCGCATGGTCTTGGAGATGGCGGTGGCGCGGCTGGTGGCGATCCGCCCGGCCGAGGCGGTGGGCCCCCTGGTCGAGCGGCTCGCCGACCTCGAGCGACGTCTCCGGGGGGCAGGCGCGACTCCGCCTCGGCCCCGCGGCCGCGAACCCGGCGACGACCCGGAGGGTGAGAGGCGAGGGTGAGCAGGACGGGACTGCCCCCGCTGCCCGTCGCCTCGGCGATACCGGTTGCCGCGCTCGCCTCAGCGGAACCTGCAGCGGCGCTCCCTCCCCCCCCGTCACTCCCTGCCGCAGCGCCGGTCACCCCCGAGCGCGCGGCGCCCCCTCCGGTGGCAACGGCGCCGCCGGTAGAGCCGCAGCCGCTGGACGCCACCTGGGCTCGGGTGCTGGCCGCGCTCCCCGCTTCCGAGCGGGTGGCGGTCCACGATGTGGCACTTCCGCTCTCTGTCGGCGACGGCACTTTTCGGATTGGGGTGCGCAAGGAACTCTGGCGGGCACGGGTGCGCGACCAGCTCGCGCGCGTCGACCTCGCCGCGATCCTGCCCGGTCTTCGTCGGGTCGACGTGGTGGTGGTGAAGGAGGCGGGGAGCACCGGGCGTGAGGTCATCAGCGCCGCTGACCTCGAACGTCGGGCGCTGGCCCGGGCGGCGGCCGAAACGTCGGAGCCCCTCCGTCGCCTGATGGCGATGTTCGACGCCGAGTTGGAGGAGGTGACGCCGACGGTGTCGCCGGGCGCCGACGACGTGCCCGGGGTGGTCGAGGATGGGCCCGACGATTCCCCGGCGGTCCGCTGATGGATGCCCTTCGTCGGGCGGTCGCGCAGCTGGCCCGGTTCCCCGGCGTCGGCGAAAAGACGGCGCAGCGCTACGCCTACTGGTTGTTGCGGCAGCCGCCCGAGGTGGCGGATGCGCTCGCCGATGCGATCCGCGCCCTTCGGATCGGCATCCGCGAGTGCGAGACGTGCTGCGACCTCACCGACACCAGCCCGTGCCGTCGCTGCGGGGACATCCGTCGTGACCAAACAATACTCTGCGTCGTCGAGCGGCCCCAGGACATCGCGGTCATCGACGGGTCAGGGGAATTTCGGGGGCGGTACCACGTGCTGCACGGCGCCCTGTCGCCGCTGGATGGGGTCGGACCCGCCCAGCTCCGGCTCCGCGAGCTCGTCACCCGGCTACCGGGGCTGACCGAGGTGATCCTGGCCACGGATCCGGATGTCGAAGGCGATACGACGGCCTTGTACGTGGCCAATCTGCTCAAGCCGCTGGGTGTGAAGGTGACGAGGCTGGCCCATGGTGTCAGCGTGGGGACCGCGATCGAGTACGCCGACCGCGTGTCACTGGCGCGTGCCCTGGAGGGGCGTCGCGAGCTGTAACTGCGGGTCATCCGGCGGTGATGAGCAGCTCCTCCAGACCTCGCACGCGGTCACGGAGCTCGGCTGCGCGCTCGAAATCAAGCCGGGCGGCGGCGGCCCGCATCTCCGACCGCAGGCGTTGAATCGTCATCGGGAGCGCTTCCAGCGTGATTTCGGGAAGCTCCGCGGCGTCTTCTTTGTCTTTTGGCACCTTGACGTAGTCGGCGTCCAGGATCGCGGCGAGCGGCGAGTCGAAGCTCTTGATGATGGTGGTGGGGGTGATCCCGTGCGTGTCGTTGTACGCGACCTGCTTGACACGCCGCCGCTCGGTCTCCCCAATGGCGCGTTGCATCGACGGGGTGATCTTGTCCGCGTACAAGGTGACCCGGCCCTCGACGTTGCGCGCCGCCCGGCCGATGGTCTGGATGAGCGACGTGCCGCTGCGCAAGAAGCCCTCCTTGTCGGCGTCCATCACGCAGACCAGGGCCACTTCGGGGAGGTCCAGCCCCTCTCGCAGCAGATTGATGCCGACCAG
Organism: Myxococcales bacterium; assembly: GCA_009692585.1. Next base: position 37,559 of record SHYX01000015.1, read on the forward strand.
CACGTCGAAGCCGCCCTGGCGCAGTTCGCGCAGGATCTGCATGCGCTCGAGGGTGTCGATGTCGCTGTGCAGGTACTTCACCCGCACCCCCAGCTCGCGATAATAGTCTGTGAGTTCCTGGGCCATTCGCTTGGTCAGGGTGGTGACCAGCACCCGCCAGCCAGCGGCGACGACGGCGCGGATCTGGGCCAGGCAGTCATCGACCTGATGGGTGGCGGGGCGTACGTCGACCACCGGGTCCAGGAGCCCCGTCGGCCGGATCACCTGTTCCGCGACGACGCCGTAGGCTTTTTCCAGCTCGTACCTGGCAGGGGTGGCGCTGACATAGACCGCGCGGTCGATGCGTGCTTCGAACTCGGCGAAGGTGAGCGGGCGGTTGTCGAGCGCTGACGGGAGCCGAAAGCCGAACTTGACCAGGGTTTCTTTGCGGTTTCGGTCGCCGTGGTACATTCCTCCGACCTGGGGCACCGAGGCGTGGCTTTCGTCGATCACGATGAGCCATTCCGATGGGAAGTACTCCAACAACGTGGGCGGAGGATCGCCCGGGGGGCGGCCCGTCAGGTGTTTGCTGTAGTTCTCGATGCCGCTGCAGAAGCCCATCTGCTCGATCATCTCGAGGTCGAAGCTGGTGCGCTGTTCCAGGCGCTGCGCTTCGAGGAGCAGCCCCGCAGCCCGGAGTTCGGTCAGGCGCTGCAGCAGCTCTGCCCGGATCGTCGCGATGGCCCGGTCAAGCTTCTCACGGGGGGTGACGTAGTGACTCGCCGGGTAGATACATACCTTCTCGAGGATCGCCAGCCGGGTGCCGCGCAGCGGGTCGAAGACGCGGAGCGCCTCGATCTCGTCGCCGAACAGCTCGATCCGGATCGCGCGCTCGTTCTCGTGGGCGGGCACGACCTCGACGACGTCGCCGCGCACCCGAAAGGTTCCACGATGAAGATCGGCGTCATTCCTATGATATTGTAGTTCTACCAGTCGGGCCAGCAGGTCCTTGCGCCGGACGGTCTGCCCGGGCACCAACTGCAAGAGCATGCCGTCGTACGCCTCTGGAGAACCGAGACCGTAGATGCAGGACACACTCGCGACGATGATGACGTCGTTGCGCTCGAGGAGCGATCGGGTTGCCGCGTGCCGGAGCTTGTCGATATGGTCGTTGATGAGACTATCTTTTTCGATATAGGTGTCCGAAGACGGGATGTACGCCTCGGGCTGGTAGTAGTCGAAATAGGAGACGAAGTACTCCACGGCGTTGTCGGGGAACAGCGACTTCATCTCGCCATACAGCTGCGCCGCCAGCGTCTTGTTGTGCGCCAGAAGCAGGGTGGGCCGGTTCCACTGGGCGATGACGTTGGCCATCGTGAACGTCTTGCCGGTACCGGTAGCTCCGAGCAGGACCTGGTGTTTGAGCCCCTGCTGAAGACCCGACACCAGCTGGGCGATGGCGGCGGGCTGATCGCCGGCCGGCACGTACTCGCTGGCGAGCTTGAAGGGCACGGGCCGGTCCTAACCCGCAGCCAGAACGCAAGTTCAGTGCCGAGTCACGGCACGGTGTACCGGGCGCCGTCGCTGAGTACGATTCCATAGAAGCTGCCGCGGTCACCGGCTTCAGAGATGTAGAGGTGGTCGGCGGCGTTGGACCCGTGGAGGATGCGCCAGACCGTCTGAAACTCCCCTGCCGATGCGGTCACGTAGAACTCGGGCCGGGCGTCGTCGGAGGCGTCCACGGCGAGCATGAACGGCTGCCAGTCCTCGTCGCTCCACTGGTCCTGCATCTGCCACGAGGTCGTCGCGATGTCGAATTTCACGACCCCGTAGGACCCGACGTTGAAGTCGTACGCGGGCGCGTACCAGTTCCCGTCGTCCCCGTGGGCGCCACTCAAGGTGTAGATGGCGGGCGCTTCGAAGTCGGGCATCAACTGGAACACGAATCCTTCGTCCGGGTGGTAGGTCGCGAAGCCGCCGTAGATGTCGAAGACACCGACCGTTCCGGTGAGGGGGTCGGACGCCAGCCCGAGCCCATAGAATTCCTCTTCGGCGTTCCACTCTGCCAGCTGGGTGAAGGTGCCGTCGCGGGTGACGGTCGCCAGCTGGTTGCCGAAGACGACATAGATCGTCCCGTCTGGGGTGACGGTGACGCCGTAGGGTGGAAACTCGTACACCTCGGTGTCGCTGAAGTCCGCGAACTGGGTGCAGTTGCCTTTGCCGTCGACGTGGGCCAGGTAGGCGAGGCTGTCGTTGACGATCCACTGGTCGGCGACCTGGGCGCCCTCGCTCACCACATGGTCGAGGAAGAAGGGCGCGCAGGGCGCGACGGAGAGATCGGCTTCGATTCGGCCGATGGTGTCGAAGGTGAGCAGGTGGCCCGCCCCGGTTGACTCCACCCACGCGACCTCGAGGCCGGCGAAGTTCTCGTCCACCTTGCCGTCGCAGTCGTTGTCGACATCGTCGCTGTCGTCCTCGCCCCGAGCGGGAGAGACGCGGGGGTTGGCGTCGTCACAGTCCCCCTGTTCGGGCGAGAAGCCGTCGTCATCCTGGTCGGCGTCGCTGTCTTCGGTGTCGTCGACGCTGGTGTCGATGCCGCCGTTTCCGGAGTCGCCGGCGGTGTCCTTGTTGCCGGCGCCGAAGCCGGTGTTGACCTCGTCGCAAGCGGCGAGAAGGCAGAATACCGGAATCAAGCGCAGGGTCATCCGGGCAGTATATCTTTGCGGCACCATGCTCCGCGCGCCTCCGGTACGGTCCATTCTCCGACGCTTCGTCCCCGCCGACGCCACCGAGGCGAGCCACCGGGAGTCCATGCTCGAGCTGGCCGACGGCCCGGGGGACGCCTTCGCGCGCGACCACTTCGTTCCTGGTCATTTCACGGCCAGCGCGTTCGTCCTGTCCCCGGATGGTCAGGCGCTCCTGCTCATCTTCCACGAGAAGTTTCGCCGCTGGTTGCAGCCCGGCGGTCACGTCGAGCGTCAGGACGCCGATCTTCTCGCGGCGGCGCTCCGGGAAGTGGAGGAAGAGGCGGGGCTTTCGGCCGTCGAGGTGCTCGGCGATGGCGCTTTCGACCTCGACGTGCACGAGATCCCGGCGCGGAAGGGCGATCCCGCCCATCGGCACTTCGACGTTCGGGTGCTGCTGCAGGCACGCACGCGAACGTTCGCCGCCGGGTCGGACGCGCTGGCGGCCCGATGGGTGCCCCTGGACGCGGTGCACGAGGTCGAAACGGACGAGTCGGTGCTGCGCGCGGTCCGCAAGCTCCGTTCGCGATAACGAACCGGATGGTCCGCTTCGCCGAGCCTCTCCGGGCCTCCGAGATCGCGACGAGAGTGATCGGGGTACTCCACGGGCCCGACCCGCTTCTGGTGGGCGTAGCCGCGCTTTCGGAGGCGGGTGCCAACGATCTCGCCTATCACGACCGGGGGCCGGTCCCCGACTGCGGAGCCGTCTTGTGCCGCGTCGCCCTCGCGGGTCGTTCGAGCATCGTCGTCGCCGACCCCCTCGCGGCGATGGCGAGCTTCCTGCACGGCGCGTTTCCCGAGGCGCCGATGGAACCCGGCGCCCCGGCGATCCACCCAACGGCCCGCATCCACCCCACCGTGGTGGTCCACCCGGGCGTGGTGGTGGCGGCCGGCGTGGTGGTGGGTCTGGGGTCGGTGCTGTACCCCAACGTGGTGCTTTACCGGGGCACCTCGGTGGGCAAACACGTTCGCATCCACGCCGGTGCGGTGATCGGGGCGGACGGATTTCGCTTCCATGCCACCCCATCGGGGTTGATCAAGGTTCCTCATGTCGGCGGCGTGGTCATCGACGACGACGTCGAGATTGGGGCGAACACCTGCGTCGACCGCGGGATGCTCGGGGACACGCGCATCGGGCGTGGCGCGAAAATCGACAACGCGGTGCAGATCGGGCACAACTGCGTGGTCGGGGAGGGGGCGGTCCTGGTCGCCCAGGTCGGGCTCGCCGGCTCGGTGACCATCGGGGCGGGCGCGGTGTTGGCGGGGCAGGTGGGCGTGAAGGACCACGTGAACATCGGGGCCGGCGCCCGCATCGGCGCCCGCTCGGCGGTGCACGGAGACGTCCCTGCCGGAGAAACCTGGCTCGGCGAGCCTGCCCGTCCGGTGCGGGAGGCGATGCGGATCTACGCAGCGCTGCGATATCTGCCCGAGTTGGTGCGCGCCCTGCGTCGATAGCGCGCTTTGTGGCGTCTCATCGTCACTCGCGCGTTACCTTGGTCGCCCCACCAGGGTCCTTCTTGGCACCCTCCGCTCCCCGGTCCCTCCCCTCCGTCGCTGTTCCCGCCTCCGACCAGGGTCCTGCCCGTCGGCACTGGACGGCGTTGACCATCGCGGTGGCGTGGGAGCTCGCCAGGGCGGTCTCTCGGGTGCGGCCGGCGCTGCTCGCGGCGGCGCGAGAGCACGCGGCATGGCGAATCCCCGCCGAGGCGAGTCTGGCCGACACCGAGGCCATCGCGATCCTGGCGACCCGCGAGTTCATCGCGCGCCGTTCGGCACAGTACCGGCGGTGGCAAGCTGATCCGGATCTGGACGTGCTTCCCGACCCGCGTTGGCGGCAGGCCGTGGTCGAGACGGCGACGCCGCTGCACGAGGCCGTCTTCCGCCTTCACTACGGCGACGGCGTCCCGCTCGAGGAGCTTCCGTCGCGACTGAGGATCGACCTGAGTTGGCTGCGGCCCGCCCGCGAGGCGGTCCGCGAGTTGGTCAAAGTCATTGTGGCAGAGGACGGAGTGGCGACCAACGGCTGGGAGCCCGCCCGCGTCGATCGCCTCGTGACTCGCGTCGCGCTGGCCGCTGCCGATCGTTGTCCGGGACCGGGCGGGCTCGCCACCGAGAGCGGCCGTGCCCACGGGGAGTCATGCCCGCGATGCGGGCGGGCGTTGCGCCTGATCCGCGAGGGGGTGATCTCGCCGGGAGACCTCTTCGCGCCCGACGGACCGGTTCCGCCGGCCAACACCATGCTCACGCTGGTCCACCTCCATCCCGACGCCCGCACCCACGCGCGCGCCCTGGTCCTCGCGTTGCCGTCGGCGGTCCGCGTCGCGGACGACCAGTTCGTCTACGTCCACGACGCCACCTCCGACGCCGCCCTGCACGAGCTCTGCGAAAGCGCGACGCCCGCGCGCTCGCACCTGCGCATCGTCCGGGGCTCGGTGCCCGGGCGGATCGTGGACGGCGTGCTGGTCGGTCGGGCGTTCGAGAGCCTCCACGACGCGGTCCAACTTCTTCCGTGGGGTGAGGTACGGGGAGTGGAGCCGTTGCCGGAGCCCCTGCCCGCGGCGCCTTCGGCGGCGCGGTGGTGGGCGGTGGCTGGATTGGTCGGGATCCTGGCGCTGGGAGCCGCGGTTCTGGCGACCCAGACCGCGGGCCCCGGCCGGGCGTGGACCGTCGAGGCGTCACGGGACTCGACTGGCGTGGTCTTCGAGGTGGCGGACGGGGCCTTCGTCGACGTGCTCGCGGTGGCGCCGCAGCATGCCGAAGTCCTCTTCCACAGTGCGGATCCCGCCGACAAGGCCGTCCTGGCGACCAGCGACGGGCGGTACCGGCAGGCGTTGGACGGACGTCCGATCTTGATCATCGCGGCGGGCGCGCCGCTGGACGACACGGCCGCAGTCGTGGCCGCAGCGCTCGACGTCGACGACGTGCGCGTCCGATTGCGCAGCCGGTATCCAGAGGCGGCGATCGTCATCGTCCGGTAGGCTTGATACGCGGGTAAAATGGCCGTGACCCCGCTCGACATCCTCCAGCACCAGTTCGGCGCGGCGCGGCGCGGCGGCTACGAGCCGACCGAGGTGCACGCCTTCCTTGACACCGTGCGGGAGGCTCTCGAGGCGAGCCTGAGGGAGAACCTCAAGCTCCGCGAGGCCCTGCTCGAGCGCGACCGTGAGGTGGCGGGCCTGCGTGGGGAGTCGGGCGAGATCAAAGAAGCGCTGGTCCTCGCACGGCGATTGGCGGTGGACATGGACAACCACGCTCGTCGCGAGGCGGACATCATCGTCGGGGAGGCACGCCTGGAAGCCGAGCAGATCCTCGCCGCAACCCGGGACGAGGAGCGGCTGTTGCAAGAGCACCTCATGCGCCTGCGCACCTCGCGCACCCACCACCTCTCCCAGATGCGTGCGTTCATCCATGCACAGGGCCGCATTCTCGACGAGCTGGACCGTGAGTAGTCCGGTTCGACTCGATCTCCACGTGCACAGCGATCGTTCGGACGGGAAGTTCCCGGTGGATGAGGTCCTCCGGCGCGCGGCGTCGGCGAAGCTCGACGTGCTCGCCATCGCCGATCACGACCTTTGTCCCGCGCGGCCGGCCGGCACCGCCCCGATCGAGGGCCACCCCGTCCGCGTGCTGGCGGCCGCCGAGGTTTCAGGGGTGCACGACGGGAAAGAGCTTCATCTTCTTGTCTACTTCCGCGGCCAGCCGCCGATCGAGGCCGTCGACTTCCTGCGCGGGCGTTGTCAGGCTCGTGCGGCGCGATTCGACCAGGCGGCCCGACGGTTGGGCCTCCCCGATACCGCGGACGCCGACGCGCTCGCCGGAAAGAGATCCTTGACCCGACATCACCTTGCCCAGGCGCTCACCCGCGCCGGCGTGGTCGCCAGGCAGTCGGACGCCTGGCGCCATCTTGGTCGCGACGTCGTACCGCTGATCGAGTTCAGCTACCTCGACGCGATCCGGCGCGCGCGGAGCTGGGGTGCGCTCACGAGTTGGGCACACCCGGCCTTGGCCGACGCGAATCTCTATTTGGACGCCTTCGTCAGGGCCGGACTTGAGGGAGTCGAGGCCTCGCGGCCCGGACTGGATCGCCCCACCCGAAACGGGCTGCGGCGCCTGGCCAAAAAACACGACATCCTGGTCAGCGGCGGCTCTGACTGGCACGGATGGTGGCCGGGGAACCTGGGTGACTTCCGCTTCGACGACGAACACGCGCGGCGGTTCATCGAGCACCTGGACGCGTGAGCGCGCGGCCGCTGGTGGTCTTCGGCGGCGGCGCGCTGGGCGGGGCTGTGGCCAGGCTCGCGGCCAGCCGTGGGGCCTCGGTTACCGTCGCGTCGCGACACCCCGGAGAGCATGTCGGCTGGTGGCGCCGGGTGCGCGTGGGCGGGGAGGCGTCGTTGGGCTGGTTGCCGGCCCAGGCCGACGTGGTGATTGCCGTGGGTCCGGGGGCCGGAGAGCGTGCCGCTGAGACCTGGGGACCGGCCTTCGCCGCGTGGTTGGCCCGCCTGCGGAGCCTCCGACCGGCGCGAGTGGTCCTCGCGGGGCCGGCTGGGCTCGTCGGGGGCGGCATCGAACACTTCGACCGGTGTGCACGTGCCGTTCGGCAACAGGGCGTAGCCGTGGTTCGCCTGCCCGCGCTTCTGGCCACCGAACGCGGCTGGGCTGGCGAGCTGGCCGCGGCGCTCCGTCGGGGGCAGGCCCCGCGACTGAGCGCTCGGCTACCCGGCGCCCGTGCGCTCGTCGTCGAGGATGCAGCGCGCGCCGTGCTCGCGGAGCTTGCCGGCCACGCCGACGTGATGCTCAGCGGTCCGGCCCCGGTCACCGCCGAGGAGGTCATCCGCGCGTTGGAGGTCCGCTACGGGGCTTCGACGCGGCCGCGCCTGTTCGGCACGGGCGTGGCTCGCGAGGTGCGCGAGCGGCTGCGGGCCCAAGAGCACCTCGATGACTCCTGGGATGACGCACGCTACGGACCGCGGACGACGCTGGCCACCTGGGTCGAGCGCCAACCCGGACCACGGCGACGCCGGGGCGAGTCGGGCGCCTGAATCTCGCTTCACTTTTGGCCTCGTTGCGTTAATCGGCCCGACCCGGGAGCCGTCATGGCCGAGACCGCCGAGTTCTTCGACACCTACATGCCCCAGAAGTTGGTCGACAAGCCCGACCTCATCAAGACCAACGCCATTTTCCGATTCGACGTAGCCGGTGCCGGGAACTGGGTGATCGACCTCAAGAACCCTCCGGGAGCCGTGCGCGCGGTCGATGCCGATGAGCCCGCGGATTGTGTGATCACCGTGGCCAAGGCCGACTGGGAAAAAGTCCTGGACAACCCTGGTCTCGCTATGCAGCTCTTTATGACCGGCAAGCTGAAGGCAAGCAACATCGGCCTCGCGATGGCGCTCCAGAAGATCCTGGGCTGATCAGAGTGGCGCGCCGGCGGTATCAGGCCGTCGCGCTCGCCCAACGCTTTTCCGCGCTCGCCAACAGGTCCCGATGGGCGCGGTCCTCCTCCGCCATCTTCTGGAGCAGGTCCCCAAACTCTGGGAAGACCTTGAAGAACTGGATGCGCCCGTGCAGCTCTGCCGAGTGTTCTTCCACCCATCGGGCCAGTTGCAGCGCGCGACCGATGGTCACGCCCTCTCGCTCGGCGCCCTCCCGCGCCGCGCGTACCTCGGCGAGGAATATCCGTGCTTCATCCTCCTCGACCTCGAACTTCTGCACACCCATCTCAGGCATGCCCGCCAAGGCGGACTGGTGGATGCGGATGCTGGCGGCGTGGTAGCGCTCCGCCTCGGCGTAGTTCATCCAGAAGTAGACCAGCTCGCGCCGGTGCGAGAACCGTTTGGCGAAAACTTCGTATAGAGCGGCACACTCGAGTTCGATGGCCACTGCCACTTCGAGCACATCCTTCCAGGTCGACGCCATCGCTCCCTCCGGGTCCAGGTCAGTGTAACGCCGGTCGGGGCGGGTCGCGCTTCAGGTCTCGGCGAGGATGCCGTCCGCCACGACGTCCGACAGCGCGTAGATGGTGAGCTGCGGGTTGACGCCGGATGCCGTGGGAAACAGGCTCCCGTCGGCGACGTAGAGGTTGTGGTAGGCCCACATCCGCCCCGTCGGCGAGACCGCGCCGACCGCCGGACTGTGCGCCATGCGCGCTGTACCCATCTGGTGGAAACAGAAGAGGGCCACCTCGCCGGGGCCCCAGCCCACATCGTCGAGCTTTCGCAGCTCTTTGGTCGAGCGGATCATTGTGAGGTGACTGTGGCCGGTGATTGCGGCGCTCGCCCCGGCCGCCAACCAGGCTTCGGCGCACCGTGCCGCGCCTTCCTTCAGGCGCCAGGCGTCCTCTTTGGCGAGGCTCCAGCGAATCGACGGGCGGCCCTTCCCGACCGCGATGCTTCCGGGGACGGTGTCGCGCAAGAGCAGGCCCGCGGCGGAGAATTCGTTGTACCGATGGAGCATCTCCTGGCGCTCCCAGCCGAGCCCAGGGAAGATGGTCGCGGTGATGCCGGGCGGGGCGCCGATCCCTTCGATGAGCACGCCCGTAGGGTGGCCGCGAAGGACGTCGGAGAACTCTGAGATGTAATAGCCTTGTTTGATCCCTTCGTAGTTAGCGATGCGCTCGCCAGGGTACCAGCCGCAGACGGGGGAGCCAGGGTGGGTCCAGAAGTTCTGGCCTAGGTGTCCGGACGGGTCGTCAACGCCGGATGACAACAGCAGGTAGGGCGTGTGAATCGCCCCTCCGCTCACCACGATCACGTCGGCATCGATGCGGAAGGTGCCGCGGGGCTGCCGCGCTTCGTCCAGGAGCGTTCCCTCAACGGCGATGGCGCGACCAGCCTCGGTGATCACCCGATCGACCCGCGCGTCGGTGAGCAGGGTGGCGCCGGACGCGGTGGCCAAGGGCACGAAGGTGATCGCGGCCGATTGTTTGGCGTTGTAGCTGCATCCGAGGTCGCAGAAGCCGCTGCCGTAGCAGTCCTTGGCGTTGCGGTGGAAGGTGTCGCCTTCCCAGCCCAGGGCTTCGGTCCCGCGGCGGAGCTTGTCGTTGTTCAGGTTGAGGTTCTCGACCGGCAGCTTTCGGACGTGGAGGATCTCCTCGATCTTCTCGAAGCGGGGCCTCATCTTCTCGGGTGTGAGCTCCGGCAGGCCGAAGCGAGCGACCCAGTCGTACAACAGGCGCTCTGGGGTGCGGAAGCAGTCGAGGTAGTTCACCACCGAGCTGCCGCCGACCACGCGGCCGTGCAACATCGCCATCGAGCCGTCGTCGGTCGTTCGCAGCCCCGCCTCTTGGTACAGCTTCCGCATCATCTCGCCTTCCCGCTGCGAGAATTCGGCGGCGGAGATGTACGAGCCAGCATCGATCATCACCACGTCGCGCCCAGCCTCCGCCATCCGCTTGGCGACGGTGCTGCCGCCGGGGCCGGTCCCGACGACGACGACTTGAGCCCTGCGCGCAAAAGGTGTCGCGACGGTGCTGCCGGAGAGTCTCATTCGGGCTCTCCGAAGCGCAGCGGGTGGATCGGCAGCAAATGCCGACCTAGCCATGGACCCGGGTAGGCGATGTCGGCGTAGACGGTCTCGTCCGTGTAGCAATGGGAAAGCACCAACTGGCGCAGCGCCTGGCCGATCTGCCGACGGAATGGCACCCGGCTGTGGAGCCAGTCGTTCAGAGCGGCGCCCTGCTGGGCCTCAGAGAGGGTGACAAACGGATGCACCGTCGGGACGAGCGCACGCGAGAGCAGGTCGAAGGTGCTGGGCAGCGACGACAGGAGCGCCTGCTGGCTTTCGTCCAGGAAACCGAGGGTCTCCGACAGGCTGGTTCGCAGGGACAGCGCGTCGGCGCCGGGGCCGTAGAGCACACGCGCCAGGGCCCCGATGACGTCCAGGTCGTCGTCACCGAAGCGCGCCTTGGGCGGTGGCAGGGCGGCCCGGAGCGGCACCGGCACGAGGAGCACCGCCGAGGAGGCGGCGAGCGCCAGCAGGGTTCGGCGGGTGACAGGCGAGGCCACCTTCGTGGACTATCGCGGCGCGAGCCCAGCGCTCAGCTTTGGCGGCGGCGCATCCACGTACCTACGGCGCCGAGCACGGCGAGTCCGGGCACGAGGAAGAAGGAGAGCAGGCCCGCCACGGTGGCGCCGACGATATCTACGGTGATTTTCCCCTTCTTGCCCTCGTCGGCCCGGATGGTGATCGCCTTTTCGTCGCCGCGGGACCACCCGAGCGCGTTCAGGGCCAGGTCGCCGTTGAGGCCGTAGGTGGCCAGGACGTTGGTCGCGAAGGTGGCGCTGCCGAGGATGACCACGCGGCCACCGGCCTTGTCGGCCAACTCGGGCGGGGGCTCTGCGGGGACCAGCACCGGCGCCCCGTCGATCACCGGCGTGATCGGCAGGGACGCGCGGCGCACCGAGACCGCCGCGGGTTCGTTGATCTCGACGGCGACCGCCAACGGCACGTTCTCAGCGCGCTCCTCGGCGTCCGCCTGCGCGGGAATCGTCGGATCGCGCAGCGAGTTGACTTCGGCCCAGCTGCCGTCGCCGGCGTTCATGAGCTCGAACACCGAGATGCCGTCGATGGCGGGACCCGCGGCGACGCTCCGCGCTGCGGGAAGGCCGACAAGCCCCTTGAGTTTGTCGGTGATCGCGTGCGGCTCGAAGCTGTCGCCCACCAGGCCGATCGACGTCGACCCCATGTCCATGAGCTGGCGCATCGGCGCCAGCACGATGTCGTCGCCCACCACGACGCCGTAGCGGCTCATGTCGGCCGCGGTCTGGGGGGTCAACGTCGGTTCCAGCATCACCACCAGCCGCCCACCGGCGGTGACGTACTCGGCGAGCCGATCCAGCTCGCTCGGCAGCAGGTCGGTGCGGGGGCCCGGGAGCACGACGGCCTCACAGGTCTCCGGCGTGGGCTGCTCCTTGAGCAACTCCACGGCGCGGATGGTGTAGTTCTGCTTGGCGAGCTTCCCGAACACCACACCCATGCCCTCGGGCCCGGAGTTGTCGTTGACGTCGGCTTCGCCGTGGCCGGTGACCGCGCAGACGGTGTGGGTGGTGTCGGAGGTGACCTTGATCAGGGCGTTGGTGAGCTCTTCTTCGCCGAATCCCGAGGTGATGCGCTCTTCGGTGGCGCCGGCCCGGACGATCACGGTTCCGTACTGCGAGGTGATTCCCTCCTTGGTGACGGCCATGATGTCGGTGAACGGGTCGTGGTAGCTGACCGAGATGAAGGTGCTCTCGTCGGTGTAGCCCTCCACCAGCTCCTTGAAATTGCTCTCCTCCGCGGTGCCCGCGGGGAAGAAGACCACCATGTCGACGGCGCGGTCGAGGCCCCGGGCGGTCTGTAACGATTGATCGGCCAGTGAGAACTGCTTGCTTGCCGTGAAGTCCCACTTCTTGTCGTAGCGGTGGCCGACCACGTTGGCGGCGATGGCGATGCACATGCCCACCAGCAGGAGGAGGCCGGCGGTGAAGCTGCGCCCCACCGTCTGGTCGTTGCCCAGGGTCGACAGCGAACCCCAATCCAGGAACAGCCACGCCGCGACAAGGAGCGCGCTGAGGCCGCCAACGGCATGGAACCAGCCCGGAACGTCCGGGAGCTGGACGACCTGGGTGAGCACCAGGTAGCCGAAGAACCAGGCGAACAGCCCGAAGACCCCGAGGACCGCGAAAAACCATCCGAGAGCGCGCATCGTTACCGCCACCGGAGTGCTTCCACCCGTTGGGTGGTCGCGAAGATGAAGAACAGGATCACCGAGATGAAGTACACCGCGTCATTGAGGTGGAGCACCCCGCGGCTCATCGTCTCGAAGTGGGACAACATCGAGATGTGGGTGACGATCGTGGAGAGCGAGCCCTCCTTGAGGATGCCACCGAGCCAGCCCACGATCCACATCGAGAGGCTCAAGGAGAACGAAGACGCGAGCGCCACGAGCTGGTTGTCAGTCATCGACGAGGCGAACAGCCCCACGGCGACAAAGACCCCCATCAAGACGGTGAAGCCGGCGTAGCAGGAGAGCATCACGCCCCAGTCCGGGTCGCCCATCCAGTACAACATCCCCGGAACGTACGCGGTCGTCGCGATCATCAACATCACAAAACCGAAGGCGCCGAAGTATTTTCCCAGCGCGATCTGTAGCGAGCTGATGGGCGAGGTGAGGAGCAGCTCGACGCTGCGCTCGCGCCGATCCTGCGCGATCGAGCCCATCGTGACGGCCGGGACGAGCAGCAGCCCGATGACCGTGAGGTTGCCGAAGAAGCCCTGCACCATCTGCTCGGTGACGCCGTCTTCCATTCCAAGCTGCATGGCCTGGCTGGCGTAGCCCCAGAGCGTGAGATTGAAGAAAAGCGCGGCGATCAGCGTGAAGACCACCAGGCATATCCACCCGATCGGTCCGGTGAGGTAGCCGCCAAGCTCTCGTTTTGCGATGAAGAGGATCGGTTTCATGCCTTGGCCTCAGCGCTCATGAGGCGCAGGTACACTTCCTCGAGGTGTTCTTTCCCGTCGAGCGCCAGGAGTCCGAAGGGTACGGCAGCGGCCGCGACTTCGGCCCGGACGTCGCGAGCGGTGCGCAAGGTGAACACTGGCCCGGCCTGCTCGACCGCCACGACGCCGTCGACGGCCGCCAAGGCGGCCTGAGCGCCGTCGGGGCGTGCCAGTTCGATGCGCACCATCCGGGTGGTGCCGGCGATGGTCCCCAGGTCGTCCTGCGCGAGAATCCGTCCCTTGCCGATGAAGATCACCCGGTTGCAGATCGCCTCGATCTCCCCGAGCACGTGCGTGGACAGGATGATCGTGCGATCGCCCGCGGCGAGGGTCCGGATGAGCTCGCGGATCTCGACGCGTTGGGCCGGATCGAGGCCGGAGGTGGGCTCGTCGAGCACCAGGACCTTGGGGTCGTGGACGAGGGCCTGGGCGAGGCCGACGCGTTGCCGGTAGCCCTTGGACAGATGGTCGATGAGGCGGTGAGCCACATCGGTCAGCCCGACCCGGGAGAGCGCGAGGTCCGTAGCCGCGGTGGTGTCCGGAACGCGCTTGAGCGCGGCGGCATAGCTGACGTAGGAGCGCACGGACATGTTGGTGTAGAGCGGCGGCACCTCCGGGCTGTACCCGAGCATCGCCTGGACGGTGCGTGGATCCTCCGCGACATCGACGCCATCGACCTTCGCGGTGCCCGACGACGCCCCCAGGGAGCCGGCGATGACGCGCATCGTGGTGCTCTTGCCGGCGCCGTTGGGTCCGAGGAAACCAACGACCTCGCCCTTTTTGACCACGAACGACACGTCGTCGATGGCGGTGTTGGCGCCGTAGCGCTTCGTAAGGCCTTGTACCTCGATCATGCTGTAGCCATGCCCGGTTCGGAGGGGGCGGGCCCTAACCAGCCAGCGCGGGTGCGTCGACCTTGCCGCCCGTCGCCGACGGTGATTCACATTTCGTGACCGGGTCGGCTGCGATAGACTGTGGTGCCCAGGGTCGTGTATGCGTCACGTCGCCACCACTCTCCTCGTCTTGCTCGTCTCGGGCTGCGGGTCCACGTGGACCGGCGTCGACGGCGACGGCGATGGCTTCACCCTCGCCCAGGGGGACTGTGATGACGGCCCGGATGGCGGAGGCGTCGGCCCCGAGGCAACCGAGGTCTGGTACGACGGGGTGGATCAGGATTGCGACGGCAATGACGCCGACCAGGATCTGGACGGGGAGCCCGCGCTCTTGGCGGGGGGCCTGGACTGTTGGGACGATCCCACGAGCATCCCCGCCGAATTCTCCGCGCTCAACGGGCTGGTCCAGCCCGAGGCCGGGGACGTGCTCCCGGGTGCGCCGGAGGTGTACTATGACGGGGTCGACCAGGACTGCGACGGCGCGGACGACTTCGACCAGGACGGGGACGGCTTCGCCTCCACCGCGTGGGTAGAGACGCGCACCGAGCTGCCGGTCGAGGATTGCTATGACGCGGTGACGCAGGTGTACCCGGAACTCTGGCCCGACTGCGTGGTCGAAGCCAATCGGGTGGTCGAGACCCCGTTGTCTCCGGCCGCGGTATTCCCGGACGCGTCGGACACCTGGTACGACGGAACCGATGCCAACTGCGACGGGGACGATGACTTCGACAAGGACGGCGACACCTTTGCCGTGTGCGCGGAGTGTGACGACGACGACCCGACGGTGTTTCCCAACGACGCGGTGGAGCTCTGGTACAACCACCTCGACGAAAATTGCGACGGCAACGACGCCGATCAGGATGGCGACGGGTACGTGGTGGCCGGCTACGTCGAGGCCGACCCCGGGAATCCGATCCACGTCGAGGGCGCGTATGGCGTCGACGACTGCTGGGATGATCCGGCCGACATCCCGCGCGGCTACGACGCCATCAACGGCATGGCCCAGCCGAGCGCGGCCGCGGTTCATCCCGACGCCATCGAGACCTGGTACGACGGGGTCGACGAAGACTGCGCCAGTGACGACGACTTCGATCAGGATGGCGACGGCGACCCCGCCGAGACCGAACCCAATCGGAGCGGCTTGTTCGGCTCGGACTGCAACGACCTCGACGGGACGATCTACAGCGACGCGCCGGAGACGTGGTACGACGGCACCGACTCCGACTGCGACGGCGGGTCGGACTACGATCAGGACGCCGATGGGTACGACTCGGCGGCCTACAGCTACGGCACGAGCGACGACTGTGACGACACCAAGTCCGAGGTGCACCCGTCGACGGCCGGTGACTTCGTCAACGAGGACTGCGCCACCACCTACGATGATGACTGCGACGGCGACACCAACGATGACGACGCCGAGTCCTGTGTCGAACACTACGACGACGCCGACGTCGACGGCTACGGCGACGTCACCGATTCCCGCTGTCTGTGCACCGACGACGGCACCTACACCACCACCGGCGTCACCACGAGCAACGACGATTGCGACGACACCCGCGCCGCGGTGAACCCGGCCGTCACCATTGAGAATTGCGGCACCAGCTACGATGACGACTGCGACGCGGTCACCAACGAGCAGAACGGCACGTCCTGCACCACCTACTACCTGGACGCCGACGGCGACAGCTACGGCACGACCACCTCGCAGTGTTGGTGTTCCGGGTACGGCACCTACGACGCCAGCAACGACGACGATTGCGACGACACGCGCGCCGCGGTGAGCCCGGCGGTGACCAACGAGAACTGCTCCACTAGCTACGACGACGACTGCGACGGAGTCACCAACGAGCAGAACGGCTCGTCGTGCACCACCTACTATTACGACGGTGACAACGACGCCTTCGGCAACGCCAGCCTCTCCCAGTGCTGGTGCTCCACCTCTGGCAGTTACGACGTGACCAACGACGACGACTGCGACGACGCCGATGCCACGACCTTCCCGGGTGTGGCCGAAGAAGACAGCACCACGGCGTGCATGAGCGACGCGGACGGCGACGGGTTCGGCGACACGACGGCCCCATCCGGCGGCACCGCTGGGACCGACTGCGACGACGCCCGGTCCGGCGTCAACCCCGATGGCACCGAAACCTGTGGCACCGCGTACGACGACGACTGCGACAGCTCCACCAACGACACCGGTGCGGTGGGGTGCACCACCTACTACTACGACGGGGACAACGACACCTACGGTAAATCCACGCTGTCGCAGTGCACCTGCACGACCTCGGGCAGCTACGACGTCACCAACAGCACCGACTGCGACGACAGCGACGCCGACACCTTCCCCGGCGCCGCCAGCGTCGAATCGGTCACCTCGTGCCGCAACGACGACGACAACGACGGGTACGGCGACACCACCGTGACCAGCGGGGTCACTGCCGGCACCGACTGCGACGACACCCGTAGCGCGGTGAACACCGCCGCGACCGAGACCTGCTCCACCACCTACGACGACGACTGCGACAGCTCCACCAACGACGTCGGCGCCACGGGGTGCACGACCTACTACTACGACGGCGACAACGACGGCTACGCCATCACCACGTCGTCACAGTGCACCTGCACGAGCAGCGGCAATTACGACATCACCGGCACCACCTCTGCCAACGACGACTGCGACGACACCGACGACGAGATCAGCCCTGGCGATCCGGAGCTGTGCACGACCACGGCCGACGATGACTGCGATGGCGGCACCAACGACGTCGGCGCCACCGGGTGCACCACCTACTTCTACGACGGCGATGCCGATGGGTACGGCATCACGACGTCGTCGCAGTGCACCTGCACGAGCTCCGGGCTCTACACGGTCGCCGGGGTGACCAGCGCCAACGACGACTGCGACGACACCCTGGCGGCCGTGAGCCCCGGCGACGCCGAGGTGTGCGCGACCACCTACGACGACGACTGCGACGGGTCCAGCAACGAAGTCGACGCCTCCGACTGCACCACCTACTACTACGACGCCGACTCCGACGGCTATGGGCTCCTCACCACGTCCCAGTGCGCCTGCGCCAGCAGCGGCAGCTACACCGTCACGGGCACCACGTCCGCCAACGACGACTGCGACGACACCCGCGCCACGGTGAGCCCCGCCGATCTGGAGGTCTGTTCCACCACCTACGACGACGACTGTGACGGCTCCAGCAACGAGGTGGGCGCCTCGGACTGCACCACCTACTACTACGACGGCGACAGTGACGGCTACGGCCTGCTCACCACCACTCAGTGCGCGTGCGGCAGCAGCGGCAGCTACACGGTGACCGGCGTCACCGCCGCCAACGACGATTGCGATGACACCCGTGCGGCGGTGAGCCCCGCCGATCCCGAGGTCTGCTCCACGACCTACGACGACGACTGCGACGGCTCCAGCAACGAGGCCGGCGCCGCGGATTGCACGACCTACTACTACGATGGCGACAACGACACCTACGGCGATGCCAACCTGTCCACGTGCACCTGCGCCACCACCGGCAGCTACGACACTACGGACGCCACCGATTGTGACGACGCGGTGGCGACCACCTACCCAGGAGCAGCCGACACCTTCGCGACCAACGACGGGGTGGACAACGACTGCGACGAGTTCATCGACGAAACGGGGGTCGCCTACGGCGACATCGTGATCACCGAGTTCTTCGGCGGCAACCTGACCGCGACCTATGACTGGGTCGAGATCTACAACAACTCGGGGGACACGATCTCTCTGGCCAACTGGACCATGGATCTCTGTCACGACGCGGACTCCGGTGTGGCGGCGCCCTACGTTTCCGGCGACTGCAGCTCCTGGGTGACGGTGACCTTCCCCAGCTCGGCGACGGTCGCGGACGACAGCTACTACGTGGTCTGCGACATTCTCACCAGCTTCACGACCGCCACCGACTGCGACCTGGTCCTGACCAGCTACGATTCGCCCGCCTACACCACGTCCACCGACCTGGAAAACATGGTTGGCGGGGTCGAGGTCGCGCTCGACGGAACGCTCATCGACAGCGTCTTCTGGTGGCAGGACAATGGGAACGACGACTGGCCGGCGGACGGCAGCACGACCGTCACCTCGCAGCTCACCTCGATCCAACTCGACCTCGACACCATCACCGCCGTCACTCCCGATCCGGCCGACGCCAACGATGACTACTCGACCTCCACGAGCAATCCCTACCTCGACGATGTGTGGTGCACCTCCGAGGACGCGCTCGTCAGCAACGATTGGGCGAGCCTGTACACCATCGTGGGCACCCCGGGCGCGGTCAACGTGGACTGTCCGTAATAGCAGGTGGGGATGCGGCTGCTCTTGTCACTCCTGCTGGTCGGTTGCGGCTCCTCATGGCTCACCCAGGATCTCGATGGTGACGGGTGGTCCGCGGCCGAGGGCGATTGTTTCGACAACCCCGACCAGGACGCCAACGGCATCGCGGCGGCGGACATCCACCCCGGCGGCTCCAACGAGACCTGGTACGACGGCGTGGACCAGAACTGCGATGGTGCCGACGACTACGACAAGGACGCCGACGGGCACGCCGCCGCCGAGTTCCTCGACGGAGACGATTGTTGGGACGACCCGGCGGCGGCGCCGACGGCGTTTCTGGCGCTGAGCGGCTTCTACCAGCCCCTGGCGCGCGAAGTTCACCCGGGCGCCGCGGAGACCTGGTACGACGGCGTCGACGAGAACTGTGATGCCCGCTCCGATTTCGATCAGGATGGCGACGCGGTCGACACGATGTGGCATGTGCAGGGCGGCGGTGGGGTGGGCGACGACTGCTTCGACGGCGAGGCAGATCCGTTCGACAACCCGGCGCTGGCCGCTCCGCAGAACGTGAACCCCGACGCGGTGGAGACCTGGTACGACGGCACGGACGCCAACTGTGACGGCGCGGACGACTACGACCAGGACGCGGACGGGTGGGCGGTCGACGAGGAATGCGACGACCTGGACCCGGACATCTACCCGAACGATGCCGCCGAGACCTGGTACGACGGGGTCGACAGCAACTGCGATGGCCACAGCGACTACGACCAGGACGAGGACGGGTACGACTCGGCCGCCTACGCCGGCGATGACTGCAATGACGACCCGGCCACCCCTGGCTCGGGGCGGGATGGCCAGAGCGTCGACGCCGCGGACATGCACCCAGGCGCACGGGACGGGGCGTACGACGAAATCGACGCCGATTGTGCCGGGGACAGCGACTTCGACGCCGATGGCGACGGGCAGGACGCCGCGGACGTGGCCGACGAAGCTGGGCTCTTCGGCTCCGATTGCGATGACGATGACGGCACGGTCTACGCCGGCGCCGCCGAGGTCTGGTACGACGCGGTCGACGCCGACTGCTCGGGCGGCAGCGACTTCGATCAGGATGGCGACGGTTTTGACTCCGCCGCCTACGGGTACGGCAGCTCGGACGACTGCGACGACGCCAGCTCCGCGGTGCACCCGAGCACCGACGACGATCCTGCGGCCGAGGACTGCGCGACCGTGGCCGACGATGATTGCACCGGCACCGACAACGACCAGGATGCCGTCGGCTGCGTGGAGTATTTCCGCGACGGCGATGCCGACAGCTACGGCAAGCTCACCGATTCCGCCTGCTTCTGCGAGGAGTCGGGCGCCTACGCCGTGACCGGTGTCACCGCTGCCAACGCCGACTGCAACGACGCCAGATTCACGGTGAATCCGGGTGTCGCGCTCGAGGACTGCGACACGGCCGACGACGATGATTGCGACGGCGACACCAACGAGCTCGGCGGCGACAACTGCGAGGATTGGTACGGTGACGCGGATGTGGACGGGTACGGCGTCGGTACCGCGGCGTGTTATTGCTCCGCGACCGCCGCCTTCTCCTCCTCACGGGACGACGACTGCGACGACGCGGACAGCACGGTCCATCCCGGCGGGGCGGAGACCTGCGATCTGCAGGACGAAGACTGCGACGGCAGCGTCGACGAGGGCGTCACCCACTACTATGCCGACACCGACGGCGACCTGTACGGGGACGACACCACGGAGACGTGCGCCTCAGGCGGTGGTCGCGTCGCGACCGGTGGCGACTGTGATGACGGCGACGAGCGTGTCTACCCCGGTGCACCAGAGCTGTGTGACGAGCAGCAGAACGATTGTGATGCCGCGAGCTGGAGCCCGACGGACGAGGACGGCACCGTGTCCTACACCACGACGGCCGGCCTGTGGACGAGCGTCACCTCCGCCTGGGCCGCGGGTACGAGCTCGTCGATCGCCTCGATCTCCTTGGCGTCGAGCGGGACCTATCAGGTGTGCCCGGGAATCTGGTACGTGGCGCTGGTCGCCGCCGGCGGGGATGACGTGGAGGTGGTCGGACCGTATGGGGCGGCCGACACCACGCTGGACCGGAACGGGACCTTGGGGCCGCTCTTGTCGGTCACCGACAGCTCGGTTTCGATGCAGGGCCTCACCTTGACCGGGGGCACCGGTCAGCTCGGTGGTACGTCCCGGTACGGTGGGGCGGCCTTGTCGTACGCGACCACGTCAACGTCAGTCGCGAGCGTGGCGTTGGTCGACTGCGAAGTCACCGGAAACAGCGCGACCTACGGCGGTGGGCTCGCCGCCTACAACTACGGTGAAATCACCCTGACCGACACCGCGGTGTTCGACAACACCGCGACCAACGGCGGGGGCCTGTTTGTGCAGCGCGGCGCCGTGGTCTCGAGCGGTGGAGGCGTTCACGACAACACGTCGTCGGGCGAAGGTGGCGGCGCCTACTTCTCGACGAATCAAGGTTCGCTGACGGTCACCGGTGGGGACTGGTCCACCAACAGCCCCGACGATGCGGCCGGGGCCAGCGGCGGGTTCGGGACCGAGGCCGATGCGTCCTACGGCAGTTCGGCCGACTTCTCCTGTGCAGGGAACACCGGGTGTACGCCGTAGCCGTTGTCGTCTTCGGCCTGGGTTGCCAGACGGCGGGGACCTCGTCGCCGGTTGCCGGCGTGCCCGCCGCCGCCGACACCGGCCATAGCGGCCTGGCCGTCCCTGTCGAGGTCCGGGTCACCGTCACCCTCGACGGCGTGCCCATCCAGGGAGCGTCGGTGCTCCAGGCCGGAACCGAGACCCGCTACGAGACCGACGCCAGCGGCGTGGTGGACGTCCCGATCGATGGGACCATCGACGGTGATCTGTGGGTGGCCGCCAGCTTCCCGAGCGCGTGGAACGCGGGTGCGGCGGTGAAGGGGGCCTCGTCGGTGACCATCGGGCTCACGACGTTCGACCCCGCCGACAATCCCGACTACACCTTCGCTGATCCCGGGATCGACGCCACCGCCGACTCCAACGCCACCCAGTGCAGCCATTGCCATCTGTCTCTCCACCGGGGATGGGCGGCGAGCCCCCATGCAGCGTCCGCGCGCAATCCCGTGGTCCACGCGGTCTATCAGGGCTTCGATCGGGACGTTCCCGACGTCGCATCCTGCGAGGCGCGCGGCGGAAGCTGGGAGCCGGCGGTCGAGCCCGGGACCTCGCTGGCGATCGACGCGTGCCACGTCGCGGAGGCGGTGAGCGGCGCTGGCGGGTGCGCGGACTGCCATGCGCCCGGTATCGGCGGGGCCGACCTCGCTGGACACGAGCTGCTCGAAGCGACCGGACTCGCGTACCAAAACGGCGTGCATTGCGACGTCTGCCACAAGGTCGAGTCGGTCGATGTCGGCGAGGCCGCGGGTGTCGCGGGTTGGCTCAACGTGCTGCGCCCCAGCGATCCTTCCCCCTCCCGCCTGCTCGGGCCCTTCCACCCTCTGCAGTTCGGGCCCTACATCGACGTGCTCCACCCCTTGATGGGGGGTGTGCAACGGGAACATCTCCACAGCGCGGATTTCTGCGGGGGCTGCCACCAGCTCGATCAGGGCGTGCTCGTAGAGGGTGTCGAGCTTGATTGGTTGCGCTGGCCGGACGGCACGTTGCCGGTTCAGAGCACCTGGGCCGAGTGGGAGGACGGCCCGATGAACCCGGCGGCGCCCTGCCAGAGCTGTCACATGCCCCCGCTCCCGGGCGCGGGCAATTCCGCCGATCTCGGCAACGAGTTCGACCTGCTTCCGGGCGTCGCGACCGGCTGGTACCGTGCACCCGGCGCCGTACGGGCCCACTCCTGGGTAGGGCCGCGGCAACCGGAAAGCGGCATGCTCGAGCTTGCCGCGCTGCTCCAGGTCGAGACCGAGCTGACCGACGGCGAGCTGGTGGCGACGGTCGTCGTACAGAATTCCGGTCCCGGGCACGCGCTGCCAACCGGTGAATCGCTACGCAATCTTGTCCTTCGTGTGGATGCAGCTTGCGATGGAGCGCCGCTTCGTGCCACGGGCGGAGACGTCGTGCCGGTCTGGGGTGGAGTCGATGGGGTGCGGACGCTGCCGGCCGAGCTGTTGGTGGTGGTTGGCGCCGCCGCGGGCGACCGGCTCCGGCTGCTGGCAACGGTGGGTTGGGTGGAGTACCAAGGTTTCGGTGCGTTCGGGGATGGGCGGTTCTCGGCGGCAGAGAAGGGTCTTCCCGACTATGCGTTCGTCGGGGACGCCGAGGTCCTGGCGGTGGACGCCGAGGGTCGGGTGACGCTCGATCACCCGGAGTGGGTGGCGTCGGCGGACACCGCCTTCTGGGTCCGGGCCGCGGGCGTTTCGGAGGTGGGTGCCGTCGGCGGCCTGCCGGGCTTCGGGTTCGCCCGGGTTCTCGTCGGGGATGACGGTGAGCGCATGGTGCCGCACCACCTCGCGGTGGACGTCGAGAGTGACAACCGCCTCTTGCCGACGGATTCGTTCACCACCGAGCACCGCTTCGAGGTCGCGTGTGCGTCCCCCACGGTGACCGCGACGCTTCGTTACCGCGCGGTCCCCTGGGGGCAGGCGCAGCGGTACGGCTGGGTGGTCGAGGACCGGGTGATGGCGACGGTGACAAGATGATCCTGGCCCTCCTCGGCTGTGTGGAGCCGGACGTCGCTGACGACGCCCACCCCTTCCTGGCGGACACGGCCGCCGAACCGGGAGATCAGGGTCCGACGGTGCTGCCCTTCCCTGTGGACGCGAAGGACCTCGATGAGGCGGAGGGGCGCGTTCGGTTCGCCCTTGCCGCGCAGCTCACGACGCATGACGTCGGCGGGGTGACGATCGCGGGGTACGGCTACGACGGGCTGACGCCGGGTCCGGTGCTGCGCGCCCGGGTGGGCGACGAGGTGACGGTCGAGTTGCACAACGCGCTGGCGGCGGCGACCACCCTCCACTGGCACGGGATGCACGTGCCAAACGCGATGGATGGGGTGGAGCGCGTCCAGGCACCCATCCTGCCGGGTGCGAAGTTCACCTACCGCTACACCGCGACGAGCTCCGGCACGTTCTGGATCCACCCTCACGTCGACACCGACCGGCAGGTCGACCTCGGTTTGTACGCCGTCGTCGTGGTGACAGCGCCGGCCGAGCCCGTGTCCGCTCACGACGTGGTGCTGGTCTTCGATGCCTGGGCAGAAGTCGAATCGGGCCTGGGAGCCGTCGACGATCACACGCCTCCCGACCCGGGGACACAGGTGTGGACCGTCAACGGGGCGGTGAGCCCGGTCTGGACTCTGGAGCCGGCCGCGACCGCGCGAGTACGCCTGCTCAACGCCTCGAACACCAGCTTTCTATCGCTGAACTGGCCGGGCGCCCGACTGCTCGCCACCGACCAGGGGCTGGCGGCGGCTCCCGGGCTCGTCGACGGGCTGGTGTTGGCGCCCGGGGATCGTGCGGAGGTCGAGGTCCTTGCCGGACAAGGGACGGTCCCGGTGACCACGTCGATGTGGTCGGCGGCCGGAGGCGCCAGCTACGGCGATCCCCGGACCCTCTTGACGGTCGTGGGTGGCGACGGCGAGCCCGGCCAACCGCTCGCCTTCTCGTTCTCCGGGGCCGCGCCGTCGACGGATCCCGGGCGCACGGATGTGCTCTACACTTTTGCGGGCGGGGCGCCCGGCGAGGACTGGCTCATCAACGGCGAGGCCTGGCCTGACGTGACCGCGACCCACGTCGCGCTCGATGCGGACGTGATCATCGAGGTGCGTAACCTCAGCGCTACCAGCCACCCCTTCCACCTGCACGGCCATCGCTTCGAGGTCCTGTCGGTCGACGGTGTGTCCCCGGCAAGCCAGCGCCACGAAGACACCATCGACGTGCCCATCCGCGCCGCGGTCCGCCTTCGGCTGATGGCGGACAACCCGGGGGCATGGCTGGTGCACTGCCACCTGCTTGGCCACGAGGAGGGGGGGATGATGACCGAGTTGGTCGTGGAGTAGGCCGGGCTGGTCCGGGTGGCGTGAACACGACCTCAGCGCGGCCCTTCCATCAGATAGGCGGCGATCTCCACGCCGAAGTTCATCGGCCAATGACCGAGGAACGCCGGGAGGAAGCTGCGACAGCGCAGGCAGACCACCGCCAACAGCGCGCTGCCCACGAAGGAGGAGAGCATCTCGATCTCGGGCTTGCCCCGGTGCAGCAGAAAGTAGCCGAGGCTGACATACAGGATCGCGGCGCGTTTGCCGTGGGTTCTGGCGATCGCGAACAGTCCGACGCCGTGCCAGAAGAACTCCTCCCCGAACAGGCAGACCCCGCGCAGGAGTTGGACGGCCAGGAGTTGCCCGAAGTCGGCGCGCGCGGCCACGTCCTGCGGGTAGTACGCGCGGAGGCTGGGCAGCAGCGCCACCGCAAGGAATGAGGCGGGTACGATGATCGCGGCGGCGATGGCCACCTTGGGTCCCCACCAGCGCCAGTCGCCCAGGCCGATTCCGTAGTCGTCGGCGCGCACGTCGGACGCCATCCAGGCGGCCACCGAGACCACCGCGGCGAGCACCAACGGCGGGAAGAAACGAGCCGGGTCGTCCTCCGCCCAGCTCTTGCCCTCGCCGGCCAACTTCGCCGCCCACCACGGGGCGGCGACCAGCACCGACACCAGGATGGCGGCGCCCGCGAGCGCGCCACGCCGCCGCGTGGCCCCCCAGGCTGCGAGGAACGCCAGCGGAATGAACAGGTAGATGGCGTCGTATCCCGCCGCCAACATCCGGCCGGTGCGGGGCAGGAGCTTCCAATCGCAGAAGCAGCACCACGCCATCATCGTTGCCGGGAGCCAGCCGGCGAGCAGGGCGCCGGGGTCGAATTCGGCGACAAACGCACGCAGGCGAGACATGGGCGTCCGCCTACCCTGCGGATCGCCGTCGGGCCGTGTTAGGATAGGTCATGTCTGCGATTTCGCTGTACGAGGTGTCGCCGCGCGACGGCCTGCAGAACGAAGCGGGCGTGGTCTCGACCGAGGCCAAGGCCCAACTGATCGCGCAGCTTGTGGGTGCCGGGGTCACCGACATCGAGGTGACGAGCTTCGTTCGCCCGGGCTGGATCCCCCAACTTTCCGACGCGGTCGAACTCGTGCGCGGCCTGCCGACGCGCGACGGCGTGCGGTACTGGGGGCTCGTCCCCAACCGGGTCGGGCTGGAACGGGCGCTCGAAGGCGGAATCCGACACGTGGCGACCTTTCTCAGCGCCAGCGAGACCCACAACAAGCGGAACGTGAATCGGACGGTGCGGGAGAGCCTCGCCGGCATCGAAGAGGTCATCGCGGTCGCAAGGGACGAGGGCGTTTCGGTCCGGGGGTACATCTCCACGGTGTTCGGTTGCCCCTACGAGGGTCGCGTGCCCTTCGAGCAGACGCTGCGCATCGTCGAGCGCCTCTTCGCTGCGGGGGCCGACATGATCGCGCTCGGCGACACCACCGGGATGGGGGATCCTCGGCTGGTGCGCGAGGTCCTCACCCGGCT
Organism: Myxococcales bacterium; assembly: GCA_009692585.1. Next base: position 63,494 of record SHYX01000015.1, read on the forward strand.
GTACGCCGCTGGCGTCTCGCCCGAAAAGGTGGCCCTCCACCTGCACGACACGCGGGGCACGGCGCTTGCCAACGCCCTGGCCGGCTGGGAGATGGGCGTTCGGCAGTTCGACGGGGCGGTGGGCGGCATGGGGGGGTGCCCGTACGCGCCGGGCGCGAGCGGCAACGCCGCGTCGGAGGATCTGGTCCACACCTTCCACGCCATGGGCGTGGACACCGGGGTCGACCTTGACCGGCTGGCCGCCGCGGGCTGTTTCGCGGAATCCCTGGTCGGCCGTGAGCTGCCGGGGCGGTACCATCTGTACTGGAAGGGGGCGCGGCAGCGCTCGGCGTCGGCGCGCACGGCGTAGCCGGATGCCCCGTAGCTTCCTCAAGATCATCGCGGGTTCACGACAGGGACTCAACGTGCCGTTGCCGGTGGTCGAAGCGCTGACCATCGGCCGCAAGCATGGAGAGCTGCTGCTGGACGACCCGCTCACCTCCGGGCGCCATTGTCAGGTGCAGGCGCGAGGTTCGGAGTGGGTGTTGACCGATCTGGGCAGCACCAACGGGACGATGGTGGACGGACGCCTGGTGCACGAGGCGGTCCTCAAGGCCGGCAGCGAGATCCAGATCGGCGGCACGCGCCTGGTCCTGTTCGTCGGCACGGGAGACGAACCTGCCGCGGCGGAGGACAAACCCGGCGCGGGAGAGACCAGCGCGAACCAGCCCGACCTCGCCTGGCTGCTCGACGAAGAGCTGATCGAGCTCGCGGGTGGGGGCGAACGGACGCGCTCGCCGGCCGATGTGATTGGGCAGGAGCTTCGCCTGCCGCCCGGCCTCAACGCGCTGGTCGAGGTGGTGGCGGGGCAGGATACCGGCAAGATATTTAGGTTTACCCGCGGAAATGTCAATATCGGTCGTCGCAGCGGCGAGGTGCCCCTGTCCGACGGGGAAGTCAGCCGTCGCCACAGCGTCATCGAAGTCTTCGGTCGCGACATGATCTTCCTGCGTGACCTCGGCAGCACCAACGGCACCTACCACAACGGCCGGCGGGCGATCGTGGCTCGGCTGCGCTCCGGGGATACGGTCGGGATCGGCAAGACCGTGTTGAAGCTCCAGGTCACGCGTTAGCTCCCACCCCGCGGGAGAACGCGTGCAGTTCAGTGAATTCGGCCTCGACGCCCGGCTGCTTGTCGCCGTCGACGAGCTCAAGTACACCTCCCCCACGCCGATCCAGGCCCAGGCCATCCCTCCGGCCTTGCTTGGTCGCGACGTGATCGCGGCGGCCATGACGGGAAGTGGCAAGACGGCGGCCTTTCTCCTGCCGATCCTCCACCGCATCCTCCAGGCCCCGAAGCTGGGCACACGGCTGTTGGTGCTCACGCCGACGCGGGAGTTGTGCGTGCAGATCCACGAGGCGTGCGTCGGCTTCGGCGCGCACGCCGGCATTTCCTGTGCTCCGGTGTATGGCGGCGTGGGACTGGGCCCGCAGGAGGACGCCATGCGGCGGGGGGTCACCGTACTCGTCGCGACGCCCGGACGTCTGCTCGATCACCTGTCGCGACCGTACGGCCACCTCGATCACCTCGACTTCCTCGTGGTCGACGAGGCCGATCGCATGCTCGACATGGGATTTTTACCCGACGTGCGTCGTGTTCTCGCGCGGCTGCCGAAAAAGCGGCAGACGATGTTCTTCTCCGCGACCCTTCCGCCCGAAGTTCGTGCGCTCAGCAAGGAGATCCTGAGCGATGCGGTGGCGATCAACGTGGAGCGGAAGTCGCTGCCGGCGACCGGCGTCTCCCAGGCGGTGTTCGCGGTCCATGGCGGGGCCAAGAACGCGCTGCTGGTCGCTCTGCTCGGCCGCAACGAGATCGGCAGCGTGATCGTGTTCACCCGCACCAAGGCGCGCTGCAACCGCCTGGCCGACTTCCTGGAGGCGCGTGGGATCCCGAACGTTCGCATCCACGGCAATCGCACCCAGGGGCAGCGGTCGGCGGCGATGGCGGACTTCAAGGCGGCGAAGGTGCGGGTGTTGTGCGCCACGGACGTGGTGGCGCGCGGCATCGACATCCAGGCGCTGGATCACGTGGTAAACTACGATGTTCCTCATGTTCCCGGCGACTACATCCACCGCGTGGGCCGCACCGCGCGGGCGGAGGCGGTGGGAGAGGCGTTCACGTTCGTGTCGCCGGAGGAGGAGGCCGAGCTCAAGGCGATCGAGAAGGCCATTGGTGCCAAGATCGAGCGCCGCCCCCTGCCGGACTTTGACTTCACGCCGAAGCCGAAGCGCCCGCCGGAGCCCCGCAAGGCGGACGAGCGCGCCCTGGCCCAGCAGCGCGCCGCCCGCGCCGGGAAGAAGAAATCCCCGGAGGTGACGACGTGGGGGCGCTCGGATGGCGGGGGGCGTGGGGGCCGATAGCCGCGTGACGTCGTGCCTGCCTGGGCTGATGGCGGGGGCGTTGCTGCTCGCCGCGTGTTCCCCGATCGAGGTGTTGAGTCCGCCCGACGGGGCGTCGATTCGGGTGCCGTGGGTGCCGCTGGTGGTGGGGGCGTCGGACCGATTTGCGGGGGGCAGCGCCGAAGTGCTGCTGGATGGAAGCCCGTTTCCCGATCCGTTGTTGCTGATGAGGTTGGGCGAGGAGACCGGCGCCCATCTCCTGGCTACCCTCGATGCGACCTCGCTGACCGAAGGCGAGCACCGGATTCGGGTCCGCTGGACGTCGATCGGCGGCGAGGTCGCTGAGACCGAGAGCCGCTTCGAGGTGGACCGCCCGGCGGCCCGGGTGCGCTTCGAGGTGGACGACGGCGAGGGCCGGCCGACCGCCGCCCGGGTGCTGGTGCGCGACGGCGCCGGGCCGGTGCTGTTGTCCGGGCCGGCCCCACGCGCCTCGGAGCCGCAGGGACGATTCAAGAGCTGGTCGTCGGTGCTGGTGACCGACGGGGCCGGCGTGGTGGACCTCGACCCCGGCAGCTACACCTTCGTGGCGGTTCGTGGGCTCCGCGAAGACGTCGACGTGCAACTCGTCGAGGTCTCCGGCGACATGACGGTGTTGATGTCCGTCCCGACCGTCGTCGCGACCCCCGACGATGTCCTGGCGGATCTTCACGTCCACACAGGCAGGAGTCGCGACAGTTTCATCCCGGATGCGGTGCGATTCCAATCGCTTCTGGCAGCGGGGATCGATGTCGCGGTGATCACGGACCACCACGAGGCCAACGACGTGGCCGCCCAGCTCGCGCAGGTCAGCGTCGCCGACGGCGCCGTTCGCCTGGTCACCGGGGTCGAGGTGAAGATCGATGCGGACGGAACGTCGCTCGGCCATTTCAACAGCTTTCCGCTGCTTCCGGCCGAGCTCCCCGAAGCGCTCGACTCGCCCGACGTGGCGCTGTACCTCGATACCTATGGCGCCCTCTCGAGCGCGCCGATCACGCAGCTCAACCACCCCCGTGGCATCCAATTCGACACGGACGAAGAGCGCAACGAAGAGGCCCACGCGCTGTTCACGTTGGTGGGCTTCGATCGGACGCTCCCGCTGACCGATCCGGTCAACACCTGGCTCTTGGCCCCGCGGTCGGGCACGGGGACCCGCGCCCTCGACTTCGATGCCTTGGAGATCACCAACCGGTTTTCGCGGTCCGGGCACCTGGCGGTCCGGGCAGATTGGTTCGCGTTGATGAACCAGGGGTTCTTCCTGACCGGCACCGGGAACAGCGATTCGCATGCGCTGGAGGTGGAGCGCGCTGGCTTCCCCGACAACCTGGTCCGCGTCCGGCCCCCCGCGCCGGGTGAACCGCTGGATGCGGACGCCTTCGTTTCCGCCATTCGTGCCGGGCATGTCACCGTTTCCACGGGGCCTGTACTGGACTTGGAGGTCTACGCCGCCGATGGGCGGGCGGGGGGCCCAGGGGACCTCCTGGTGGGCGGCTCGGGCTGGGTGGCGCGGCTGCACGTCCGCGCGGCCGCGTGGGTGCCTTGTCCGGCCCTTCGGCTGGTCGTCAACGGCGAGGTGGTCTTCGAGGCGCTGCTTCCGGCGAGGCACGACACCCTCCTGGACCAGACGGTGGAGCTGCCGCTGGCGCTTGGGGCCGACGCCTGGGTCCTGGCCGAGGCCGGCACCCCGATCGGCGTGATGGAGTCGGGCGTGTCGGTGGACTGGCCCGCGCCGTGGGCGTGGATCTTGCCGGAGTACGAGCCGCTCGCGTTCACCAACCCGGTGCGCGTGGATGTCGACGGGGACGGCCTGTTCACCGCGCCAGGGCTGCCCCGCTGAGTGGGTGATTTCGGGGCCCCGGGAGGGGCCGGCGACGGCGTGAGGGCGCGCCCGCCTGCTTCAGCTACACCTGCACCTTGACGATTTTCCGGATCAGCAGCCCCCCGATCACCTGGAGGGTCAGCATCACAAAGATGAAGGCCCAGCCCAGAGCCGTGGTCCAAAGCCGAGCGATCAGCACCGGGTCGATGACCCAGAGCGCGCCGGCGAGCACGAAGGGCATGAACACGATGATCACGCCCTGGGAAACGCCCTGCGCGGTCAAGGATTTGACCTTTCCCGCCACTTTCTTGCGTTCGCGGATGGTGTTGGCCACGGTGTCGAAGGTCTCGGCTAGGTTCCCGCCCGACTGCCGGAGGATGTTGATGCTGGTGACGATGATCTGCACGTCTTCGGTGCCGATGCGCTTTTCGAGGCCGATCAGCGCGTCCTCGAGCGGCACGCCAAGGCGCTGCTGGTTCAGCGTGAGCGCGAACTCCTGGCTGATGGGGTTCGGCAGCTCCTCGCGCACCATGTCCATGCTCTGGAGCAACGAAAGTCCGGACTTCAATCCGTTCGACATGAACGCGAGGGCGTCCAGGAGCTGATCCTCGAAGAGGTCGATGCGCCGTTGCCACATCCACTCGACCACCGACCGGGGCAGGCGATAGCCGGTCGGGAGGCCGAAGGGGCCCGCAACGAGCACGCTCACCACCAGGGCACGAATCACATGATAACCTGGGTGATCCCAGGGTAATCCGCTGGTGAGGAACAGTCCGAGCGCGCCGAAGACCAGCACGCTGGTCACGATGCTCAACAGGCACAGTGGCACAGAAATCTCAAGGAACATTCTGTCGAACTCGGCTTGCATCCACCGGACGTAGCCGTGGGTCATGTCGTCGAAGATGGCCCACGCGGTCGGCGCGGAAAAGTAGCCGACCCCAGCCCAGGCCACGAGCGACACCCCGAGGGCGGCGAGACGGCCCAGGGTGAGTCCATCCCAGAACTGAGGAAGCAGCTCGAACATCAGGCTCGGCCGCGCGGCGTGGTCGCCTGTCCGGGCGCGGCGAAGATGCCCCGAGGAACCTCGATGCCGAGCTCGCCCAGCTTGGACACGAACTTCGGCACGAAGCCGGTGGGTCCGAAGCTCCCGATCACCTTCCGCTGGGCGTCGACGCCGGTCTGCTTGAAGGCGAAGCACTCCTGCATGGTGATGGTCTGCGCTTCCATCCCGGAGATCTCGCATACGGAGAGGATCCGTCGGCTGCCGTCGCTGAGTCGCGACACCTGCACGATGATGTTGATCGCGCTCGCGATCTGCTCACGGATGGCGCGTGACGGAAGATCGAGACCGGCAAACATCACCAACGTTTCCAGACGTGCCAACGCGTCGCGCGGGGTGTTGGCGTGGACCGTGGTGAGGGAGCCATCGTGACCGGTGTTCATTGCCTGGAGCATGTCCACGGCTTCGGCGCCACGACATTCCCCGACCACGATGCGATCCGGTCGCATTCGCAAGGAGTTCTTCACCAAGTCGCGGATCTTGACCTCGCCGACGCCCTCGATGTTTGCTGGTCGCGACTCAAGGCGTACGACGTGCGGCTGCCGGAGCTGGAGCTCGGCGGCGTCCTCGATGGTGACGATACGGTCATCCTCTGGGATGAAACTGGAGAGTACGTTGAGAAGTGTGGTCTTTCCGGAGCCCGTGCCTCCGGAGATCACGATGTTGAGCCTGGCCTGCACGCATGCACGCAGCAGGTCGGCCAGATCGTGGGTGAGGCTGCCGAAGCGGACCAGGTCGTCCACCTTGAGCGGTTCGCGCGCGAACTTTCGGATGGTGATGCTGGGACCGTCGATCGCCAGCGGCGGAATGATGGCGTTGACGCGGCTTCCGTCGGCCAGGCGGGCGTCCACCATCGGCGACTTCTCGTCGATGCGGCGCCCCAGCGGGGTCACGATGCGCTCGATCACCGCCATCAGCTGAGCGTCGTCGGTGAAGGTGTACTCGGTCTTCCGGAGCTTCCCGTTGATTTCCGCGAACACGTTGTCGCGACCGTTGACCATGATCTCGGTGACGCGCTCGTCGGCGAGCAGATCTTCGAGCGCGCCGAGCCCCAGGGCCTCGTCGCAGACCTCCTTCACGATGCGGCGTCGTTCGTTGCGGTCGGTGACGCTGGCCCCCTCTTCATCGAGCACCTTGGCCACGGCGGCCTCGGCGCGCTCGCGCAGCAACTTGTCCCGGTCGGGCCGCCCCCCCACCTCGCGATCCAGCCGCTTGAGATCCAGGACGTCCGGCAGGCGCTTGTGGATGAGCATCTTGAGGCGCGTGCGGTTGTCCATCTCCTTGGCCGAGCGGCCGGACTTGCCGCCACCACGGGCCTTGAGGAACCCCTCGATGGCCTTGTCCTGCTCCTGCGTCACCTCGACGCCACGATGTTGGTCCACCGTCTGACCGCGTCCGCGTTCGACGGCCGCCAATTGGTCCAGGATGCCCTTCTCGACGAGCTGACGGACCAGTTCGTCGTAGGTGCGCGACAGGGCGGCGCGGGGCGCGTCCATCACGAACGGTGCGGCCTTGAGCGCGGCGTCCAGCGTGAGGGCGTCGTCTTTGGGCAGGACCACCAGCGCCGCGCGCCCCAGGCGCACGGCGACGGCCTCTCGCGGGAGGGGGCCCGCGGCGTCGTGGGCGTTGACCACGAACTTTATCAGCGCTTGGGGGAAGTGGAGGGTCTGCAGGTGCTCGGCGAACTGGCGCGTCGCCGCCAACGACGTGGGGCTCGCCGTCGCGACCAGGAAGATGCCCGAGGCCCGCTCCATCGCCACGATGTTCGCCGGGTCCACGCCGGCGCCGGCGTCGATGACGACGTAGTCGCAGAGCGGACCCGCGAGGTCGAGCACCTTGCGGATGCCCTCTGGCGGTACTTTCCGGGCCGCTTGCGGGTTCGCCGCCAGGGGCAGCACGCCTACCCCCGTGCCGTGGGCTTGGATGTACGGCCCGAAGCTCGCTGGCGTCAGCTGGTCCACGTAGGGCAGGAACTCCGCGATCGTGCGCGCGTCGGGGATGCCCAGGAGCGCCGCCACATCGCCGACGCCGCTGACGTCGAGGTCGACGATCATCACGCGGGTGCGGGTCTCCTTCAGCAGGGACAGCGCAATATTCACGGCAAAGCTTGTTTTTCCAACGCCGTCGCGCGCGCCGCCGACGACGACGAAACGGCAGGCCATCTTACTGCCGGACCTCAGAGAGATTGAACTTCTCCTGGATCTCCTTGTTGGCCGTCGTGCTCGATTCGTGAATCTGCGGCGTCACGAAGACCAGGAACTGCGACTTGGACTTCTTGTAGTCCTTCGACCGGTACAGCGTGAACACCGAGTCGGGCAGGCTGATGCCATCGGGGAGCTTGTTGTAGTTGACCCGGTCGCTGACCCGCTCCAGCCCGCCGATGACGATGCTCTCCCCAGCGCGACAGAACTGGGCGGTGGTGATCTCGGACTGGTCGACGCTCTGGAAACCGCTGGGAGCCACCTCTCCGAGCGAGCTGACCTCGACCTTGATCTGCATGTCCACGTTGCTGCCTGCGGCGTACGGGGTCACGTCCATCTTGATCCCGACGTCGATGAACTCGATGACCTTCTGGCCGTTGTCGTTGAAGACGAACGGGACCTTGCTCCCGGAGAAGATGTGGGCGGTCTCGCCGCTTTTCACCGAAATGGTCGGGTTCTCGAGCACCCGCACGTAGCCCGTGCTCCGCGCTTGCTGGAGCTTCGGCAAGAGCCCGGTGATCTCGGCGGTGGCCGCGCCGGTGATGTCGCTCCAGCCGCTGCCGTCGTTGGTGGCGCCCAGCTCGAACACCACGCCCGGCGAGCTCAGCGGCGTCCACTCGATGTTCCACTGATCCTCGAGCGATTTCGTCAGCTCGACGAAGTGCACGACCAGCACGATCGTCGGCGCATCTCCGGGCACTCGTTCGACCGCACGCACCTCCAGGACATTGATCACGTCGGGGTAGTAGGCGCGCGCGATGGCCTCGGCCCGCTTGCTGGCGGAGTCGCTGTGCACCACGCCCTCGAGCATGATCTTGCGGCTGACCAGGCGCACGTTCACCCCTGGCGTGCCGATCTCCTTCTGGATCATGGCGGCCAGCAGCCGCTGCGACACTGGCGATAATGTCACCATCGACTCGACCAGCTGCTCTTTGTCGTCGAGCTCCTGGACGCGCCGAATCTCCTCGTCCAGGCTCACCTCGCCCTGGATGTAGATACGGTCGTTGATGATCTTGAAGGAGAGTCCTTCGATATCATCGAGGAGCACCTTCACGTTCTTCATCACCTTGGCCAGATTGGCGGGGATGATCGTCACCTCGAATTCATCGCGCCGCACGCCCTTGGTGTCGTATATTATAACGTTTGTAGTTCCAACTTCGCGGCCGGCAAGCAGGAGTTGGCGCTCGTCGCGGAGTGGAACGACCTTGAGTACCTCGCTGCTGCCGACGCTGACGTCGCCAAAGGCGTACGGCACGTCGACTGCGGCCTGGTTGTTGAGCACCACGACCTGGTCCGGGATGGCCGCGTCCGCGAAGGCGAACCCCGGTGTGAGCGTCAGGACGCAAGCGGCGGCCGCGCTGAGCGCGTGGGTGAGCACGAGCGCTCCGACGCGGGCCCGCATCAGTTGCCTCCTTCGATGAGGCGGTAGCTGGGTCGCGGCTTGTACCGGACCTGTTCGGGGATCCCCAGCGTCGACTGCACGGTCGCCGGCACGAGCTGGGTGGTGCCCTCGGATTCGTAGAGCGAGCGCAAGATCAGGGTGAGGTTGCCGAGCTCCTGGGCCATCGCCAGACGTTGCGCCTCCATCGGAATCACCGCGACGGTGATCGTGGCGCGGCTCATCAGACTTTCCGACGGGCCGGGGGGCGCGTCTTCGGCGATCGCGTCGACCCCCTCGGGCGGCAGCGTGCGCACTTGCCGCGCGGTGATGGTGCCAATGTCGTCGACCACGCTGAGAACCTGAATGTCCTGCATGATGGTGACGGTGCGGAGATCGCTCTTCTCACCGGTGCCGAAATCGAAACTACCGAGGATATCCACGTGATTGCCGGCCTTGACGTGGCCGCCCACTGCGTTGAACACATCGACCGCAAGGGCCAGCGCCCGCGTGCCCTTGGGAATATAGAAGGCCAGCCCCGCATCGTCGGCAGTGACGAGTTTTGTAGCTACAACCTGCTCTCCTGCGAAGATCGGCACGGAGGTGATCTGGCCGATCACGTCGTCGACCTTGGACAAGGCCTTTGGCTGTTGCCACTTCCTCGGCACCTCGACCAACTGAACCATCGTCTCGTCGAGGCGGATGCTCGGCGGGATGTCCCTGGTGGCAACCAGGGTGGTCAGGGGCTCTGAGTCGTACAGGAGCGAGGCTTCTCGTGACGCCACGTACTGGCACTGGGCGAAGGTGGCCACGATGGCGACCACGAGCGAGATGACGAGACCGCGGACGTTGTTCATGGCCGCGCGAGTCTACCTCATGTCGCCGCTGCCGTTGGTCTCCCCCTGCTGGTAAAGTCGACCGAGGTCGTCATCCAGGCCGTCGATTCCCTGTCGGAAGCTGGGGATGAACGCGTATGCAGCCAGGGCGAGTCCCACGCTGAGGACCGACACCAACAACATCCACTCGACGGTCGACTGGCCACGGCGCATGCGTTCCATCTACCAGAGATCGGGCCAGGGGTGGAGGCGCGCCACCACGATTCCGGCGGCGATGACCGGACCGAAAGGCACTACCGTCGTCTTGGCATCCCACTCGGACATGAAGGTCTTCATCGGTTGTCGGCGCACCACCGCCCGGATCAGCGCGGCGCAGAAGCGGAGGAAGTGCCCGAGTCTGCCCTTGACGGCCAGCACGACCAGGGCGAAGGGAAAGTTGAACAGGAACCCGATCAACATGCCGCGGAGGATCAGTTCGGGTCCGCCGACCGCGCCGGCCGCCATCACCAACTTCACGTCCCCAGGACGGTACGCGCCGCCGAACTTCCAGAGCACCACGCCCAGCCCCAGCGCGGCCACCAGACCCGCGGCGCCGTCCCACCAGTGCGGCGCGGCGATCGGCGCGAGGATCACCCCCGCGACCATCGCCGGAAAGGTAAGCCAGTTCTTGATCTTTCCCGTGGTGATGTCGGTGTAGCAGGCGACGCCGAGCAAGGCGGCCATCACGACATCGCGCGCGTCCCAGGCCATGCTGCCCTACGGGTACGGCATCTGGACGGTGCGGCGGACCGTGTCGAACCCACCCGACACACCCTCGGTTAGGAGCGTCCACACTGCGGCGAGACCCACCACCAGGACGCTGACGGTGAGCATGTACTCCACGAGCGATTGACCACGACGTAGCCGGGTCATTCCTCCACCCACTCGACGATCCGATCGAACATCGCGGTCTCCTGGAAGCGCATGGACACGTCGTTGACCAGGGGCAGTAACCGATCGAACTGCCACCAGCAGAGTCCCAGCAGCGCCAGCATGACTGCGGTGAAACGGAGCATTCCTTCGACGCTGCTTTGCCCCCGCTGCATCGGTCAGCCCCCCCCTACGGCGCGGATGATCTCGACGGTGTCGCCGTCGTGGACGCCGCGATCGTGCTGTGAGCGAGGCACCACCTCGCCGTTGTGGGCAATGGCGACGGCGTCGGGGTGGGCGCCGACAAGCTGCACCAAGGCCACGAGGGTCAGTCCCTCGGGTAGCTCGCGGTCCAGGCCGTTGACCCGAAGGCGCATCAGCGCGCCGGTAAGCCCGGGCGGGCCGGGTTGTTCAACGGTACGTCATCGAAGAGCTTGGGATCATTGGCAAGCTGCATGGCGGCCTCCCGGGTGATCTTCTTCGTCATGGCGAGATCCTTGAGCGCCATCCCCATGGTCTGTTGGCCGTCTGCGCGCCCGGCCTGCATCATGCTCGGAATCTGAAAGAGCTTGTTCTCCCGAATTAAATTCCGGATCGCTGCGGTGACGATCATGATCTCCTGGGCGGCGACGCGCCCGGGCTCGAAGGTCTTTCTGACGAGCGCTTGGGTGACCACGGCCATCAACGAGCTCGCGAGCATGGTGCGGATCTGCTGCTGAGCCTCGTGCGGGAAGGCGTCGATCAGCCGGTCGACCGTTTCGGGCGCGGAGTTGGTGTGTAGCGTACCGAAGACGAGGTGTCCGGTCTCGGCGGCGGTGATCGCGAGGCTGATCGTCTCGAGGTCACGCATCTCGCCGAGCAGGATGACGTCCGGGTCCTCACGAAGGGCGCTGCGCAAGGCGGCGGAGAAGGACTTGGTGTCGGTGCCGACCTCGCGTTGGTTGACGAGCGACCTCCGCGGCTGATGGACGAACTCGATGGGATCCTCGATGGTGAGGATGTGCTCGGCCCGCGTGCGGTTGATGTGGTCGACCAACGCCGCCAGGGTCGTGGATTTCCCTGAGCCGGTCGGCCCGGTCAGCAGCACCAGACCGCGCTTGAAGCTGACGATGCGGTGGAAGATCGGCGGCAGTCCCAGCTCCTCCATGGTCAGGATGCGTGAGGGAATCTGCCGCATCGCGACGCCGATGCCGCGCGACTGGGTGAACACGTTGACCCGGAAGCGGGCCAGGCCCTTGAACGCCACCGCAAAGTCCGTCTCGAGGTTGTTTTCGAAGGCGATGCGCTGTTTTTCGGGCATCATCGAGTAGGCCAGCCGCTTGGCGTCGTCGGGCGTCAGCGGCGGCACGTCCATCCGGATGACTTCGCCGTCCTTCCGCACGGCCGGACGCTCGCCCGCGCCGAAATGAACGTCGCTGGCTCTGCTGTCGATCGCGGCTTTGAGCAGCTCATGAATCCGGATGGCCATCGGGTCCCGGGTCGGCCGGCGAGTATCGCACGGCCAGGGACTTGGCATCGCCCCCTTGACGCTCCGCACGATAAAGGTGCGAGGACATGGGCGGCATCAGCGGCATTGTACGAGCGGACGGGAACCTCGACCCCGACGAGGAGGCGGCGCTGGGACCGGGGCACCGCTTCGAGGCCGGCGGCGTCGGGCTCGTGGCGCGGCCGCGAAGCACCCTCGCGATGGACGATGGCGCGGTCGTCCTGGTCGCGGGGCACTTCGATCGTGCGCCCACCACCGGGCAGAGTGCGGCCGACATCGTCTTGGAGGGCTGGCGGCGCCAGGGGATCGGGGTGTTCGATCGGGTCGAAGGGGCGTGGGTGGCGGTGATCTGGGACCGCCGCGCCAGGACCCTCGACATCGTGCGCGATCCATTTGGAGTTCGCCGCTGTTTCTGGACCCTTCACCGCGGTCGGTTCGCTTTCGCGTCGTCGATCCGTCGGCTCCTGGACGCTCCCGGGGTCAGCCGGGAGTTGGCCAGGGAAAACCTCGCTGAATATCTGTCGTTCCGCTACGTTCACGCGCCTCGGACGCTGCTGCGCGATGTGTCGGCCCTGCCCGCCGGCCACCGCCTGTCGTGGGCGCCCGGGCAGAATCCCGTCGTCGAACCCTGGTTCCGCGTCAAGCATGCCTTGCCGTACAGTCCGGCGCCGGACGACGCCGAGACGCTGGCCGAACTCGAGCGGCGGATGTTCCGCGCCGTTGCCGCTCGAGCGAGCGGCCGGGAGCGGATCGGGGTCTTTCTGAGCGGCGGGCTCGACAGCAGCGCCATCACCTGGATCGCCTCGCGGCTTGGTCCCGTCAGCACGTTCACCGTCGGTGTGCAGGACGGCGACGACGACGAGACCCCCTACGCAGGTCGTGTGGCCACCATTCTCCGCTCCAACCACGAGGTCGTGCGCGTGGGTCCGGATGACCTCCTGAGCGCGTTTGAGGCCATGGTGGGGGCATCCGACGCCCCGGTGACCGATCCTGCCGCCATCCCGCAGTTCGTTCTAGCGCGACGCGCCCGGGAGACGGTCGACGTCGTGCTCTGTGGGGACGGTGGCGACGAGATTTTCGGGGGGCGCAGCGTCGGCCTGCTGGCCTCTCAGGTGCGATTGAGCGCCTGGGTGCGTCGCCTTCCGGGAGCGGGGCGCCGCCTGGCTTCGTTCGCCTTCGGCGACAGGCGTCCTGAGTTCGGAGACGAGCACGTTCCGTTCGGTCTCGCGCGCGTCGTGGGGGGGGGCGTGGCCTTCGATGCCACCGCTCGGGCGGGCCTGATGCGCGACCCCGGCTGGGTTCGTGCTGGCATCCGGCGCGCCTGCCTGGAGCCGTTCTACCGCGAGATCGTGAGCGACCCGGTCAACGAGATGCTCCATGCCTACCGGCGCGGACGGATGCCGGAGGACGCGCTCTCGCGCACCGGCGCGGTGGCGCTGCTGGCCGACATCGGCGTGCGCCCGCCGCTGCTCGACCGGGACCTGGTCGCCTTCTGTGCCAGCCTCCCCGGACCGTGGAAGGTGCGTCCGGGGCTGGCGGGCTCGGTGACGAAGTGGCCGCTGCGTGAGCTGCTCCGACCGGTGTTGACGCGCTCGCTGGTCCAGCGGCCGAAGCGGGTATTGCCGGGCCCGTGGCGTCGGTGGTTCGAGGGGCCCCTGGCGCCGTTTCTGGCGGAGCGCGTCGAGCGTCTGGCGGAGGATCCGCTCCGTTTGTTCGTGCCCAACGCGGTCCGCGCGCTGGTGCCGCGTGTTCACGAGCCCGGCGTCGCCGAGCGGCTGTGGACGCTCATCTTCCTGGACGCGTGGATACGGGATGTCGGCGCCCAGTAGACCGGTTCTCGCGGCGCTCTTGTCCTACGTCGTCGGCGTGCTCGCGCTCCTGTTGGCGAGCCTCCCGGGCGGCCGTGGAGAGCTGGTCTTTCCGCTGGACGCCGCCTGCATCACAGCTGTCGTTGCCGAGGGCGACGTCGTGCAGATCATCGACGACGACGATCTCGTGGATGCCCCCGGGGTGACCGCAACCTCACGCTTCGGCGGGGCCGGGTACGTCGAGACTGATCGGCGCTCGGCGCCGTGATTGGATTCCGGCGATCAGGGGTTCCAATGCTTCTTCTGTCTCTCGCTGCCTGCACCGTCCCGCCCCGCGTGAGCGCCGACAAATCCTCGGTCACCAACCGCCCTTCGGCCCGCCGAGTCGCCCGATGTCGCTGCGCGAGCCGTCGGTATCGTCCCACGCCGGGTAGCCGGCGTCGGTGAGCGGTGAGCCGGTGCCAAGGGTGAGGTCGTCGGGCCAGCTGGCGAAGAGCGGGTCGGCTGACACCACGGGGCTGACCGTGACCCCGCACCCGTCGGCGGTGTTGTTCCAGGTTGCCGAATAGCTGTCGCTGAAGGCCTGGTCGCCGGTGATGCCGCAGGCGGACTCGGCGTAGATGTTGTTGACGCCCGCGCTCGAGGTGCTGCAGGCCGTCATCGAGAGCCCGCTGTCCCCCCCGTAGAAGACCGAGTTGGCCAGCGTCAGCGTCATGTACCGGATGTCAGCGCCGACGCTTCCGCCCCCGAAGACGCTATTTTCGGCGTAAAACCTCTCGTTCGGGCTGTCAGGCTCTTCGGCGGTGCTCTCGTTGTCGTAGGCGTAGAAGCCGGCAATTCCGCCGTAAATGGTCGAGCGGACCACGTAGTCCTCGCCGTGGTAGTCGTGGACGCCGTAGCCGCCGTCGCAGGTGATCTCGCTGTCGGCGATGATGAGCTGCACGTGGTGCCAGACTGCCTGTGCGCCGCCGTCGCAGTCGATGCGGGTGCGGTCCATCGAGAGGCCACCGCCGTCGACACGCAGGGCCTGCCCGTCGGCGGCGACGTCGTTGCGCCGGAACGTGACGTCGACCAGGTCGATGCTGCCCCAGTTGCCGCGGAGGATGCTGAGCCCCTCGTTGCCCTCGAACACCACGTCCTCCAGCTCGACCGAGGCCTTGGTCACCTCCATGCCTGCAGCGTCGGCCGGGTCGTAGCCGCCGGTGACGGTGAACCCGGCGAAGCGGGACCATCCCGCCTCCATCAGCTCGAAATCGACTACGGTGCCGCCGCCGTCGCCGTCGAGCACGGTGTCGGCGCTGCCGTCGATGCCGTACATGTCGATGATCTTGCCGAGGAAGTCGAGCCGTTCGTGGTATTCGCACTTCTTGACGGCGATGCGCGCCGGCGAGACCGCCGCGTCGATGGCCTCCTGGATGGTCTCGTAGTCGCCGCTGCCTTCGCAGTCGACGACGATGTCGGGCACCGGCTCGTCGACGTCGTCCGGCGGAACGGTATCGGTGTCGGTGTCGGTGTCGGTGTCGGTGTCGGTGTCGGTGTCGGCATCGCCATCCCCGGCGGTGTCCACGCCCTTGATTTGGATGGTGCTGACCGGGTTGCACGCGAGCAAGAGGGCGGGTGCGATGAAGAGAAAGTTGCGCATTACCAACCCCCGTCCATGGAGAAGTGTCCGCCGAAGGCACCGATGTCGTTGCGACTCCCATCGATGTCCTCGTAGTCCCACTCGTCAACCCCCGCGTCCTGTAGCGGCGAGCCGCTGTTGAGGTGGTAGTCGCCGTTTGCGGCATCCACCATGTCCGGGTCACCGTCGATGTTGCCGTCCAACCCGACCAGGATGTTGCCGGTGCAACTGGCGGTGGTGTCGACGAAAGCATTGTTGCGGATGGTCGCCGTCGCTGCGTCGTGACTGATGGCGCAGGTGGTGTTCATGAACACGCTGTTTTCGACCACCGGAGTGCCCGGCGTCTCGGCGAACGCGGTGAAGCTGAAGCTTCCCCCGTCGATCACCGAGTTCCGGATGAGGGCGCCTCCGTAGGTGGCGGCGTAGCTGCCCTCCAACACCGTGTTGACCAGCGCGATCAGGTCCTCGGGGTGGTCGTCTTCGTTGACGGTCGACACGTTCCCGCGCAGGGAGGAGCGGGTGATGGTGCCGGTGGTGTGTTCCCCCGCGAGCGCGTATCCGCCGCGACCGCAGGTGATGGTGGACTGGTCGATCTGCGCGTACCCGTGGCCGGTGTAGACCGCGTAGCTGCCACGATCGCAGTCGAGCGTGATGCCGTTGGCCTGGAGCGACCCGCGTGACATGTAGATGCCGGCCGTGCTCTGGGTGTTGTTCTCGAAGACGACGTCTTGCAGTTCCATGTCGGCGGCGCTGCCGAAGACCGAGTACGCGCCGGTGGTGTCGGTGATGGTGACGTCCTCGACGTGGAGCGAAGCGAACACCACCCAGAAGGCGGCGTCGCGCGCGTTTTTTACGGTGAACCCGACGAAGCCGGTCTCGGCCGTCTCCGCAGAGGTGGCGCTCACCGCGTAGCCGCGCTGCCCGGCGTCGAGGGTCGTCGCGCCCTTGCCGTCCCGGCTGGAGATCCACAGCGACTTTCCGCCGTAGTCGAGCGTCTCCTCGTAGGTGCCGGCCCCGACGAGGATCCAGTCGCCGTCGGCCGCGCCACGGATGGCGTCGCCGATCGAGGTGAAATCGCCGCTTCCATCGGTTTCCACGGTCCAGTCGGCGACGCCCCACGGCGACACGGCCTGCTCCCCGGTGAACGGGGGCTCGCGGGAAGCGTCGAAGGGGAGGGACACAGCAGCGCAGCCGCCCAGGACCAACAGTATGGAGTTCACGGCGTTCCTCTCAAAGGGATGGGTAGTGTACGTGGTTGCGGACTGATCGGGAAGCGGGATCGGAGGGGTTCCAGCTGAAGTGCACCGGCTCCCCAACACGGAAGCTATTCGGAGGTGTCGGTCGACTCGCACACATAGCTGAGCAACGCCGCCTCACATTCGTCCTGCAGGTCGGCGTCGGCCTCGGCGTAGACCGCGTCGCAGTCCTCGCAAGCGGTCGAGTCCTCGCAGTCACAAACCGCGGCGCAATAGTCGCCGCAGGGGTCCTCGGAGGCGACGAAGCCAAAACACGCGGCGAGCAACAGCACGAACATGGGGGCAGTGTACGGCGGCGCGAAACCGGGCGCTACTTGTCGTCCTCGTAACGGAACACGCTGTCGCCGACGTGGAAGCGGTCCTTGTGGCGCAGGCGGGCCCTCGTCGTCGCTTTGTCGTTGACCTTCAGGGGCACCCACCAGGCCGTCTTCCGGATGGCGTGTCCCGTGCCATCCCAGCTTATCTCGGCCGCGCTCCCCCACAGGAACCAGCCGTTGATCCCAACCATGGCCGAGCTGTCCCCGAAGCTGAGCGTGCGATCCTCCGGGTGCCAGAAGCGGGAGGGCTCACGAACCAGGACCACCCGGGCCTGCTCCACCAGCCGGCTCTGGTTCTGCATCGCCCTGAGCGCGTCTTTGCTGAGCACGAAGGTGTCGTCGTTGGTGACCTCGGCGAGTCGCGGTTCGTACCTGGGCATGTACCGGACGCTGCGCCCCTTGTAGAATTCCTCGGCACGGGAGTCGCCGAGGAGGACCAGCGAGAATTTTCCGACCTTGAGTTCGTCCTTCGGATTGAGCTTCGCCTGTAGCACCACGTTCCCATTGACGGTGGTGCCGTTGCCCGAGCCCAGATCCTCCAGCGTCACGGTCTGCCCCTTCACGGAGATTTTGGCGTGGTGTCGGCTGACAGAGACATTTGGGAGGCTGATCTGAGCGTCGTTGTCGCGTCCGATGACGTAGTCGCCGTCCTTGAGTTCGAAGATCTGGCCGCGGGCGGCGGCCCCGGAGATGAGGAATCGCGGCATCTACCCTCCGGCGCGGGCGATCAGAGCGTCGCGGATCCGCAGCATCGCGAAGGTATCCCGTGCGCAGTAGGCCAGCAGGTCCGACCGAATGCCGAGACGTTCCTCGGCCGGCAACTCCGGCCGGATCATCCGCAGCCACGCCTGCGCCGCGCTCGCTCCGTCGGTGATGGCCAGATCGGCGTATCCGAGATCCGGGCAGATGGCGGGAAACGTGGCCTTGATCGAGAAGCTGCCGTCGAGATCGGGGTGATAGTAGTGGTCGCGCACGATGGGAAGCAGGTCCACGATGCGGTTGACCAGCCCCTCGAGGTCCCCCCACCACTCCGGAAGTCGGTCGCGCAACGAGCGGAGCGTGGTGGCCTCGTAGTTGCTGTACACGATGATGCTGCCCTCGGTACCGGCGGCCGCGACCAGACTCTGGACGAACGCAGCGCGGGAATCGCTGTCCTCGGCATGCAGAAACTCCGCGTGCTCGACGCGCCCGTCCCGGTGCTGCACGTGCATCGACCACTGCGTGGGGATCTGTTGAAAGGGTGTGGTGCCCTCCCATCGTGGGACCGCGGGTTGGCACGCCTCGAAATCCAGAAAGCGGAGCGGCCAGCCGACGTTGGCCAGGGCGGGGGCCAGGCCCAGCCCGATGTATTCCCTGCCGTGGACGAGGGACCAGACGGCGTGCCGCTGGCTGGCATTCATGCGCAGGTCAGGCGGAATGTGCCGGATGTCGCTGACGCCGAGCTCGCGAAGGTCGTGAAGCAGGCGGCCGGCCCGTGGGAGGCGCGCCACCGAGTAGGCACCGGCACCGGCCGGGGCGCAGTGGGCGCGGAACGGGCATTCGCGCGGGCGTGAGCATTGCGCACCCGGCGCGATCGACGGCTCGGTGGGACTGTCTCGCCGCGCGAGCGCCGCCTCGGCGTCCGCGAACGACCGCGCGGGCACGTTCACGGTCACGAAAAGTGCTCCATCGTCGAGCGCGCCAGCCCGAACGTACTCGCCGTCCAGGTGGAGGAGGACCCGCCCCACGATCGGCACGCCTGCACGCTCCGCCACCCAGGCGACGGCGGCGACGTCGAGCTCGTGGGCCTCGCCCACGCTGCTGGCGCTCCGTGCCTCGACCACCACGAACCCGCCAGCGCTGCGGGCGAGGATCGCGGCGCGGACCACGACGCCACTGGCCTCGAAGGTCGCGTCGTAGATACTCCCGACGTCGACATCGTTCACGAGGGTCCAGGTGAGCGCCAGGCGCTCGGCGAGGGGCAGCTTGGCGGAAACCAGACGCCCGCCGGGGTACCGGCGGCGGGCCGCGTCGCGGACGGCATCACGATCGTCGGCGCGGGGGTGGGTCGCGGGGAATGGTGCGGATTCTGAGGGGTGGTGCTGGAGCCAGGCGCGCCGTTCGCATTGAAACGCGGCGAGCAGGTCGGCGCGGCCGGGAACATCCATACCTCGGAGCTAACCTGTCTGTTGGTTACGCTCCCGCGGTGCCTGCCCCGCTCTTCGTCCTCGGTGCTCCTCGCAGCGGCACCACCCTGCTGCGCGTCATGCTCGCTGGCCATCCGGACTGTTTCTCGCCGCCGGAGATGGTCCTTGCCCCGTTCGCGACGATGGCGGAGCGTCGGTCGAAGCTCGATGAGCGCTTCTGGGAGAAAGGAGGCCTTCGTCGAGCGCTGATGGAGCTGCACGACGTCGGCGTCGACGAGGCGAAGGTGTTGGAGGCAGGGCTCATCACGCGGACGGTGCCCGAGGTCTACGCCTGGCTCCAGGCCCAGCTCGGGGGGCGGATCCTGGTCGACAAGTGTCCGCACCTCAGCGCCGACCTCCCGGCCTTGGAGCGGCTTGGCCGGTGGTTCCCGGACGCACGCTGGGTGTGGATCGTCCGGCACCCCGGGAGCGTGACCCGGAGCATCGAGAACATGCCGATGGCGGAGGTCATGCTCCAGGGATATGCGCCGGATGCTCGCGACATATGGATGTTCGCGAATCGAAACATCGGTGAGTTTTTCGCGGCGCTTCCCGAGGGGCGCAAGGGGCGAATCCGTTACGAAGAGATGGTCCAGACTCCCCGCACCGCCATGGCAGCGCTCTGTCGCGACATCGGCCTGCCCTTCCACGAGGCCCTGCTGACGCCCTATGAGGGCGAACGGATGCGCGAGGGTCCCAGCGGTGCACGAGCGGTCGGGGACCCCAACCTCGCCAGCCGAGGCCGCATCCAGAGCGAGCTGGCGACCTCGTGGCTGGAGGGCTTCGACCCGGCGAGCGTGTCGCCGGAGACGCACACCCTGGCTCGCGAGCTGGGCTACGATCTCGGCGCCCTCGACGCCCCTCCCATCACGCTGGTGTCGGCGGCGATGAGCGCCCTGTGGGACACCGCGCGGCGGCTGGAGGGAAACATGAGGATGCCGGCCGATCTCGACAATGTCGAGGGCCGGCGGTTCTTGCTGCGCATGCTCAGCGCCAGCATCGACCTGTTCGTCGAAGAGGGCGACGTCGACCACCCGCGCTTCCACCACGCCGAGGGACCGACGCGGAAGATGTTCGCCGACAATCCGGATGCTGACTATTGGCGGGCGCCCATTCGCCTCGGCGGCGGGCGCCGCTATCGGCTGCACGGCCGGGTCCCGACCGGCACCACCTACGTCGGCGTGCTGCTGTACCGGAAGGGCGGCCAGGTGGGCGCCCACCGTCACGACACCGACTTTGTGGCCGCCGATGGCCGCTTCTCGGTCACCATCGGCAGCGAGCCCGACGTCGACATCCAGGGGCACGGCGATGAGATCGCGGTCATGGTCAGACAATACTTCACGGGCCGTCTCCGCCAGGAGCCGTTGGAACTGTCGATCGAGTTCGCCGGGGCCGCCGCCGCCCCGATCGTGGAGGCGCGGGCGCTGGCACGCTCGCTCGACCGCGCGAAGCGGAACCTGGAGGTGGTATTCGAACGCACTCTGCAGACCTGGAAGATGGCCAGTCAGGGACTCTTGAATCGGTTCGTCGTCATGGAGGGCGCGGCGCTCTTTCCGACGCCCGACAACACCTACGTCGCGTGCTGGTACCGCTTTGGCGGGGACCAGGTGATGTTCGTGCGCGGGCGGGTGCCGAGGGCCAGGTATTGGAGCTTTTGCCTGTACAACGTATGGATGGAGAGCCTGGAGTACCGGCAGCATCGGGTGTCACTGAACCACGCCCAACTGCAGGTGGCGGAAGACGGGCGCTACGAGATCTGTCTGGCGCATCGGAATCCTCGGCATCCGAACTGGATTGATACCACCGGACACCTCGCCGGCTATGCCCTGGTCAGGGTCCTGCTCGCCGAGGAGCCGGTCGATGTCCCGACGATCGAGGTGATCTACGAGAGCGAATGGCAGGCGCGGCGGGGCGCCATCATCGAGCCTTAGGGGAGGTATCCGCGACCGACCAGCAACATCGTCATCGGATGGGCGCCGCAAAAGCCCACCAACCGGCGTAGCAGGTCGTCGAGGGCGTCGACGCGCGCGCGCCCAAGGTCGACGTTGTAGGTGACGCCCTTGCCGCCGCGCTTGACGTCGGGGTCGCTGACGTAGTGAAAGCGGTGGGCGTCCCGGGTGCCGAAGGTGCCGTCGTAGCCGGCGCGGTACCAGTCCCCGATCAGCCCGTCGACCGCAGCGACTCCCTCCGGGCGTTCGAAGAGCATGGAAATCGGGAGCTGATCCCAAGGGCACTGACTGGAGATGCGGAGTTCGAACGGGAGACCGCCCACCGCGAAACAGACTGGCGCGCGTGCCAGCGCTTCGTAGTCGGCGACGGCGACGACCATCGGCTGGTCGCCCACCTGCCCGACCTCCGAGGTGGCGGGGTTGACCAGGTCCACGCGCACGGCGGCGTAGGGTCGCGCGCCCTCGGGGATCATCGGCACCACCCGCCCGTCGGGAGCACGCTTCATGCGGGCCGCCTCCGCAATCCAGCCAGCAGCCTCCTGTTCGGCGGCGTAGTGGTCGAACATCTCGACGTAGGATTCACGATGGGCGACGAGGAACTCGCGCGGCATGATGTTGTTGCCGGTGAAGCGGGCGACGGCCTCGACGTAGGCTGCGGCCCCCTCGATGAACGCGTCCTCGTCCAGGTTTTCACGGACAAAGGCGCGGAGCTCGTCGAGGCCTTCGGTCAGGCGGCCGCTCGCCAGCAGCAGGTGCCCCAGCCCCTGCCGCGCCCGCGGCTGGCCCGCCGAATCGGCCATGACCCGTCGGTACTGGGATTCAGCCTGATCCGGAGCGTCCAGATCTTCGTACGCGGCCGCCAGCGACAGCCTGAACCCATCACGCATGGTCGTGAGATGGTCACGCTCCGATGGCCGCTTCAGCACGAGCCCGTCTACGCGGGAGACGGCTTCCTCCAACAGCCGACAGGCCAGCTCGGGCTCGCCGAGTTGGAGGTGCACCACGCCGAGAGCCTGAAGCAGGTCGACCCGGTCGGGTGCCGCTTCCACCGCGCGGAGCAGCAGCTCCCGGGCGGCGCGCGGATCGTCACTCCGGAGCTTGGCGAGGGCTTCGTCGGCGAGAGCTTCGGGGGTCGGCTCGGACATCGGCCGAAGCTAACCGTACCTCCCCGAAGTTTGATACCCGGCGCACATGTCGACCGACGAACGTCCCAGCCAGCCCACCCGCCGCTCGGTGGTTCCCGCGCTGGAGGCGCGTCTCGACACCCATGTGGCCTGTCTCGACCATGGTTTTGTCCGCGTGGTCGATTACTTCGGAGACGATGCCGCCATCGTGCAGGCCGCGCGGGTTTCGTACGGGGCGGGGACACGAAAAACGTCGGAGGATCGGCAGCTCATCCGCTACCTCATCCGCCATCGGCACACGACGCCGCTGGAGATGTGCGAAATCAAGTTCCACGTGAAGTTGCCCATCTTCGTCGCGCGGCAATGGATCCGGCACCGCACCGCGAACGTCAACGAGATCAGCGGCCGCTATTCGGTCTTCACCGACGAGTTCTATCTGCCGGAGGCGCACGAATTGGCCAGGCAGTCGACCAACAACAAACAGGGGCGCGGGGACCCGCTCAACGAGGAGGAGTCCGCCGAGGTGCGTGCGTGTATCGAGCGCGTCAGCCGGGGAGCGTACGCCGACTACGAGGCGCTGATTCATGAGAAGGGACTCGCCCGCGAGCTGGGACGGGCGGTGCTGCCGGTGAACTACTACACGGAGTGGTATTGGAAGATCGACCTTCATAATCTTCTTCACTTCCTGTCGCTGCGACTCGATCCGCACGCCCAGTACGAGATTCGCGTATTCGCTGAGGCGATGGCGGGTTTCGTGCGCGACTGGGTCCCGATGGCATGGGAGGCGTTCGAGGACTATCGTCTGGGGTCGTTCAACCTGTCCAAGCAGATGATCGGGGTGATCACGCGGCGGATGGCCGGGGAGCCGGTCACGCAGAAGGACAGCGGGCTCAGCAAGCGGGAGTGGGAGGAGCTGTGGGCCGCGTTCGGCGGAGAGCCGACTCGGACCGACTGACGCAGATTCGGATCGGATGATCGCCGTCGTGAACGGCCCCAACGAAGCCGGACGGGTCGGGCACAGACGAGCGCCGAGCCGAATTAAAATCAGGCGGTATCAGCTGGGGGCGCCCGCGAGCGGTTTGTAGAACTGCGCGGCGACCGCGGCGACGAGCAGCAGCCCGCCGAACGTCGCGACGACGCACGGTCCGGTGGGTAGGTCGAGCCACAACGAGGCGACCATGCCGAGGGCGCTTCCCAGCGTTCCGACGCCCCAACCTGCGAGGAGCCGGGCGTTCATCCCCCGGAGGAAGAGCGCGGCGATGACCGTCGGGATGACCAGGAATGAAAAGACGATGAGCACCCCGCCGATCGACACCGAACTGGTGATCACCAGTCCAAAACTTAGGTAGAAGCAAAGGTCCCAGAAGGGCACGCTGATTCCCTGTCGCCGCGCTTCGTCGGGGTCGGTCGAAACCAGGAAGAACTGTCTCCGGAAGACGAAGTGAACAGCGCCCACGACCGCGTAGATGGCCGCGGTGCGCCCGATGTGCTCCCACGTCACGGTCAGCAGGTCGCGTGCGAGCAGCTCCCGAATCTCGTCGGCACCGTGGGGGAGCTGGTTGGCGACGAGGATGCTGACGGCGGAGGTCACTGCGTAGACGATCCCAATGATCGCCTCGACCGGAACGCGGTCGGCGAGGGAGCGAGCCGCGGTGAACAAAAGCGCTCCGGCGCACGTGAACCCCAGCGAGATGAAGTACGCGGGGGCGGTGTCCGCCGCCATGCCCCAGAGGATCGCGAAGGTGGCGCCGAGCGCGGCGACCTGGGCAAGCGCCAGGTCGACGAAGATCACCCCGCGCGCGAGCACGTGCAGCCCGAGGTACACGTGGATTCCGGTGAGCACCAGGCAGGCGACCAGCGCCGGAAGCATGAATTGCAGCATGATGGTCATCGACGGATCAGCCCGCGACTTTCAGGACGATGCTGTCGAAGAGGTCGAAGTACGTCTCGATCCCGCTCTCGGCGCCCACCGACGTGGGGAGCTGGAGCACCCTGGCCCCGCTGAGCGTCGCGACGGGCCTGGCGTCGTCAGGGTTCTTGTAGGGTTCCACGAAGATCCACCGCGCCCCCGCGGCCTTGGCAGCCTGCCCGAGCTGGAGCGTGTGCGACGGTGACGGAGGGATACCGGGTTTGGGCTCGACAAAGCCGATGATGTTGAGCCCGTACACGGTGCAGAAGTAGTCGAAGGTCGCGTGATACCCAACCATGTTGGTGCCTCGGAGCGGGGCCATCTTCGCCGCCCACTGCGCCTGTTTGGTCGTGAGCTGCGCCTCGAAGGTCGCGAGATTCTTGGTGTAGTCGGCGGCATGTGCGGGATCGATGGTCGACAAACGCCCCGCGATCACGCGCGCCATCTTCCTGCCGTTTTCCGGGTTGAGCCAATAATGAGGGTTGCCGCCGGGATGGAGATCGCCCCGGGAGCGGTCGATCGTGCCGGTCGGGACCTCGATTCTGGTGACGTAGCCAGAGAGATCCAGGTTGCCCGGACCTCCGGCCGCGATCTTCGGGTTGCGCGAGCCGGCTACGAGCCCGGGTAGCCACCCGATCTCTAGCTCCATCCCCACCGAAAGGACGAGATCGGCCTTGGAGAGCTTGACCATGAACGAGGGCTTGGCGTCGATGAAGTGAGGGTCGAGGTCGCCGCGGGCAATGTAGTCGGTGGTCACCGTCGACCCGCCGACCGCGTCGGTCAGGGCGGCGAGGTCCTGGGTCGTGGCCACCACGTTGACGGCGGCGCCCGCGGGGAGCGCGGCGAGCAACACTGAGAGGAGGAGAAGCATGGTGGACGCTCAGTAGGAGTGGGCGGGATGAGCGCCGATGGTGAAGTTGAGCTGGCCGACCACCGAGTCGACCGTGTGGCCGGCGGGAGCCCATTGGCGCTGAGCCTGGACCCGGACTGCGGAGAATTCGGTGGGGGCGTAGACGAAGATGGCCGTGGCCGCCTGAGCCTGATCGCTGTCGCGACCGGCGATTCCCAGGTAGTCGTACCGTCCCCCCAGCCACACCCGGGAGGTGAGCGAGTACTCAACCGTCGAGTACACGCCGCCCAGGGTTCGACCGCGCTCGCCGTCCCGGTCCAGGAACATCAGCTCGGACTGCCAGATCAGTCGATTCCGCTGTCGCGACCCGCGGCCGTGTGATTTCACCGTGATGTCGACACCACCGAGCTTGCTGAGGCCCTCGTCGTCGTTTTGGCCCGCGGCTCCACTGACCCCGAGCTCGACCGACGTCTCGTAGGACAGCGCGAGGAGGTTCTTCCAATGTGCGAGGTAGCCGAAGCCCGCGGGCTTGCCGCTGTTGAAGAGCACCGCGTGGCTGCCGCGATCGGCCGATACGAGGATCTCCGAGTACCACGGGGTCGGCAACAGAAACGCCGCGTTCACCCCGACGTCGTTGAGCCCCTCGCCGCCGAGGAGCGCCTGCCCGACGAGCGACTTGTCCACGGTCAAGAGCGCGTGGGTGTGCGTCAGGTTCTCCCTGCCGAAGCCCTCTTTGATCTTGCCGATCGTGATGGTCGTACGCGGAATCGAGACGAGCTGGACGTAGCCCTCCTCGACCTCGATGCCTTCGGTGCCGGGGACGGCGAGCACCACGTTCGCGTTGAAGTAGGGGTCGACCGCGGCGCGGAGCTGGAGTTCCATCTCCTGGACGTTGAGTCCGGTTCCGTAGCTCTCGCCGGCGCCCTCAAACGCCGGCTCTCCGGCTTCTCCGCCGAGATGTGGGTCGGCGAACGCGCCGTCATCCAGTTGGGCCCCGGCGATGAAAAGGCCGTTGAACGAGATCTGTGGATTGAGGGCTCCGAGGAAGGTCTGCACCGGAGCCGGCTCGGCCTCGGGGGGCCCAACGGGCTCCTGAGCGCCGGCTGTGGCGGTCAAAAACAAGGTGGTGAACATGAAAACGCCTTGCGATTCGTGGGGATCGGGGGCGTGGCGGAGCACGCCAGGAGACCGCCGCGATCAGCGCGGCGGCGAGTGGGGGATTAGCCCAGGCCTGGCGGAGAGGTTTTCGGGGCGTAGCCGAGGGGCGCGGGGAGTCGGGCGTCGACCGCTCCCGGTGAGACGTACGCCGTGTCGGCGGCTTCAGTGGACGTGGCGACCGCCCGTTCGGTCGCCACGGCGCTCGGTAGCGCGCTGGGTAGGGCACACGCCTCGTGGTCCGCCACCCCGCCTGGTGCCGCGGACACCGCCGCGGTCGCCGAGGCGGGCTCGGCGGTGCGGACGTCGATCGTCTCGCCGTGCTCGGGACAGACGACGTGCGCGACCGTGGCGTGGTGGAACTGGGCGACGGAGCCGACGAACATCCAGACAGCAGCGCTGAGCACGAGCAGCAGGCGAGGCCATCGACGGACGTGTCTCACGGCATCTTCGCCGCGAACGAGGGCCGCGCCGTCATCACCGGCATGCGCCGCCACGGATGCATCCTGGCGTATTCGTCGGCCCGCAGATCCACGCCTTGGAGGGTGTATTCCACTCCCTTTTCGACGAGCGCCGGTCGTGCTGACCAAGCGAACGTGGAGAGCGGAGAACCATAGAGGGTGAGGGTCATTCTCGGAAGCTACTAAGCGTGACCGGGTGTCACCGCCACCGGCGGGTGCTACCCTCCCGGAATGTTCGCGGCATTTCTGGTGACGCAAGCCCTCGCCCTCCCGCTGCTCGTCGAGCGGTTCGACTCCGCGCCCGTGGGCTGGAAGGAGCGCGTCGCCTCGCAGGCCGGCGGCGGCCCCTCCAGCAAGTACGTGGTCGCCGACGGGGTGATCACCTTCACGGCCACGCCGCACACGAAGAAGTTCTTGTCGCTCGGCAAGCGCGTGGACCTTCGGGGTGTGGAATGGGTGGAGGTCACGGCGAAGTTGACGGCGGTCGGGGTCGAGGGCGCGGCCCCCGGCGCGATCTGCGGTGTGTTCCTGCGCTTCGACACCGGTCAGGTGGTCGCGACCCGGGAGTGCGCTCCGCGCCAGGACCGGGCGCCTCATCGACGCCACATCGCGGTTCCATCCGGCGCGCGGGACATGGAGGTTGGCGTCTGGCTCGGCGCCGCGGGCACCCTCACCGTGGACGACATCGTCGTGGAGAGCGCCCCGCCCGATCTCAAGTCCCTGGGTCGCGGCCGCTTCCAGTACCACTGGGTCGGCAACGACGGCTTTCGCGAGGAGCAACTTGAGGCCAACGACGCCCGGTTTGCCGAGCTGGCGGCGTTCTTCGGCGTCCCCGCGACGCTGAGGCTGGACTACTGGAAGTACGCCGACGCCGCGACGATGGAGAACTTCACCGGTGACATGCGATCCTACATCGCGACGGATGCCGCCGTGCACACCCTCCTTCGCACCGATGTGCGCGCGATGATGGCGTCGCTCTCACGTGGGTGGGGCAACCCCGGCCCGCTCTTCTTCGAAGGACTGGCCGTACACCTCGCCGGAGACTGGGAGGGTCGGGACCCTCGGCTCTCCACGCGGCAGGCGGTCAACGCCGGCACCGCGTCCACGCTCGCGGCGCTGCTCGAACCGGCCAGGTTCGCCGCGGAGCCGCCCGCGCGTGCCTACACCTACGCCGGCGCCTTGGTGTCGTGGCTGGTGGCGACCCGTGGCCCCGAGACCGTCAAGGCGTGTTTCGGGGCGGTTTCGGCGAGCGCCACGGTCGCGGCCAACGTCGCGGCGCTGGAAAAGGCCCTCGGCGCGCCGCTCAGCAAGGTTGAGGCCGATTTTCGGGCGTCGTTATGACGGGGGGCCTCCATACCTGAGCAGACCGCGGGCGGCCCATCCGAACAGGGGCAGGCCCGCGTAGGCGGCTGCGTCCGCGGCCAACGAGGTCGCCGCCCCCAGGCACACCAACGCCCCGACGCCGGCCGCTGCCGCCTTCTGGACGATCTCGAAGCCGGCGCGGCTCGACACGATCAGGGCAAGTCCGTCGAACTCGCCGTCGGCTCGGAGCACGCTGCCGAGCACCTTGTCCACCGCGTTGTGGCGGCCCACGTCCTCGCGGGCGCTGACCACCGTGCCCGCGCGATCGAAGAGCGCGGCCCCGTGGCAACCGCCAGTGGCCGCGAACCACGGCATCTGCGTCGGGAGGAGGGCCAGCACGGTTGCGAGCACCTGTGCCTCGGGAACCCAGGCGCTGCCTACCTTGCGGGGCCGCGGCATCCGATCGAGGGAGGCGATGCCGCAGATGCCGCAGCTCGACGTGGCGTACAGCGCGCGGTCGGCGCTGCGGGCGCGCGCCGCGGGCACGCCTTCGCGCAGGCGCACATCCACCACGTTGGCGCTGACCTGTGCCAGCGCCCGAACATCGTCCCAGCCGTCGACCACCCCCTCGGTCAAGAGGAACCCGGCCGCAAGGTCGAGATCCGCCCCCGGCGTGCGCATCGTCACCGCCGCGGCGATGCCCTCGATGCGCAGCTCGAGCGGCTCTTCGACGATCACCTCGTCGTGCCCCGGGGCGCCGGCGCGGTCGACGGGCAGCGTGCGCAGGCCGGGGGTCACGCGGCGGTCATCCAAACCATCCACATGGGGTCTCCGGTCGGCGCGAGCGTATCGCATCCTGGCGCCCGCGAGTCGTTATGATCGCCCCGTGCGCTGCTTCGCCTTCCCGCTCCTGGTCCTCTTCGCCGGCTGCGACACGCCGACTGCGGCAGAGGAGCCGCCGTTCCTCCGCGGCGAGCAGCCAGCCTACGCCGCGCCGCCGCCCGTCCTCCGTCGGCTCACCTACAGCCAGTACGTGCACAGCATCGATGATCTTTTCGGACCGGGCCTGGTGTTGCCGGGCGAGTTGGAGCCGGACACACGAGCGGCGGGGCTCTACGCGGTCGGCGCGTCCCTCACCTCGATTTCGGCGCTCGGCGTCGACCGCTACGAGTCTGCCGCCTACGCGATCGCTGAGCAGGTACTCGCAGATCCTGCCCGTCGCGCCGCGCTGGTCGACTGCGTGCCGGTGTCGAGCGCCGACGTCGAGTGCGCCCGCGAGGTGCTCGCCGCGCTCGGCGAACGGGTGTGGCGTCGCCCGCCCACCGACGCCGAGCTCGACTCTCTCGTCCGTCTCACCACGACCGCCGGCACCACGCTGGACTCCTTCGACCTGGGTCTCAGCTTCGGGCTCGCCGCCCTGCTCCAGTCGCCCTATTTCCTCTTCCGGGTCGAGCTCGGCGAGGTCGCTCCGAGCGGCGGCTATCGGTATACGAGCGCGGAGATGGCCTCGCGGCTCTCGTATTTCCTCTGGGACGGTCCGCCGGACGAAACGTTGTTGGCGGCAGCGGAGCGGGGAGAGCTGGTCACGGACGCGGGCCTGCAGGCCGAGGTCGACCGGATGCTCGCGGACGAACGCACGCACCGTGGCCTGCGCGCCTTCTTCGGCGACATGTTGCACCTCGACCAGCTCGACTCCCTCACCAAAGACCCGAATCTCTTCGTGTACATGAGCTCCGACCTGGGTCCCGCAGCACGCGAACAGACCCTCCAGGACATCGACGCCATCGTGCTGGAAGCCGATGTGGACTTCCGCACCTTCCTCACCTCGAGCGATACCCACATCGATCGCACCCTGGCGGCGCTGTACGACGTGCCGGCGCCGGTTCGCGAGGGCTTCGGGCTCACGACCCTGCCGATCGCCGGGGGGCGCCGCGGGTATCTCGGGCAGGCGAGCTTCCTGGCGCTGCAGGCGCACGCCACCTCCACGAGCGTCACGCTCCGCGGGCTGTACCTTCGCGAGGTCCTCCTCTGTCAGGAGATGCCCTCGCCTCCGGCGGGGCTCAACACGTCGATTCCCGCCGCGAACGACGAGCGCCCGACGATGCGCGACCGGGTGACCCAGCACCTCGAAGATCCCAGCTGCGCCGGTTGCCACCAGTTGATGGACCCCATCGGCCTCGGTTTTGAGCACTTCGACGGCGTCGGCCGGTGGCGCGACACCGAGAGCGGCCACCCGATCGACACCTCCGGCAGCGTCGACGGGGATGAGTTCGTCGACGCCTGGGGGCTGGGACAGGTTGTGGCGGACCACCTGTCGTTCGCGCCGTGTGTCAGCGACACCCTCCTGCGGTCGGCGGTCGGTCGCACGTTGGCGGACGACGAGCGGGCGTTGGCCGAGTGGCACGCCGATGGGCTGCACCAGGAAGGCTACCGGCTGCGTTGGCTGTTTCGCGACATCGTGCTTGGCCCGGCCTTCCGGACCGCGGGGGTGGTCCAATGACCGGACGCGTTCGCGGGGTGGGGCCGGCGCGACGGCTCGCGGCGGCGGTGGCGCCATCGCGGCGTGGGTTTCTGCGCGGTGTCCTCCAGGGCAGCGCGGTCTTCGTCGGTCTGCCGCTGTTTGGGCGCGCCTTCAACGGAAATGGCACCGCGCTGGCCTGCGGTGGCGTCATCCCCAAACGTTTCGGCATCTTCTTCTGGGGCAACGGGAATCGACCGGAGCGATGGATTCCGGCCACCGACGGTGACTCTTGGGAGCTCTCCGAGGCGCTGCTGCCGCTGGTCAACGTCAAAGCGAAGCTGTCGGTGGTCACCGGACTGTCGGTCAAGGTTCCGAATCTGCTGCCGCACACCTCGGGCGCAGCGGGGCTGTTGTCCGGGATGACGCCGCTCTCTGACGATGGCGTCGAGAGCTTCGCCGGCCCGACCATCGACCAGATCATCGCCGGTGAAGTCGGAGGCGACACGCCGTACGCCTCGTTGCAGACGGCCGCGAGTGACTGCTCCGGCGAGTCGTGGAACGGCGTGAACAGCCGGAATCCGCCCGAGACCGACCCCTACGCCCTCTACGAACGTTTGTTCGGTCCGACCTTCCGCCTGCCCGGCGAGGAGGGGCTCGTTGACCCGACTCTCGGTCTCCGGCGAAGTGTTCTCGATAGCGTCATCGGGGACATCACCACCCTGCAGGGCCGTCTCGGCGCCGCGGACAAGGCGCGCCTGGACCAGCACCTCACCGGCGTTCGCGAGCTGGAGGAGCGATTGGCCCGTCTCGAGGAGGACCCGCCGTCGTTGGAGAGCTGCGGCCGTCCAGCGTTCGAGCCCGAGGCCAGCTATCCGGACATCGAGGGTCGGCCGCAGCTCTCGGCCCGCAGTCGGATCGTCAGCGACATGTTGGCGATGGCGCTGGCCTGCGATCAGACCCGGGTATTCGGGCACTACGTGACCGATCCGGTCGCCAATCCGCTGTTTCCCGGTGCCACGGCGGGTCACCACAACCTCACCCACGACGAAGGTGGCGATCAGCCCGAGGTGCACGCGATCACGGTACAGATCGTGGCCGAGTTGGCCTACCTCCTGGAGCGCCTGGATGAGGTCCCGGAGGCCGGTGGCACGCTGCTGGACAACTGTTGTGTGCTCGCCTGTAGCGAAGTCGGTCTGGGTCAGACCCACAGCATCGACGATGTGCCGATCGTGGTCGCCGGCGGCCTCTGCGGCACCTTGCGCACCGGCATCCACCACCGCAGCTACACCGGAGACAACTCGGCGATGTTGATGCTCAGCATCCTGCGCGGCATGGACATCCTCGCGCCCAGCTTCGGGGCGGACGACGCCTACACCGAGGACGGGTTGTCGGAGATCGAGGTCTAGTTGGGTCTAGTTGCGGAGCGCGCGAGCCAGCGCGTCGTTGACCGAGGCGCCATCGGCGCCGTCGATGCGGGCGAGCGCGAGGCCGTGGATCATCGAGGCGAGGTAGCAGGCACGCTCGCGGTCTCCGCCCGGTCGTCCGAGGCGGCGGGTGCGTACCCGCACTGCGTCCTCCAAGGCACGACGCGGGGACGCCACGGTGAGCATGCCGTGGAAGCCCCGCACCCCGGTGCCCGGCGCGTGCCACCCCTCGCCGGACAAGAGGCGGTAGAGGTTGGCGTTTGCGGAGGCGAACGCGACCCAGCGGCCCGCGACGTCAGCCACGGGAACCCGGTGCGTCGGCGCCATCGCCGTTTCGTCCCGTAGTTTCTCGAGTACGGATTCCGCGACCGCGGCGCGCATGCCCGCGAGGTTTCCGAACTGTCGGACCAGCGAGGTTGCGCTGACGCCGAGGTCGCGCGCGAGGCCGCGGAGCGAGAGCTCGCAGGGTCCGCGCCCGGTGACGATCTGGCGGCCGCGCGCGAGGGCCGAGGCCCGCAGATCGCCGTGGTGGTAGCGACGCTTGCGGTACCAGCGGTCCGCGATGGGGAGGGTGACGGGAGAGGGGGGGGTGGTGTCCACGGCCCCATAGTAGCATCGCTATCATGGGTGTGCAAAGGGCACGGGGTACTGCTCCCTGCGGCGCCGTCCTCCGTGGCGCGCACCATCGGGCTCGTGGTGCTCGCGGTGTGCGCACGCTACGATCCCGTCGTGCCGGTTGCTGCCA
>SHYX01000049.1 GCA_009692585.1 Myxococcales bacterium
TCCGTGCGCGGAGTACGAAGGAAAGCGGCATGGTGAACAACACCCCGACAAAGCAGAGGGCGAAGCCGATCCCGCCGATGATGCCGCAGATCCAGAGGCCGAGCCAGGTCATAAAGAAGGCGCCCGGCGACCGCTTGATCGCGCCGAGGGTGGCGCCGGGGCTGAGCAGCGGGAAGTTCTCTCCGCAGAAGATGCGGCGGGTCAGGTCGATGGCGAGTACGCCCACCAGCAGGCTGCTCAGGAGGATCCATCCGTAGCCGAAGAGCGCCCCGACCATGCCGAACAGCACGCCCATCCCGCCGGCCGCGCCCGGGTCGTCACTCCCCGCCCCGCCGGCCGCGGCGCCGAGCATGAACGAGCCGAGGATGCAGCCGACGCCGATGGCGAGGTTCAGCAGGACCACCGGAAACAGGTTCCCGATGTCCTTGAGCCAGTCGAAGAAGCCGACGCCGATGTTGTCGCCGAGCGCCGGATCCGGAAGGCCCTTGTTGCCCTGCCGGGCGTGTTCGAAGACCCGGTGGAAGTAGCCCAGCGCCTGAAAGGACCCCACCACGGGGATCAGCCTGCAGGCCCCGACGATGGCGACCTTCTTCATCCAATCGGGGTCCTCGGAGAACACCGCGAAGGCGTCCCCGATGCTGACGGAGGCGGGGGTTTCAACAGACATCGAAGATCCTTCGGCACGCGGCTATCACGGCGGGCTATCAAGCACCCATGAAGCCCTTTGTCGTCGTGGTCGGCGCCTCGCTCCTCGGGTGCGCACCCGCCAAACTGCCGAACGTGAACCCGCCTCCGCCGTCGCTCCCCGCGTGGGACGCGGTCACCTCCGAGCACCCGCCCGGGGCCACCAACCCGCCCTACCCCGTGCTGGTGGTGGCCAGGGACTCGGGCAGGTGTTTCAAGGCATGGCGGGGCGGGATGAAGCCGCCGTCGGCGGACGTGCGCAACGCCGGGGGGGTGGTGGTCGCGACGCTACCCGAGGCGCTTGAAATCCTGCGTGGCGGCGCAGAAGTCGCCTGTCCTGAGGGCCAGCCGGCGCGGTTGTTGGCCGCATGGGACCAGAAGGACGCGCTTCCGAAGTGACCGGGCGGGTGCGCCAGGAGTGGGCTCGTCGGGTCGCGGCGGAGTACGGCAGCGCCGGTGTCACCGCCCAGGTGCTGGCGTGGAGCGTGCAGGCGGGCCTGGCGCCCGGCCTGCTGTACACCGCCACGCGGATCGTGCGCGACGAGCTCGATCACGCCCGACTGTCGCACGACGCGCTGGTGGCGCTCGGCGGCGCCGACGAGCCGGTGATCGTGCACGCGGAAGAGCTGGCGGTCGGTGGCTCGCTGGCCGATCTGTTGGTGCGTAGCTTCTGCCTGGGCGAGAGCTTCGCGGTTCCGATCTTCGAGCGGATGCGGCGACGGGCGACCCATCCCGTGGTGCGGCCGGTCCTGGACCGCATCCTTGAGGACGAGGCGGTCCATCGGGCCTTCGGCTGGGACGCCCTCGACGCGCTCCTGGCGCTGGCGCCGACCCTCCGCGAGCACGTCACCGCCGCGCTCACGGGGCACCTGGCCTCCTTCGCGGCCTACGCCGATCCCCCCCCGGCACCGGCGTTGACGGAGGAGGAGCGGGCGTGCGGCCTCCTCGAGCACGCGGAGTACGCCGAGCTGGTGCACGCGACCTGGACGGACGACATCGCGCCTCGCTTCGTTCGTCGGGGCATCGCCATCGGATAGGCAGGGGCGGGAGCTACGTCATGCGCCACCTGTCGCTTTTCTTGCTCGGTTCGATCGGCTGCGACACCGCCGCCCCCGACTCCGGGGACAGCACCGCGGACCAAGACCCCTACGCCATCCCCAACGACTACCTGGAGCAGTGGGACCTGGAGTCGCTCAGTTGCGACGGTGCCCTCGGCTACTGGGCGTTTGACGGGGAGTTCGCCGACGATGGCAAGCTCAGCGGCGCCGAGCGCTGGTTCTGGTTCTTTCCCGCGGACGACCCCACCGCCGACTGTGTGGACACCTTCACGCTGGACGGAGAGGTCGCCGCGACGCCCGTGGACGACGACCCCTGTTTGTCGTGCGACCGTGACGTGACCGCCAGCTACGCGCTCACCGAAAAGACCTGCAACTGGGACGGCTACGAGAGCCTGCTCGACAACAACGACGAAACGGACACGGTCGACGACGAGACCTACAAGTTGGCGCTGATGTTCGACCTCGACCGCTACGACGGCATCGAGGTGGACGTCTGGGACTTCGTGCAGGACCCGGAGTCCAAGAACAACTACCTGCAGCGCGACAACGTCAAGGGCGTCTGGAGCGGCGCCGACAAGGACGCGGCCGGGCACATCAGTTGGGCCAACGAGGGCATGTGCGTCGAGATCATCACCGAAGAGTAGCACCCCGCTACATCGAGACCACTTCGGCGTGAAGGCCCCCGGCGCGGCGCATGCTCTGCAGGATCACGATGAGGTCGCGCGGGGTGACGCCCATGGCGTTGAGCGCGCTGACGACGTCGCCCACGGTGGCGCCCTTGACCAGGACCAGCTTGCCGGCATCTTCCCGGACGCGGACCTCGGTGTTGGTGACCGTCGTGGTCTCACCCGCGGCGAGCATGCCGGGCTGGCTGACCTGGGTCTGTCGCGACACGTCGATGGTCAGACCGCCGTGAGCGATGGCGACTGGCGAGAGCGGGATGTCGGCGCCCATCACCACGGTTCCGGTGCGTTCGTTGACGACGACACGGAGCACGTGGTCGAGTTGGACGTCCAGCGCCTCCACGGTGGCGATGAACTCGGCCTGGCGTCCGAGGTAGTCGTCGGGGACGTGCACGGTGATGGTCCCGCTGTTCATCGCGCGCGCGGTCTCCGGGCCCAAGAGCGCGTTGACCACCGACGCGACGCGGGCCGAGTTGGTGAAGTCGGGGTCGTGGAGGATCCAGTCGAACGCGACCTGCTCGGTCACCCGCAGTCGGTTGGGGACCTCGCGGCTGACGCTGGCGCCGCCGGGGATCACCCCGACCGTGGGGTGGTTCCGTGTCGACTCGTTGCCGCCGCCGGAGACGGAGTAGCCGCCCACCGTCAGCGGCCCCTCGGCGATGGCGTAGACCTCGTTGCCGGCGTGCAGCTCGGTCAACAGCAGCACCCCTCCCTCCAGCGACTTCGCGTCGGCCACCGACATCACCGTCACGTCGAGCTTGCTGCCCGAGCGCGCGCCCGCCGGCAGCCTCGCCGAGATCATCACCATGGCCACGTTGCGTGACTTGATCGCGTCGTCCTGCAACGAGATCCCCAGCGGGGGAAGCCGGGCCTCCAGGGCCCGGATGGTGCCGATGTTCTGGGAGCTGTCGCCGCTCTTGTTCAGCCCGACGACGAGGCCGTAACCGACGAGCGGATCGTCATGAATCCCGTACACACTGGCGAAGTCCTTGACCCGCGCGGCCTCGGCAGGGGAAGAGAGGACCAGGAGGAGACATCCGTACAGCGGCGCCATGACCCCCTATCGGTCAACTCCGCAGACAATTGAGTCGGGTGGGCGTGGTTGGTGCAGGACGCCGAGGGCAACTCAGGGTGCTCAAGACGCCCAACGCCGACAACCCGGTGGTGCTGGGGTCGGGGCGGCCGCTCTTGACCATCGATGTGTGGGCGCACGCCGAATCGCAGATGGCCGGGGCGGTCAATTGCCCAACCGCTCCACGCGCAGCGCAACGCCGGCCGCAGCCTCGATGAACGCCTTGTCGAAGGTGACGAAGCGTTCGGCCACCGCGCTCCACGCGAGGTGAAGCGCGTCCGCGAAGTCCACCCCCGCGCCGAGCCACGCGACGGCCTGTTGCACCACCGCCCGGTCCTCGACGCTGGCCCTCGGGTCAGCGAGCACGAGCTCGAACGCCCGACGAATGTCGATGGGCGTTACCTTCATCACCGCTCGGAGCACCCACTCGGTCTGGAGGAGCACCGTTTTGGCAATCCATATGCGGGTTGTCTCCCACAGTTCGCGAGCCACCCGGCTCTGCTCGGGGTGGTCGGCGACGAGCACGCTCGATCTCCGCCCGCATCTCCTCTGCCGAAACGGGCGGGCCGCGGTAGGGGACACAGCCGAAGATCGCCGAAGGAGAGAATTGAGCGGGGGCCGTCGCCGGCCTGAGGTGGACGACCCCGCCGACCTCGTCAACCTCCAGATCCGTTCCCGGAGACCACCCGCAGCGATCCCGAATCTCCTTGGGGATGACCACCTGTCCGCGCCTGGAAAGCGCTGTACGTGCCATCGAGACTCCCGGTAAGACGAGAGGTAAAATCGCCCCCCCGCCACGTCAAGCGGGACCCGGGCTACTGCCCCGAGCCGTCCCCGTCATCGGTAGGACAGCCGGTCTGGTCGAACTGATCGGCCACGAACACCCCGAAGTAGCACGCCATGATCCCGCCATCCTCGTCGTACACCCGCCAGCCGGCGTACGGGCCGTCGTCACACGACAGCGTGGTGTTCCCGGCGTTGGCCTCGGACGCCTCGGTGTCGAGCTCTGCGTCGTACAGGTGGATGCTCTTGGTGTCCTTGTCGAGCCCGCCGTAGGGCACGGTGTGGAACTCCACCGGATCGGGGCTGGCCTTGACCTCGGCGATGACCTTGGGGACCTGCACCGGTAAGCCGATCTGGAGGTGGAGCACGCCATCCACGCACTCGTTGACCGGCGTACCGACGATCTCGACGACGGTGTCGGAGGTGAACGGGACGTCCGCTTCGGCGGTGTCCGTCTCGACGGTGCAGGCGAGGGTGAGGAGCAGGAGCAGGAGCAGGAGCATGGGGGAGCGCCTATCGCGTAGAAGGGGTGGCGGCCGCCGTCCCGGCGCCGGGCTCTCGCTACGGCCCAGCGGGCCTCCGCTCGCTCCCTGCCGCGTGCCGCGGTCGCGGGTGCGCTTGACGCCCCTGCCACCTTCAGTCGCGACCGATGATCGGGAATCGAGCCCCTGCCCGCTTGTGCCGGTCGCGACCAAGGTGTAGCCTTTCGAGACGGCCGGAGCCCTCCAGGGCGCGGGCTGTCCCCGGTGGGCGTCATTGCTGGCCACGCGATATTATCGAGGTTACATCTTTATTTCACCCCCCCTTGGCTGCCTCCCGTGAAACCCTGAGCTTCGCCCGGGGGAAGCTCCAGTCCGGCTGGGCCAGCGTTGGCCTGCGGGCGCTCGTGGTCGCGACGGTGGCGATCGGTGGGATCGCCCCCGCCCGCGCCGAACCGGGTGACGCCGGCGATACCGGCACGTCCGGACCCTCGGCCCTCGACGCACTGGGCGGTGGACTT
Organism: Myxococcales bacterium; assembly: GCA_009692585.1. The sequence continues at coordinate 5,281 of SHYX01000049.1, forward strand.
GCCTTCGGCGGCTGGTCCGACTCGGTGCCGTTGGAGCTGGCGGCGGCGCCGCGGGGCATGGTGCCGTAGCTGGGCCTCGCCATCGACTTCCGTGTGGCGGAGGGGTGGATGGGCGCGTCGATGGCGCTGTCGGGCTTCTCCAGGATCGACCTCCGCTCGCAGACGGGCGGGGTGCCGAACCTCGACGCCGAGGATGTGCCGTGGGTGGACGGCGGTCGCCTCGGGGTGGAGGGGGGCGCAAACTGGGCCGCGGAGCAGGACGACGATCGCAACTTCTCCTTCGATGGGCTCGAATGGGGGATCGGCACGCCGGTGGGCGTCCGGCACGTGATCACGCGCGACGCCTACGGGACGCCGGTGGCGGTGGACGCGGACGACACCACAGCGAATGTGCGTGCGCAGCTGTGGGGCCCGACCGGCAACTCGTGATCCTCCTCGAGACCCGTTCGGCCGGCTGATCGCGGCACACGCCCTTCATCGAAAGTGGCTGCTCGCCACCAGCGACACGCGAATCCTCGCCGCCCTGGGTCCGGACGCGACGATCGCCGTGTGAGCAGGCGCTGCGGAGGCTCCGCTGCGCCCCACTCAGCCACCCCCGACCGGAGCCGGCACCACCGGCACCACCGGCACCACGGGCACCACCGGCACCACCGGCACCACCGGCACCACCGGCACCACCGGCACCACCGGCACCACGGGCACCACCGGCACCGGCGGAAGCTCCGGTGGGCCGAAGACCACCTCCCGATGTTGGGAGTAGCGGCTCTCGGCGTGCTGCTCGTCGATCCAACCCATCAGCGCGGCGCTGTGGTAGCCGATGCGCACCTGGGAGAGGCTGCGCACCTCGGCCTCGGTGGTCGGGCTCAAAGGACGGTCCACCGCCATGAGCTCGGCGTAGCGCTGGGGGAGGAGGGGTCTGCGGTTGGGCTCGACGAGCCCATACGGAAGCCGGGCCAGGAAGGTGTCGGGGTCGTAGAGATCCTCGGCGCCCAGCACGTGCCCCAGTTCGTGGGCGACCGTCTCCTGCGCATAGGCGGCATTGTTGTCACCGAGGGACACGAACGATACTGCAATACGACCGGTGCTCGAGCCTCGGCTGTCCGAGGCCAACGTTCCGGCGTCGTGACCGTACACCAGGTACACGCGGACGTCCCAGGTGCGCGGCTCGGCGCCGTTCTCTCGGGCGAGTCCGTGCCAGAAGTCGGCATAGCGCCATGCACGCCATGCCGCGGTGAGGCGGTTGCCGTCGGCGCCGTCGAGCTCGGGTGGGCTCACCGCCCCGACCCAGGGGCCGAAGGTGGTGATGCGGATGGGCACCACCGAGCTGCCGGTGAAGCGGGCGTACTCCTCCGCGTACCAGTCCTGCACCCGGCGCAGCGCCCACGGGCTGCCCACGTCGTTGAGCACGGCGATCATCGGGTGGTTCGCGTCCTCCGGCTGCACGAACTGGAAGACCCCGACGTCGATGCCCTCTCGGACATCGAGGTGCGCCCGTTCGGCCCGGTCGTACTGAATCAACTGGTACAGAAAGACGCTGAACAGGAATATCGCGAAGAGCTGACGGATACGTCGCCTTCTCGTGACCGCCTTCCGCTTGGCGGTGCACGACAGGCAGAAGCGCCCGCCGCCCGCGTCGAGGCGACACTGGGCGCAGATCCCCATGCCGCAATCCGAGCAGTTGCGCCCAAGGAGTTGGGGAGGATGTTTCGGGCAGGTCGCCGGCGAGCCCTCGACGTCCTCGATGATCGCGACGACGGCGCCCGTGTCGCGCATCCGCGCCGCCAGCGACTCGGCCTCGCCGGCGTCCCCGGTCACGAGGACCGGAACGGGGAAAAGCGCCGAGCCCGCGACCCGGGCCGAATCCGCAGGCAGGCCCTCGGGCGGCGGGCGGACGACGATCACTTGCCAGCGGCGGTTCAGAGCCCCTGCCCGAGCACCAGGTACGCGCTGCCGGCCCGGCTACCGACGCCATAGTCCTCGTACGGCGCACCCACGAGGACGTCGCCGTTGCTGTCGCCGTCGACGTCGCCCACCGCCGCGAGTCCGTTGCCGGCGTAGTCGTTGTCACGTTCCCCGGTGAGTTTGGCATCGGCGGCGGTCAGGCTCGTGAACGCGGCGAGGGGGCCATACATCAGGTAGGCGGCGCCGGCGCTGGTGCCGGCGCTGTCCTCGAGGACGGCGCCGATGAGCACGTCGTCGTCGCCATCGCCGTCCATGTCGCCGGCGCTGGCGAGGCTCCAGCCGGCGCCGTCATCCCCGCCCTCACCGGCCACCTTGGCATCGGCGGCGGACAGGTCGACCGTGCCGGCGTGCATCCCGCCGAGGATCACGTACGCGCCGCCCGAATCGGCGGCTCCGTAGTCGTGGTAGGGCGCGCCCACCAGCACATCGGCGTACCCGTCGCCGTTCGTGTCGCCGCCGCTTTGGACCGCGTACCCGGCCTGGTCGCCGGCGTTTTCGCCGAGCAACGTCAGGTCGGCGCTGCCCAGGTCCTGATCGCTGGAAAGCGGCCCGTAGAGCACGTAGGCGGCGCCCGCGCCGGTGCCGCCACCGGCATCGCCGATCGCGCCGATGGCGAGATCGTCGGCCCCGTCCCCGTCAACATCGCCCAGGACCGCGACGCTCGTCCCGGCCTGATCGGAGCCCGACTCGCCCACGATGCTGATCGCGGCGCCCAGATCAACCGTGCCGGACGCTCCGCCGGCCACCAACCACGCCACCCCGGCCAGCGTGCCGCCGTCGTCGGCCCAGGGACCGCCGACCACGAGGTCGTCCTGGCCGTCTCCGGTGAGGTCCCCGCCCCCACTGAGGGTCCACCCCGCGTAGTCGCCTGCGTCCTCGCCGACGAGGGTGAGCATCGCCCCACTGCCGACGTTCACGGTGCCGGAGGCGGCGCCGCTCAGGATGTACGCCGCGCCCGCATCGGTACCGCCACCGTCGTTGGCCCACGCCCCGGCGGCGAGGTCGTCCACGCCGTCCCCGTCCCAATCCCCGATCCCGGCCACCGAGTAGCCGAAGCCGTCACCGGCAGCGGCGCCCACGAGCACCAGGTCGGCGCTGCCAACGAGGTCGACGACGCCGGCGGCGGCGGTGGCCAGCACCCGGTAGGCAGCTCCCGACCCCGTTCCGCCGTCGTCCGCGCCGAACGCGCCGATGAACAGGTCGCTCAGGCCATCGCGGTCGGCGTCGCCCGCGCCCGAGACGGCGGCCCCGGCGTAGTCCCCGCCGGCGCTCCCGCGGAGCTGCGCGTTGGCCGTGGAGACGCTGGCCGTGCCGCCGAGGCCGCAGCCGTTGCTGGTGCCATCGCAGTCGTTGTCGAGCCCGTCGTGACAGACTTCGGTCGCAACCGGGCTGACGGTGCCGTCGCTATCCAGGCAGTCTTCGGCATTGGCGACGTACCCGGTGGGGGCGGTGCAGGCTTCGGTGGGCGAGGCTTCGTCGCCGTAGCCGTCGGCGTCGCCGTCCAGCCAGAACGGCGACTTGACGCCCTCGTCGACGACATCGTCGCAGTCGTTGTCGAGCCCGTCGCACACCTCGGGGTTGCCCGGCCACCGGTCCGCCTCGGTGTCGTCGCAGTCCAGGGTGTTGTCGACGTAGCCGGCGGGGGCCTCGCAAGCGTCGATCGGCGCGGCGGGGTCGCCGTGCCCGTCACCGTCGGCGTCGGCCCAGTAGGGAAGGAGCACGCCGTCGTCCACGCGGGTGTCACAGTCGTCGTCGAGCCCGTTGCAGACCTCGACGCCGTCGGGGTTGATGGTGGCGTCGGCGTCGTCACAGTCCTCGCCGCCCAGGTCCACGGTCTCGAACCCGTCGCCGTCCGCGTCGCGTTCGACCACCGAGAAGTTCACGCTGGCAGTGGCGGAACGTGCGGCGGGGTCGGTTGCGGTGACGGCAAGCGTGTAGTCCCCGAGTGGCAGGGGCGCGAGCGTGAAGTCCGCGAGGCCGCTGAGGCCGGGGTTACCGGGGGTGTCGGCGCCGCCGACCGGGCCCTGCCAGCTCAGCGTGAGCAGGTCGATGGCGGTGCCGTCCATGTCGCCCGCGAGCACCTCGACCCGGATCGGGTCGTCCTTGTCGAAGAATTCGCCGCTGCGCGGATCGAGGAAACCGATCTGCGGGTCGCGCGGGGCATCCGCGAGGGGGGCGGGCTCGAGCGCGACGTCACCGAACCACACGCCGCCGGCGGCTTCGTCGCCGAAGTCTTCGGAGCAGGCGGCGAGCCAGAGGACGAGCACGCCGCAGTGTACCCCGCCCGGCTCAGACCGCCCGTGCGGCCTGCGCCTGCACCCGACGACGGTAGACGACGGCGAGCACCTGCGCCACCGCGCCGTAGAACTCGGCAGGGATCGGAAAGCCCAGCCGGGACTTCGCGTACATCGCGCGGGCCAGGCTGCGGTTCTCGATGATCGGTACCTCGTGGCGGTTGGCCTCGGCGCGGATCTTCAGCGCGAGGTGGTCGACGCCGCGTGCCAGCACGATCGGCGCGCCGCCCTCGTCCTTGCGATAGCGCAGCGCGATTGCGTAATGGGTGGGGTTGACCACCACGACGTCGGCCTTCTGCACCTTGCGGAGCATCTGTCCCATGGCGAGCTGCCGCTGTCGCTGACGACGTTTGGCCTTGACCTGGGGGTTGCCTTCCTGCTCCTTGTGCTCCTGCTTGACGTCCTGTTGGGTCATCCGCATCTGCTCGGCGAGTTGGAAGCGCTGCCAGCCGTAGTCGACCACGCCCACGGCAAGGACGACGGGCAGAACCCGCTGGAAGAAACTCTGGATCAGCTCGTTCATGAACTCGAGCTGGCCCCGGACGTCCACGGCGGCGATGACCGGGAGCGCATCCATCCGCGTCTCGATGGCGGACCATGCGGCCCAGGACACCGCGCCGGCGACCGCCAGCCCCTTGATCAGCGCGACGACGGGCTGCGCGCTGAAGAAGTGGCTCTTGGCGTTCTGCAGCGGATCCAGCCGCTCGAACTTCGGTTCCAGCGCCGCTGGGGCGACGTTGAAGCCCGTGACCAATAGCCCGGCGATGATCGTGGAGAACGCACCCGCCGCGAGCACCATCAGCAGGGGGGGGCCGATGTTCATCGCGATGGCGAAGGCTATGCTGGACACGTCTTCCGGGGTCAGTTCGTGATCGCTGATGCGGTCGTTCAGCGCGTCGAACAGCGCACGAAAGCCAGTGTTCAACATTGGAAATACTGCGAAGAGCGAGCCGGCACCCACGGTCAGTCCGATCGCGGCCGACAGCTCCTTGCTCTGCGCGACCTTGCCTTCGTCGCGGAACTGTTGAATCCGCCGTTCACTGGCGTCTTCGGTTTTTTCCTGCTCGGACTCAGCCACCGCCCATGCCTCGGATGATGCGGTGGACGGGCTCCCAGGCCCCTTGCAACGCCACGGCCTCGACATGGAGCAGCGCCGGGAGGGCCGCGCCCAAGAGCACGATGCCGGCCACGATGGTGAACGACATGCCGATCGAGAAGAAGAGCTGCAACCCCGGGGCCATGCGCCCGATGACCAGGAGCGCCAGGTTCAACATCAGGGCGAACGCGGTGAGCGGGCCGGCCAGCTGCACCCCGAGCCGAAAGACGTTGTTCGCAACCTCGAAGAGCACCGTCGCCCCACCGAGCGGATCGGTGACGTGCCCGGGCGGCAGCGCGTGGAAGGACTCACCGAGGGCACGCACGCAGCCGAGGTGCATGTCCAGGGCGAAGAAGACCCCGGTCGCCAGCAGCTGGGCCAGCGCTGCAAGCGTGCTGCCGTGGGCCCCGGTCATCGGGTCGAGCATCGACGACATCGTCAGCCCGATGTTGTTGCTGATGATCTCGGAGGCCGTCGAGACGGCACCTGTCAGCAGGGCGAGCGTGAAGCCCATCGCGACGCCCAGCACCACCTCGCCGGCCACGGTCGTCACGAGCTGAGGCACCGTCACCGGCAGACGGGCGGCCTGGGCCGCGGGGACCATCACTGCCGCCAGGGGCAGACAGATCGCCAAGCGCACCGGTCGCGGCACGCCCGCGTTCCCGGTCACCGGCAGCGCCATGAACATCGCCGAAACCCGCGCGAAGACCAGGATCCCCACCAGGAAGGGGGTGAGATCCATGCTCTCCATCAGCGTTCGACTCGGCCTGATGCCTCGGGGATCCGATCGAAGGACCGGGTGGCGTACGCGACCGCCTGCTCCAGCATCCAACCCCCGCCCACCGCGAGCACCGCGACGACCGCGAGGAGCTTGGGCAAGAAGCTGAGCGTCTGCTCGTGCAGCTGGGTGACCGCCTGCACCAGGGACACCAGCGTGCCCACGACGAGGGACGCCACCAACACCGGCGCGCTCAGGAGCAACGCCATGCGCATGGCCTCCTGGCCGATTCGCATGACCTCGGAGGGGTTCATCGCACCACCCCGGCCGCGAGGTCGCGGACCAGGAGAGCCCAACCGTCCATCAGCACGAAGATGATCAGCTTGAAGGGGAGGGAGACAACCACCGGGGGCAACATCATCATGCCCATGCCGACCAGTACACTCGCCACCACCAGGTCGATGACGAGGAAGGGCACGAACACGTAGATGGTGGTGATGAACGCCGTCTTGAGTTCGCTGAGCACGAAGGCGCTGACCACCGCCGGGGTCGGCACGTCATCGAGGCTCTCGGGCCGGGGCAGCTCCCCCACCTGGAGGATGGTGGCCATGTCCTCGCGGCGAGTGTTCGCGAACATGAAGCCGCGAAGGGGCGCGAGTGAGTCGTGCATCGCGATCGACGCCTCGGTCTGGCCGTCGAGGTAGGGCGCGACGCCCCCCTCCCAGGAGGCGGTGAGCGTCGGCTGCATCACCAACATCGCCAGGAAGAGCGACAGGCCGACGATGACCTGGTTCGGTGGGCTCTGCTGCAGGCCGAGGGCCTGCCGGAGCATCGAGAACACCACGACGAAGCGCACAAAGGGCGTCATCACCACCAACATCGCGGGGATGAACGACATCCCGGTGAGCATCAGCAGCAGCCGCACCGCGGTGGACGAGGGCGTCTGGCCGACGCCGTCGACGAGCTGGCCTGCGAGCAGAGCGCCCGGCTCGGCGACCGACACCCCGACCTGGGCGTCGACGGCGAGGGCGATGCTCGCCAGCAGCAGGATCACCGCGCGCCCTCTTTGGCGCCGATCGCGCTGAAGCCTGCACGCATCCCATCCGTCCGCGTCGGCCGCACATTTTCGTTGACCGCGCTGCGCTCCTCTTGGGGTTGGCTGGCTTCACGCAGACGGTTCACCAGCTCAGCCACGTCGGGGACGGGGGCCTCGTCTGTGGCGGGGGGGCGGCTGTCGGCCAGGCGGAGGGTGACGGGAGCGCCCGCGGTGAGGCGAGCATCCCGGAGGGGCGGCCCGACCAGACGGCGATCGGCGTGGCCCCCCAAGCGGTCGGCCATCGACGGCGAGACATACACCGGGCGCGTGTGCAGGGCGGCTGCGAACGGGGCGGCCTGCTCCGCCGCTCGCTCGTTTCTGGGCGGCGGCGGCACGATCACCAGCGTCGGCGCGGCGAGCGTCTCGTTCGGTGGTCGCAGCACGTCGGCGGCGGCCGGGAGCGAGTTCTTCACGAGCAGAGAGAGCCCCGACCTGACGGGAGCCGGGCTGGCCTTGGGCTCCTTGAGCAGCGCCGCAGCGCCGCGTCCAACCCGCTCGACGATGGGTTCGGCAAACGCCGCGACCACCACCTCCGGCGCCGGCGCCGGCGTGAAACTCTCGACGACCGGGATCCAGCCCGGGTTGTCGGCCGGCTCCGCCTCGGCGGCGGGCGGGTCGGACCGGTCCGGGAAGTTGGCGCCGCGGCTCGGGCCGGACGGAGCCAGGGCCGCGGGCGCTGCGAGGTCGTCATCGGAGAAGAAGCGGGGCCGTTCGGGCACCTCGGTGGGAGCCGCCGAAGCCTCGGCCTCCCGTTCGACGAGCACCTCCTCCAGCATGCGCTGGAACTCGTCCGCCCGATTGACCGGGACCACTGCGTCGACGACGTCGGCCTCGTCGTCTTCCGAGGGGACCGCCACGTCGCGCCGGTGCGTCGCGTTCGCGGCGGGGCTGACCTCGCCGAGGTCGTTGAGCAGGGCAAGCCCCGCGCCGGAGGAGCCGAGCAGGAGTCGGCGGGTGGCGCCCGCCGCGTCCTGGACCTCGACCAGCACCAGCACCGACTTGTCGCCGAGCGCGTGCCGCTGGACGACGCGCAGCTCGTCTGCGGGTGCGGTGGTGGAGCGCCTGCGGAGCTGCCACGCGCCGGCCAGTCCCGCGGCGCTCAAGAGCGCCGGCCAGACCCACCCTGAGGACGGGAGGGCTCCGGGCTCCGGGGCCGCGGTCGTCAGCGTGGCCCCGTCCGCCGCGAAGAGCCGCTGAAAGGTGGGCTCGGGGGGGTCGCCGAAGGCGAGGCCGCTCAGCAGCAGGAGGGCGCTCACGACGCGTTCCGGGCCGCCTGGTCGTCGACCAGCTCGGTGATGCGCAGCGCCATCTTCTCGCCGACCATGACGACTTCACCGCGGGCAAGGACCTTGCCGCCGACGACCAAGTCGAGGGGTGCCTCGCTACCGCGGGTCAGGTCCACGACATCGTCGCGGTCGAGCTCGGCGAGCTGACGGATGGTGAGTCGTGTCCGTCCGAGCTCGATAATGACCTCGACGGGCAGGTCGGAGAGAAAGGCGGAGGAGTTGCGTGGGGACATCGGTACTCCCGATGTCTCCGCTTCGGTCGCTTCCGAGGGATCTTTAGCAACGCCTCACGCAATATTTTCGATTGTCAGCACGCGTCGTGAGACGCGGAACGATCGGAGCCCGTCGCAGGCGCCCGGTTCGCCTGCGAACGACGGCGTGCCGTTGACCAGGGCGCGCACCTCTCCCAGCGCACCGAGCGGGACGGCGTCGCCGACCTTGAGCGCACGCAGGGCGCCCAGCGTGGTCGAAAGCCGTTTCAACTCGACGATCATCTCGATCTCGCAGCCGTAGAGGCGGTCGTAATTGGCGCGCCGCCGTGCCGCCGCGCGGGCGGTGGCCGTGTGGTCGGCGGCGCCGCCGATCCCGCGAAGCATCACGGCCGGCAGCGCCAGCGTGAGCTTCCCGAGGGGCTGGTCGACCGGCCCGCACTCCACGGTGCAGGCCAGGGCGGCCGCGCTCATCGAGCTGTCGCCCACCCCGTGGCGGTTCGCGGTCGCAGGGTGTGGGGTCAGCCGTGGGGCCGGCTTGACCGGCCAGTGTGCTTCGAGGGCGGCGAAGAGCTCGTCGCACATGCGCGTGGCCACGCAGAGCTCCACCTCGGTTGCGCTGCGGGCGCCCATGTCAATGCTCGGGCCGGTGGAGTCGCCGAAGAGCCGCGCGGTCAGCCGCTCCAGGAGCGGACCCTCGATCGCGGCGAAGCCGGCGACGCCGCCTCGCTCCATGAAGAAGCTTGACCACGCGGCAGCGTCCTGCACATCCGGTTCGTTCATCAGCTCGCCCACCGAGCACAGCCGTACTTGCAGAAGTCGCATCGGCGTGTCGGTCCCCGAGCGGGTGAGCATGCGGGTACGCACGCGCCGCAGGGCCTGCTTGACGCAGTCCTCCATCACCGGGATGCAGGCCTGCAACTCCCTGTCTTGAGCGAGAACGGAGCCCAACATTAGCTCACCACGAAGGTCGTGAGGTAGACGCGGTCGACGCGGATCGGATCGGTCACGCCGTTGATCCGGATTAGGAGCTCGTCCTTGAGCCGCGTCTTGCCATCGGTGCCCTCCAGCTCCGACCAGGTGAAGTCGCTGACCGCGGTGATGATGCTGTCGCGGAGCTGGGGCGTCATCATCTGCACGGCTTGGGTCGTGGACGCGTCGGAGTCGACGGCCACTTCGAGGCGCAGGACTCGGCCGCCGCCGCTTCCCTTCAGGTTGACCGTGAACGCGCCGAGCGTCGTGACCGTGGGGCTGACCGCCGGTGCCGCACCCGCGGGCTTGGTGGCCGGGGCGGCCGGATCGGGCTTCTCCTCTCCGTGCCCCTCTGCGGGCTTCTCCTCTCCGTGCCCTTCGGCGGGCTTGGCAGCCTCCGCCGCGGGCTCGTGCCCCGCCGCGGTTGCGACCGCATCCCCGTCGTCGTCCGGCGGGGGCGCCAGCGCGATGGACGTACCGTAGCCTCCGCCCAGACCGAGGAGCAGCACGCCGAGGAGCGGCAGCATGGCCTTGAGTTTCGAGGGCTTCGGGGCTTCGGTTTCTTCGTCATCCATGGCGTACTCCGCGCTATATCAACTGCATGAGGGTCTGGAGGGTTTCGTTTGCGGTACTGATCACCTTGCTGGACGCCTGGTAGGAGCGCTGGGCCGTGATCATCGAGACGAACTGGCCTTCGAGGTCGACGTTGGACTTCTCCAGCGCGTTGCCCGCGATCGAGCCGCGGCCGCCGGTCCCGGCCATGCCCACCGCCGCCTGGCCGGCGTCGGGAGTGGCGCGGAACAGGGCGCCCCCGACGCGCTCCAGGCCCTGCGGGGCCTGGAAGCTGGCCAGGCCTACCCGGCCGATCTCCACGGCTTCGCCGTTGGAGTAGGCGCCCGTCAGCGTTCCGTCGGTGCCGACCGAGATTCCGGTGAGCTGCCCCGACATCGTCCCGTCCTGCGCGATCGCGGTGAGCGCCGACTCCTCTCCCGACATCGAGACCACGCCATCGGTCTCGACCCCGGTGCTGTCCAAGCCGAAGTCGAAGAAAATGCTGGGGGTGTCGGTTCCGCCGAAATTCCAGATGGTGGCGGTGGCGGTGTCGGTCTGGGTGCTGCCCGTCAGCACGCCGTCGGTGTCGAAGGTCAGCGTGCCGGAGGCGACCTCGAAGCCGTAGCCCGTGTCGGTCGAGAACTGCGTGCCGGTGGAGTCGTAGGCCTCGCTGGCGTCGACCACGGCGCGCCAGCTCCAGTCGTTGGCGCCGCTGCGTTCGTACAGGACGGTCACGTCGTGGCCGACACCACGGCTGTCGTAGATGGTCGTGGAGGAGGTGAACTGCGCGGCCGTTCCCGCATCGACCAGGGTGCTGGCGCCGGTACCGGTGCCGAAGAAGTCGAGCCCTGCGACATCGGTGGCGACGTCCTCCCCGGCGGAGAGCGTCGTCTCCAACACGATGTTCGCCGTCGGCGTGCCGGGCACGTCGGTGGTGGGGAGCTTCAGGTCGCCGAGCGCCGCGGAGACGGCCACGCCATCGCCCGAGTAGCCCTGGACCCGCATGCCGTTGCCGCTGACGACGTAGCCTTCGTCGTCGTAGCTGAACTCGCCGGAACGGGTGTAGAAGTCCTGGGTGCCGTCGCTGACGACGAAGAAGCCGCTGCCGTCGATGGCCATGTCCAGCGCGTTGTCGGTGGTATCGAAGGAACCCTGCCCGAGCATGGTGTTGACCCGACTGGTGGCCGCACCAGCGCCGACCTGGCCGCCCCCGTTGACCCCGAAGACGTGCTGGGGAAGGAAGTCGACAAACGAGGCGCGACCGCCTTTGTAGCCGGTGGTGTTGAGGTTGGCGATGTTGTCGCCGATGACGTTCATCCAGGTGCTGGTGACGCCGAGGCCGGCGGCGCCGACGTTGAGGGCAGAGAACAGAGACATGGTGACCTTCCTTGTGGGTGTGTGCCCCGGTCATACTGACCGTGGCGTTTTTCGGGCCCCCTTGGAATATCCTTGGTCCAGCCCGAGTTTCTACGGTTCGCCTAGCGGGCGACCACCGTGGAATCGATATTGGTGAAGATGTTGCCGATGGCTTCCTGGCGCGTGAGTGCGGTGATCACTTTTCGGTCGGAAACGCCGACAATGAAGGCGTTGTCGCCCAAGAGCACGAGGCTCTCCTTGGCGCCCTTCTGGCGCAGCTTGTCCACCGCGGCGCCGAGATCGTCGAGGTCGGCGTCGTCGAGCGTGATGCCGCGCGACTGCAGGCGCGCCTGTGCGTGTTTGCTGAAGGTGACGCCGCCCGTGGTCGCCTTGGCCGGCGCCGGAGCGGACTGCGGCTGGAGGAGCGACTCCAGCGCCTCTCCGAAGCCCGGCAGGGCTTCGAGGCCCCGGTCGGGGCCGGTGCTCGGTCCGACCGAGCCGACGCGTCCGAAGGGACCGATCATTCGGTCGGCTCCCCGAGGCTCTGGATCGAGCCGAGCTCGATGGAGATGCCATCCATCGTCAAGAGCGGCGAGCCGCTCGAGAGGTCCATGCCGTCGATGCGCCCCGTCATCTGCTCGGTGACCTCGACTTCGGTGCCCTCGGCATTGGTGGCGGTGATCGAGAAGGAGTAGTCACCCTCCGGACAGGCCTGGCCGTCGAGGCTCTTGCCGTCCCAGGTGTAGGCGCCGTCCCCCGCGGACATCGGGCCGAGGTCCTTGGTGAAGACGACTTCGCCGTCAGAGTTGGTGATGGTGATCGACGAGGCGGTCGCGGCGCCACTTGCGTCGTAGGTGACGGTCTCGTCGCCCGTCCCCGGGTAATGGAACTCGTTCCCGGTCGCGACGACATCCTTGCCGATGAGCCCGGTGAGTGCGGCGTTGTTCATCGACATGTTTACGAGGTACAGCGACTCCATCCCATCCGAGAGTCCCTGGAGCTGCTCGAGCGAGGAGAACTGGGCGAGCTGCGCTACGAACTCGGCGTTCTCCATGGGGTTGAGGGGGTCCTGGTGTTGGAGCTGCGTGGTCAGGAGCTTGAGGAAGGCATCCTTGCCCAGCTCGTCCGTCGGGCCGCTGCTCTGGGCCGCCAGGGCGGCTTGCTGGTCGGCGCTGTAGACTCCGGCGAGGGGGCTCATGTTCTTCTCTTCGGTCGGGGCTGGGGGTTCTTTAGGCTACACCGCACGATTGAGCAGGCCACCGCGGATGAGGCCGGCGATGGCGGGGCGACGCGGCTTTGCGGGGGCCGGCGGGGGGGCCTCCTCACGACGGCCATTGCCGCTGGCATGCTGATGCGTGGTGCCGCCAGAGTTGGCGGCTTCGCCCTGGTGGGCGGCCTCCACGGCGCGGTTGGTCTCGCCGCGGGGAGCGTTGGGGGCCATGAACTCGATGCGATGCAGGGTCAGGCCCTCGGCGGCGAGGCGGTCACGGAGCTCGGGGGTCGCGTCGGCGACCATGCGGTGCAACTCGGCGTCCCCGCGGAGGACCAGGTCCAAGAGCTCGGCATGGCGCACCATGTCCACCTCCCAGTGGCCCAACGCGTCGTCGAGGCGGAGGGTGAGTCGGTCGGCAACGCGGGCGCCGGCATCCTGCACCTCGCCGAGCGCTTCGGTCTTTCCGGCCACGTCGGCCAGATTTTCGAGGGGTAGTTCGCTGGTCGAGACGGGAAGGGCCCCGTGGACCACGAACTCGAACTGGTCGGGCACCCACGCGGCGCCGGTACCGGCGCCATCGTGCGGCTGGGAGGTGTCCGCCTCGGCGCCGGTGGGCGTGCCTTCGCCGGCCGTCTCGTCGAAGTCGCCGTTGGCCGCAGCCACGCGTTGAAGGTCGAAGCTGGTGTTGGCCGCCTCGGGCGTGGCCACCTCGGTCGTGCGCAGGGGGAGCCGGGCCGCTTCCGTGCGCACCGGCGTGGTCGTGGTCGGGGCCGCGACCATTTTTTCCAGGGCCGCCACCGCTCTTCCGCGGGTCGCGATCGACGCTTCGCGGGCGGCGGACGCGGGGGTGTTGTCGTTTGGCCGGAAGGTCGGGAATTCGCAGATCAACCCCGGGTCGCGAATCGGATCCGCCAGCAGCAGGGAAGGAATGACGACGGGCGCCGCCGGTGGGGCGGGGAAGGCGTCCACCTCGATCGAGGCGTCCAGCAGCATCAGGTTGGTGCGCAGGCCGTCCGCGGGCGCAGCCCGATCGAGCACCGGCTCCAGGGCCGTGGTCAGCTCGGTGAGCGGGCCCGAGAACGGGGGCGGCGTCGGCATGATGACCGGGAACGGGGGCGGCGTCGGCATGACGACCGGGAACGGCACCAGCGCGGCGAACTCCGCTTCCGCGACGTTCTCGAACTCGACCTCGCCGGCGTCAACATCCGGAAATCCGGCGCCTTCTGCGAAGCTCCGCAGTCTTGCTTCGCGCAAGAGCGGCAAGGGCGCCAGGCGCGGGGGCGTCGGCATGACGACCGGGAACGGCACCAGCGCGGCGAACTCCGCAACCGCGACGTTCTCGAACTCGACCTCGCCGGCGTCAACATCCGGAAATCCGGCGCCTTCTGCGAAGCTCCGCAGTCTTGTTTCGAGCAAGAGCGGCAAGGGCGCCAGGCGCGGGGGCGGGGGCGGCACGCTGACCGCGCCGAGAACCACTGCGAAGCTGGTCGGCGGGGTCGCCGGGCTGAACGCGCGCGCGGCGGCGCCGGCGGGGAGCCGGGGCAGGCTGAATGCGGCGGGCATCGTGGAACTCATGGTAAGTCCACGGCGACGGGCTCGGCCATCCGTTGGGCGAGCGCGGCCGCCTTCGCGGCGGGCAGCACCGCCAGGAGCTGGCCGGCCTTCTTGCGCTTCATCTTGTCCAGCACGGTCACGGCGAGCGGCTCGTCCAGTTGGGCGAACATCGGCGCGATGCTCCCCGCGCGGTTGGCTTCGACCATCTTGACGATGCCGTCCACGCGGGCGTCGCGCGCGGCGTCGGCGACGCCGATGAGCGCCTGGATATCGGCCCTCGCCTTCTCCAGGGCGGCGAGCCGATCGGTCAGGCGCGCCTCGGCGGCGGCCAACTCCGCGCGTTGGGAGTCGAGGGCGTCCGCGCGCCCGTCGAGCTCCCGCTCTCGGTGCAGCAGGTCCTGGGCCAGCTGGTGCGCGCCCTCGTCTTCGAGTGAGCAGTAGCGCTCGATCTCGGATGCGGTCGGATCGCGCCCGGCCCACGCCGCGGTGCCGGTGCCGAGGCCCAGCACGATCCCGCCGAACGCGAGAACCCAGGCTCGACGGAGCGTGGTGATTGCCATGCGCACGTCTTCGGTCGCGGCAGGGCGAACTTGAGTCAGCGCGGAGCGATAGACTGCGGCTCATGGCCCCACGCGTCCTAGCCCTCTTCGCGGTCGTCCAGGCGGTCGCCATCGTCGCACCCGCGCTCTCGTGGCCGTTGTGGATGCTCCACTTCGCCGCGCTCGAGGCGTGCCTGCTCGGCGCGGTGGTTGCCCTGCTGGCGATCCTCACCACCGAGGAGCGCTGGGTGACGGCCTCCGCGACGATCGGGGGACTCGTCTGCCTGGTCCCGGCGCTCTATGTCATTCCGCCCTACATTCGCGAGGGTCAGTCCTTCTCGGTGTGGAACTGGCTGACCGGCGGGAGCGTGCCGCCGGTCGAGGTCGAGCGCGACGTCGCCCTGGGCGCGACGGTCACCGCGGATGTGTGGCGGGGCCGCGGCGACGGCCCCCGTCCCACGGTCGTGGTGGTGCACGGCGGGAGCTGGCGTTCCGGCGACAAGGGGGAGCTGCCCCACCTGTCGGCGGTGCTCGCCGATGCCGGATACACCGTGGTCGACGTGCGGTACCGCCTGGCGGGTGAGGCCCCGTTCCCGGCGGCGATCGAGGACGTCCGGTGCGCGTTGGCCACTCTGGCGGCGGAGCCGGCTCGATTCGGGGTCGATTCGTCGCGACTGGCCCTGCTCGGGCGCAGCGCCGGTGGGCAGATCGCGCTGACGGCGGCCTACGCCGACACGTCGATCGCGTCGGCATGCGGGGGGGTGGTGCCGCCAGTACGGGCGGTCATCTCCGTCTACGGGGTGACCGACGTTGCCTGGGCTCACGACCACCCCTACACCCCCGATGTCGTCGATGGGGTCGCCGCGACGGAGCTGTACCTGTCGGGGACGCCGACTTCCGCGGCCGAGCGTTATCGCGCCGCGACGCCCCAGAGCTGGGTTCGCGCCGACGTCCCCGAGACCCTCCTGCTCCACGGTACCGGCGAAGGTTGTGTGCGACCGGAGAACACCACCTTCCTCAACGACGAGCTCGTCGCGGCGGGTGCCCGGGTCAAGATGGTGCTGGTCCCGTGGGCGGATCACGGCTTCGACGTGCGCCGTGGGGGCTTCGGCGAGCAGCTTTCTCGGGGGGTGATCCTCCGGTTCCTCGACAGGGTTATGGCGGCGTCCAGGCTGGCCTCGATCCCGAGCTGATTCAAGCCCGGATGTAGTGCCGGCTGCGGCTACAGGCCGTCGGCTCCGCGCCGCGCCGCGATCTCGTCCATCCGGCGCGCGTCCCGCGTGGCCTGTTCGCGCTCTTCGCTCCGGGCGTGGGCCTCGATCACGTTGTTGGTGGCGATCTCGTCGCGGACGCGGCCGACGTGGAGGCCGCGTTTCTGGTCCACCTCACGCTCACGCTGCTGCAGGCGCGCCTCCTCGCGGCGTTCGGCGACTTCCTGGCGCCTGCGGAAGGCGTGGTAGGTCGCCAGGGCGAAGGGGTCATTGGGGTCGGCGCTGGCGCGGGCCTCGACCACGGCGTTGCGGACGGCCTCGACGCGCTGCGCCTGCACGTCGCGTTCGTCCTCCGCGCGCCGCAGCATCCCCTGCGACTCCTCGCGCGCGCGGGTCCGAAGGCGCAACAGCGTATGGAGCGCGGACATGCCGCTTCATCGGTCGGGCGCGGCGGCGGTTGAGTCCTGCCGGCGGCGCGGCGCCAGCCGCTACCGCGCCTTCGGCACGTTGGGCACCTGCAACGCGACCAGCCGCTGCATCGTGTCCTGCATCTTGTCGGGCGAGCCATCCAGGAAGATGACGTTTCCCTTTCCTTCTTCGGCGAAGTGTTTCAGGGACTCCGTCCACATGGAAAACAGGATGAAGCTGACGTCCAGGTTGGCCTTCTGCATCTCGGCGGCGGCCTCGGTCATGCCGCGTGCGACCTCGTGGCGGAACAGCGCGATGCCCTGCCCACGGAGCTGGGCGGCGACTTTTTCGGCCTCGGCGGCGATCCGGATCGCGTTGCCCTCGGCCTCGGCCTGCTTGGTGCGGGTGATGAGGAGCGCCTGCCCCTCGTTCTCGGCGGCAGCCCGGAGGTTGCTGGACGCGACGACCTTGGCCATCGACCGCAAGATCTCCTCGTCGAAGGCGATGTCGTTCATCTGCAGGTCGATGAGGTGGTAGCCCCACTCGGACAGCTGGGCGTCGAGCTGCTCTTTGACCGAGTCGATGATCTCACGACGCAGGCCGAGGATCTCCGACTGCTTCTTGGTCGCGACAAATGACCGGACGGAACCTTCCACCGACCGAACCAGCGCGGTCATGAACGCCCGCTCGTCCACGAACTTGAACGCCACGTTCATGATCGTGTCTTCGTCGTGGTTGAGCACCGAGAACAGCAGCATCTGCTTGAAGTGGACGTTGGCCTGGTCGATGGTGATGGCCTGGAAGGCAAGCTCCACCGCCCGGTTCTGCAGCGACAGCCGCTGCGACACCGTCTCGATGATCGGAATCTTCAGGTTCAGGCCCGGACGCAGCACCCGGCCGAACTTGCCGAAGCGGGTCACGATGCCGACACAGCCCTGCTGAATGGTCGTGAAGCTGCCGCCCAGGGCGACGAGCGTGAACAGTCCGAAGAACGCGACACCCGCGAGGGTCAGAAAACCGAGAAGTTCTTGCATGGCGCACCGGTAGAGCGCCACGGGTAACCGACCGCTACCGCAACAGCCCATCCATGGTCGTGATGGTCTCGGTCATCGTCGTGGCCTCCTCCACCGGCTGCGTGAGCCAGGCGTGGATCTTGTCGATTCGGGCGATGGCGGCGTCGACGGGGGGACTGGAGCCCGCCTTGTAGGCGCCCAGCCGCACGAGTTCCTCATTCTGCGCCCAGGTGTTGAGCACGGAGCGCACCTTCCGTGCGGCTTCGCGGTGCGGCGCCCCGGTCACGACGTCCATGACCCGGGAGATGCTCGCCAGCACGTCGACCGCGGGGAACCGCCCCTCCCCGGCGATCTTGCGGCTGAGCACCACGTGCCCGTCCACGATGCCGCGGACTGCGTCGCCGACCGGGTCGGCCTCGACGTCGTCGCCGTCCACCAAAACCGTGTAGATGGCGGTGATGCTGCCGCGGTTGGCGCCGGGACCCGCCCTCTCCAGCAGGCGCGGCAACAGCGCGAAGCAGCTTGGGGTGTAGCCGCGGGTGGTGGGCGGCTCGCCGACCGCGAGGCCAATCTGCCGTTGGGCCATCGCAAGTCGGGTCACGCTGTCGAGCATGAGCATCACCTCGCGGCCTTGATCACGGAAGTGCTCGGCGACGGCCATGGCCAGGAACGCCCCGCGCAACTGCAACACCGGCGAGCGGTCGCTGGTCACGACGACGACCACGCTGCGTCGCAGGCCCTCTGGTCCGAGCACGTCCTCAAGGAACTCGCGCACCTCGCGACCGCGTTCGCCGATGAGGGCGATGACGTTGACGTCCGCGGCGCTGCGGCGCGCGATCATGCCCAAGAGCGTGCTCTTGCCGACACCGGATCCGGCCATCAGCCCGACGCGCTGGCCGCGGCCGAGGGTCAAGAGGCCGTCGAGCACCCTCACGCCCGTGGGCAGGGCCGTCCTCACCAGCGACCGCGCCATCGCCTCGGGAGGGAGCGCGTGCAGGGGTCGCGCCAAGACCCCGGTGATGGGTCCCTTGCCGTCGAGGGGCTGGCCGAAGCCGTCGATCACCCGCCCGCGCAGCGCGTCGCTCACCATCGCCAGCGGCATCTCCCCGGTGCACGTCACCGCCGCGCCGTGGCGCACGCCGTCAAGCGACGAAAACGGCATCAACAGCGCCCGACGGTCGCGGAAGCCCACCGTCTCGGCGGCGCCGACGCCATCGATCGTCGCGACCTCGCCGATGCGCGCGCCGGGCAGCTCGGCGGTGACCAGGGTGCCTTGCACCGCGACCACGCGTCCTCGGCGGCTCTGCGTCGGCGCGTCGGACCAACGCCTCTCCAGCGAGTCCAGGCCCAGCAACGAGGGGCTCACGCGCTGCGTTTCCATGCCTGGACCTCGGCGAGCAGCGAGCCCGACGCGGTGTTGATCGTCGCGTCCACACTGCCTGCGTCGCCCTCGGCGATGCATCCGGCCAGCACCGTCGGGTCGGCGAGCACCCGGATGCCGTCGCCCATCGCGCTCTGCACGCGCTCGACGTCCCCCGGGTTGACGCGCACGGTCACGGTGCCGGAGGAGAGGGTTTCGACGGTCTCGCGGACCAACGCTTCGAGCAGGCCCGGCTGGGCGTGGAGCGCGTCGCCAGCGAGCTTGCGCGCGCCCAGGAGCAAGAGCGTGCCGGCGTGTGCCCGCAGCTCAGCGACCATGCTCGTTTTGAGCCTGGCCAGCTCGGCGGCGAGCAGCCCGAGGCGCTCGGACGAGGCCGCCACTCGCGTCTTCTGGGCCTGGAGGTCGGCGACGAGGTGCGCGTGTTCGGCCTCCCGGACCCGTTCGAGCTCGGCGTGTTGGGCGGCCGTTCTTTCGGCCCCCTGCACCGCCAGGGCGATGGCCTCCGCCTGAGTCTGCTCGGCCAACGACACCGATGCGGGCGCGCTCGCAGGGGAGCGCCCAGGCTCGGCCGGCGTGGAGGTCGGAGCGTCGGCCAGGCCGCTGGCCTCGGGAGCAGGCTCGCCGGGAACGTCGGCGGCTCCCATCGTGAGCCCCGACGTGAACGCCGCCGAGTGCTCCGGCGCCAGCGCGCTGAACGGGCGAATCGCGCTCCCGGCGGGGATTACCGGCACGAACGCGCCGCGCGGCGAGAGGGGGCGGAAGGTGGGCACGCCGCTACGTATCCTCGTCGGGACCGGTGGCGAGCACGATGACGCCCTCGTCGTTGAGGCGCTGCGCCGCGGCGGTCACGTTCTCCTGGGCGGTGCGCATGTGCGCCTTCCGGGGGTTGCCGATCACGTCGATCTCATCTTCGAGATCGGCGGCGGCGCGGGTGGAGAGATTCTTGAGGAATCGCGCTTTGATCTCGGGCGAGGCCCCGCGCAGCGCCAGGACGAGGTCGCCGCGCTCGACGACCTTGAGCACCTGCTGGATGGCGCGGTCGTCGAGGTGGATCAGGTCGTCGAAGACCACCATCAGGCGCTGGAGCTTGTCGCCGAGATCGTTGCCCTCGTCGCGAAGCCGCTCCAGCACCAACTGGTTCTTTTCGCGAGGGAGCCGGCCAAGGATCCGCGCCGTGGTCTGGGGGCCGCCGATGAGCAGGGGGTCATCCTGGCCTTCCAATGCGCGGCGGATCGCGTCTTCGACGTTGTCGGCGAGCTCGCCCGACACCCGCTCGGCCCCCGCCATGCGCTTGGTCAGGTCGTACTGCGCTTCGGCGTCGAGCACGCTGAGGACGCGGGAGGCGTTCTCGGCCCCCATCCGCAACAGGGCGACCGCCTGGACCTGCGGGTGCTCCTCCCGCAGCACCGCCGCGATCGCGCCGGCGGAGCGGCTGCGCATGAAATCTTCGAAGTCGTTCCCCACCCGACGGCGGATGGCGCTGGCGACCACCTGCCGCCGCTCGTCGTCGACGAGCTCCGGGAGCACGGACTGGGCAAAGTCCCGGCCGGTGTACGGCACCATCGACACGCTCTGCAGGCTGAGGATGAAGTCCTTGACCACGCTCTCGATCACCCCGTCCGGAACCTGCTGGACCGCGGCGATGGCCACCCCGAGGCGCTTGACCTCGTCGTCCTTGAGCTTTTTGAGCACCATCCGGGCGCTGGGGCCCTGCAGGTACATGATGAGGATGGCGGCCTTTTCGAGGCCGCTCAGCACCACGGCGGGCTGGGGTAGCGCGGGAAGCTCGGCGGCGTTGGCGTTGGCTTTCTTCGCGACGGTGGCCATCTCGACTCCCTAGTCCCGGATCCAGCGACGGAGGACTTCCGCGCTGTGGTTGGATTCACGGACGACCAGCGCCGACAAGTCCTGCGCGCTAACATGCCGGTAGCCTTCGACCTGTTTGCGCAGGCGCTCGCCGAGGTCCATGAGGGTGTCCTCGTCCTCGTCGCCGACCTGTGCATGCTGGCCGTAGGCGGCAGCGCCCCGTGCTGCGGCGCCGGCCACCCGGGTGACGAGGATGGGTGAGCCGTCCGGTCCGGTGGTCTCGACGGTCTCGAACCCGTGCTGCGGCGCGACGGAGCTGACTCCGCGGAGCTGAAGCGCCTTGAGCAGCGGACGCACGACCATGAGGAAGGTGAGCAGCACCGCCACCAGCGCGACCGCGGCCGGCACGAGGCTCGTCCACGGAACGCCCTGGGCCGTCGTCGCCTCGCTCAGCGCGGTCTCCGCAAAGGGGAGGAAGGCCACGTTGACCGCATCACCGCGCTTCGCGTCAAAGCCGAGGGCCGTCTGGGCCACCGCTTCCAGCGAGGCGCGGAGCTCCTTCTCGTCCATCTTGCTGGCGGTGGCGATCGCCTGCACGGTGGCGAGGTCGATCATCACGCCGGCGCTGATGCGTTTGAGCGCGCCGGCCGGCTTGACCGTCGTGGTCTTGGTGGTGCTGACCTGGTATTGCGTGTCGGTCTGCTCGCGCTTCCGGGCGGTGCCGGCGTTGGAGGGGGTCGCGACCGAGGGGGTGTTGCTCTGGACCCCGGCCTCGCCTGCCTGGGCGCCGGTGGTGGTGCCGCTGTTCTGATCGCTCTCCGCCTTTTCGCGGATGGCCGCGACGCTGTCGGGGTCGACGGCGTTGACGGTCGATTCGGACGAGGAGCCGTCCACGTCGAGCTGTACGATCACGCTGACGGCGGCCGGTGTACCGAGTACCGCGGCGAGGGCCTCGGTCACCGCCTTCTGCATCCGGCCCGCGCGTCGTTCCGCTTCGTCGGGGGCGGCGGCCCGGTCCTCGACGGCTTCGCCGGACCAGATGGCGCGGCCGGTGTTCTGGTCCACCACGGTGACGTCGGCGTCGGTCATCCCGGGGAGGCCGTCGGCCACCAGCTTCGCGATGGTCTTGCCCAGGTCGCGGGTGGCCGTGGTCCCCGCATCGGTCTTGATGCTGACCGCGGCGCTGGGCCGTGCCTGGTCTCCGAGGAAGCCGGTGCCCTGATCGAGGTTGACCAGGACCGAGCTGGCGGCGATGCCGCGAATGCCGTTGATCTGCTTGACGAGCTCGCCAGCGAGCATCTTCTGGAGGTAGACCTTCTCAGCCCAAGGTGTGCTCCACGCGGGCACGTCGGTGACGCCTTCCAGCCCCTGGGACGCCGGGTTGCCGGCCGTGGCCTTCTTCGCGGTCGCCAGGTCCAGCGCCGGCACTTCGATGGTCTGCCCGTCCGAGCCCAGGCGCCAGTCCACGCCGGCGGCGCTGAGCTGGTCGAGGATGACGGTCCGGTTGTCGTTGTCGTAGACGCGGTTGAGCTTGCTCCAGCTCGGCTGGCTCGCCCAGACGCCGACCCCGACCACCGCCGCGAGGGAGGCGCCGACGGCAACGACCAGCACCTTTCTACGACTGGCGTCGAGGCCGCTCCAGAACTCGGTCATCTGGGTCCGCACATCCGACACTCAACATTCCAGTTCGGGGCCATCATCGGTCACACCCAGAAATGCTTGAGCGGCGTGGGCGCGATTCTTTTCAGAGCGAGTTCAGATACGCTTCGAGATCGTCTAGTTCGGCCTCGGAGAGGGAGGAGGTGTCCCCCATCGCGCCGCTCCGGGCCTCGTCCAACACCGCTCGCAGACTCTCGGCGCGCCCGTCGTGCAGGTAGGGCACCGTCGCCGCGATGCCGATGAGCGAGGGGGTGTCGACACTGTCGAGCCCGAACATGTCGTGCGGGAGTAGGTCGGTCATGCGCGGGCCGTTGTGGCACCCGGCGCAGCCGACGTCCGCGCGATTGAAGAGCGCCAGACCCCGGCCCGTGGCCGCGGTGACCTCGCCCTTGTGCGGGTGGTCGACGTCCCGGGTGTAGTCGAGGAAGGCGGCGATGGCGGCGAGCTGGGCGTCGGTGATGCCCACCCCGCCCAGGCGCTCCTGGCTGGTGATGCGCGCTTCTTCGGTCAGGGTCGCCACGCCCTCGGTCCAGGTGAACGGAGCGGTCAGCGACACCGGGCCGGCGAAGGACGGGGTCTGCCGGATGCCCGAGTCCACCGGCCAGGTCATGCCGTCGTTGCGCCCTTCGAAGTGGCAGGCTGAGCAGGAGAGGCCTGCGGCGGGGGTGACCACGGTGGGATTGGTCGCGGCGTAGAAGAGCGCGCGCCCCTCGGCGATCGTGGGGGCGAGCGTGGCATGGGCGAGCTCTACGGCCGCCTCGGCGGTGATCATCGCCTTCGCCGCCTCCCCGCTGGCGATCTGCGCGTCGATCAGGGGTTCGATCACCGAGAGATCGATGCGTGCGACCGCCCGGTCGAGGAAAAGGTGCACCCACGGGTTCCCGTCGGGGTCGAGCGCCACCGCTCGCGGTCCGGCGCCGGTGCGGACCAGGACAGTGGGGCTCGTCGAGAAGCCACCGGGACCCTCACGCAGGTCCTCGGCGCGGCTGCCCAGCACGATCACGTGCTCGGACGTCTCCATGGTCCCAAAGAGCAGGTCGCCATCGGCGGAGTAGCTGGCGCTGGCCAGATAGCTGCGCACGACCATCGGCGCGGCCGGGTCGTCGGTCGCGGCGTAGCCTTCCGCGTAGA
The DNA here is from genome assembly GCA_009692585.1 of Myxococcales bacterium. The sequence continues at coordinate 28,737 of SHYX01000049.1, forward strand.
CGATCGGGCCGACCCCGCCGAGCGGCGCCCCGCGAGAATCGACGTCCAAGAGCGCGATGCCCGGATTGTTCGGCGACAGACCCAGACCGAGCTTCTCGTAGCGTTCGGCAGGATCGTGGCCCTCCTCGCCGTGATTGCCGCCGGGTACGCTCACGTCGTCGACCCAGAGACCGGGAATGGCGAGCTGCTCGCCGGCGGGGTTGAACGCCGGGTCCCCGGTGAGTCGGCGGGCGTACGGCTGGTCCATCTGCTTCCCGGCGCCGAGGAGCGTCGGGAACTCGATCGACACGGGAGCCGCTTCTGGGTCGGTGGTGTCGATGTAGGAGACGGTTCCACCCACCGCGGCGCTGACGTACAGGCTGTCGCCGCTGGGGTGCAGGGCCAACCAGGACGGGCGTCCGGGAACGGAGATCACCCGCACCAGCGAGAGGTCGCCGTCCAGCTCGTGCACCTCGTCTTGCGTGGAGAGCGCCACGTAGACCCGCTCGCCGTCTGCGCTGGCGACGAGGCCGAGCGGCTCGCTGCCCGTCTCCGCGCGCTCGACGAGCGTCAGCTGATCGTCGAGGTCTTGGAGCACGGCGATGCTCCGTTCGGCGCGCAGGGTCACCAGCAGGCGGTCGCCCAGCGCCACGATCCGAGTGGGCTCGCCGCCGAGCTCGAGGTTGTCGATGGTGCCGAATTCGAGATCGAAGCGGGAGACGGTGCCTTCGTCGGTGTGGGCGACGTAGAGCGCGTCCTCGCCCGCCGCGGCGCTCTGACTGCCGCCGCCAGAGGTGTCGGGCGCCGCGGTACACGCCGCGAGGCTCAGCAAGGCGAGGGTTGGTGGTAGCACGGGCGTAGTGTACCTCCATCGGGGGGTGGCGAACGCCGAAGCCCACCTGAACCCGGCGGTCCCGCTCAACAGACCTCGTCGTGAATGTAAGTGGTTCGCGTCTCCACGATCCCGTCGACGCCTTGGTCCTGTTCCTCCGTGACCAGGTTTCCGTCCGCGTCGTAGGTGTAGGTGGTCCGGTCGTCCACGGTCCGGTCGGCGTAGAGGTCGTACTCCCACGTCACCCGGTTTCCGGCGGCGTCGTAGGTGTAGGTGTACCGGTCATCCACCGTCCCGTCACCGTCGCGGTCGAACTCCGACGTCGTCGTCGTACTCCACGCGCGTCGTGCTGAGACAATCGTCGCCGTCGCCGGTGTCCGTGCCGTCGTCGCTGCCGTCCTCGTCTCCAACGCAGGCGACGAGGAAGAGGGTCGCGGCGTGTCGTTGACGCATCCGGGTTCGCTAACAGGCCGCCGGTGCTCCGGGTGCAGGAGGTGCCGCCGTTCGGGCACCGGGCTTTCGCTACGGGCCTGCGGCCCTGCGCTCGATCCCTGCCGCGTGTCCGACATCGTGGGGCACCCGACTTGACGACCGCATCTGAGGTGAGCAACCGGGGGCGGGATGGACGTCGGCACCCACTTTGTGTTTCGCAGCGAAGACCGCCGGGTGTTGGCCGCGACGCCCGCGCGCCAACGCGCGTTCGCGGCGGCGCTGTGTCAGGTTGGGGAGCGCCATGGCCTCTACGCGTTCGGCCTCGGCGACACGCATGGGCACGCTGCCCTCACCACGCGGCCCGCGGCGGTCGGTCAGTTCGTCCACGACGCGAGGCTCGTGCTCAGCTCGGTCCTGGAAACGCGGATGGGGTCGCCGGCGGTGTTTCCGATCGAGGACGGCCGCCACGCCCAGCGGCTCATCGCCTATGTCCATGGCCAGGACGACCATCACGGCGTGGGGCTCGACCCGTGGCGGGAAGGCACCTCGCTCCCCGATCTGCTCGGCCTCCGGGTGACCGCGCCCTGGCTGATCGACAGGGTTCGTGCCATCGCGCCGCGGTTACGACGTTCGCAGCTGTGGCAGGAGTGGGGACGGGAGGAGACCGAAGCAGTCGAACTCTCGCTCCTCGCCGAGGCGGCCGCGGCCGCCGTCGGGTGTCCTGCGTTGAGTGGGAACACCCCGGCGGTCGTTTCGGCACGGATCGCGGCGATCGCTGCGGCGGGCTCCCTCGGCACCGGAGCGGTGGCCGTGGCGCTCGGCTTGACGGCCCGGGCGGTTCAACGTCTCCGGGCGCGACCGGCATCGCCCCAGCTTGTCCGTGCCATCCGCCTCCAGTGCGGCCTGCGCCTGCACCCCATCGGACCGGCGCTCCTGGGTGAGGCGCGCGTGGAGTATCGGGTCGCCGGGGTCGACGGTGCGACCGAAGTCGTAGGGTGAGCCATCACCGGGCGACTTCGGTCGCGCAGCGAGGCTGTTCCGTGCGGCTTTCGGCACCCGGAGCGCGTCGAG
>SHYX01000050.1 GCA_009692585.1 Myxococcales bacterium
GGCGCTGTTGCCCGACGCATCGGTCGACTGCCTGTACATCCTCTTCCCGACGCCGCCGAGCTCACCGAAGCGCGCCCTGCTGACGCCGATGTTCGCTGACTCGGTCGAGCGGGTGCTGCGTCCCGGAGGTTGCCTCTGGTTCGCCACCGACGTGTCCGGGCTGGCCGACGCCGTGGACGAGCTCTTCCGCTGGCCCCCGTCGCCCGCGCCGCTGCTCGGGAGTCAACTCTCCCGACGCGAACGAATCTGTCGTCGCGATGAACTTCCGATCTTCAGGCGGTGTCTTGCACGTCCGGCGTCCTTTGCGCGTTGAGCGCCCGGGTGGCGGCGGTGCGGGAGGGGGCACGATACGGGAGCCCCGTGGACTGGTCGGTCGTCACCCGCCGTGTCGTGATCGCCGCGGCCGCGCCCCACCCAGAGGATGTGGTGCTGCTCCTCGGCGACGACTGGGAGGTCGCGCTCAGTCTTGCCGCGCGAGTGTCCCGGGTTCTGGTGCGACCGACGAGGCCCGGGCCGGCGGTGCCGTCCAATGTGGTCGTGCAACTCGGCCTCGACTGGCTGGCGGCGCCACCGTCGGGGACGTCGGTCGTGGTGATGCACGACAGTCTGCGATCGCTGGCGCCAGCCGTGCAGCGTCGGCTGGTGAATGCGCTCGGCGTGGCGCTGTCACCTCGCGCCCTGCTGGTTGTCGGGGACGTGATGTGGTCCATGCCGGCCGACGTTGTCGATGCACCGGAGCAATATGGCGAGAGCATCCAGAACGCCCCGACCGTCGCGGGCTTCGAGCGCCTGCTGCGGGAGTCCGGATTCCTCCCGGACATCCATCGTTTCGGGGTCGGCCGCGCCGTCTGCGTGGCCCTCAAAGCCTGAGATCAGCGGCCGCGATCCACGCCCATCTCCGCGAGCAGCACCGCCGCATGGTCCACCTGGTCGAGGGACCACAGCAGGTAACGAACGTCCACGTGGATCGATCGCGTCAACGCAGGATCGTACATCCAGTCGGCGGCGACGGCCTCCCAGTTGCGATCAAAGGTGATGCCGACGAGCGCACCGTGGGCGTTCATCGCCGGGGAACCCGAGCTGCCGCCGGTGTTGTCCAGCGTGGTGAGGAAGTCCACAGGAACATCCCCGAGGGTGGGGTCGGACCAGCGAGAGCGCGGCGCGTTGGGGACCTCTTCGAGTACCCGGGCGGGCGCGTGGAACGGGGCGCCTCGCACCTTCGCCGCCATGCCCCCGAGCGTCGTGTGCGGCAGGTACACCGCGCCATCTTCTGGGGTGTAGCCCTCCACTTTTCCGAATGACAGGCGCAGGGTGCCGTTGGCTTCCGGGTAGATGGTGCCAGGCCGGAACTGGATCAGCGCGTCCATGTAGATGGGCCGCAGCCGCGCCAGTGCCCCATCCCGGGCGCGCTTTTCGCTGCGGATGCTCCGGTGCCAGGTTTCCAGCGCCACGGCGAGCCGTACCCAGGGGTCGCCCGAGCGCTCGAACTCGACCTGATCGGTGGTGAGCAGGCGTTCGCGCCGTTCGAGGTCGACCAGCGCGCGCGAGGCGTAGATGGCATCCAGCCCGGCGTCGATACCTCCCGCCGCGGCGATCCAAGCGTCGATCGGGGGGATCCGTTGATTTGCCGGGAGGTCTTGTGTCGCGACTAGAAGAGTACGAAAGAGGGCGCGATCGGAGGGGAGGTCGAGCGAGCGCGCCAGGGCCTTGAACCGGTCACGAATGTCGGAGACATCGCGGCTCTGGAAGCCCGGGTCGCGATCGACATCGGGGAACTGCCTCTCGAACGCCAGGTGATACCCGGTGAGCGCCACGCCGAGCAGCCGTGGGGTGTTGGTGAGGCCGCTCACCAGTCGGTCACGGCGCCAGGTCGCCAACTCCTCACGCAACAGACCGCGCAGCTCTGCCACGGCGCCCGCATAGCCCGCGCGGCGCTGGTCGGCGGCGACCCAGGCGTCCAACCCGGCGTCGAAGGCCTCTTTCCGGCTGGTGATGTGCGACCGGCTGAAGTTGTCGATCATGCCCTCGAAGCTCTTGAGGGTGTTGCGATAGCGAAACAGGGTGGATTCGAGTTTCAGCGCGCTCTCGCGGCTGGCGCGACTGCTGTCGGTTGCGGTCTGGAGCAGGTCTTGGAGCAGGTCGACGCCCGACGGGTACCGGACCTCCTCCGCGTGCCGGGTTTCGACCGCGGTGCGCCATCGGAAGGTGTTGGCCGGGTAGCCCGCCATCATCACGAACTCGCCGGGACGGGCACCGCCCGGTTCAACCCTGAGAAAGTGCTCGGGTGTGTACGGGATGTTCGCTTCGGAGTACGGCGCGGAACTGCCGTCCGGCGCGGCCCAGGCGCGGATCAGGGCGAAGTCGCCACAGTGCCTTGGCCATGCCCAGTTGTCGGCGTCGCCGCCGAACATCGAGACCGATTGGGGGGGCGCGTACACCACCCGTACGTCGTGGAGCTCCTTGCGAACCACCAGGCGCCACTGCCGCCCCTCGTACAGCGGAACAACGGAGCACCGTCGCTCTCGCTTGCGCTCGCAGGTCGCGACGATTCCGCTGGCCGCGCGCTCGATCGCATCGGTGCGGTCCCGGTCCGCGACCTTGGCGCCCAGCTTCGCCTGCATCTCCGCCGTGACGTCGTCAATCCGCTCGGTGATCCAGATGTGGGCGGCCGGACCGGCAGGCAACTCCCGCCGTCGATCGGTCGCCGTGAAGCCGTCCAGGGTATGGTCGTGCTGGTCGTCCGAGGCATACTCCAGGTAGTCCGTCACACAATGGGCGGCCGTCACCATCAGGCCGTCCGCCGAAATGAAGCTGGCGGTGCAGTTGCCGAGCGACGCGAGCGAGCCCAACGGTTGCCCCATCGGGTCGGCCAACTGCGCCGGGTCGACGCCCAGCCCCATGCCGCGGAGCCGTTCAGCGAGCGCCGGAACCTGTTCGGGCAGCCACATGCCCTCGTCGGCGAGCGCGGGCTGGAGTCCCGCGAGGAGTGCTGCGATCATCGAGTGCTCCGGTCCCCGTGACCCTACCAGAGCGAGCCCGCTTTGAACAGCCGGAGACAGACAGGCGAACGGTGCGTCCTGAAGTGACCGAGTCCGAGCCCGCGCGAGCGGGTGAAGTCGCGGCCGAAAGGTGAAGCCGTGCAGCAAAACGCGGTGGAGGGAAGGGGCCTGACGTCCTTCGGGAGGCGTGGAAGCGGATTCGAGCAAACGGGGGCGCCGCGGGCGTCGATGGGCAATCCATCGCGACCGTGGAGGCAGATGGCGTCGAGGGTTTCCTCGCCGACATCGCCGCCGACCTCCGAGCAGGCACCTACCATCCGTCGCCGGTGCGGCGGGTGTACATCCCGAAGGGAGACGAAAAGTCGGCACACCAACGATGCGCGCGAAGCGGTCCGCACGAGGGGGAACGAGGGCCGGAACTGGGTCGTCGATGCGGACAGTTCCGCGTACTTCGACAGCATCGACAAGGGGAAACTCATGGCGATGGTGGCGGAGCGCATCTCGGACCGGAAGGTGCTCAGAAACAAGCCGGCGAAACGCCGGTGTTGCGCTAAGAGTATAGCTATGCGCCTATTCGTGACTGGGGCCAGCTCGTTCGTGGGCGCTCATTTCAGCAGCCTCGCGTCTCGACAGGGCTTCGTGGTGCATGGACTGCATCGCCGCACCCCGTTGGCGCTTCGCGGCGTGGTTTCGGTCCTTGGTGACGTCGCCGACGCGCGACCGTCTGCCGGGACCGAGGTGGTGGTCCATCTCGCCACCAAGGTCATGGCGCCGGACGCCCGCGAGCAAAACCGCCGGATGTTGGATGGGGTGTTGAGCTGGGGACTCCCCGTCGTCTATGCGTCCAGCACGGTGGTGCACTGGCCGCGACAGAACGCCTACTCTGCGTCCCGGATCGAGGATGAGCGGCGCGTCCGCGAGAGTGGGCTGCCCTACCTGATCGTCCGCCCTTGCGCCCCCTATGGCCCTCGCCACCCGGAACACCAACCCCGGCACAAGGAGAGCTTCCACACGCTGGCGCGCATGTGTCGCTCGCTCCCCGCGGTGCCCGTGATGGGCGATGGGCATTACCGCCGCCAGCCGATCCACGTCGACGATTTCAACGGGGCGATCCTTCGGCTGCTCCGGGCGGGCGTCTGGGGGCGCGCGTTCGATGGGGGTGGCCCCGAGGCCATGAGCCTGCGCGCCATCATCGCCGCCCTCGGGGGGCGGCACGTGCTGCCGATTCCCAGCAGGCTCCTGCGGGTTGGGGGACCATTCGTCGGGCTGAGTCGCGACGCCATTTCGACATTCGACACCGACGATGTGGTGGATACGCGCCCCTTGGAGGCGGCGTGTGGGCTCGCTCCGCGCCCCTTCGATCCGGGCGCGCTCGCCAACGTCTAGCGTCGACTCCGGAACAGCTCACTGACGGCCCGACGGACGACGGTGGGCAGGTCCTGGTACGCCCGGGCCCGGTACAGGCGGCCGCGCCCTGCGCGCGCCATCGCAAGGCAGGAGCGCGCCCCCTGAGGGTGGTGTTCGCCGACGTGGATGACGTGCAGCCGGGGGTACCGGAACGCGGCCCGCACCGGGTCCCACCCGACGTTCGCCACCCCGTCGGTGAACAGGAGCCCCACGCGCTCACGCTGCCGACCGCGGCGCAGTTCGACCTGGCCTGCGAGCAGGCCGCCTTCGATGTTGGTGTACCCCTGGCCTGGCACCTCCAGCACCCGCCGCACCAGCTCACGCACCGACGGGGCGTCGCCCACCCGCACCAACACGTGAGGCACGGTGTCGAATGCCACCACCGCGACCCGCTGCAGTTTCATCCGCAGGATCGCGGTCGCGACGGCGACCAGCGCGATCTTCTCGCCGGTCATCGACAGGGACATGTCCAGGACCGCGACGACATCCGCCTCATGGGGGACGCGTCGCAACAGGCAGACGTCGTCCGGCCACCAGGGGCGGGGACGTTCGAGGGTGGCGTCCAGGTCGAGCTCTCCCGCCTCGGGCCACGCCGCCGCTTCGATACGCATGGGGCGCGAAGCGTGCCGCAGGAGCGCGCGCGCCCGGTCGATGACCGCCTGGATGGCGCTTTGTTGGGCGTGCTGCCGCGCCGGACCGACGGGCAGCCTAGCCTGCAGCTGCCGCCAGGACGTCGCCGCCTGCCACCCGGAAGACGTGGAGTTCGCCGTGGTCTCCGCGACCGGGTCGGGCGGGCCGGCTCCTGCGGGCGGGGGGTCGGTTTCGGTCGCGGGCCGGGGGAGCGTTACGCCCGGGCCGCGACCGACGCTTTTTTTGCGAGATCGTCGAGGAGCGCGGCGAGCGGGGTTGCGCCCGGATCGACCAGCTCGATTCGGGTGGGGAGGGCGATCTGCGCGGCGCGCGCCAGATCGCCGCCGAGCTGCATCGCGATGTCGGCGATGGCCACGGCCGCCCGGACCGACGCGCCGCGCCGGATGCGCGGATCGTGCCTTGTGGCGCGGACCAGCGCCACCGCCGCCGCCACGAGGTCCGCCGTGGGCGCGCAGCGCGCATCTTGTAGGACGATCGCCTGTTCTTCGTCGGCTCCCTGGTAGTCCAACCTCACCAGCTCGAACCGGTCGAGGAGCGCTTCGGAGAGGGCTCCGGTCGCCACGAATTCGGTGGGGTTCTGCGTCGCGACGAGCGTGAACCCCGACTTCGCGAAGATGACGCCCAGGTGAGGCACCGTCAGCCGACCTTCATCGAGGGTGGGCAGGAGCACGTTCTGGACGCCCTCCGGCATCCGATTGAGCTCGTTGATGAACAACACCCCTCCGGCCTGCATCGCGTCAACCAGAGGGCCGGGAACGAAGTGTTCGGGACGGTAGCCGCCGGCCAGCACCGCTGGGGGATCGAAATGGCCGACGAGCTTGGCTTCTGAGTAGCGCCCGTCGCCATCCACGCGGTGGAGGGCTCGCCCGAGCCCGGTACACACCGCGCGGGCAAGCGCCGTCTTGCCGACGCCGACCGGGCCCTCGAGAAGCACGTGTCGCCCGGCGGCGATGCAGGCATGAAGGGCCTCGGTCTCGGCGGCCCGTCCGACGATGGGGGTCATACCCGGGGGCCTATCCGACGCGGTCTGCCACCGCGGTCCCCACCGTCAGGCCCACGGCGTACGTCGTCACCTGCGGGTTGACGCCCAGGGACGTGGGGAAGACGCTGGTGTCCGCGACGTGGAGGTTGTCCCAGCCCCAGACCCGACCCTCGGCATCGACGACGCTGTCCACGGGCGATCGTCCCATGCGGCAGGTGCCCATCGGGTGGGCGGCGTACAGCCCGATCTGCCAGGGCGAGGTGTCGTCTTGGAGCGCGGTGTCGAGGTTGCGGTCGGCCGCGAGCGTGCCCGCTCCGTGGACCCCGGTCACCACGGCCGAGGCGCCCGCCGCGAAGTACACGCGCGCCGCGGTGCGGAGGCCGTCGAAGAGCACGCGGCGGTCGTTGCTTCCGAGCGAATACTCGATCCCGTCCGGAGTGACCCGCCCGGTCGAGTCCTCGTCGTGCACCACCACGCCCGCCATCGCCGAGCGGCGCAGGTTGGCCATCCACTCCACCGCCTCGGTTGGGGGAAGGGCCAACTGCAACCAGGCCTGGTCCGGTGGTGCGTTGTAGACCTGGAGGAGGAAGCCCCGCTCCCACTGGTTGACGTAGTACCCTTGCGTGACCCCGGTCCACGGCTTGATGTCGTGGTCGAAGCGCGCGAGCATGCCCGTGGTGGGGTGAACGCGCAGGTGCTCGCCAGCCGGGGCGCCGTACAGCCCGTTGCGCAGCAGGAACCGCGGCGTGCCGATCGCGCCACCGGCGAGGATGTAGTGCCGCGCGGTGGCGCGGAAGGTGCCCAGCTCCGCGTCGGTATGCGGGTCGAGCGTCCGGCCCGCGATCGCGGTGACCCGTCCTCCGGACGTCTCCACCCCATCCACACGTGCGTTGGCATACACGCCTGCGCCCCCGCTCGCGACGGCCTCCGCCAAGAAGGTACGGTCGGCGGAGCGCTTGGCCCCGACCTCACAGCCCTGCTGACAGGAGCCGCAGCCCACGCACGCCGGGGCGGCGCGGGCCAGCCAGTCGCCAGGGAGTCCCAGACGGTCGGCGCCGAGCTTGAAGATGCGGTTGTTGTCGCGCTGGACTTCGGGGGGGTTCACCGTGACGCCGAGCGTGGCCCAGATGCGGTCGAAACACTGGTTCATCCACGCGTCGGTGAAGCGGCTGCAGCCCGACTCGTCACGCCATCTTGCCAGCACCGACGCGGGCGTGCGGAAACAGATCGCGCTGTTGATGAGGGTGCTTCCGCCGACGCCCCGCCCGCCGGAAAGGGCCAGCACGCCGTTGCCATGCGCCGCCCGGGTTCCCCGGCCCTGATACAGATTGCGGAAGGCCCAGATGCTGCTGGGCTTGAATTGGTGCGGCTGCCAATGCGAGCCCTCCTCCAGCACCGCCACGCGCAGGCCCCGTTCGGTCAGGGCGGCGGCGGCCGCGCAGCCGCCGGCGCCCGCGCCGAGGATCGCGACGTCGACATCGAGTTCGACGTGCGGGGCATAGTCCGAGCCCCCGTGGCGCCCGGTCTGAAAGGTGTTGAGCATCGAGGGGTCCGGGTGCGGGTCCGCACCGAGGGGTGACTACGCGGCGCCGACGTGACAGTCGGACTGCCAGCCAAGCCCGGCGCGGACCGCCGGCGCGTTGAACCACGCCCAGCCGACGCAGGTCTTCAGCACGTCGTACGCCATTCTCCGGGGCACCGAGCCGGAGGCCGACCAATCGGTCAGGATCTCTTCGCGCACCGGACGCTCCAGGCGGGAGAAGCGCCCCCCGTGGGTCGCGACCGAACCAAACTCCAGACCGCGGAGCAGATGGCGAAAGACCGGGGCGACCACCGGATCGAGGTCCTCGCCCAGCATCCGATCGAGCTCGGCGGCCACGTTCACCGCACTCCCCGCGACACCAATCGGATTCCCCGGCGGGAACAACGCGTCGGCGAGCGCCGCGACGACCTGGGTTTCCTCGTCAGAGAGTACGACGCGGCCGGGCGCTGGCGCCGGCAGGTGCGCGAGGACGCCGCCGGCGCCGGCGAGCGTGGCGCAGGCGGTGGTGGCGGCGAGCAGTTGGCGGCGCGTGATGGGCATGGAAAGAAGATACTGACTGGTCGGTCGACCCGCTACCTCCTTGATGTGAAAAGTTTTACGCACCCCGCGAAACAAAGTGCGCACCATGGTAATGGTCATGGTATAAGCTTATGAATAGTCCTTGGCCGACCATATCGACGGGTGAGTCGAAACTGCTATTATGTGAGTTTCACTACAACAGCGCCGAGGCGCGCACCGGCCCTCGGATCAGTTCGTTCCCCATGGCGCGCTCGGCGGCACTCAGAGCCATGACACGCTTCGAGCGGCATCGCGAACGTTCCATGATAGTCATCCATGCCGCCCTTCGGGACGCGCCGGCTCCCAGGGCCATGAAACTGCTGCGGCATGGGTGACGCCCAGGTGGGGGAGGGTCGCCCGGCGGGCGGGTTATCCCACCCGACCGCCGCCGTAGGCCGGAAAGCGTAGCTTGGAGGCCGGAGGGTAGGCGACGGTAGGGGGAGGACGCGGCGAGCGTCTTCCCCCGTTTCTGGTTAGCCCCGCGCCGGGAGTGCCGATGTCCTATGTCCACGGCGGGCGGCTGGTGGCCGAAGCGCTGCACAAAGAAGGTGTGACGCATGTTTTCACCCTGTGCGGCGGACACATCCAGCACATCTACGACGGCTGTCTCGACTTCGGCCTCCGCGTGGTCGATTTCCGGCACGAACAGTCCGCGGGACACGCCGCCGAAGGGTGGGCACGCGCGACCGGACGGCCGGGTGTGGCGCTGGTCACCGCCGGTCCTGGCGTCACCGACGCGGTCACGGCCGCCGCGAACGCGATGCGCGGCGGGGTGCCGATGATCCTCATCGGCGGCCAGGGTCCGCGCTTCTTCAGCGGCATGGGCTCGCTGCAGGAGATGGACCACGTCACGCTGTTGCGCTCGATCACCAAGTGGTCCGTCACCGTTCCGGAGACGCGTCGGTTGCCGGACTTCATGGCGATGGCGTTCCGGAAAGCGACCACCGGGGTGCCGGGCCCGGTATTCCTCGAGATGCCGCTCGACATCCTCATGGGGATGGAAGAGGCCGACAACCTGAATTATCCAAAGAGTTACCGGACCGAAGCGGTGGCGGGTGGGGATCCAGCCGCGGTTCAAGCGGCCGCGGACCTCCTCGCCCGCGCCGAGAGGCCGGTGGTCCTGGTGGGAACCCAGTGGTGGTGGTCGCCCTACAAGGCCGCGATTCACGAGTTCCTTGCCGGATATGACGTTCCGGTGTTCCTCAATGGCGGCGCTCGTGGCGCCGTGCGACCGGACGACCCTCGGTTCTTCCGGCTGTGCCGCAACAAGGCCCTGGCCTCGGCCGACGTCATCGTCGTGTTTGGGACGCCGTGGGACTTCCGCCTCAACTACGGCAACGACGTCGCGCCAGGCACCCGGGTGATCCACATCGATCTCGATCCCGACGTCATCGGCCACAATCGTGGGGCGGACGTCGGTATCGTGGGCGACACCGGCCTGGTCATGCGGCAGCTCGCCCAGGCCGGCTCCCGCTCCGGTCCCGCCTGGCTTTCAGCGGTGCGAGCGATGGAGGGCGCACGGTTCGACACGATGCTGGGTGAGCTTCACAGCGACTCCGTTCCGATCAATCCGCTGCGCTTCTCGATGGAGTTGGCCAAGGCGATGCCACAGAATGCGACGGTGGTGTGCGACGGGGGCGACATCGTCGGCACGGCAGCGAAGGTGGTCGACGTCTGGGAGCCGGGGCGGTGGATGGACCCAGGACCGCTCGGCACCCTCGGGGTCGGCCCGTCCTTCGCGATGGCGGCGCGTCTTGCCCGGCCGACGGACCCCGTCTTCATCATCTATGGGGATGGGAGTTTCGGCCTCAACGGCATGGAGTACGAGGCGGCGGCGCGACAGGGAATTCCCTTCGTGGGTGTGATGGGGAACGACAGCGCGTGGACGCAGATCCGCCGCGGGCAGGCGCAGCTCTTCGGTCCCGAGCGGCTGCCGGCCACCGGCCTGGCCTTCACCCGGTACGACCGCATGGTGGAGGCCCTGGGCGGGCACGGCGAGTACGTCGAGCGTCCCGAAGAGATCCGACCGGCCATCGAGCGTGCGCTCGAGAGCGGTAAGCCCGCGCTCGTCAACGTGAAGATCGGCACCTCCGCGTTTCGCGAGGGCGCCATCTCCGTCTGAGCCGGATCAATCGGTGATGCGGACCATGGCGCACGCGACGCCGACGGGCTCGCGCTTGCCGTCGCAGGTCTTGTACCGGTCGAAGTACACCACGTGTCGGCCTGGCGCGCTGAGCGCGACGGTCGCGTCCCACCGCGGTCCGTACTTCTTGTCGTCGACGGTGTGCAACTCGCCCTGCACCTTGACCCAGTCCTTGTAGACGTCGGCCGAGTAGGTGCAGCCCGCGGCGCCCTTCTGCGATTTCTGCATCCACGCCGAGAACTTGATGGCGCCGGCGGGTTGGGTCGGCAGGTGGACGCCGTCGGGTCCGGGGGCGCCGGCTGACTCCACGTCCTTGCACGGGGACCAGGTGTAGTCGGCGTCGGCTTTCACGAACTTCGCCGTCCCGATCTGGTTCTCGAACTCGTTGAGCTTGCCGTCGACCATGGTCTGGTACTTGTCCTGGACGGTGATCACACACTTGGCCCTGTCGATGGCGACCAGGAACTTGCTGCGCAGCTTGTTGTTGGGGTTGTTGTCGACCTTGCGCTGCTGGGCGATCTCGGGGCCCTTCAGCTTCTTCAGCTCCTTGTTGACCGCCACCGCCGAGGTAGTGGCGACGTCGAGCGCGAGCCCCGTCGCGGCCGCCACTTCAGCCGGGTCGCAAACGCCGTCGTGCACGGCCGCCGAAGCGTGGCAGAACGCGTCGACGTGGCCGTCGGACTCCAGGCAGGTGAGGATCTTCCCCGTGTCGTTGAGCGTGCAGCCGTACGAGAACATGTCGCTGATCGATCCGGCGGTGTAGTTGGCCTTGGTCACGCCAGCTTCGTCGACGAAGCGCATGCGGGCGGTGGGGTCGGGCACGTTCGGCCCGCTGGGCTGGGGCTTGTCGTAGAGCCAGGCGGTCCCGCCGAGCTTGGCCAGATCCAGCTCGCACGGCGGTTTGGCGGGCTTGGCCGGGGGCTTGGGCGGGGCGGGCATTTCGCAGGCGAGCGCGAGGAAGAAGAACATCTGGACTCCGGATACTGACGACGCCGGAATACCAGTTTCAGGACCGCCTCGTCAAGAGGCGGTGACCTCTAGAGTTGCCCCACCCCGCCGCGCTGCCCTCGACGCCGAGCCCGGTGACCGCGACCCCGCCGGAGCGGGGACCGGGCGCCAGGAGCCGAGTGCCCGGAATCTGGGAACCCGGGACCGGGGCGCCGGGCCGGATCGACCGCGCTGGTTGGTCAGTACCACCAGCGGCACGGCGTGGTCCTCGCTGTCGAAGACGCAGAGCCACAGCGGCTCCGGACGGTTCGGGAGGCGCACCTCCATGCTCGCGTAGGCGCAGCGGTACGGGGAACGCTTCCCGTTGTCGCAGAGTCGCTCGGCGACAAGTTCACCGTGGTCCGTCGCCTCCTTCCACGCGTCGTGGACCCGCGCCCGGGAACTCGCGTCGGAACCGGAGCGGATGTCCATATCGCACGTGCCGTCCCAGCCCCGATTCCCGGCCCCCTGGTCACGGCTTGCCGTCGGAACCCGCAAGCAGCGAACTACCCATGATGCCGGCGCACTTCAGCTACAGATTGGGGTAACTCCTGGTACGGGCGAAAAGTTCGGCCGATCTCGTCGTCGTCGGCGTCAGCCCATCCACGCGCCGCCATTGGGATCGAGCGCCTGGCCGGTCATGATGGCGGCGTCGGGACTGAGCAACCAGCTCACCAGCCCGGCGACCTCCTCGGGCCGCCCCATGCGTCCCAGCGGCACCGCCTGCATCGCGATGTCGTGGGCCTCAGCGCGCGTGATGCCCATGGCTCCCGCCATTCCGTCGAGCCCCTCCCACGCCATCGCGGTGTCCACCCACCCGGGGCAGATCGCGTTCACCCTCACCCCAACCGGGACCAACTCCAGCGCCAAAGCACGCGTGAGCCCGAGAAGCGCCGCCTTGCTGGCGCAGTATCCGGTGTAGCCGGGAACCCCGAATCGGGCGAGCACGCTCGCGATGAGCACGAACTGGCGGGGCTCCGGTCCGACCGCCAGATGCCTCTGGGCGGCGCGCAGGCAGCGGTAGGTCCCAGCAAGGTTGGTATCCACGAGCATGTCGAAGCGGTCATCTTCGCCCGGTTGATTCCCGCCGCCGACCCCGGCGGCCGTGACGACGGCGTGAATCGGCCCGTTCACCGCCACGGCGTGAAGGAATGCCGCGTCCACGCTGACGCCATCGGTCACATCACATGCTGCGACCGCGGTCCCAGCGCCGCCGCAGCGCTCCGCGGTCTCGGCGAGCAGACCCTCACGACGGGCCAACAAGCTGACACGCGCCCCCTCCCCGGCCAGCCGGATGGCGATGGCGCGGCCGATGCCGCTGGACGCTCCGGTGATGACGACGTGGCGGTTCTGCTCAAGACGCATCGGGAGCCTCGCGGGAGGGCGCAAGCCTATGACGGGCCGGATCGCTCCGGAGGTGGTTAGGGGGGCGCGAACCCCTGGAGTCATCTTTGGCCGATCTCGGCACCCGCGGCAACCCCTGGAACCTGACCACACCCCCCGGAACTGCCGAATTCACGGCCTTCCGTGACCCCGCCGCCGACGTGCTCGTCGTGAGGGTGGGGAAGACCGAGATGAAGTACACGCTGTCGTGCATCGAGGACCTCCACGCCATGCTCAAGGAGCGCGGCGACTGGGTTCCTCTCGGCGGCGCCGACGAGCAGAAGCCCGCCACCCCGGGGACGGTCGAGGCCTGGGGCCGGTCCGAGGACAACCCCGCCGGCGGCTGGTACGGCCTCAAAAATGGACTGCGCGGGCGCTTCGGCGTGTACGTCCCTCCGGTCCTCGAGGCGCTCGGCCTGGCCGATGTCGAACACAACGCGAAGAACAACCGGATGCGGGCGAAGTAGGCCTCCCGGCGGCCGCGCTCGACGCCCGTGCTACGCCCGCTCGACGACCGCGGCCGCCCCCATTCCCCCACCGATGCACATAGAGATCACGCCGTAGCGGGCGCCGCGGCGCCTCATCTCGTTGAGCAGCGTCGCCATCTGCCGGGCGCCGGTGCACCCGAGAGGGTGCCCGAGCGCGATGGCACCGCCGTTGACGTTGACCTTGGCGGGATCGATGCCCAGCTCGCGCACGCAGTAGACCGCCTGCGCGGCGAAGGCCTCGTTGATCTCGAACAGATCGATGTCGCCGATGGACAAGCCCGCCCGCGCCAGCGCCTTGGGGATCGCCGCGACCGGACCGATGCCCATGATCTCGGGAGCGACCCCCGAGACCTGGTAGCTGCGCAGGTAGCCGAGCACCGGCCAGCCCTCTGTTGTCGCGACATCCCCCGCCGCAAGCACGGCCGCAGCGGCCCCATCGCTCATCTGGGAGCTGGTCCCGGCGGTGACGGTGCCGCCGGTCTGCTTGAACGCGGTGCGCAGCCTGGCAAGGCCGTCGATGGTGGTGTCGGCCCGCGGCCCCTCGTCCACGCAGAACGATATCGACTTCCACCCTGAGTCCGTCATCACCCGGGTGTTCACGGTCACGATCTCGTCGGTGAACCGCCCCGCCTGCTGCGCGGCAATCGCGCGCCGGTGGGACTCGACCGCAAAGAGGTCCTGGGCTTCGCGGCTGACCCCGAAGCGCTCGGCCACCAGCTCGGCGGTGATGCCCATCGGGGTGTAGGCCTCGGGGCGGTTCTGCATCAGCGACGGGTTGGGCGCCGGCTTCTGGCCGCCCATCGCGATCTCGCTCATGCTCTCGACCCCGCCCGCCAGCACCACGTCCTGCCAGCCCGCCAGAATGGCGGCCGCCCCCTGGGCAATGCTCTGGATCCCGGACGAGCAGAACCGGTTCACGGTGATGGCCGGCACCGAATCCGGAATCCCAGCGAGGAAGGCTCCGATTCGGGCGACATTCATGCCCTGCTCGGCCTCCGGCATCGCGCAACCGACGATCACGTCATCGAGGCGGGCGGCGTCGAAGCCCGGAACGCGGGCCAGCGCGCCGGACAGCGCGATGCCGAGCAGGTCGTCGGGACGGGTGTCCTTCAACGAGCCGCGCGGCGCCTTGCCGATCGCGGTCCGAACACTGCTGAGGATGGCGACGTCGCGCATGGTAAGCTCCTAATTCCTGAGCGGCTTGCCTTTCTCCAGCATGTGCTGGATCCGGGCCTGGGTCTGGGGGTACCCGCAGAGCGAAAGGAACGCCTCGCGCTCCAGGTCGAGGATGTCCTGCTCGGTGCGCAGCGTGCCCGAGGGCACATCGCCGCCGCAGAGGACGTGAGCGACCTTTTTCCCGACCACGACGTCGTAGTCGGTGGCCTGCCCGCCCTTGTTGAACTGGTACAAGCCCAGCTCCAGCGTGGCGCGGCCCTGCGTTCCCGGAAGGCGGAAGGTCTTCGGCTTGGGCGGCCGGTAGTCGCCGGCGACGAGCCCGAGCGCGACGGTCTTGGCGGTGCCGATGACCGCGTCAGGATCCATCACCATGCGGTCGGTGACGCGCAAAAAGCGAGCATCCCTGGCCTCTTCGGCGGACATGAAGATCTTCGCAGTCGCGATGTACTCGAAGGCCTTCTGGACGAAGGGGTTGGGGTCGACCGCCACGCCCGGCGGCACATCACCCAGATATCGTGCCAGCAGTTCCTTGCAGCCCCCCCCCGCCGGAAGCAAGCCCACGCCGACCTCGACGAGGCCGGAGTACATCTCCCCACACGCGACGGTCGCCGCCGAGTGCATGGTGACCTCGACCCCGCCGCCAAGGGTGAGACCCCACGGCGCGGTCACAATCGGCTTGCGGGAGTACTTGGCGCGCTGGAGTCCGTCCTGCATGGTCCGGATCATGGCGTCGAGCTTGTCCCACTCCCCCGACATCGACGCCATCAGCACCATGAGGATGTTGGCACCGGCACAGAAGGCCTGGCCCCCCTGATTGCCCACGACCAACGAGCTGTAGCGCCCGGCTTCGAGCAGGTCCTGCGCCTTTTCGTACATCGGCAGGATCAGGTCATCGAGCGCGTTCATCTTGCTGTGGAACTCGAGACACAGCACCCCGTCCCCGAGGTCGAGCAGGGACGACGAGAGGTTTCGCTCGATCTCGCCGCCGCGGGCGCGGACATCGTCGAGGATCAGGTGGCCCGGACTGCGCGGCACGGAGACGGAGCCACCGTTGACGACGGCGGCCCCGAGGATGCCGTCGCCACCCCGCTCGTAGAAGCGCGTGCGCCCCGACGCGAGCATCGCCTTGATCCACGCCGGGACCTCTCGGCCTTCCGCCTCCATCCGCGCGACCGTCTCCGGCACGCCCAGGGCGTCCCATGACTCGAAGGGACCCTGCTCCCAGCGGAAACCCCAGCGCATGGCCCGGTCGATGTTCACGATGTCGTCCGCGATTTCGCCGACGCGGCGGGCCGCGTACAACAAGGTGTCGGCGGTGACGGCCCACGCGAACTGAGCCGCCGGATCGCTCCCCGACAGGATGATCTTCACCTTCTCGTCGACGCTGTCGGCGTTGCGGGCGGCACCGAGGCAGGGGAAACGCACCTTTTCGCTGGGACGGTAGTCGAGCGTGGCCAGATCCAACGCCAGAATCTCGTTCTTGCCGTCCGCGCCTCGGACCTTCTTGTAGAAGCCCTGCCCCGACTTGTCGCCCAGACGCTTGGATTCGATGAGCGCGGACACGTACGTGGGAACCTGGAACGAAGCGCGTTCTTCGTCGGCCGGACAGCTGTCGTGGATGCCCTGGATCACGTGCGCCAGGGTGTCGATGCCGACCAGATCGGCGGTGCGGAAGACGGCGCTTTCGGGGCGACCCATGGCCTTGCCGAAGACGGCGTCGACCTGCTCGACGGTGAGTCCCAGCCGCGCCATGTGCCGAAAGACGCTGGTCATCCCGTAGGTGCCGACCCGGTTGGCCACGAACGCGGGCGTGTCCCTGGCGAAGACGATGCCCTTGCCGAGCTGCTGTTCGCCAAAACGCGCCGCCGCCGCGGTGACGTCGGGCAGCGTGTCGGGGCCGCTGACGACCTCGAGCAGCTGCATGTACCGGACGGGGTTGAAGAAGTGGAGGATCACGAAGTGCGCGCGCAGCTCGGGTGCCATCGTCGCCGCCATCACCGAGAGCGGGATGCCCGAGGTGTTGCTGGCGACCAGCGAACCCGGACGGCGGTTCGCCGCCACCCACGCGAAGACCTTCTCCTTGATCGAGAGCACCTCGGCGACCACCTCGATGACGAGGTCGCACTCCTGGAGCCGCCCTGCGTCGGCGTCGTAGCTGCACGCACTGATGAGCGACACGTCGCCCGCGCGGAACAGCGCCGGCGGCTTGAGCTTGCCGATGTTGGCGATCCCCGCCTTGGCGAGCGCGCGCACATCGGCGCCGTCTTTGGGCGCGATGTCGTACAACAAGCTGGGCACGCCCGCATTGGCGAGGTGGGCGGCGATGCCCTGCCCCATGACGCCCGCCCCGAGGACGGCGACGCGCTGGATGGCCATGCTCCGTCTCCTGAATGAACGTTCATTCATTATGAGGCGGAGCGGGTATCGGCAACCTCGTTTCGCGTCGGACTACTGCCGCTCGGCTTCGGCTTCGGCGGCAAACTCGCCGTACCAGTTGATATCCGCGCTGAATTCGAGGGTGAGCAAGTCGCCGTCGCGGGTGCCTTTACCGGGCACCTCGACCGGGTCGCCCCATTGAAAGTCGAGCCACCAGACAAGCTCCAGCTGATCGCTGTCGATGGTCCCCTCCACGTCGCCGGTCAGGTCGAGGTCGCTCCAGCCGTTGCCGCCGCCGGCGCTGCAGTCCGCCGTGCCCGCGACCACGCCGTCCGCGTCGATGGAGAACTCGATCGTGCCGTCGCACTCGACGTTCTGCCAGTCGTTGATCAGGGAGCCGAAGATGTCGCCGGCCCAATGCCCTTCGTCGATGTCGGTGTCGGTGTCGGTGTCGGTGTCGGTGGCGGTGGCGGTGTCGGTGGCGGTGGCGGTGTCGGTGGCGGTGTCGGTGGCGGTGTCGGTGGCGGTGGCGGCCGGATCACCGGAGCCGTCGCCGATGACGGTGGTTTCGGGTGTACAGGCCAGGAACGCGGCGGACAGCAGGGCAAGGACACGCATGAAACACGCTCGAGAACGGGGGCACGGCAGCACCGGTCCTACTGGTCGTCGACCACATTCACCTCGCCGTTTTCGTCAATAATCAGTGGAACGACTCCGAACGGCGTGGTCACATCGCTGGTTGCGGCGAGATCCACCGTCAACTGCTGGCCCGAGGAGATGGCCGCGATCGCCGCGGCGGCGGCGAGGTAGTCGACAGAGAAGGGCATCACCAGCCGGTCGGTGGAGGCGCCCTCGATCGAGCCGAGGCTGGACTCCAACCCCGCGCCGACCTGGACCCCGGCGAAGGCCACCTGAAAGTCGAGGTTGGCGAACTCCAGTGTGCTGCCGTGATCATTGTCGATGTCGACCGCCAGCTCGAAGCCCGCCTGGGTAGCGGTCAGCTCGGTGAGGGCCAGCTCGCCGACCTTCACCTCTGGAATCCGCAGCGCGGGGAATTCCCCGCTCTCGTCGAAGCTCACGTCCACCGGCCCGATGTCGGTGTCCCAGCCGAACGCGCCGCGAAAGGCGAAGGGCATCGCGTCCTGACCGCGTTCGGCCGTGACCAGCTCGTAGACCCCCTGGAAGTTCAGCGTCACCGGCAGCACCATCGCGCTGGTCGCTTCCTGGCGAAGCTCCAGGCCTTCTGGATTGTCCCCGCTGAGAATCTCGACGCTGTCCAGATCGAGACCGTAGGCGAAGCGCTCCAGCGGGATGTCGACGGGGTTGGGGTTGTGGACGTCGAAGACGAAGTCCACCGACAGGGCTTCGAAGTTGATATCCGTCAGCTCCAACCGGTTGAACTTCACCGTCGGAATGAACTCCGAGATGCTGCCGCCGAGACCGGTGCAGCCCAGACCAACCAGAAAGAGCGTCATCGGAGCAGGTCCTCGCTGGAGATTACGTTGCCGGGGGTCGGGGATTCGACGGTCGCGGTCGGGCGCACCTGGAGCACGATAGCACCGGCGCCGAAGCGGGACGCGAGCCAGCCGGAGAGCGCCGGCTCGTTCAACCCTAGAACCGCCTGTTTCACCTCGTCGATCGGGGAAAATAGGCTCCCCCGAACGTCGCCGAGCAGCGCCCATTCCCCGGCCCAGCGCGCGGTGGGCCGCGCCAGGCGGGCCAGGACAACGCTGCGCGCCGCGGCGAGGTCACCCGGCACCCCCGGGAAGGCAGTGAACAGTCCGGGCAGACGGAGGGTCGCGGCGGGGTCCACGTGGGCCGGCGGCGGCTCCAGGCCCGCGAGCTCGAGCGCCACGAGGTAGGCGGCCTGGTCATCCGCCGTCCAGGTGCTGAGGCGTTGCGGTGAGAACGCTGTGCACGCCTCGTCCACAGGCGCGCTGACGACGATATCTGGTCGCGACTCACGCGGCCGCACGGCCGGCGTGACCCGCGGCGACATGACCGGCGGGAACAGGGAAACGAAGCCTGCGGCATCGACCTGGCCGTCGGACACCACCACCACCGCGTCCCGGACGTAGCGTAGACGCCGGAAGGCCTCCATTTCGCCGAGGGACAACGTCGAAAGCACGCTGGCGCGGCCCGTCGCGGGATGACCATACGGAGTCCCCGCCAGCGCCCAGGCCGAGGCGAGTCGAGCGGCGAGCTGGGTACAGGTTCCCGCCGCTGCGCGCGCCGCCGCTGCACGCCCAGTGTCCAACGCCGCCGCCGAAACCGGCGCGCCGAGCGCGGCCGCCAGGGCCGCCTCTCCCCCAGCCCCAACCGCGAACGCCACCAGCTCCGGACCCACCTCGACCGCCGCGCCGGCGACGGAGGCGACCCCGTGTGCGTAGACGAACGCGGTCCCTTCGCGGCCCGGCGGGTCGTAGGCGCTCCCAGCGCGCGCCAGCACCGTCAGCAGGGAGGGCGCCGCGGCCTCGGCAAAAACGCGCACCGGGGCGCGCGCCACGACCAGCCGAGGCGGCTGGGGCGGGGGCCGGTACGGCGCACACGCGGCCAGGCACCAGAGAACCAGCGAGGGAGCGATACGCACCCCCCCGCCTATCGCCCGCCGGGTTCCCTGTGCTACCGTTTCACCGTTCGGAGGATCCCCGTTGCCCGCTCCAGTGGATATCAACGCCCCGACCCGTGAACTGCTGCGGCTGCTGCGCACCCCCCCGGAGACCAGCAACCGCCTGCCCGAGAGCGTGTGTTGGCAGGCCTACATGGAGCTCCGGCGCCGCGGGGATCCGCAGGCCACGCCCCACTTCCTGAGCGGGCTGAAGAGCCTGCATCGCCGCCGCGGCATGGCCGCCGCGACGCTCCCCACGGTCGACCCCGACACCGACGAACACAAACTGGCGACGGACCCCTACCTCGGCGAACTGTGGCGGTCGTACAAGCGGCTCCTGTGCGCCCACCGCACCGGTCCAGCCGCGCAGATCCTCCGTGAGTTCGAGCTGCACATCCAGGCTTCCTGAGCCGGCGCGGGATAGCCAAGCGGCCTGCATGTGGAGCCCATCGTGACCCTTGATTGGACCGACATCCAACGCCGTACCCGCGCTGGGGAAGGCGTCACCGAGCCCGAGGCGCTGGCGATGTCCAGACTCAGTGATCCTGGGGAACTCCAGAGGATGTTCGCCGTCGCCGGCGAGGTGCGCGTCGAGCACAAGGGCAATTTCGTCAACACCTGCGGGATCAGCAACGCGAAGTCGGGGCGTTGCGCGGAGGCGTGCAGCTTCTGCAGTCAGTCCGCCCACTTTTCCACGGATGCGCCGAAGTACCAGCTCAAGTCCGCCGACACCCTGGTGGCCGAGGCCAAAGAGGCCGTCGCCGCCGGCGTTCGAGAGTTCTCGCTCGTCGCCAGTGGGCGGGCGATGACCAACCAGGCCGAGCTGGACATCGTGAAGAGCGCGGTGGCGCGGATCCGCGCGGAGACCGGCATGCAGACCTGCGCCAGCCTTGGCCTGATGTCCAAGGACGCGCTGGCCGAGCTGCAGACGGCCGGACTCCAGGCCGTGCACCACAACCTCGAAACCGCCCGTAGTCACCACGCAAACATCGTGCAAACTCACAGCTACGACGACGAGGTGGACACGGTCCGGGCCGCGCGCGAGCTGGGGCTCTACACCTGCTGCGGCGGGATCTTCGGCATGGGTGAGTCGTGGGACCAGCGCGTCGAACTCGCGATGGAGCTCCGCGAGCTCGACGTGGACAGCGTCCCGCTCAACTTCTTGAACCCCCGGCCGGGCACCCCGATGGCGGGCAACGCGGAGCTGACCGCTCAGGATTGCCTCCAGATCATCGCCCTGTACCGCCTGATCCTGCCGACCAAGGACCTCATCGTCTGTGGCGGGCGGGCGGTGAACCTGGGCGCGCGCCAGGACGAGATCTTCCGGGTGGGCGCCAACGGCGTGATGTTGGGGAACTACCTCACGACCGCCGGACGCGAGGTGGAGCTGGACCTCGACATGTTGGAGAAGGAGGGGCTGGTGATCCGTCCTCCGCCGCACAAGCCGCATCCCCAGAGCCTGCGCCCCAGCGTGCGGGCTGAGGGCACCGACCATAACGGTGTCGCGTAGCGCGCTGGTGATCGATCGGTATGCCCGGCTGCGTGCCCGGGTCGAAGGCCTGGAGGCCGCGGGGCTCCGTCGGCAGCTCCGCCTGGTCGAGCCGACCAGCGCCACGACCGCCCGCGTCGACGGGCGGGAGATGCTGATTTTTTGCAGCAACGACTACCTGGGACTCTCCGCACATCCCGAGGTGCGGGCGGCCTTCGTCGGAGGCGGCGGCAACGGCGCCCGGCTGGTGAGCGGGAACCGGCGCGCGCACCGAGCGCTGGAGGAGGCCCTGTCGGCGACCTTCGGCCGAACGGCGACGTTGTTTCCAAGTGGCTATGCGGCGAACCTCGGACTGTACAGCACGGTGCTCGGACGGGGCGATGTCGCCGTGAGCGACGCGCTCAACCACGCGTCGATCATCGATGGGCTGCGTCTGTCCCGGGCCCAGCGAACCATCGTGCCACACGGGGCCGCAGCCGCCATTCCGGCTGACGCATCCCTTGTGGCGACGGAAACGTGTTTCTCCATGGACGGCGACATCCCGGACCTCCGCGCCTGGAGCGGGCAGCATTGGTTGGCGGTGGACGAGGCGCACGCGGTAGGGGCGTTGGGACCCGATGGTCGGGGGGTGTCCGCCGCCCAGGGTATCACGCCCGACTTCGTCGTCGGGACGCTGGGCAAGGCCTACGGCGCAGCTGGCGCCTTCGTGATCGGGCCACCGGAGCTGCGTGAGCTGCTCGTCTCCACCGCGCGAAGCTTCGTGTACACGACGGCGATGCCCGAAGGTGTCGCTGCGGCGGCGCTGGTCGGCTTGGGTCTCGCGAGCACCGACCGGCGCGAGCGGCTCGCAGCAAACGCAAATCGTTTGCGACGAGGCCTCCGCGACGCCGGCGCCACCGTGCTTGGAGACGCGCACATCGTTCCGGTGCTCACCGGCGCGCGCACCATGGAGGTGGCGGCGCGCCTCGCCGACGCGGGCATCTTCGCCCCGGGAATCCGCTTCCCGACCGTGCCGCGCGGCCAGGAGCGGATTCGGCTCACCGCCTGCTCCGAACACACCGCCGCCCAGATCGATCGATGCGTCGATGCGGTCGCGACCGCCTTGGCGGCTGGGTGAACGCCGCCCTGGGCGCCTGGCTCAGCGCGGGGAGCGCGGCGGTGGCCGATTGGGGGGGGCATGTCCGGCGGCTCGCCGCTCGCGGCGCGCTCGGTGCTGCGCGCGGCTTGCTGCTGGATCTGCCCGCGCTCGCGCAGCCCCATGCCTGCCGGTCGGGGACGTGCGCGCCGGGGCTGCGCGAGCCGCGACGCCGCTCCTGCTGCGCCGACCTGGACGTGGAGCTGACCGAGGGCGAAGCGGCCCGCATCACCGAGGCGCTCCCGCGGGTGGCCGCCTGGATGTCGTCTCGCGATTCCCGCTGGGCTTCCGGGGTGCAGGAGCCGTTCGAAGGGACGACGCTGCGTCGGCCGGGCCGCCGGTGCATCTTTGCCGCGTCGGGCCCTGAAGGGCTGACGTGCGCGCTGCACGCCGTGGAGGACGAGGGCGGGCGGTCGCGCGGCTCCCTCAAGCCGATGCCCTGCCGGCTGTTCCCGCTGGTGGTGGTCGACCTGGGCGACGGTCACGTCTTGCTGACGGCGCTGGCCCGACACACCAGCACGCTGGTCGGTGGCGGCGCCGCCGCCTTCCCGTGCCTGCGCGGGGGGGCTGGTCCGACCCTCGCCGAGAGCGCGGCCGACACCTTGGAGGAGCTGTGGAGCGGTCCCGTCGCGCGCGCCATCGTGGGTGCGGCGCAACGCTACGGCCGAGGAAGCGCGCAGATCGCCTTGACCAGGCGCCGCACCTCGAGCGGATCGGCCTCCTCTCCGCCGTAGCGTGCTCGATAGAGCAGCCACGCGAGTGAGCGCAGCGGCTCGCCCACCTCTCCCGCATGCTCAACCAACCATTCGCCGGCCTGGACCGGCGGCAAGTGGGCGGGAATCGGCCAGCCCCGCCGAACGACCCTCCGCCGGGCCGAACGAAAGGTCGCGACCACCCCGCCGGGGGCCGCCGGCGCCAATCCGGGCCGCGCCAACCACCACAAGACCACGCGGAGCGAGCTTGCGGACAGCGTCAGCAGCCCCAGGACGATGCCGGCGCCCACCATTCCCGTTCGGCTGCGGCTGCGGATGGGGTCCTCCGGAATCGGCGCCACCGCCCAGCGGCCAAGGCTCGCGGCAGCGTCCATCTGGCGGCCGATGTCGAAATCGAGGACCAGGGACAGCCAGGCTTCGTTGGCGGCTTCGGCGCCCGCCTGCCACCAGGGCACGTCGACGTGGGGGTGCCCGCCCGCGGGCGTCGCGTCCACCACCGCCCAGCCGGAACGAACTGGAACCTCGACCCAGGCGTGGGCGTGTCCCCGACGCACCGCGTAGTACCCTCCGGAGGTGCTCGGTTCGTCGGTATAGAAGCCGGTGGCGAGGCGGGCGGGAACACCGCGGGCACGCAACAACACCGCCAGAGCCGAGGCAAAATACTCACAGTGGCCCGCGCGCGCCTCGAACAGAAACCAGGTGAGGGGGTCCGCCCCCGGCACGGGCGGCTCCGGGTCGTAGGTATACCCGGACGCCAGCGTGCGGAGGGCGGCAGCGACGATCACCCGCGCGTCGTCCGCCCCCGGCGCAAGGGTGGCCGCCAACTCGGCCACCCGAGGATCCAACTCGGGAAGTTGAAGCAGCGCCCCCGAGACCGGCTCCGGCTCCCCGAGCGATGCCGACCGGGAATAGACCTCGTACTTCGTGCGCCGGCCCGGTTGGAAGTGGAGGAGTTCGCCGCCCGGACCCTGAAGAATCTGGCCCTGGTCACTCTTGGCGTAGAGGATGTCCGGAAGCCCGAAGACCGTCGCCCCCTCGAGCGGCTCCAGCATCACTTCGGCGCGGGTCTCCCACGCCCCGAAGGCCACCCGCTGCACGTGCCCGGTCGATGTCCACGCGCGCCCGTCGAAGCGATCGAGCGACCGACCACGCAGGTAGATCGGACCCGTTCGCGGGCTGCCGTCGCGCCCCCACACGCGCACGCGCATGACCAACGCCTCTCGATCCGGGTCCTCGAGCTCGTCGCCGAGCGCCACACCCTCGGCGAGGCGGTCCAGACCACCCGCCCCGTCGGGTCCGCCGAGAAAACCTCCGCGCAGCCGTGGCACCACCACAAAGAAGACCGCCGCGAGCAGCAGCGTCCCGACGCCGGCGCCGACCGAGAGGGTCCTGTCGGTCAGGCCGCCCACCCGCAACAACGCCACCGGCGTCGCGATCGCGAAGGCGACGAGCGCCGGCAACAACACCAGCGAGACGCTCCCGACCGTGCCGACCAGGACCATCAGCGTGGCCAGGAGCAGTTGCACACGCAGGTCGGCCACGCCGGTGGCAACCACCGCTCGGTGCGCGGCAAGCCAACCCAGGAGCAGCGCAAAGCCGGACACCACCCCCAGGGTCCACGCCGCACCGGCACACCCCAGCAGGGCGGCCAGATGGAGCCACGTCCAGTCGCGAGTCAGCCGCAGCCGCTGGCCGCCGAGCACGCCCAGCCCCACCATTG
The DNA here is from genome assembly GCA_009692585.1 of Myxococcales bacterium. The sequence goes on from SHYX01000050.1 coordinate 24,359, forward strand.
CCGCAGCCGCCGACCCGGCCAGGCCCGACGGCGCGAGACAGGCTGCTCCAGCCACCGCCGCCGCGCCAACTGACAGCGAGGTCATCGGTGCTCCAACTCGGCCAGGACGGTGAGCAGCCGCCGGCGCCAGGTGCCCCCGCCGCGCGGCGAAAGCACCAGCCCGTCGGCCTCCAGCCCGACCGCATCACCCGCGGCCAGGTGGGCGTCCACCCCGCCAGCCAGCCGCCGGATCGCCTCCTCGCGCCGCGGCCCCGCCAGCCCCGGGTCCAGCACCAGCAGGACGTCCGCGGCCCCCTCGGCGATGCGAACCACCACCATCGGTTGACCGGCCCGCGCCGACGTGGGCCAATGCACGCGACGCAGGGGGTCGCCGGGCTGATAGGGCCGCAGCCCGGCGAAGTCTCCCGAACCCGCCGGGCGGCCGCGCTCTCCCGCCTCGTCGCCCTCGCCGTGGGCCGCGTGGGGCGCGCCTCGCCCCGTGGGTCGGGGGTAGACCAGCACCCGGCAGGGCAGCTCCACGTCCCGCCACCGACGCACCAATCCGAACGGGAAGGTCGACTCGACCCGCACCGCTGAAAGCCAGTCCGGACCACGCTCGAAGAGGGTGAAGATGGCGCGGACTTCGGTCGTGGCGCCGGCCGGGCAGTGCTCCACGAAGGTGCCGGCGTTCGTGTGGCCCCGCTCGGAAAGCCGAACGTGCCAGGCCGCGCCCCGACCCCGTGAATTCATGAGGACATAGCTTCCGATGCCGGGGACCTCGGCAAAGATCTCGCCGGGCAGACGTCGCTCCACCCGCAAGCCGCGCAGGTTCCACTCCGCCAGGACGTTGGCCACGACCAGGACGGCAAGAAAGAGGCCAAGAACCAGATAGATAAGGTTGTTCCCCGTATTCACCGCGCCGAATCCCACACCTCCCAGCAAGGCGAGGTAGACCGCCCCGTCCCGGGTGGGCATGACCCGGTTCTCGGCGTCGCGAGCGGGCGCGGCGTCCACGGACGCCGCCTACGCGACCGAGCGGAGGGATGCGACCAGCTCGCGGATGGCGTGCGCCGCGCCCTCAGGACCGGACTCGGCGCGGACCAGGACCCGGTGCGCGAGCACCGGAACCGCGAGCGCGACGACATCTTCGGGGATTGCATAGTCGCGGCCACCCAGCACAGCCCGCGCCCGCGCGGCGCGGAGCAGGGCCTCGGCTCCGCGTGTGGAGACGCCGCGGGCCAGGCTTCCCGCGCTGCGACTGGCCGCGGCCAGGTCGAGCACCGCGTCCTCGATGTCGGGGTGGATGCGCACCTCGGCGACGGCGGCGCGCAGCGCCAGCACGTCGGCCGGCTGCAAAACCGCGCCTTCGCCCGCCGCCAAACGCGCTGCGCCGCGCAGCACGTCCCGCTCCGCCTCTCGATCGGGGTAGCCCATCGCCGTCCGGATCAGGAAGCGGTCCAGTTGGCTGTCGGGCAGCGGCCAGGTGCCGTGGTACTCGTGGGGATTCTGGGTGGCAATCACCAAGAAGGGCTGCGGGAGGGCGTGGGTGGTCCCATCCACGCTGACGGTTCCCTCGTTCATCGCCTCCAACAGCGCCGACTGCGTGCGCGGCGTCGTGCGATTGATCTCGTCGGCCAGGACCACATTGGCAAAAATCGGACCGGGCCGAAACTGCATCCGACCGCCGTCGAGGCCGACGAACCCTAAGATGTCCGCCGGCAAAAGGTCGCTGGTGAACTGGACGCGCCGGAAGCTGCCCCCGATGGCCTGGGCCAGCGCATGCGCCAGAGTGGTCTTCCCGACTCCGGGGACGTCCTCAAGGAGCAGGTGGCCACCCGCGAGCACGCAGATCGCGGCGAGTTCGACCACCTCTTGCTTTCCGCGAACCTGCCGGGAGACGCGACCGGTGAGGGCCGCGACCGCCTCGGCTGGGGTCATTCCGTCTGGCCCACGTACGCGCCGTGCGTATCCAGGTGGTACTCATCCCCGACGACGATGGCGTCGTCCTCGCTCGCCACGATCTCGAACCACTCGGTGCCGGTCCAGTCATCGTCCCCATCAACGCACGGATCCCCCTCTGCGGACTCGATGGCCGCTTGCCCGAAGAGCTGCCACTTGACGCTGCTCCCCTCTTCGCCCTGGCCGACGACGACCGACTCGTAGGTGAGGTCGCAACCGGAGTAGGTGCCCCGCGCGAAGGCATCCTCGCCGATGTAGATCGTCGCCGAGCTGGCGTCGAAGCTGAGGTAGTAGTCGAAGCTGTCCGCGTAGGTCCCCTCGCCCTCGAGGGCAGAGACCTTGACCGAGAAGTGCTGGGACTCCGGGGGGATCCGCGAGTTCTCACAAGCCAGTAGAAAGAGGAACGACAGCAAGCACGCACCTGGGCGGTCACAGGATATCACCGGCCGCAGCCGGCTGGGGAGGGCGAAACGTCGCCTCCCTCGTCAAAGCTCCGTTGACGTAGGGCCGTGACGGCCCTACATTGGCCGGCCTTTTCGCCTGGGAGTCCTGTTGTCTGAGCCCGTCTATGTCGCCCGCCCCGATGAACTCTCCGCCCTCCAGGGTCACTACGCCTCCGCCAAAGCTGGTCAGTCCCGGGTGGTGGTGCTCGAAGGTGCCCTGGGGTCCGGCAAGCGGGTGCTGGTGTCGGAATTCCTGCGCCTGGTCCCCACGCTGGACGACGCGCTCATCGTCCGCGCCGCGCTGACCGAGGACATGGACGGGGACGCGGCGATGAAGGCCCTGTACGCCGCGCTGTGCGGCGCGCTCTACCGGGATCCTGCCATGCGCGGCAAGGTCGAACTCACCCTGGCCCAGCAGCTTCCGCAGCACGAAAAGCGTCAGCAGAGCTGGTTCCAGGTCTTCGTCGACGGCGTGAAGAAGAACGTCCCCGAGCCGGGCGCCGACAAGATGCAGCTGGCCATCCCATCCGACAACCCGTTGTCGGCCTTCCCCGAGGTCGTCGCGGCGATCAGTCGTAAGATTACGATGATCGTTGAGCTCCAGAATGTAGGCGTGGTGCACTCCCTGGCGCTGTTCACCCTGCTGGAGGGGCTCCTCGAACTGCGCGGCACCGAAGGCCACCTCCTGCTCATCCTCGGCAGCGAGCCGCTCGACGACGTCGGTCGAGCCTGGATGCCGGCGCCCTGGCTTGAGCTGCTGGAGCGTCGGAAAGACATGTTCGTTCGGCAGGTGATGCAGCCCTGGTCGGCCGACGATGTCTCCGCCTACTGCGCGTCGCGGGGCATCGAGCTGGCCCGCGCCGACCGCGTGGCCGCGCTGGTGCAGGGGCGTCCGGGCTTCATCGGTGAGCTGATCGACCACCTCAGCAGCACCCAGCGACTGGGCGACGCGCTCGAAGGGGACCTCCTGTCCCTGATCCCCACCGCGCTCGACGCGGACGAACTGGACGTGCCCCCGACCACGCCCCCGAAGGACGGGGATCGGAAATACGCCACCGCAGCGGACGCGGACCGCATCTTCCACCTCGCCGCGCTGCTCGGCGTGCAGTTTCCTTCCGGGCTCGTGGCCGACATGGCGGGACTCGATCGCGACAGCGTCGACGACATCATGGATGCCGCGGGTGGCCTGGTGAAGGAGGACCAGTTCCACCAGGGGTTCGGCACCTGGCTCTACCAGTTCCACAAGCCCCTCTTCCGTGAAGCCGTGCTCCTCGCGCATCAGTCCGACGCCGAGAAGGAAATCGCCCGCCGCGTCGGGCTGTTCATGGAACGCTCGCTGGTACCGCGCGGCTACCTGTTCATGGTCAAGACCGCAAGGCTGTACGCCGAGTATGGCGTGCCGCAACGCGCGAACATGCTCCGCAGTCTGGCCCTGGGGCAGGAGACACCCCAGACCTGGGCGATGATCCACGACACCGTGCGGCACTTCTCCCAGGTGCCATGGTCCGATCCGCTCCGTCGCACCGTCTACCTCAACATCGTCGAACGCATGGTGAACGTCGGTCAGGTCGAGCAGTCCGAGGCGCTCATCGCCGAGGCCCTGGGCTGGGCGACCACCAAGGAAGACCGGAACCTCCAGGCCTGGCTGCTGTTCGCCGGCAGCCGCCTCGATTTCCGCCGCGGCGACATGTACCGTAGTCGCGACCGAGCAAAGGACGCCGCCAAGCTGTACGCGGCTGGCGAAGACAAGGTCAAGCAGGCCGAAATCGAAAACCACCTCGCGGGAATCGAGCTACAAGAAGGCAACGCCAACGCCGCGATCGACCACATCCGCCGCGCCCTGGAGTTTGCCAACGACCCGCCGATCCAGGCCAACGCCGAGTACCTGCGTGGACTGCTGGCGCGGCGGGCCAATCGACACCAGGAAGCCGCCGAACACTTCAAGAAAGCCAACGAGACCGCCGGCCAGCTCAACATGGCGCCGCTCGCCCTGGAAGCCGGGTTCCACTATGGCGAGTCGCTGCTCCTGAACCAGCAGGCGTCCAAGGCCGCCGACGTACTTGCCCGGGTCGCGCAGATCGCGAACCAGATGCAGAACGCGGTGCGCGAGCGCTCGGCCGCCGCCCTGCTCGCGCAGGCCCAGGCCCAGCTCCGGAACTACGAAGCCGCCCTGCAGATGGCGAATCGCACCCTCCAACTCACGCAGTCGTTGAAGTTCGACAAGTTCCTCCCCATCGACATCTACAACGTGGCCTACTACAACCTGCAGCTCAACCGGAACACCGAAGCGGCGTCGCTCTTCGGCAAGGCCCGTGAACGCAGCAGCGGCATGGATCCGCGCTTCCTGAAGGACCTGACCTTCAACGCCGGTGAAGCCTACTCGCGAATCGGCGAGAAGCAGAATGCGGAGTCCGCCTTCACCGAGGCGGTCAATCTGGCCCGGTCCACCAAGGATCCAAAACGTTTCGTCCTCGCGAGCGAAAAGCTGGCCGGACTGGTGGGCGGGCGAGACAAACTCGCGGCGCAGAAGCTGCTTCAGGAGGCTCTGGCCACCGCCGACCAGGCCGGACTCAAGGAGGAGCGCAAGGGGCTTCGTCGCAAGCTGGATGAGCTCGACGCCTGATGGCCTGGTCAGAGGCCGACATTCCGAGCCAGGCGGGGCGGACCGCTCTGGTCACCGGAGGAAACGGCGGGCTCGGCCTGGAGACGGCGCGGATGCTCGCCGCCGCCGGGGCGCACGTCGTCATCGCCGCCCGGAACGCGGCGAAGGCCGAGGGGGCCGTGGCGAGCATCCGGGCGTCGGTGCCCGCCGCGAAGCTCGAGGTCCAGCCGTTGGACCTGTCCTCATTGGACAGCGTCAAGCGGCTGGTCGCCGCGTGGACAGAAGGGGGGCGGTCGCTCGACCTCCTGGTCAACAACGCGGGCATCATGGCCATCCCGCGCGCGCTCTCCGCCGACGGCTTCGAGATGCAGCTTGCGACCAACCACCTCGGCCACTTCGCGCTGACGCTCGGCTTGATCCCGGCGCTCCTCCAAACGAGGGCGCCCCGCGTGGTGACCGTGTCCAGCGGGACGCACTGGGCGGGCCGCCTCCACGAAGACGACCTCGACGGCGCCCGGAGCTACGGCCCGTGGGAGTGGTACGCCCAGAGCAAGCTCTGCAATCTGCTGTTCACCTCGGCCCTGGACCGGAGGCTCCGCGCGGCGGGCTCGCCCCTGGCGGCCCTGGCGGCGCACCCCGGATACGCCGCGACCGACCTGCAGCAGGTGGCGCCGCGACAATCCGGGTCGGCGGCCGCATCGGCCTTCATGAGCCTGGGGAACACGCTGTTCGCGCAGTCGGCCGCGGCCGGCGCGCTGCCCACCGTCCAGGCGGCCACCGACCCTAACGCGGAAGGGGGCCAGTATTGGGGCCCACGCGTCCTCGGGTGGGTGGGCGCGCCCTCGCTCGCAGCGCGCTCCAGCGTCGCGAAGGATCACGCGCTCGCCGACCGGCTCTGGGCTATTTCCGAGGCGCGGACGGGGTGTCGTCTGGGCGCGCTCACCGCGTGAGGGGAGCGGGGGACGCTCGGTCCTGCCGGGCGCCGAAACCGAAAACTATCGGCCTTGTCCCGTAGGCGACGGCTTCGCCCGAGCCCCGACCCCGGCCGGAGGCGACCCGCCGCCCGGTTGGAGTCAACGCCGAAAAACCGCCCGGCGGAGCTTCCCTCATCCGTCCAGAAGTTGGAAACTTCCCGGACACGAGGTGTTCATGTCTCAGCTCGAAAACGTGAAATCCGTAGGTCTCCCC
>SHYX01000016.1 GCA_009692585.1 Myxococcales bacterium
CGATCGGCGAGGCGAATCGCGACATCAGCGACGGCTCGCAGGCGAACGCGGCGGCCCAGAGCGGCAACAGCATCCGGCCGGCCTATTAGACTGCCTCGATGTACGCCTCCATCGCCGCTGTCCCCCCGCCCGTCAACGAGCCCGTTCGCGCCTATGCCCCAGGGGGATCGGAGCGCGCCACCCTGGAGGCCGAGTTGGCACGTCAGGCCACGACGGTCCTCGACATCCCCTGCGTGGTGGGGGGGAAACGCATCTACACCGGCCGGGTGCGCGAGGTGACGATGCCGTGCGAACACCGGCACATCCTCGCGCGGGTGCACCTCGGCGGCCAGGCCGAGGTGCAGGGCGCCGTCGCCGCCGCCGAGTCCGCCCGACACGACTGGGCCAGGCTCCCCTGGGAGGCGCGCGCCGCCATCTTTCTCCGGGCCGCCGACCAGCTGACCGGACCGTGGCGCGACCGGGTCAACGCCTCGACGATGTTGGGGCAGGCCAAGACCGTGCACCAGGCCGAGATCGACGCGGCCTGCGAACTCATCGATTTCTGGCGCTTCAACGTGGCCTACTACCGCCAGATGATGGCGGACCAGCCCCCCGCGCACACGCCCGGCACCTGGAATCGCACCGATCTGCGCCCCCTGGATGGCTTCGTGCTGGCCGTGAGCCCGTTCAATTTCACCAGCATCGCCCTGAATCTCCCCACCGCGCCGGCCCTCGTGGGAAACACCGTCTTGTGGAAACCGGCCACGACCTCGGCGCTGTCGTGCTGGATCCTGTTCGAGATGTTGGAGAGCGTCGGCCTGCCGCCGGGCGTGATCAACATCGTCAACGGAGATGGCGGCGACGTGGGGCCGCTGATGGTCGCGCGGCCGGAGCTGGGCGGTGTGCATTTCACCGGGAGCACCGGCGTCTTTCAGTCGATGTGGCACGACATCGGGTCCAACATCGCGCGCTACCGCGCCTACCCGCGCATCGTCGGCGAGACCGGCGGCAAGGACTTCATCATCGCCCACCCCAGCGCCGAAGCCCAGAGCCTCGCGGTGGCGATCGTACGCGGCTCCTTCGAGTATCAGGGCCAGAAGTGTTCTGCGTCCAGCCGCATCTATGTGCCGCGCTCGTTGTGGCCGACCGTGCGCGCCGCGTGCGCCGCGATGATGGCCGAGATGAAGCAGGGGGACGTGCGCGACCTCTCGAACTTCGTCGCCGCGGTCATCGACCAGCGCGCCTTCCGCAAACACCACAGCTGGCTGGAACGGCTGCGCGCCGAGACGGAGATCGTCGGCGGCGGCGGCGCCGACGGCGAGATCGGCTGGTATGTGCAGCCGACGCTGGCGCGCGTGGACGACCCCCACCACGACCTGCTCAGCACCGAACTCTTCGGCCCCATCGCCGGCGTCTTCGTCTATGAGGACGCCGCCTGGGCCGAGACTCTCCGTCTGGTAGATACCACCTCACCGTACGCGCTGACCGGCGCCATCTTCTCCAACGACCGGTACGCCGTCGAGGAGGCGCTGACCGCGCTCCGTCACGCGGCCGGCAACGTCTACATCAACGACAAGCCCACCGGCGCCGTCGTGGGCCAGCAGCCCTTCGGCGGTGGGCGCAGCAGCGGCACCAACGACAAGGCGGGCTCGCCGGCCAACCTGATGCGGTGGGTGTCCCCCCGATCGATCAAGGAGACCTTTTCGCCCCCCACGGACTGGCGTTATCCGTTCCTCGGCGCTCGCTGACGGCGCACCCGGAACAACGGCGGCCGAAGGGGTGTCCAAAGAATGTACTTGACCGGGCCGGTGATTCCGGCACACTGAGAACAGTCGCTCTTTGCCTCGCAGACGTCAGGTGCAACGAGGCGGCGCCATCCCGGCATACGCCTCGGTCCAACGGAGGAACGCATGTCGAATTCCGGACCCTCAGGAATACTGGGGATGATCGCCCAGCTACAAGACCTCGACCGCTTCCGCGAACAGAACTGGGAGGGAAACTTCGCAGACTACCTGGAGATCGTGCGCCAGAACCCCGCGGTCACCCGGAACGCCTGGCAGCGACTGTACGATCTGGTGGTCTCCTTCGGGTCGGAAACCTACACGGAGTACCGAAAACCCATCATCCGGTACCACTTCTTCGACGACCCCTTCGAGAACGGCAAGGACGCGGTCTTCGGCATCGACGTCCACCTGATGAAGCTGGTCAACGTCCTGAAGTCGGCGGCGCTCGGCTTCGGCCCGGAAAAGCGCGTGCTGCTGCTCCACGGCCCCGTCGGTAGCGCAAAATCCACGATCGTGCGATTGCTGAAGAAAGCCGTCGAGTGGTACAGCCGCCAGCCCGAAGGCGCCCTCTACACCTTCGAGTGGCAACAACCCGACGGGAGCGTGGTTCCATCGCCGATGCACGAGGAGCCCCTTCGGTTGGTGCCCCCCGAGATGCGGGCGCAGGTCATCGAGGAGCTGAACCGGCAGGTGGCGGGCAAAGCAACCTACCGGATCGAGATCGACGGCGACCTCGATCCGGTGTCGCGATTCCTGTTTCGAGAGGGGCTCAAACAGGTGGGTGGCGACTGGAACACGCTCATCGAGCGCATCCGCGTCAAGCGCCTGTTGCTGTCGGAGCGCGACCGCATCGGCATCGGCACCTTCCAACCCAAAGATGAGAAGAACCAGGACTCCACCGAGCTGACAGGTGACATCAACTACCGAAAGATCGCCGAGTTGGGGAGCGACAGCGACCCGCGGGCGTTCAATTTCGACGGGGAGTTCTGCGTGGCCAACCGCGGCATCATCGAGTTCGTGGAAATGCTCAAGCTCGACGTGGCCTTCCTCTACGACCTGCTCGGCGCCAGCCAGGAGCACGTCATCAAGCCCAAGAAGTTCGCCCAGACCCACATCGATGAGGTCATCATCGGGCACACCAACGAGCCCGAATACCGCAAGCTCCAGTCGAACGAATTCATGGAGGCCCTGCGCGATCGCACCATCAAGATCGACGTGCCCTACATCACCCGCTGGAGCCAGGAGGCCCGTATCTACCAGCGCGACTTCAAGCGTCGGGTGAAGAAGCCCATCGCCCCGCACACGCTGGAGATGGCCGCCATGTTCGCGGTGCTCACCCGGCTCGAAGACCCCAAGAAGCCGAATCTGACCCTGCTGCAGAAGATGAAGCTCTACGACGGAAAGACGCAGCCCGGCTTCACCGAGGACAACGTCAAGGAGCTGCGCAAGACCGCCATCCGCGAGGGCATGGAGGGCATCTCACCGCGGTACGTGCAGGACAAGATCTCCAACGCTCTCGTGCGCGATGCCGACGCACCGAGCCTGAACGCGTTCATGGTGCTCAACGAGCTTGAGTCCGGGCTGAAGAACCACTCACTCATCAACGACGAGGAGCGCAAGAAACGCTACCGTGATCTGCTCGGCGTCGTGAAGAAGGAGTACGAGGACATCGTCAAGAACGAGGTGCAGAAGGCCATCGCCGCCGACGAGAGCGCCATTCAGCGCCTGTGTGGCAATTACTTGGACAACGTGAAGGCCTACACGCAGAAGGAACGTGTCAAGAACAGCTTCACCGGCGCCTACGAGGAGCCGGACGAACGACTGATGCGAAACGTCGAGGAGAAAATCGACATCGCCGCCGCGCGGAAGGATGATTTCCGCCGCGAGCTGATGAACTACATCGGCGCCCTGGCGCTCGACGGCAAGCAGTTCAACTACAAGATGAACGACCGCCTGTATCGCGCCCTGGAGCTGAAGCTCTTCGAGGACCAGAAGGACAGCATCAAGTTGTCGAGTCTGGTCAGCCAGGTGATCGACCCGGACACCCAGGCCAAGATCGACATCGTCAAACAGCGCCTCATCGACAACTACGGCTACGACCAACACAGCGCGACCGACGTGTTGAACTTCGTGGCCTCCATCTTTGCCCGCGGCGACGCGAAGGAGCCTGGGTAGGACCCCGCTGTGATCCTCAACATCGAGTCCGACCTCAACCGCTTCCGCAACATCGTGCGCGGGAAGGTGCGCAAGGACTTGAAGAAGTACATGGCCAACGGCGAAATGGTGGGAAAACAGGGTGACAAGTTCGTTCGCATCCCGCTGCCCCAGATCAACATCCCGCGCCTGCGCTACGGCAAGAACGAAGCGGGCGGAGTCGGGCAGGGCGAAGGAACCGAAGGCGAGACCGTTCCCGGCACCGGACAGGAGGCCGGCGATCAGGCCGGTGAGCATGAGCTGGAGGCCGAGCTGACCGTCGTAGAACTCGCCGAGATCCTCGGGGAGGAGCTTGCGCTCCCCCGCATCGAGCCGAAGGGCGCAAAGCACCTGTCCAGCGTGCGAGATCGGTACACCGGCGTCACGCGCGTGGGGCCGCGGGCGCTGCGCCACATGCGCCGGACCTGGCGCGAGACCTTGCGCCGGCAGCTGTCCACCGGAACCTACGACGCGGCCAACCCGGTGTTGGTGCCCCAGAAGGATGACTTCCGATTCCGTAGCTGGAAGAGCAAGACCGAACCGCAGTCCGCCGCCGCCATCATCTATGTGATGGACGTCTCGGGTTCGATGGGAAAGGAACAGAAGGAGATCGTGCGCCTGGAGGCCTTCTGGATCGACACCTGGCTTCGGGCCCAATACAAACACCTCGAAACCCGATTCGTGATCCACGACGCCGCCGCCCGCGAGGTCGACCGTGACACCTTCTTCCGCACCCGCGAGAGCGGCGGCACGCTGATTTCTACCGCCTACAGGACCGTCGATGCGATCGTTTCGGCCGACTACCCGGTGGAGGAATGGAACCTCTACGTCTTCCAGTTTTCCGACGGGGACAACTGGTCGTCCTCAGACACCAAGTTGTGCATGGAGATGTTGCAGGGTCAGTTGCTGCCGAAGCTGAACCTGTTCTGCTACGGGCAGGTGGAGTCGGAGTACGGCTCGGGCCAGTTCATCAATGACCTCCGTGACCATGTCGGGACCGACGAGCGCGTCGTGCTCTCCAAGATTGCCGAGCGGAGTGACATCATGCAGTCGATCAAGGAATTCCTGGGGAAGGGGCGCTGAGATGGTCGAGGCCTTCTTCAAACGTCCACCCCGCTCCCTGCCTCCGGAGCTCGAGGCGGAGCGCCAACGCATCGAAGGCATCGCCAAGGCCGCCGGGCTGGACATCTTCGAGACCGTGTTCGAAATGTGCGACTACGACGAGATCAACATGCTCGCCGCGTATGGCGGTTTCCCCACGCGGTACCCGCATTGGCGCTGGGGCATGGAATACCTGCAGATGCAGAAGGGATACGAGTACGGCCTCCAGAAGATCTACGAGATGGTGATCAACACCAACCCGGCGTACGCCTATCTGCTGGACAACAACTACTTCGTCGACCAGAAGTTGGTCATGGCCCATGTGTTCGGCCATGTCGACTTCTTCAAGAACAATGCATGGTTTGCCAACACAAATCGAAAGATGCTCGACAGCATGGCCGACCACGCCGTGCGTATCCGGCGCATCGTCGACCGCGTCGGGCAGTCCGAGGTCGAGGCGTGGCTCGACGTCTGCCTGTCGTGTGACAATCTCATCGACCCGCACCTCGGACACATCGTTCGCACGCGACGCGAAGACGACGTCGACCCCCCGACCGACAGCGGCCGCCTGCCCGCGAGTCGCTACATGGACTCCTATATCAACCCTCCAGAGATCCTCGCCGAGCAGGCGGCCAAACGAGTGGCGTTGGAGGCGCGCGCCCGTAGTTTCCCGGAGCATCCCGTCCGCGACGTTCTCGGATTTGTGTTGGAACACGGACGCATGGCGAAGTGGCAGCGCGACATCCTCGACATCATCCGCAATGAAGCCTACTACTTTGTGCCGCAAATGCAGACCAAGGTCATGAACGAAGGGTGGGCGAGTTTCTGGCACACGCGACTGATGACGGGGCAACTCCTCACCGACGCCGAGGTGATCGACTATTGCGACCACCACAGCGGCACGACCGCCATCCGTCCTGGCCAACTCAACCCCTACAAGGTGGGCATCGAGGTGTGGCGGGACATCGAGCGCCGCTGGGACCGGGGCCAGTTCGGCAAGGCGTGGATGGACTGCGAGGATGAGGGCGCCCGGCGGGACTGGGACACCCGGGTCGGCCTCGGGAAACAGAAGATCTTCGAGGTACGCCGCACCCACAACGACGTGACCTTCATCGATGAGTTCCTGACTCCCGAGCTGTGCCGGCGAATCGGCCTGTTCACCTACGAATACGACAAACGTTCGGGGGAGTTCCTGCTGGAGAGCCGCGACTTCGACGACATCAAGCAGAAGCTGCTCTTCTCGCTGTCGACACACGGCTCCCCGCGGGTGAGCGTCACCGACGGCAATCACGCCAACCGCGGCGAGTTGGAACTGACGCACGACCACGAAGGCGTGGACATCCAGGTTCAGTGGGCCGAGACCGTACTTGGCAACCTGGCGCGCCTGTGGGGGCGGCCCGTTCACCTGTGCACGCGGTTGGACGACAAGAACGCGCGAATGTCTCACGATGGAGACAAGTTCCTCTATGACGGGCCGAAGATCGGGAAGCAGGGCAGCACATGAGTCTCGCCGACGACCTCGACCAGCAGCTTCGGCCCGGCGTCATCACCGTCGCCCACCCCGAGGGGCGGGCGGACGCGAGCGTGGTCGACGCGGACCGCCTCGGCGTGTCCCTCAAGACGCTGCGGGTCACGGTGGCCGGACGGTCGCTGGACGCGGCAATGGCGACGCTTCCGGAGGCGGTGGGGCGCTGTCTCGGAATCCCGTGGATCGTCGCCGAGCACGCGCCGACGCTGGGCGGGGCGGTGTTGCGCAGCCCCGTCGACCCTGCCGACCGCGAGTTCTACGAACTGCGGACAAGCGGCGCGGACGCCGAGTTGCAGCGGTGGCGCGTACAACCCGCGGGTCGGGAGCAGGTTCCGTTCACCCTGACACGCAAGGATCTGGGGCGGCTGGTTTCGGGCCTCACAGGGCGTTAGTCGCCAACGCCGATACCGTGACGCCGTGAGCCGCCTGCGACGCTTCCTCATCCAGTTCCTGACCTTCCCCGGGCGACATTTTCGCCCGGTGCTGTTGGGGAATCTGGTCCCCTGGGCCCTGCTCGCCGCCCAGCGCACCTACGTCACCTGGCACGAACTGGCCGAACCACGCCTCGAAGACCTCTACGAAGTGAACATCGGGGACGCCGAGGCCTGGGGCCTCTTCACCTTTGCCTGCGCCCTGGGCCTGTCGTGGTTGGACCCGAGCGGGGACGGTTGGCGCGCGCGCCTGGCCCGGAGCCTGCGCTCGGTGATGCACGCCTTCGTGGCCATCTACTTCGTGTGTTCGTCGATCGACCTCTTGTACTTCTCGATCTCGGGCTCGCGCGTGGACTGGGACGCCCTCGAAGTGATCTGGCGCGACCTCGCGATGTTCTGGCCGGTGCTCTCCTCGGAGTTCCAGCTGGTGCACGCGGCGGTCATCTTCGGTGCCGCGGTCCTCGGCGGCCTTCCACTCTTTTGGAACCCGCCATCGCAAGTAAGGATAGGTCGTATTGTCGCGTTCTTGTTGCTGGCGCCCTACTTGTGGCATGAGCAGCTCAACCGGCGACCCAAGGCCATCGCCGAGGTGCGTTCGCTCCAGAACTCCCTGTTCGAGCACCTCTACCTCGACGGGACGGAGCGCCGGGGTGATCGGGATATCCCTCCGGCTCCGGGTGAGCTGGCCCCGCTCGTCACGTCGCTCCGCGCCGACAGCACCCGTCCGAACGTGGTGATCGTGTTCTTGGAGTCTGTCGGCGCGGCACGAACCACCGTTCACGACCCGACGCTGCCCACCACGCCGAATCTGGCGCGCCTCGCGACCGAGGGCCTGTCCTTCCGGTCGCTCTTCGCCGTCGTGCCCCACACCTCCAAGGCGCTGGTCGCGACGCTCTGCGGAACCTGGCCGCGCCTGGGCACCGCGGTCACCGAAGCGGAGCCGGGCGGGCTCCCCGGGCGCTGCCTCCCGGAGCTGCTCCGCGAGCACGGCTGGCGCACGGCGTTCTTCCAGTCCGCGCAGGAGGACTTCGAAGCTCGCTACCGGCTGATCCACAATCTGCGGTTTGAGACCCTGTTGGGTCGCGACGCGTTGCCGGACGGTTTCCAGGCGATCAACTACTTCGGCCTGGAGGACCTCGCGATGCTCCCCCCCGGCCTGGACTGGTCGGCCAAGGCGTCCGACCGCCCCTTCCTCGCGGTGTACCTGACCCTTACCTCTCATCACGGCTATGGCACCCCGACGCACTGGACGACGCGCGAGTTCGGCGACACCCCTCCGCGCAAGACCAAACATCTCAATGCCGTCGGCTATGTCGACGCCTTCCTCGGACAGTTGGTCGAGGGCTATCGGAAGCGCGGCCTGCTCGACAACACCGTCTTCCTGATTCTCGGCGACCACGGCGAGGGCTTCGGCGAGCACGGCCGCTACCAACACGACCTGCTCATCTGGGAAGAAGGCATGCACATTCCCGGGGTGCTGTGGGGCAAGCCGCTGGGGGAGCGGAAGGGCTGGATCGAAGGGAACTGGCAGCAGATCGATCTGATGCCCACCCTGCTGGAACTCGTCGGGATCGAGGTCGAGAGCGGCTACCTCTCGGGTCAGAGCGCGTTCGGTCCGCCCGTGAGTCGGGTGCTGTATCACTCGTGTTGGCGCTCACACCGGTGCCTGGCCCGTCGCGAGGGGACGACCAAGTTCATCGATCACTACCGCGAGCGCGGGGGCCAGCTCTTCGAGCTGGCATCGGACCCCGAGGAGCGGTCCAACCTCGTGGCGTCGGCCGACCCGGCGCAGCTCGATGCGTGGCGCACCGACGCTCGCAACTGGCGCGGCCGCATCCAAGGACGCTTCGCCGCGCTGCGGGAGCGTTGGCTGGCCGAGCTGCTCCAGCCAGATTCACGACCACCTGTCGCGACGTGGGGGGGGCAGGTCTCGATGTTGGACTGCACGATGGAGGCAACCACCGTCACCCAGGGCGCGTCAGGATGGTTGGGCTGTACCTGGCGTGCGGAGGAGGCGATCAGCGAGGGGTGGGAGGTGCGCACTCAACTGCTCAGCGCCGCCACCGGGGCCCCGCGCGCCACCGAGGACCTCTGGTTTCCCGTCGACGGCCACCTTCCGACCTGGCGTTGGGAGCCCGGGAAGGGCATCCACGACTCGGTGCGCATCAAGGTGCCTCCGGACTTCCCGCTCGGACCCGCCACGGTCGCCATCGACTGGAAGCATCTTGGCGGTCGCGATGCGCCTCGAACGGGGGGCGAGGGTTGGTTGCGTGTGGGCGAGGTGGAGATCGTGGGACGCTAGGCGGGCCTCCGGCTGGCGCGCCCGAGCCGGCGATGGTAGCCTTTCCGCGTTCGGGAAACCGGGCGCGACGTGCAGGCCCGCTCGGGCCTGGGAGTGGAAGCCGGTGAAATTCCGGCACGGTGCCGCCACCGTAAGCTGCGTTCTCTCAAGGAACTCAGCGAGTCGGGCCAGCTCACACGTCGTTTCACCACCCACATCCCCGGTCCAGGGATGGGTGGAGATACGAGGTGGTCTCGGCTCTCCCCCATCCACAGAATGCGGGGTGGAGTTCAAGATGACCAGCCTCCCCCAAGCCTCTTCCACCAGCCTTCTGCTGATGTTGCTCGCTGCGTGCGGAACGGACACCGCCGACACCGGTGAGGACACCGACACCGGTGAGGACACCGACACCGGTACGCCCGTCGACATCGCCATCGCCGGAGACTGGGTCGACAACTGGGGCAGCACCCACACCGTGAGCAACTTCGCGTGGCTCTCGCTGGGCGCCAGCTACCGCATCACGGCGTACGACAACGCCCTCGGTCACGCCATCGCCGAGAACGGCCCCGACAACGAGTGGAACAGCGGCCGGTGGAGCCGCTTTGACTGGGGCTGGTCTGACGGGGAGCTGCTCTACTGCCAGACCGCGTACGACGCGGCGACCGAAGCCGCGGCGCTGGCCACCCCGGCCGCCGACCTCTCGTCACCCACCAGCGGCTGTGGGGGATTCTCGTGGTCGGTGCTGCGGGCGCCCTTCGCGATCACCGACGGCTGGGACGACGCGTGGGGCGGCACCCACTGGATCGACGCCTTCACCTGGCAATCGGGCGACTCTTCGTTCGCGATCACCGACAACGACCCCTCCCAGCATCGCCTCATCGCGCAGAACGGCTCCGAAAACGCCTGGAATCCAGAGCTGTGGAGTCGCTTCGACTGGACCCCGGGCGATGCGGGCTCGATCCACTACTGCCAGACGGCGTACGACGCCGCCACCGAGGGCGATGCCCTGGCGACGCCTCGGGCCGACGACGCCGACCTGACCAGCGGCTGCGGTGGATTTTCGTGGACCGAGCTGCGTGCCATGCTCTCCATCAACGGGGAGTGGTCCGACGGCTGGGGCGGGACGCACCGCATCAACGCCTTCGCCTGGACCATGGGGACGTCCCAATACGACATCAGCGAAGCGAACGACGCCGACGGCTGGTTGCTCGCCCAGAACGCGGCGACAAACGATTCATCTCCCAGCCTGTGGAGCCGCTTCGACTGGGCCTGGGACGCGGAGGGGACGCTCTGGCACTGCCAGACCGCCTACGCCGCAGCAACCGAAGCGGATGCCCGCGCGACGGCCGCGGCGGACGCCGTCGACCCCGCCATCTCAGGGTGTGGCGGCTTCTCCTGGACCTCGATGGCAGCGCCGTGATCACGCTGGTCCTGGTCCTCGGCTGCACGCCGGGCGGGGCCGGCCCCACGGCCCGCGCCGACACGGCGGACGCCGACGTCGGGGACACCGCGGACACCGGCGACAGCGGCGACTCCGCGGTCGCCTACGACCCGTGGCCCTTCGTCGACGTCGTCGTCAGCTACTCGCCCGGCGACGGCGCCGGCTATGGCCAGGACCGGTTCCCGGAGGTGGTCTGCGGGCCGCCCGAGGCCCCCGGCGACGGCGGCGGCTCGCTGGACGTGCTGTCGTTCGGTGACCAGGGTGAGATCGTCGTGAGCTTCCGCGCGCTCGACATCGTCGACGGTGACGGTTCTGACCTGCTCGTCTTCGAGAATCCGCTCTCCGGATGGGCGGAGACCGGCGTGGTCGCCGTCAGCGACGACGGCGTCACGTGGACGGAGTGGCCGTGCGACGCGGCCGACGCCGCGGACGGCTACCCGGGATGCGCCGGAGTGGCGCTGGTGTACACGAACTCGACCAACGGGGTGGACGCCACCGAGCCCGACCGCGCCGGGGGCGACCGCTTCGACCTCGCCGACATCGGCGTGAGTCGGGCGCGTTTTGTCCGTGTGCGCGACAGTGGCGCGAACAACTACGAGGGCGTCAGCGGCGGATTCGACCTCGACGCGATGGCAGTGCTCAACGGGGTGGGGTGGTGACGCCAGGCGGGTTCAGAACGTGAGCAGCACCGCAGGCGTACGCAACTCGACCTTGGGCACGCCCAGGGTGCGGGCGCGCCGCAACAGGCCCGCCATCATGAGCCCACGATCCACCGAGGGCTCCTCGACCAACGGCTCGCCCGGCAGCAGCTGGTAAAGCCGCTCGGCCGCTTCCGGTGAGGTCATGACGCTCTGGACCGCGGCGCGCAGGTCCTCGGCGACCGGACCCATCGCGCGGAGCATGTCCTCGGGAAGCGAAGGGAACACGCCTTGCGCCGCCCCCTGCCCGAGCGCGTCCACCATCGCGGGCACGCCGCCCGAGAACTGCGCGGCTCGCTGCAGGAGCAGCGGCGGGATCGCGCCGACGTGCATCACCAACGACGCGGCCGCCTCCCCCTCACCGAGGTCGCAGAGGTCGACGCGGATGGCACCGCCGACGTCAAGGGCGGGGGTGTCCACCGATCCCGCCAAGAGCACGGTGCAGCGACGCTCTCCTTGGGCACGCTCGGCGTAGCGGGCCCACACCAGGGCGAGGTCCTCCAGGACCTCGACGGGGAGGTGCTCACAGCAGTGGGCGAGCAGCGCGACCGGGTAGGCCGCCTCGTCGTGCGCCTCATCGAGCAGTTGCTCCGACGCGTAGTAGAAACCGCGCCGATCCACGACCATCGGCAACGGACGTTGCTGCCACCCCGGACTGCCGAGCTCGGAGAGCACGCGCAGGATGAAGTTCCAGGCTTCTGCGGGCGCCCGACCCAGGAGCGGTCGGAAGGACACCGTCCGGCAGCCGACGGCCGGCTCGCCGACCGCGAGGTCAAGGGCGATGTCCTCGAGGAAGGCCTGGGGTGCCGTCCACCGGGGGGTGAGCATCGCAACCGGATCCAACCGTCGCAGGTTGGCGCGGACGCGACGGGCCGTTCGCGCGCGGATCGCCGACTCGGCATGCGCGGTTTCGGGATCGAAGGTGGTGCCCTGGCGGGAGCGCCAGACCTCGATGCGGCGGGCGGTACGGCTCACGACAACGAGGCTACCGGAGAGGTCTTGGCATGTCAATAGTTCAAGGACGATTGCCTCCGGATTTCCGGTAGTCCCGCCCGCGGAGTTCGACGCCCGCCGGCGTAAGCATCTCCGCCGGCCGACCGGCCGGGCTACGTCCACGCCGGATGCCGACCCGCGCCCCACCCGCATTGGGAAACCCCCGCCGGCTTGCCCGCGTGTTGGACAACGTCGCCGCCGGCGTGCGCCGGCCGGCCTCGATCGCGCGGGTGCTCGACCTCGACGTGCGGGTCGTGCGCGCCTACCTCGCCCATGCGGCGTGGCTCGGCCTCCTTCGGGACGCCGCCGAACCGCAGCTCACCCCAGCCGGCCTGACCCTGGTGTACGCGGGCCCGCGCCGCACCAGCGCGCTCGGCGCGGCGCTCGCCGCTCACCCGGTGCTGGGTCAGAACCCGCTCCCCGACGCCGATGCCGTCGCTGCCGCACTGCTGGACGCAGGCGTGTCGCCGTCGGAGAGCGCGGCGAAGCGCGACGCCCGGGCGGTCCTCCGGCTCGCGGAGCCGGCTCGAAGGCTAAAACCCCACGCTCCACCGGCGGAGCAGATGCGGCTCCGATTTGTGGGCGCCATCGAGGCGCGCCCGATGCTTTACGATCCGGAGCCGGGCGACGACAGCCTTGACGTGTACGCCATCGTGCTGCGAGGACTCCTCGAGCACGGTGAGCTGCGCCTGAACACGCTTCGGGGGCTGATGGACAGCTGTGGCGCCCAGAATGCCGGCCTCGGCAGCTACGTAGCCCTGGCCGTCCGCCGTGCTGACGCCGAGCGGCGCGGGGACCATCTCGTCGTGACACCCGGTGGGGTCGCGCGCGCCGATCTCGCCGATAGCGTCGTATCCATCGCGCTGTCCGATCCCGACTTCCGCGCCTGGCTGGCCGAGTTACCGGGCGCGCCCTCCGAAGCTCGTCGCTGTGCGCGGTGGGCCCGGCGACTCTTCGGCACCGAGCCCGCGGTGACCGCCCTGCCGCGCCTGTTGTTCGGTCGTTCGCTCCACACCGTCCCCGCGGCCGGGGAAGCTGGCGGCAGCCTGCCGATCACCCGCGGGGCGTTCCTGGACGTGCTCGGCGAGCCGGGTCTGGTCCTGGCTTTCCCGGAGCCGCTGACCCAACTGTCCGGCGGCATCGCGTGGGTTCACAGGCAGTGGCGTTCAGTGGTGCAGAACCCCGCCGGCGTGCGCGCGCCCAGCCCCCTCGACACGCGGCTCGGGGTCCACGCCGGGCTACTCTCCCCGGGCGAGACGCCGCCGCGCAACATCCCTGACGCGCTGAGCCTGCGGTTGCGCGCGGTGCGGGCGGTACCGGCCTTCGCGTTATTGGTTGCCGCGGGCATGTTGCACCGTCGTAAGGTGATTGACATTTGCCTGCGCGGCAATGCCGTGATCGTCGTGGCCCCGGGGCGACGCGAGTGCCCGTGGGGGGTGGTCCTTGCCCGCGTGGCCCGTGCCCGAGGCTGGACGCTGTGCCCCGCCGTTGCGCCACCACGCTGGCGCGAGCTCCTGCACACCGCCGCCGACCTCGGGCTGATGGTCCGGCTCCCGCGCGAAGCCTGGACCCTCGACGAGACGCTGGCCTGGCGCCTGGGTCACGATGCCGAGCATCACGAATTGCACGACCGGCTGCTGCCGCTGTGTGACGTCCTCGAAGCCGCGTGTGCGCCGTGAGCCGCAGCTCCGCTCCCACGCCGAAGGGCGCGCTGTTCGTCTACGACCAGCTGGCGCTTACCGGCGGGGCACTCGGGTGGCTGGGTGAGGACGCCGGCGTGCCGGCGTCAGTGCGAGGGCGGCTGTACCGAAGCCGACGGGGCCGGTTGGGACTGGTGCCGGACGCGACGGCGCCGCCGGTCCGCGGCCGCCTGGTGGAGCTGACACCGCCTCAGATGCCGGTCCTCAACTTCCTTTTTTCCGGGACCGGCAGCCAACTGGTCCGCCAGAACGTAGAGGTGATCGTGAACCTACGCATCGGACGCGCCACCACCTGGGTGCTCAGCGACCTGACCGACTGGCGGCCCGTCCGGCGGCCCCCCTCGTGAACGCAGACATCGACTGGATGCCGTGGGGCGAGGCCGCGTTCGCCAGAGCGCGAGAGCTGGGGCGCCCGGTGCTCCTGCACATCGGGGCCACCTGGTGCCATTGGTGCCACGTGATGGACCAGGGGACCTACCCGGACCCCCGCGTCGTGAGCATCCTCCGTGAGAGATTCGTAGCGATTCGGGTCGACACCGACCACCGCCCCGACATCAACGATCGCTACAACCAGGGCGGTTGGCCCACCTGCGCGATCCTCGACGCCGAGGGCGAGGTCCTGGTGGGCCGGCTCTACATGCCGCCGCACGAGCTGCTGCCCCTGCTGGAGAGCTGCTCCCGACCCGGCCAGCGCTGGGCCCTCGGAAAGCCGGATGCCGACGCGCTCGTCGACGCACCCGCAGGCGTCGACCAGGTCTGGGCCGCGGTCCAGAAAGCGTATGATCCCTGGCACGGCGGCTTCGGCGAACTGGAAAAATTCCCCCACCCGGGCGTGCTGGATTGGCTCGCCGATCGCGTCGACCGGGGGGGCCTTGACGGCGGCATGCTCCACAAGACCCTGGACGCGATGGTCGAAAAGGGTCTCTACGATCGGCACGAAGGCGGGTTCTTCCGGTACGCGACGCAGGACGACTGGGCGCAGGTCCACTTCGAAAAGCTCGGCGAGGACCAGGCCCGACTCCTGCGCGTCTACCTCCGGACCGGTCAGCAGTCCGCGGCGGTCGAGCGTTCGCTGCAGTGGCTGATCCGGCGGCTGTGGCGCGACGACCTCCACGCGTTCGCCGGGTCGATGGACGCTGACGAGGCGCACTACTCCCGGCTGCCACGAGGGGAGCCGCCCCCGGTGGACCTCAGCGTCGTCGCCGGGTGGAACGCCCAACTCGCCGTCACGCTCCTCCGCGCCGCGTGCGCGCTCGATCGGAGTGGGCTCGCGGAGATGGCAAGGGCGGCGATGACGCTGGTGGCCGAGCGGCTCGTGCGGGCCGACGGGGCCGTGGTTCGGACGCTGGATGGCGAGGCCATCGGCCTCTTGGACGACCAGGCGGCGGTGGCCGACGCCTTCGCGCAACTGGCGCAGTACACGGGCGACGAGGCCTGGCTGCGCGCCGCCGAGCACGTCCTCGGTTTCGCCGAGAGCCTGGCGCTCCCCGAGGGCGGCTTTCGCGACGCGCCTGCGGGCGGCGTCGGGCGACTGGCCTACGCGCGCCGCCTGCTCCCGGGCAATGCCGCCCTCGGCGAGGCGGCGTGGCGCGTCGCGTCCCTCACCGACCACCAACGCTGGCGAGCGCTGGCGGCGGCGGCGGCCACCGGCGCCAGCGCCGAAGCCGACCGCTACGGGTTCATGGCCGCACCGGCCGCGGCCCTGACCGAGCGCCTGGCCCGTCCCGCGGTGGTGGTCAAGGTCGCTGGGAACGACGCCCTGTTCCGCGGCGCGTGGGGGCTGCCCGATCCCGAGTTGTTGGTCCGGCGGGTCGCGACGGGCGTTCCCGCGGGCATGGCGCTCGCCTGTTCCGGAACCACGTGTTCCAGACCTGTCGCGACGCTTGAGGAGCTCAGACGGCAGGTGGCGAGTGTGCGGGGGTGACCGCCCGGCCCAGCAGTAATGCTAAATAGTTATCTACGAACGCCGGGAATCACGTTTCCCTGAACGCTCTTAGGCCCCGAACAGCTGCAACACGCTCCAGACCAGGAGGAGCCCTCCCAGCGCGGCCACGCCGCCCCAGCGGAGCGCCCTCCGTTCTTCGTGGCGGACGATCTCGGACTCATCACGGTCGCTGAGCACGTGAACGTCGCCCTCCGCGCCGATGCGCCACCCTCCGCCCTCGTCGACAACCGTGCCGACGACATGCACGCGGGACCCATCGACCAGAAGCTCCTCCCGGTAGCGGACGTAGGGTCCCTGCAGATTGGGCGCTGCTTCGGAGAAGGTGGCCAGCACCCGCGTGAGCTCGGCGCTGGGCACGCCCAGGATGCCGCCCGAGCCGTGCTCGGGACGGGACAGGATCACGTCGGCGCGCAAGGGCTGGAGGCCGACCCGCCCCCCCCCGTCATCGAGCGCGGCAGCAACACACTCCTTCCGATCGAGGACGGACTCCCACCGGTTCCGCCGGCGCTGTTCGATGAGCAGCCGCCAGTACACGCAGGGCTGCGCCGACATCGGCGACACGAGGCTACCTTCACCCCGAATCGCCCCTCGGACCTCGTGCAGGCCGGGAGTCAGCGCGCTCACCGCGGTCGGGGGAGTCGACGAGATCAGCCGGGCGATCCGCCACGCGCGGCTGGCGAGCCAGCCGGAAAGCGCGCCACCGCCGGCGCCGATGGCGAAGAGGGACCAGAGGACGGATTGGGGGAGCGCCACCTGCCGCAAGCGTACCACGACCACGGGCGTCGACTCGCGGCGCCCAGTCCGGCTACCCCTCGGACACCGGCACGATCTCGTCCAACGCAACGTACGGAACGTCGACGAAGCGTCGCAACGTGCGACTCACCAACCGGCCGTCGAGGAAGCCCACCGCGTGGCGCAAGGCCGGAATGGTCGCGAGGGCATGGGGCAGCCCACCGCCCAGCGCGTCGAGGTAGGGCAGCAGGCTCCCGCTGAGCACCCAGGATGCGGTGCGGGCCACCTCGCTCGGCAGGTTGGGGATGCAGATGTGCCGCACTCCCTCCGCCTCGTAGACCGGCGCGTCGGTGGTTGTCGGGCGGCTGGTCTCGGCACAGCCTCCTTCGTCGATCGACATGTCGATGAACAGCGCGCCTTCGCGCATCGCACGGATGTGGGTCCGCTTCAGCACCTTCGGCGCCGGCTCGCCGCGCACGGCCACGGCGGCGATCACCACGTCGGCCTGCTCCAGATACCGTACCAGGTGGTATTCACTTGCGATTCCGGTGACGATGCTTCGGCCCACTTCGCGACCCACCCGGTGCAGCTGCCGTGCGTCGCGGTCCAGCACCACCACCTGCGCGCCGAGCGCCGCGCCCTCTGCCGCCGCCGCGCGACCGGCGGTCCCGCCCCCGATGACGAGCATCATCGCGGGCGGCACTCCCGGAGAGCCCCCAAGGAGAACGCCAGGACCTCCTCCCGGAACCGTGAGGTGCCACGCTGCGAGCGTGACGGCAACGCGCCCCCCGATGGCCGAGAGCGGCTCGAGGATCGGGAACTCGTCGCCCACCTGCACCAACTCGAGCGAGAGCGTGGATGCCCGCGCGCCCACCAGAGCCTGGTGCAGGGCGGCCGGTTGGCCGGCGAGGTGCAGGAACGCGAGCAGCGTCGTCCCCGGCCTCAAAAGCTCGATCTCCTCCACCCGCGGTGGATGGACCTTGACCAGGACCTCCGCCTGGGCCGCAACCTCGCGGGAGGTGAACGCGATCTGCGCGCCGGCGGCGAGGTACTCCGTGTCGGAGAACCCGGCACCCAGGCCCAACCCGGTTTCGACGAACACGGCGTGGTTGTGTGCGGCCAGCAGCCGCGCCGCCTCCGGGGTCAGGGGCACCCGGCGCTCGCCGGGGAGGGTCTCACGGAGCACACCGATACGCATGGCCCCGCAGCCTACCAGAGCCGCCCGGCTTCGTCGCTTTAGGGATAGTCACCCCCCGATGTCCGAGGCCGAGCCCCGCACCCGCTACTGCAGTCGCTGCCTCACGACCTTCGTGGAAGATGGCGAGCGCTGCTCCAATCTCGGCTGCCGCTCCGCGCGCCCAGCGGTCGGCTGGGGCGAGCTGATGGAGACCGGCGAGCTCATCGACCGCACCTACCGCATCCACCGGCGACTGGCGATCGGCGGCGCGGGAGTGACCTACCTGGCGCAGGAGGTCGGCAGCGACGGTCAGGAATTCGGTCCCCTGCTGGCGGTGAAGGTCCTCTACCAGCAGCGGGACCATGGGCCGTTCCTACGCCGGCTTGCCATCGAAGCGCAGATCCTTCAGGGGCTGAACCACCCCCAGATCGTGGAATGCCGGGGCTTCGTCCACCGCGCAGGGCATTCGCCGTACCTGGTGACGCGCTTCGAGGCCGGCGGCTCGTTGTTGGACCACCTCCGGCGGGTGGGGCTCCTGTCGCCACGCGTGGCCGCGGCGGTCGCGATGCAGGTGTGCGACGCGCTCGCGGTGGCGCACCAGCAGGGCGTGATCCATCGCGATCTGAAGCCTGAGAACGTGCTCCTGGAAGCGGCCGTGCCCCGCGACGAGGTGCCGCGGATCCGCGTCGCCGACTTTGGGATCGCCAAGGTGTTTGGCGGCGTGGGCGACCGCCTCACGCGCGTCGGGGCGTTCATCGGCACGCCCCAGTACGCCGCCCCGGAACAATTCGAAGGGCTGGCGCCCCAGCCGGCCACCGACGTGTATGCGGTCGGCGCGCTCCTGTACTTCTGCCTGACCGCCCAGCCGGTGGCCGAGTTCATGGGCGAGTTGGACCCGGACGAGCAACGCGAGCACCTGCTCCGGCATCTCCCGCCGCGGCTGAGCAGCACGGCTACGGGCGCCGAGCCGACCTGGCTCAACGACACGCTGGCCGCCGTGATGACGCCCGACCCTGGCGATCGTTGCGCAATCGATCTGCTGGCGGAGCGGCTGCACACCATCGCGCTCGGCAAGGACCCCGGTCGCATCGCGCTCTCCGATTCGGGCGATTCGCCGTCGGTACCGCGCAGATCCTCCACCGCGGAGCGCACCGGCGGCGCCGCCAAACCCCTCGTGGGCCAGCCGAGCGAATCTGCCCTTCCGACCCCCGTGTCACGGGCCCCCGCCGAAGGGCCGGCTCGGCCGCCGACCACGGCGCAGACCCGCCCCACCCGACCGCCAACGGTCCCGATTCGCACCTCGCCCACCGGACCTGGACTCGACCTCCGCCCAAGGTCGACGCTCGAGCGAATGAGCAAGGACAAGGCTACGACCACGTCTCTCGGCTGCCTCGCGGTGACCGCGCTCGGAGTCGGCGCCCTGGCCGTGGTCGCGGGAGCGTGGTGGACGCTGCGCGACGTGCCGCGCGTGCTCACCGGCGAGGAGTCCGACCCGTCGCTGCACGCGGAATGGCAGGGTATCGCCTACACCCTGGGCGAGCGCGGGGTCGCCGCCGAGCGGACGTGCAACAGCGTCGCCTACCTCGCGGTGGAGGTCGTCATCGACGAGGCGGGCCGGGTCCAATCCGCGGCGCTCTTGAACTACCTCCACGAACCAACGCGGTCGTGCGTGGAGCGCGAGCTCCAAAAGACGCCGTTCCCGCGTACGGGAACCGGGCTGGTGCGCGTCGGCGTACACCTGACGCGCTGAACCCATCGCCAAAAAAGAACAGGGCCCGACAGCGAACGCTGCGGGCCCTGATAGCCGAAGCCGGAGGACTACGGGGTGACGGTCGCGACGGCCGCGCCACCAATGGTGACCTCGACCGTGGCGGTGAAGGCGCCGGAGGTCGCGGTGATGGTGGCCTTGCCCTCGGCCTTGCCGGTGGTGTTGCCGTTGGCGTCGACTTCGGCGATGTTGGCGTCGGAGCTGGACCAGGTCACCGTCTGACCTTCGACGGCGGCGTCGCCGGCCTTGACGGTGGCGGTGAGCTGCATCGCGCCACCGACAGACCACGCGGCGGCGGCGTCGTAGCCGGCGATCTCGACCTTGTCCGGGAGCGCAACGACGAACTTGTAGGAGGCCTTGATCTCGCCGACCTTGGCTTCGACCGAGGCTTCGCCGTTGGCCACGGGGGTGACCTTGGCGCCCTCGAGCTTGGCGACGGTGGCGGGAGTGACGGCCCAAGCCAGCGTGGGCTGAGGGTCGATGGCCTTTCCATCCTTGTCGAGGACGGTGGCCTTGTTGACCGCGACGGCGTCCATGGCATGGACGGTCGTGGTGGCCTCGCCGTCGAACTTGATCGAGGCGGGGACGGGGCTGCAGGCGAGAAGTGCGAGAAGTGCGACCATTTGTTCCGTTTCCGTTTGGGGACTTGCACCCCTGTTGGACCGGGCGAAGGCCGAGTCCTGGCTTGCTCGGGTGGACGCGGGAGGCGGAGCCTTCCCCGAGGGCGCGGGCCATCTACTCCATGTGAAATTTTTTGCAACCCGATGTGTGAATGTTTTGCCCGCCCGCCGCGGGGTGCCGGATAGGCTATGGACTGCGCACGCATGGGCGCCGCCGTCTCCCCCGAGCCCCGGCGGTTCGGCAAGTACCAGATTCTCGAGCGCGTCGCCGTTGGCGGAATGGCGGAGATCTATCGGGCGCGTTTGGACGGGATCGGGGGCTTTCAGCGTACTTTTGCGATCAAGCGCATCGCGCCGCACCTGAGCCAGAACCGCGACTTCGTCGACATGCTGGTGGACGAGGCGAAGATCGCCGGGCTCCTGTCGCATGCCAACATCGTCCAGATCCTCGACCTCGGCAGCGTCGATTCCCAGTTCTACATCGCGATGGAGTTCGTCAACGGTCGTGACCTGGGTCAGGCGCTGGCGCGCTGCGGCACCAAAGGGATCACCCTGCCGGTCCCCCACGCGGTCTACATTCTGATCGAGATGCTCAAGGCGTTGGAGTACGCGCACAACCGGCAGGTGATGCGGGGTGGCCAACCCGTCCCGCTCAACATCGTGCATCGCGACATCTCGCCCGGCAACGTGCTCTTGAGCTTTCAGGGAGAGGTGAAGCTGACCGACTTCGGCATCGCCAAGGCATCGGTCACGGCGCTCCAGACGGTGTCGGGCGTGGTCAAGGGCCGGTTCGACTACATGAGCCCGGAGCAGGCTGCAGGTCAGGTCGTCGACCAGCGCTCCGACCTCTTCTCCGCCGGCGTGCTCTTCTACGAAGTGCTCACCGGACGGCACCCGTTTCGGCAGCCTGGAGAAGTGGCCACCCTGGATGCGCTGCGTCGTGCCACCTTCGCGCCGCCAAGCGAAGTGAACCCCGACGTTCCCTACACGCTCGACGTGCTCGTCGCCTCGGCCCTGCGCGCCCGCCCCGATGAGCGTGTCCAAAGCGCCACCGCGTTTCGCGAAGCGCTCGACCGGTTCTGCCATGACTCGGGGTTCATCTTCTCCGCCTCGACCCTGGCGGCCTTCCTCCGCGGCCTGTTTCCAGAGGCCGCGCCCGCCGATCGGCGCGGTGAGGGCGAGGCTCCGACGCGGCTGTTGGATCCGAGCGACGCGCCACAGGACGACGAGAGTTCGCCGCGCCAGTCTCCGCAGCACTCCGCGCCCACCCGCGGCTCCGCTCAGAGTGTCTCCAACACCGCATTGTCGATGCTGAGGGCGGCACCGCCGGCGCCGATGGTCGAAGGGGGGGACGAACCCACGGTGATCCGAATCGGGCGGGGAAACGACCCGAACCCCTTTGGCGAGGCCAACACCGTGATCCGCCCCGACGCCGGCCGGCAGCGCGCCCAGGGCGACCCCGCGGACACGCTCCGGCTGCCCACCGTCAGCAACCGCCTCGATCCCGCGCCGCCCCTCCGGGTCGCGAATGATCCGAACCTGATGCGCCGGCAACGTGACAACCGGCTGTCCATGCAGGTGCACGGCGCCTGGGCGCTGGTGTGCTTCGCCTGCGGCGTGGCCGCCTTCGTCCTGGGCCTCCTCATCGGAAGCCGCCTCCACCCGGAGTTCTAGCCTTGCCCGTCCCTCCCCGCCCCATCGCCCTCGCCGCGCTCGTCGCGCTGCGTCCCAAGCAGTGGACCAAGAACGCCCTCCTGTTTGCTGCGCTCATCTTCTCGGCTAAGTTCACCGAGCCGACCAGCCTCAAGCTAGCGGGGCTGGCGTTCGTCGTCTTCTGCCTGCTGAGCAGCACCGGATACGTCTACAATGACCTCCGGGACGTCGAGTCGGACCGAAAGCATCCGAAGAAGCGCCATCGCCCCCTGGCGGCCGGCCACCTGGGCACCCGCGCCGCGTGGACGATCATGTTCGTGGCGACCGCGGCGGCGGTCGGGGTGTCCTCGCTGCTCGGAACGACGTTCATGGTCGTGGCCATCGCCTATTTCGCCACCACACTCTCCTACTCGTTGTACTTCAAGAACTTCGCGATCCTCGACGTCATGGTGCTCGCGAGCTGCTACATCTGGCGCGCCGTCGCGGGCGCGGTGGCGATCGACGTCCGAATCAGTCCCTGGCTGTTGGTGTGCACCGCTTTTGGTGCGCTGTTCCTTGGCTTTAACAAGCGACGTGGCGAGATCCTCCTGCTGGAGGGAAAGGTGGGCGGCACGCGGAAGTCGCTCGCCCACTACAGTCCGGCGATGCTCCAGGAGTTCCAGGCGGTCACCACCGGCGGAACCATCATCAGCTACGCACTGTACACGGTCCAGTCGCCGAATCCGTGGCTCGGGCTGACCCTGCCCTATGTCCTGTACGCGGTATTCCGCTACATCTACCTCATCGACCAAAAAGGCGAGGGTGCCGCCCCGGACGAGACGCTGCTGCGCGACCGGCCGATCCAGGTCACCGCGATCTTATTTGTCGCGACCGCAGCGGCGGTGTTGCTCTTGGTCCCGAGCGCGGGCCTGCCATCCCGTTAGTCACCCATGCCGCCCGCGGGTCGGCTCCCAGAGCCAGCAAACTCTGATGCGGCGTGGGGGACTGCGGTGAGGGGGAGAGTCGCCCGCCGCCGCAGGCCGGAAAGCGCAGCTTGGAGGCCGGAGGATAGGCGACGGTAGGGGGAGAGGGCGGCGAGCCCTCTCCCCCCGTTTCATGATGGTCTTCAATCCGCCACGAGGTCGAGCGCGCCGATCGGAACCGCGCCGAAGATGGGCGCGGTCGCCAGGACATCGACGTCTCCGGTGCCGTCCTCGTCCTGCAGCTGAACGGTCATGGCCACACTGCTACCCGCGGTCGCGAACCACGGACGTGGCCAGCACGCCTCGTAGTGCCAGCCGAATTCCTCCCGGGCCACGACCGCGTTGTCGGGCGGCTCCAACAGCGAGATCACGCGCCGCTCCTTGCGGATGACGATCGCGAGCGCGTCCTTGGCGGTGCGAACGTCGTCGCGGATGCGTCCGGCCAGACACAAGTGCTCGTCGGACCACAGCGCCGCCACGCTGAAGCTGGCGTCCTCACGGCCCGTCCAGTGCGTGCGGACGTCGGCCTGCCAGGGCGCGTCGACCACCTCGGGCTCTGCGCTCGCCCACTCCTCGAGGATCCCGTCGACAACCACCTCGCGGAACGCCGCCCGCAGCGTTCCCCGACCCCGAAACCTCCGGTCGATGTACTCGGCAACCCGCGCCGAGGGGGACTTCAGGTACCAACGCACACCGACGATCGCGCCGACCCGCGTCGCCACGACGTCCGCCCGTGCCTCGGCAGTCTGATGGGGCTGCCGGAATCGCAGCGTATGGTCGTCGAGTTCAAGCCGAAACCCCGACCCGGGACCGGTCCGCGTCATCGGGAGTTCGGGGAACGGCTCGGTCACGCCGCGACAACGACCGGTCAACAGCGCACAGGCCCAACCCGCCGAGCCCTCGCGCGGGAAGAGCCACACGTCGCGGTCGTCGAGACGGGTGACGCGAACCTGTTCCGTCCCCGGCGTGAGGAACGGCACGCGCGCGCCCCCCAATCGCTCGGTCAGATGCCAGCTGTACCGGTCGTCGCCGTCGGGCTCCACCGCAAACACCGCCTCCGCCCCCGGCAGTTCCAAGCCGTCCGCGATGCGCACGTCGACATGGCCGCGCGGGTTCGGTTCCACGGAGAAGTAGGCGGTCACGCGCTGATGCCCGGACAGCACCATCGCAACCGCAACCGCACGCGGGAGGCGATCCGGATCGGCCTGCTCCTGGCGGGTGGAGCATGCGGCCAACAACAGGACGAGACTCACGGCGCCACGGCGGCCCAGAGCGCATCGCCGTCCAGGAGCGCGGACGGCGACGCGCCGTACCAGCAGTAGGTCACCCGCCCATCGACCCCGACGGCGAACGCCGCTGGCAGCTGGCCGGGATGCGCCTCCGGCATCGGCTGGCCCGTGCGCACCACGCTCATCGCTCTACGAAGCAGGTCCGGTCTTGCTCGCAGCAACATGGCGGTCAGACCCTCGGCGTTGCCGACACCCCACGCGACCGTGTGTTTCCCGGACTCGTCGCAGAGCACCGGAAACAGGACATGGTGGCGCGGAACGAAGTCTCGGGCGGCGGCCAACGGTGAGCGGGTGATCCCCACCACACCGCCCGCCTCGGCGTCCACGCGGGGCCAGATCGTCGTGAGGCGCTGGACGTTCTGCAGCGCCGCCGCGCCCGAGAGCCCACCCAGGAAGGCAACGATGACCGGCCCGCGCCGACGTACGGTGGCGAGGTCGACCGGGAGTCCGAAGACGGGTTGTCCCACGAGCAGGGGCGCCACCGTCCCAGCACGGATCACGGCGCGCAATCCGTGCCGTCGGTCATCTGCACCTGGAGCCGAAGCTGGGCCTCGATCCACGCGTCGCGCACCTCTTCCGGGAAGTCGGCCAGCTCGGCCCTCAAAAGCGCGAGGCGCCGCCGGAACTGGCCGCCATTGATACGGAGCTGCCGGTGCAGCGGCACGATCGGCCGTCCGGTGTACGGCACGTCGCCGCCGAGCGATCGCAGGGCGTGCTCGAATTCGTGGAGCTTGATCCGTCCAAGGTCCTTGCCCTCGAAAAAGAATCCGATGACGAAGTCCGCGGCCATGCGGTCGACGAAGCGATCCACCGCCGCGCGCACCGCGGCCTCGCCGCCGGCCCGCGCCATCAGGGTCACGGAATCGGAGCCACGGGGGCGGCCGGAGCGGCCAACCTGAGCAACTCATCGACGGTCAGCTTCTCCGGACCCGTCTCCTTGAGTTCCGCGAAGCCGACGCGCTTGGCGCCCATCTGGCGCGCGAGGTCGATCACGTGGACCACGGTCTCGTACCTGGCTTCCCCGTTGGCATCGACGAAGACGTTGCGCTCATCGACGACCCGACCCTTCAGCTGCGCCTGGAGGTCGGCGCGCAGGGTCAACTCGTCCTTGGGCACGAGGTTCAGCGCAAAGGTGTTGTCGGCAAAAACCGAAACCATCAGCTGCTTCTTGTTCGGGTCTGGCGGGGGCGGAGGCGTGTCTTCGTTCGGCGGCAGCTCGGCCGGCAACTTCTGCACCGTCATCGGAGTGATGATCATGAAGATGATCAACAGGACCAGAACCACGTCGATGAGCGGGGTGACGTTGATCTCATCCATCGACCCGCCGCCGCCCAGCCCCACCTTGGCGCCCATCAGTTCACCCCAGCTTGCGGCTTGTCGGTGGCCAGCAGCATGGTGTCCGTGAACGGCACGTTCTCGTGGATTTCGTCGATCACCGCCCGCACCTGCCGGTAGGTGGCGTTTCGGTCGCCCTTGACCACCAGCGGACGCGCTTTGCCGTCATCCCCTTCGCGCTGCGCGGCGATCTCGTCCACGAGGCTCTCGAGGACCACCGGTTTCTTGTCCACGTAGACCGACCCGTCCCCCTTCACGCCGATGACCAGGTTGGTC
Source organism: Myxococcales bacterium (assembly GCA_009692585.1). The sequence goes on from SHYX01000016.1 coordinate 25,887, forward strand.
CCCATGTCCTTTTCGGATTCAGCGGTCTGTGCAGGCGGCAGCGCCACGTCGACGCCCGAGCTGAGCATCGGGGTGATCACCATGAAGATGATCAGGAGCACGAGCACGACGTCGACCAGTGGCGTGACATTGATGTCCGCCATCGCGCCGCCCTTCTTTCCCCCGACCTTCGCGCCCATGTCCGCTGTTCCTCCTTGCCCGCTCTTACTTGGCCGCCGTGACTTCCGACCGCCGCAGCACGTCCTTCTCGAAGAAGTCGCGCATCTCATGCGTCGCGACGGACACATCCTTCAGGATGTCGTCGATCACCGCGTTGAAGTAGTTGTAGAACCAGATTGCGATGGTGGCGACGGCGATGCCAACCGCGGTGGAGACCAGCGCTTCACCGATGGAGCCCGACAACGAGGCGATGTCGGCGCCCCCCTCGGTCTTCATCTTGCCGAAGGCGTTGATGATGCCGAAGATGGTGCCGACGAGCCCGACGAAGGGGGCGGTGGAGCCGGTGGTGGCCAGGATGTTCATGCCCTTGCGCAGCGCCGAGCCCTCTTCCAGGGTCACCGTCTCCAGCGCGCGGTCGGCCGCGGCGATGCCGTGCTTGTCGGTGCGGGCCGAGTATTCCTTGAGCGCCGCCGAGAGGATCACCGCGAGGTAGGACTTTTTGAACTGCTCCCCGGCGGCGAGCTTGATCGCGCCGGCAAGATCGTTGCTCTTCAAGGGCGCGCCGATGGCGCCGGCCAGCGCCCGCGACTGGCCACGCGCCGCCATGAAATACAGGATCCGCTCCGACGCCACATACACACAGGCGAAGAGCATCAGGAGCATCGTGACGAGCACGATGCGTGCCGGAATCCCCATCGCCGCCCAGACGGCGCCGGGGGAGAGGTCCAGTCCGCCCGCGGCGTGCGCGGTGTCGGCGGCCATGGCGGAGACGATCAGAGCGAGCAGCATGGCGAATCCTAGTCGATGAGTTTGTAGATGAAATTGAGATCGAACTGCGCGCGAACGGGCACACCGCCGTCCAGCAACGGGTACCACTCGTACTTCTCGGTTGTGGCGCGGGAGTTGGCCTTGAACAGCTCGGGGCAGGCCTTGAAGGTGATGGTCTCGGCCCGACCGTTGGTACCGACCACCACGTGGACGATGCACTTTTCGCTCTTGAGACCCAGCTGCCGCGCCGCCTCGGGAAACTCCGGCTTCGGCGGCCGCACCTTCACCTGGACCTCGCTGTAGTGCACGGTCTTGGGCCCGGTTCCACCGAGCTGACCGCCCAGCACACCGTCTTTGACCCCATCCACCACACCGTCTTTGACCCCGTCCACCACGCCGTCCTTGACGCCTTCGCCCTCGGGCTCGTCTTCAACCGGGGGGGGCGCCTCTTCGAGCAGCACCGGCACCTCCGTCACCACCTCTGGCTCGATCTCTTCCTCCTTCTTCTCCTTCTTTTTTCCGCCACCCGCGGGCGGCGGCGGCGGCGGCGGCGGCGGCAGCATGTCCACGGCGACGAGCTGCTCCTGCACCTCGGCGACGATCTCTGGTGCCTTCACCGAGATCACGATCATCAATCCAAGGATGGATCCGTTGAACAACAACGACAGCAGCACCGAGCCGGCGGTGCGCCCCGCGCTCTGCTTGCGGCTGCGACCTACGTTGTCGAACATCTGAGGAGTCCTCCGTCCCGGACGCGCGGAAGCCTACCCGCAACTTGCACCGCGATTGTCAACGGGGTGTTCATTCGGCGTTTCTGTCCGGAGCCGACGCAGAAAGCACCGTCACCCTCGCGTCGGCGGCGTCCAGACGTTCGTGACACTGGCGGACCAGCGCGACGCCATCTTCAAAGAGGCGGAGCGCGTCGTCCAACGGGAGATCGCCGGACTCGAGCTTCTGCACCCGCTCTTCGAGTTGACGCAAGGCCTGCTCGAAGCTCAGGGGCTCGGCGGGGGGCTCCGTACTCACGATTCTCCCGCCTTCTTGTCGGTGGTGCGCGCGCGTTCGATCTGCACCAGCGCGTAGCTCAGCCGGTTGCCCGACTCCACGTCGAGCGCCACCAACACCGAAGCCCCTTCACGATTGAGCGCGATCCGCTCGGGGACCACCAGGTGCATCTTGCGCGAGTCGTCTTTGATGGAGTGGTAGCTCATCTCGACCCCCAGACCGCCCTTGAGCGCTTTTTCCAGGATCGCACGTACTTCCTGAACGCTCGCGCGTGCGGGGCCCCGCGGTTCCTGGCGCCGCCGGCTCTGGTGGGCGATGCTCGAGCCGGGGACCGGGTTGAGGTCCTCGGGCAGGGTGTCCGCGCGCTGGGCACGGGAAACAGGGTCCTCCCGCAGCTCACGGGCCTCGGCGAGCTGGTGGTGGAGGCGTTCGCGGCTCTGGGCGGCTTCTTCGTCCCCGGGGTATCGCCGGATGTCCTTGCCGGGGTTGAAGCCGGCCTCGATGAGGGCGATGGTGATCTCGGGAAGCCGCTTGCGATCGACGGCGTACAGGCCCGGAGCAAAGCGGTGCAGGACGTACGAGCGCATGGCCCGCATGGACTCGAAGCGGCGCACGTGGGCGCGGTGCACGGTAAGCGCCGTCAGCTCGTGGAACTCGACGTCTCCGTCGCCACCCATCCATGCCCGGATGGTGCTTTCCACGTTCTGCGGGAGCCCGATCTGGCTGTACTCGCGGAGGAACTCCAGCAACTCCTCGCGGCGCCAGCCCTTCTTCAGCGCCTGCTCGATGCTGATCTCGGTGATCTTGTAGGTGTTGGCGCGGTCGCAGCCCATCAACTCGGCCAGTTCACCGAGACGGAAAAGCAGGACCGGCGCCAGCCCGGCGGGCGCGATGATCTCGTAGTTCGGGGTCAGGTAGAACTTCGAAAAGCCCTCGTCTTCCGGCGGGTCGAGCAGGGCGGTGCCACGCGGCGAGAGCCGGTAGACCTTCTGCTGCCCCCACACGCCGAGTTCGAGCATGCCGCAGTTGACCAAGGCGGAGAAGGAGTACCCCTCGCGCTCGGCCCCGCGCGTCGAGTTGAGCAGCCCCTTGTGGAAGCGCTCCCGCCAATCCTCACCGCGACGCCACCGACGGTAGATCGCCATCAACGGGGCCTCGGGAACCCACTGTCCCTTGGCCGAGTGCACCGCCCACAGCACCCACTCCGCCATGCTCATGCTCTTTTCCAGCGCCCGGAACATCAGATCGCGCTGGTCGTCCGGCTCCAGGGAGAGCCATTCCTCCACGACGTCGCGGTTGACCGACACCCGGTCCCCGCGGAGCTCGATCATGCCGTGCATCATCAAAAAATCATAGTGAAGCTGAAAGACCTCGGATTCGGCCGCCCAGAGCTGCGCGAAGAACTTGTCCAGGTCCTCCTTCTGGGCCTTGAATACCTCCTGTCGCTGCGTCAGCTTCGGTGGGTGCTGATCCATCCACGTCGCCAGCGTCGCGAGCGAGAAGTCCAGGGGCGGACAGAATGGCCGCTGATCGACCACCCGGATGTCCTCGTGTTCGAAGGTGGCGAGGGCCAGTTCTTCGCCCAGGTGCTCGAGCAACGGATCGATCAGCGGCTCGGGGACGAGGTAGTAGAACCCGTCCTCCACCGGGGCGCTGGCCGCCACCACCCCCCGATCGCCGAGGACCTGCATCGTACGCGCCCAGTCCCCCTCCCGACCGCCGAGCATCAATACCAACTCACGATGGAACTCGTCCGCGGGGGCCAGTCCGCCGCACTGGATGAGCACCGCCAACGCCTGTCGGTCACGAGGCTGCATCTGGAACAGCAGGCCGCTGAGCCGATTCCCCTGCGCGAGCGCGCGCACCGTCAGTTGCACCACGCGGTCCGGGTCGCCGCCGCCACGGATCGCCTGCCCGCCGAGCGAACGATATAGTGCCGCCACCAACGCCTCGGGCATCTTGGCGAAGTAGGCCGCCAGTTCGTCCAGCTCCCCGCGGCTGAACCGGCGGCGCCGCGCCAACCCCGCGCTGGGCTTCCACCGGGTCCGATGCGTCCTCGGCTTGACGATCATCTTTCCTGAAGCAGGCACCGACGCGCCCGCCGCCTCGAAATCATCGCGATAGACGCGCCGTTGGCGCCGCCCGCGAGAGGCCGGCTCCGCCTCCCCGCTGCTGACTTCGACCTCGACGGACGCGCCGCCCTCGGCCGGGCCGTCGCCGACGCCCCCACGCCGACGCCGACGCCGACGCCGACGCCGACCGCCATCCCCGTCCACCGGCATGTCTTGATTCTCAATGCTCATCGCGGCGTCCTGCCCCGGCTCCTAGGTGGAGCCCTCCTGGATGTAGTACCGGTAGCCCTGCTCCGTGAGAAAGAGCTGACGTTTCATCGCAAACTCCTGCTCTTTGCTCTCACGTGTGACAACGCTGTAGAAGTGTGCCCCGTGGGCCTTCGGTCGCAGCACCCGGCCGAGGCGCTGCGCCTCTTCCTGGCGAGAGCCAAAGGACCCCGATACCTGTATTGCCACGTTTGCATCGGGAAGATCGATGGAAAAGTTGGCAACCTTGCTGACGATCAGCAGCTTGATCTCTCCCGTTCGGAACTTCCCATAGAGGACGTCGCGCAGCGGGCCCGGCGTTTCACCGGTGATGAGCGGCGCCTTGTAGCGCCTGGCGATCGCGTGGAGCTGATCGAGGTAGGTCCCGATCACCAGGACGTTGTCGTCCTTGTGGCGCGCGACCAGCGCGTCGATCACTTCGAGCTTCGCAGGGTTTACAGCGGCCAACCGGAACTTCTCTCCCTCTCTGGCCTTCTCGTACGTCAGCGCCGCCCCGTTTTTCCACCCCACACGCACTTCGTAGCACTTCGCCTCGGCGATGAAACCCTGCTCTTCGAGAGACTGCCAGGCCATGTCGAAACGCTTGGGCCCCACCAGCGAGAATACGTCGCCCTCGCGCCCGTCCTCGCGCACGAGGGTGGCTGTCAGCCCCAGTCGCCGCCGGCCCTGCAGCTCGGCTGTCGCCCCGAAAACGGGCGCCGGCAAGAGGTGAACTTCGTCGTAGACGATGAGGCCCCAGTTCTGGTCCTCGAAAAGATGCAGGTGGGCGAAGGCCACGTCCTTGGAGGCGCGCCAGGTCATGATCTGGTAGGTGGCGACGGTGACATCGCGGATGTTCTTGGTCTCGCCGGTGTACGCGCCGACCTGGCCTTCGGTGAGGTGCGTCTTGTCCAGGATCTCCCGGACCCACTGGTTCACGGCCGCCCCGTTGGTGGCGAGGATGAGCGTCTTCTGACCGACGCGGGCCATCGCTTCGATGGCGACGATCGTCTTCCCGGCGCCGCAGGGCAGCACGATGACGCCGTTTCCGCCTGACGGGCGACCATCCTGGAACCAGCGATCCGCGGATGTCTTCTGGTAATCGCGGATGACGAAGGGCTTGCCGTTGCTACGCAAGGTGGGCCGCAACGTCACCGTAAGCGGATCGCCCTCGATGAAGCCGGCCAGATCTTCGACCGGCCAACCCGCCGAGAGCATCCGCTGCTTGAAGATGCCGCGATGCCCGCCGCCGATGGCGAGGTACCGTTTGCCGTCTTCGACGAGCAGTTCGCGCACCTGCTTGACCTGGCCGACCAACTTCGCCACGTACGCGCTCGCGAATTCCAGCCGAAGCAGCTTCGCATCGTCCGGATGGCGCACCAACTTCACCAGACCGTATCGCTCTATCGTCTCCCCCACCTGGGTCAGGACATCGGGCGGCACGTCGAACTTGGACCAGGCGCGCAGCCCGTCCACGATCTCGGCGCGGGTCATTCCGCTCGAGGCGGCGTTCCACAGGGTCAACGGGTGGATCCGGTAGGTGTGCAGGTGCTCCGGAGACGTCTCCAGCTCCGCAAAGCGGCTGAGGAAGTCGCGGACTTCCTCATACTTCGGGTGCTTGGTCTCCAAGAGGACCTTGCCATCCCCCTGAACGATCAAGGGGTTGTCAGGCCTGACGTGCATCGGTCTTCAAAATCTCTCCGCGATGCTCCCGGCCGGATGAACCGTTCCCGGGAGTCTGCCCCCAACTTGTCACGGTTGCCGATCGTTGTCAAGTGGAGCGTTGACTGGAGTTACCCCACCGCGCCGCGCTGCCCTCGGCGCCGGACCGGATCGACCGCGTCTGCCCTGGGAGCGACGCGGCGACGACGGGGGCGGCTCGGGTCAGGCACGGATGCCCGGCAGGCCGAGCTGGCGGTCCGGCTGGGAGGCGCACCTCCATGCTCGCGTAGGCGCAGCGGTACGGTGCGCTTCATGGCTCGGGGGCCGCCGGAGCCAACCACGGAAGGACGCGTCCACACCCGACACGCACCGGAACCGGAGCGGATGTCCATGTCGCCCGTGCCGTCCCAGCCCCGGTCCCCGGCTTCCCAGTCCCCATTTCTCGGCCCCCGGTCACGGCTTGCCGTCGGAACCCGCAAGCAGCGAACTACCCATGATGCCGGCGCACCTCAGCTACAGATTGGGATAACTCCTGGGGCGTTGAGCCCAACCAAACGTTCGGCGAGCGCGCGCCGCACCGCCGGGCCCGCCGGCGCCCCCCCCAGCTCGGCCGCCATGCTGGTGAGCAAGCTGGCATCGAGCCCACAGGGGCGCGCTCGTCGGAACCATGCCAGATCGGGGTCGACGTTGAGCGCGAGGCCATGCCAGGTGACCCACCGACGACAGGCGATGCCGATGCTGGCGAGCTTGCGCCCGTTGGCCCACACCCCGGTGTTGCGCGAGTCACGCTCGCCGCGAAGCCCGAAGGCGCCGACCGTGTCGATGGCGACCTGTTCCAGGCGACGAAGCCACGCGTGGAGGTCGCGGCCTTCGCCCACCAGCTTGCAGATCGGGTAGGCGACCAGTTGGCCCGGACCATGCCAGGTGAGGTCCCCGCCCCGCTCCACCTCGATCACCTCTGCCCCGCCCGGGTCGAACAGGTTCCGGATCGCCCCGGCCTTACGCCCGACCGTATAGACCGGCGGGTCATGTTCCACGAGGAACACCGTGTCGTCGACTCGATCGCTGATGCGGTCCTCCAATGTTTGAATCTGGAGTTCCCACACCTCCCGATAGCTGCGACGGCCCAGATCTACGACGACGGCCACACCGCACCCCGCACCCGCCGATGCACCTGCTCGGCGCCCCCCGACGCATCGATCCTTTCGATGCGGTCGCCCCGCGCCACGCAGCGCGCAATCGCCGCCTCGTAGGCCCGGGAAATTCGCTCCAGCTGGTCGAGGGTCTCGAACCGATCGCGCACGGCACCGCGCGCCTCCACGCGCCGGAGGCACTCGGCGGGCTCCAGGTCGAGCATCACCACCGCGTCCGCCGCCGGAAACTCCATGTTATACGCCCATACGCGATCGAGCCCAAGCGCGAGGGACTGGTAGGCCAGCGAACTCAGGGCGTAACGATCGGTGACGACGACCTCGCCGCGTGCCCGCGCGGGAAACACGACCCGATCGAGGTGATCGCGGCGATCGGCGGCGAAGAGCATGCCAAAAACCGCATCGCCCACCGCCCCACCCGCCAACTGCGCCCGGATGAGGCGGCCGACCGGACCGTCCGAAGGTTCCCGCGTGCGGCACACCGCGCGCCCATCGGAGATAAGAGCTGCTTCAAACATAGCAATCTGAGTGGTTCCACCGCTGCCGTCGAGGCCCTCGAACGCGATGAACATGCTGAGGGTGTAATCCGTCACGAGATCCGAGCCCTTTCTTGACTTGTCGGGGGGCTCGGCCGGTGGCACTCTCGCCTCAGCCGGATCGCCGATGCTCCTGTTCATCACCATCGCCGCCGCCAATCCGTTCGATCCGAACGATCTGCAGGCCAGGCGCGACCTGCTCGATCTCTCCCAGCACGCCCACGACTTCTCGTGCCAGACGCCGCTGGTCGCGGCGCTCCACCGCCACTGGGGCGCGATGACGCCGGCCGAGCGTACGAGGGTGGATGCGGTCTTTCCGAGCCCCGGTGCCGGGCTTTTCTCACCGGTGCCGGACCGGTCGCCGGCAGCGCCCCCGCCTGCCACGGATTCCTGCTGGTCGTGGTCCGACAACCGCATCGTCGGCGACCACTTCGTCGTCGAGTACGAGACGGGCGTCGACAGGACCGATGCCCAGACCTTCCTGGAGGACCTGGAGTACAGCTGGAGCGTCGAGGTGGACGAGCTCGGGTGGCGCGCGCCCAGCGGCACCGACGACTTCCTGCTCGTCGCCTACGTCCAGAACGACCGCACCGGCGGGGCCTACACCTATTTCGAGCGATGTGACGGGCAGGACATCCCCTACATCGTGACGGGCAAGGACAGCTGGGACGATCCGGCCTGGGGAGCCACGATGGCGGCCCACGAATTCAATCATGCCATCCAGTTCGGCTACGGCGTCGCCAACGAGTTCTGGTGGTGGGAGGCCACCGCCACCTGGATGGAAGACTACGTCTACCCGAACACCAACTACTGGTCGTTCTACGTCAGCGGCTACTCGGAGAACCCGTACCTCGCGCTCGGGACGTACTCCGACAACGGCGACGGCTTCTGGCACATGTACGGGATGGCGATCTTCGCCTTTTACCTGGATGACTACCAGGGTGGACAAGACACGGTCATGGGCACATGGGAGGACGCCACCCGGGACCGCGGGAGCTATTCGCGCACCGCCGAAGACATGGCCGACGATCGGGGACTGGACTGGACTGTACTGTACGCGGACTTCGCCGCGCGCAACGCCACGATGGACTACAAGCAGCAGCGTTACTTCCCCGCAATCGACGTGCACCAGACGGTCACCGCGCTCCCCGCCGACGGCAAGTCGAACAACAACGACGAGCCAGAGGGCTACGGTCAGAACTACATCCGCTTCGAGAAAGGCCTCGGGGACGGCGATCTGGTCGTCGACTTCGAAGGTGAGGGGGTCGACTGGTCGGTGCAGCTCGTCGAATCCAAATCCGGCGACGTCGACCGGGTGGCGGGCGGCGCGACGGCGGACGGGGTCATCCAGCTGACGCTCCCGGCCAGTGGCGCCGCCGATGTCTACCTGGTGGTGAGCCCCCTGACGGACCGGGACTCGGGGTACAGCTACACCTGGACCGCCCGCTTGGTCGCCTCGCCGGAAGACACCGGCACCGGAGACAGCGCCGAGGACGGCGAGGACACCGATGGCGACGGCATCGCGGACGGAGACACCGACGCCGATGGGGACGGATCGGGCGAGATCAGCGGCGACTGCGCGTGCGACACCACCGGCCCGTCGGCGATGGCGGGCGGGCTGGTCCTCGTGGCGGGGTTGTCCGCCGCGCGGCGGCGGTCCTAGTACCTCCCGTCAGGGGTTCTGACTGGTTCGCGGCGGCGGTACTCCTCTCTCGTCTACGGCCGCGAGACCTCGGCCCGGATTTCGCGCCGGTCTCGCTCGTAGGGGTGGAGGAGCGCCGCAGCCGTGGCCAGCTCGGTGGTGACCTCGGCAGGCCAGCGCGGCATGCTGCGTGCGGCGTCGTGAGCTGACCGCTCGCAACTGCAACCGATCTAACGGTTCACCGCCATGAACAGCGAGTTCGGATTCGTGGTGCAACCGCTCTCGGTGTTCAACGCGATGAACATCGACTTCGGTTGCGCCTTGCAACCGAAGTCCCGCTTCAACAACGTGAACACCGAGTTCGGCTGCCCGGCCGTTTGGGAGGGGGAACGGGTGTGGTTACCAGCGCAATCATCCGGCGGCGGCGTCGTCGATGCAGACGACCGGCCGAGACGGGTCCGGCGGCTCGGCGCACAGCTCCTTCGGCGCGGGCGAGCGCGCGGTCGCCACGAGCAGCGCTTCCTGCTTTTCGCCCCGCATCCTCTCTCCACCTGGGCGCGGATCCTCCGCGCGCTCCAGCCGCCAAGACTCCCGGCGCCGCGCGTAGCCTCCGCGTGCTGGCCGCGAGCCGAGCTACCGGAGATAGAGTGACGACGATGTTGCCGATCAACACCCCTGACGCGAGGTCGTAGGCAGGCGCCGCCGCGCTACCAGGGCCGGTCGGCGTCGATCGCGGACACCGCGGTGTTCATCGTCCAGCCCCGAGGGCCCAGGGTCCAGGCCTGCTCGACGGTGGCGGCCTCGACGCGTTCGGTCGCGAGCGTCCACGCTTCGACGCGGACCAGCGCCGTGCCCTCCCGCCACCGCGCGTCCATATCCTGCATCTTCCGGTCCTTCCGCAGCACCAGCTCGGGACCCACGACCACTTGGAGGATGCGCGCATCGGTGACGCGCAGGATCGGGTTGGCCAGGATGCGCGCCACCGCGAGCTGGTCCTCCGGCCGGCTCAAGAAAGCGGACAGCGCCGGGGCGTCGCCCCACCGGGCCGCCTTCCAGTAGCCGTCCACCGCCTCGCCCAGGAACTTCCGATCGAAGTCCTCGCGCATGCGTGCCATCATCGCGGGGGTGCAGGCGGTCGACAACAGGAGCGGGAACAGCACGGCGCTGGGTAACATGCCCGCGCCCCATGCCGCCCTTCGGGACGCGGCGGCTCCCGGAGCCGTCAAACGAGATAGATCGCCCCCGCGATGTCCGGCGGAAAGGGGGAGAGCGCCACGTCCCGGCGCGTTATCAACGCGCCGGGCGCCGCAGGCTCCCGCTGATCCGCCGCGTCCTGCGCGAGCTCGCCGATCGGGTGTTCGTCGGGCCGCGTCCGGTTGTTCCACGTGGAACGCGCGGGACCGAGCCGCGTTGGACCGAGGCGCCCCACCATCCCGACGGCGGCGACCCGATCGAGGCGCTGACGGACGGCCTCGAGGTGGAGATCCCCGTTCCCGGCTCGCTGCTGCTCGACATCCGCGAGCCCGGTGAGCTGGCTGGCGGCGTTGCGGTGGGCGCCTTGTGCATCCCCATGGACATGGTTCCCCATCAGCTCCAGCGCCTACCTCGCGATCGGGCGATCACCGTCTATTGTGCGGCTGGGGCGCGCTCTTGGGGGGTCGCGCACTGGCTTCGCGAGCAGGGGTATGCGGGTGCGGTGTCGTTGTCGTCCGGGATCGGGGGCGTCGGCGCGGTCTCGGTGCCTGCGGGGGGCCCGGGGCGCAGCGTCGTGCTGCCGGCGGGGCTGGTCGACGGGGCCTGGGCGCCCGAAGCCCGTGGCGAGGTGATCGTGCAGGATGGCGACGTGCTGCGCTGCCGGGTCCGCGACGCCCAGGGCTTCTGGGTCGAGCGCACCCTGCCCGCCGCGTCCTGACCGCTCAGCCTGGGAAGGAGCGGTCGAACAAGGCGTCGACTGCCGCGCGGCCCACATCCGTCAGGTAGCGCGTTCCGGTGCCGCACACCGCGGCGCAGTCGATGGTTGGCATGCCCGGCGACCACTCGTCGTTGGCCCAGCGGTACCACCCGGCCTTTCCTTGGTCGAACACCCACAAACGCTTGTTCCACATGCGCGCGAGCTCCACCGACCAGCCGGTGCCGCCGGTCACCGTCCCATCTTCCAGGATGGTGCCGACGACGAAGACCACCTGGGCGTTCTTGACCTGGTGCCACAAGCTCTGGAGGACCCGCCGGATCATCGCGCTTTCGCTGTAGGAGCGCCGCAGCCGGCGAGACACGTAGGCCAGGGACACGTCGCCCTCGGCAAGCTCACGTTCGGTGAGCGGGTGGGCGCCCCGTGTCCGCGCCTGGATATGACCGTCAAAGGTGAAGTTCACCTCCCGGAGTCCGTGTCGCTCCGCGGCGGCGCCGAAGGCCGCCTCGGCTCCGTTGGCGCCGCCGGAGTACACGCGGCACCCGGTCGACCCGGCCTCATCGGTGGGGGGCGGCGTGCCCAGCGGCTCCGGCGAGGCGAGGCTGCCCCGTGGGATGCGCACCCGTTGATGGCTGGCCCCGACCAGGGGTTCCAGCCAGAGCGTTCCGTCGGCGAAGGACATCTCCAGCACCACGTCGCCGTGGGGCTTGCGGAGGCCGTCCGGTGTCCAGGCGAACCAGAGCGCGAGGCCCCGGGAGACGGCCAGGGCTCGGAACTCGGCCAGCTCCTCCGGGTGCGGCTCCTGGCCATCGACGACGACCAGGGTGGGCTTCTGGTCCATGACGTCGGCGAGGGTGTCGAGCAGGGCCGCGAGCCGATTCACGTCGAGCGGATTGCCTCGTGTACTGTGAATCACCCGGTGGCGCTCGACCCCGAGCAGCGCGGCGACACGGTCTGCCGCACTATCGTTGGCGAGCAGTCCGGTCAGGATGCTGTCGTAGGCGTCCCGAACGTCCGGGACGCGTTCGCGCAGGGCCACGTGGAGCACCGACTGGCCCGCCAGGAGTCGCTCCAACGCCGCGTAGACGAGCAGCTGGCTTTTCCCCACCCCCGGATGGGAGACGAGGCAACCCACCTGCCCGGGGCGCAGGCCACCGGGAAGCACGGTTTGCAGGGCGCGTAGGGCCGCGCGTTGTTGAACGACGCGCGCCACCCTGTCCTACTTCTCCTTCCGTTCCTGCTGGTACTTCTTGATCAGCTCCTCGGTGACGTTGCCCGGGGCGCGGTCGTACTTCTCGAATTCCATGGTGAATTCGGCCTTGCCCTGGGTCGCGGAGCGCAGCGTGGTGCTGTACCCGAACATCTCGGCCAGGGGCACTTCGGCGTCGATCTGCGAGAAGCCGTCGGACTCGGTGGTGCCGATGATGATGCCGCGTCGTTGCATCAGCGTGCCCACCATGGCGCCGTGGAACTCGGCCGGGCCTTCGATGCCCACCTTCATGATCGGCTCGAGCACTACCGGCCTGGCCTTGAAGTAGGCTTCTTTGAACCCGCCGATCGCCGCCAGTTGGAAGGCGATGTCGCTAGAGTCGACCGCGTGGAACGCGCCGTCGTTGATGCCGCAGCGAATGCCGACGATGTGGGCGCCGATGAGCTCGCCCTTGTCCAGACACTTCTTGAAGCCCTTGTCGCAAGCAGGGATGTACTCCCGGGGGATGGCGCCGCCGGTGACGTCGTCCATGAACTCGTAGGGCGCCTCGATCGGCTCGATCCAACCGGCGACGCGGCCGTACTGGCCCGAACCGCCCGTCTGCTTTTTGTGGGTGTAGTTGAAGTCGGCCCGTTGGCTGATCGCCTCGCGATAGGCGACGCGCGGCGGCGAGGTGAGCACTTCGCATTGGTACTCGCGCCGCATACGCTCGACGTACACGTCGAGGTGCAGCTCGCCCATTCCGGAGATGATGGTGTCGCCGGTCTCGGGGTCGGACGAGACCCGGAATGTCGGGTCTTCCTTGCTGAAGCGGCGAAGAGCCTTGGACAGGTTGGACTGTCCGGCCTGCGTCTTGGGCTTGATGGTCAGATCGATGACCGCGTGCGGCACGTGGATCGACGACATCGCCAGGCTCTGCGAGCCGTCGTGGAAGGTGTCGCCGGAGAAGCAGTCCACCCCGAAGATGGCGATGATGTCGCCGCAGGACGCGTCTTCGATGTCCTCCATCTCGTTGGAATGCATGCGCACGAGCCGCCCGACCTTGATCTTGTTGCCGCCGCGCGCGTTGACGATCGAGTCGCCCTTGCGGACGGTCCCCTGGTACACCCGCAGGTAGGTGAGCTGGCCATACCGCCCATCTTCCAGCTTGAACGCCAGCATCATCAGCGGGCCCTTGGGGTCTGACGGCACCGGCACCTTGACGTTGCCGTTCTCCAGGTCGACGGCTTCGTTGGGGACTTCGGGGGGCGAGGGCAGGTACTTGACCACGCCGTTGAGTAGGATCTGGACGCCCTTGTTCTTGTAGGCCGAGCCGCAGAAGACCGGCACCAGCTTCAACGCGATGGTCGCGTCGCGGATCGCCTTGTTCAGGGTGTCCTCTTCGACGCGCTCTTCGAGGATCTGCTCCATCAAGCTGTCCGAGAACATCGAGGCCTTGTCCAGCAGGATCTCGCGGTACTTCGCGACGTCGTCGAGCATGTCTTCCGGGATCGCCTCCTCACGGATGGTCTCGCCGTTGTCCCCCTCGAAGTAGAACGCGCGCTGCTTCACGAGGTCGACGAGGCCCTTGAGCTTGTCCTCCAGGCCGATGGGGAGCGTGACCATCGCGCAGTTGTGGCCGAGCTTTTCGCGGAGCTGGTCGGTGACGCGGTACGGGTTGGCGCCCTGGCGATCGCACTTGTTCACAAACGCGAGTCGCGGGACGTTGTATCGGCGCATCTGGCGGTCGACGGTCAGCGACTGCGACTGGACGCCGGCCACCGCGCACAGCACCAGGATGGCGCCATCGAGCACGCGCAGCGCCCGCTCCACCTCGATCGTGAAGTCCACGTGCCCCGGCGTGTCGATGATGTTGACGTGGTGCAGAGGCGCCGCCGCGTCCTGCGTGTCCTTCCAACTGCAGTGGGTGGCGGCGCTCTGGATGGTGATGCCGCGCTCCCGCTCAAGGTCCATCGAGTCCATGGTGGCGCCGACGCCGTCCTTGCCCTTGACCTCGTGAATCGAGTGGATCATGCCGGTATAGAAGAGGATTCGCTCGGTAAGCGTCGTCTTGCCAGAGTCAATGTGGGCGCTAATGCCGATGTTGCGAATCAGGTTCAGGTCGGTGATCACGGCGGCTCCAAGTCAGTGCGAATTCAGGCGCGCGAACGGGGGTCCGCGAGCGGGCGGGGGGCTATCGGAGATCGACCCGGAAAGCAAGCGTTCCGGTTGGACGGCGCGCCAGAACCGACAGATCGTCAGGCATGGCGTTGGTGCGCGCCGCGCGTGGTCGGGACGCTGGTGGCACACCTGGGACTCACCCCAATCAGGAGATGAAGTACGCCGGAATCGGTGGTAGTTCGCTTTGGCGGGGACCGGGAGCCGGGAGCCGGGAGGCCGGAGGCCGGGGCGGGGAACTGGGAGCCCGGAGTCGGGAGCCCGGCGCCGGGGACCGACGCTACGGTGCCAGGGTGTGCCTGCCGCCAGACCGTTCATGCTGCCTCTCCTCCCGCCGGCGGGAATGGACGTCGGGTACAACCATCTTCTGCTTCCCTTCGCTTCGAGCCACCGTGCCCGTGCCGGTTGGATCGAGGATGGCTTCAAGGTCCTTCAGCACGGCGGGTGGCACATCGGCGCCGACGCTCGGGTCGGCGAAACGCTCAACCGCGCTCCACAGGTCAGAGCTGCCGCGGGAGCCCCAACGGTCAACCACCCGTTGGGCGTCGCGGGTCAGCGTGAGGGGATCTCGACCTGGGCCAGTATCCCTCCAGCCGACGCGGCCAGAGTCGACGTGCCCGTCGAACAGGTCTCGCGCGTTCTTCAGGCTGTTGGCGAACGTCCTCAGCGTGCGTCCGTCCCCAAGCTCCCCATAAAACAGGCATAGGCCCTGCTCCACTCGTCGGTTCGAAGCTCAGCAGGCGGCAAGGGAGGGCCTCCGTCGGGTGGGCGATGGCCCGCCCGCGGGCGGTAGCGGCGCCGCGACCAGGTGCTCACCCCGTCGGTGGCGTCGACGAGGGTTGGCGTCGAGGCACTGGGGTAACTCCAGGACGCCCCCTCTTGACCAAGCAACACTCTGGAGCTAACATCCCCCTCTCACCCAGAGATTCACATGTCCTTCCGTCTGATCCTCCCCCTCGCCGCGGCCTTGTCCTTCGCCGTCGCGTGCACCGGTGGCTCCACCCCCGACGCTCCGCCGCCCGCGCCGCCCGCGCCCCCGGCGGCGCCTCCCCCGCCGGTCGCGCCTCCCGTAGCCGCGGGCAGTGTCGGCGTCGCCGAATGCGACGACTACATCGCGAAGATGACCGCCTGCCTGGGCACGATGGACGCGGCGGTCAAGGCCGCCACCGAAAGCGGGTTCGCCAAGACGACCGACGCCTGGCGCGCCGCGGCGGTGACGCCTGAGGGCAAGGCGGGTTTGGCGATGGGCTGCAAAGCCGCGCTGGCGTCGATCCCTCCGACGTGCGCGGGTGGGACTGCGGCGGGGACCGCCCCGGTCGTCGCGCCCCCGGTAGAGACCGTCGAGGTCAAGACCGAGCCGGAGAAGAAGTCCTCCGAGGCGCCGAATCCTTCCCACAAGCAGGGCGTGTCGCCGCTGAAGAAGAAGAAGCACTGATACCGCTCGGCCGCCGGCTCACCCGCGCAGGGCGCCCAACGCCCGCCGCGTGAACACCGCCGCCATCTGGCGGCGCCAGTTGCTGTCCCCGTGCACGCTTCCCTGCGGACGCGTTTGCTTGTGCACGAGGTCGGCGATTGCGGCCACGCCTACATCATCGAGCGGCGCGCCCAGGAACGCGTCGAGCCCGCGGACGGGCTTCGGCTGCGGACTGACGGCGCCCACTACGATCTCCAGAGAGCGCGGCGTGGACCCCTCCCAGTGCCCGCAGACGGCGAGGCCCACCTGCGGGAAGTCGATGCTGTCGCGCGTACGGAGCTTGGTGTAGCTGCCCCGGAAGCCAACGCCGGGGAGCGGAACTACCAACCCGGTCAACAGTTCACCCGCGGTGAGTCGCAGGTGATCCATGCCGTTGTATTGATACAACTCACGAATATTCAGCTCGCGCCTGCCTTCTGGGCCAAGGAGTCGTAGCGTGGCGTTGAGCGCGAGCAGCACCGGGACGGTGTCACTCGACTGGCTTGCCACGCAGGTCTTGGGGCCGCCCACCACATGGCACCAGGTGCCCTCGGCCTTGAGGCAGTACCCGAGCGCCTGCCGCCAGAAGAGCGTCTGATTGTAATACATGCACCGTGTATCAAGCATCACGTTGCCGCCGAGGGTGGCCATCGCCCGGATCTGGGGACTCGCGACCAGCGCTGCGGCCTGGGCCAGCGGCGGCAGGAACTCGCGCACCGTGCGGTCAGCGGCGAGCTCGTCTAGCCGGGTCGCGGCGCTGATCACGATGGTGTCGGCCTCGCGGCGGACCCCACCGGCAATCGCGCCGATGCCCACCAACAGCTTCGGGGCGAAGATCCCATGCTTGAGATTGGGCAGCAGGTCGGTCCCCCCGGCCACGTACTGGGCCTTGGGCTCCGACTGCCACAAAGACAGCGCCTCCTCCCACGACGACGCATGGCGATACACGAAGCCCTCCATGCGCAGCATCAGGCCCTCCCGGCGACGATCGCAGCGAGGACCCGTTCCGGCGTGAACGGGATGCGCCTCAGGCGGATGCCCACCGCGTCGGCGATCGCGTTGGCGATGGCCGGGATCACCGGATGCAGGGGCCCCTCGCCAGCCTCCTTGGCACCGTAGGGTCCACCCGGATCGATGGACTCGACGATCTGGGCGATGAAGTCCGGCGACTCCATCGACGTCGGGATGCGGTAGTCCAGGAGATTGGGACCGGTGTGCAGGCCGCGCTCGTCGAAGGTGTGCGCTTCCATCAGCGCTTCGGCGTAGCCCATGTAGACCGAGCCCTCGATCTGCCCCTCGACGAGCTGGGGATTGAGCGCCCGGCCGCAGTCGTGCGCCGCCCAGACCTTCTCCACTCGTACGATGCCGGTCTCAGGATCGACGGTGACCTCGCACACGTGGGCAGTGGCAGAGTAGGCAGGGGACGCGCCGATGGTGCCCCCGCGGTACTCCCCGCCGACCTTGCGGGTGCGGTAGCCCCCGGCGGCCACCAGGGGGGTGCCGGCCTCGGCCTCGGCCAGGATCAACGCGTCCCGGGCGTGGATGCTCCGCGCGGGGTCCTCGCGATCGGCGTACAGCCCGAACCCCTTCACCACCCGGTCCGCCGGCACCTTCCACAGCGCGGCGACGGCGTTTCGGAGGGCAGTCCCCATCGTCCGACCTGCCTCCTGGGCGGCGATGCCAGCCATGAACGTGACGCGGCTGCTGTACGAACCCAGGTCGACCGGGGTCAGTTCGGTATCTCCGGAGACGACGGTGATGTCCTCGGGCGAAACGCCTGTCTCCTCCGCGACGATGTAGGCGAGCATGCCATCGCTGCCCTGTCCGATGTCGTTGGCGCCGCAGAACACGGTGATCTTGCCGCTGCGGTCGGCGCGCAGCATCACCCCGGATTGGGGCATCTCGTTGGGGTAGATGGGGTACGCGGTCCCCGAGATGTACATCGACGCGGCCACGCCCAGACCGCGCCCGTATGGCAACTTCCCTCGGCGCGCTCTCCAAGCACTCGCGCGCTCGACCGCGTCCAGACACTCTGCGATGCCCGAGGACGTGACCAGAAGTCCGTTGACCGTCCGTTCGCCAGCCGTCACCATGTTCTTGCGACGCAACTCAATGGGGTCAAGCGCCAGGCGATCCGCGAGCTCGTCCACAGCGCATTCGAAGGCGAATCTCGGCTGCACGCTGCCATGCCCGCGCTTGGGCCCGCAACACGGCTTGTTGGTGTATACTCGTCGCGACCTGAAGTGGTAGCTCTCGAAGCCGACCGGCCCGGTCAACAACTGCCCCGCGTAGTAGGTGGTGACCAACCCAAACGAATGGTAGGCGCCGCCGTCGATGAGGATGTCACTTTCGACGGCGGTGATGCGCCCATCCTTGGTGCCACCGACCCGAAAGGCCATGTCCATCGGATGGCGGCCGCGGTGCGCGTAGAACACCTCCTCACGCGTGTAGAGGATCTTCACTGGCCTGCCCGCTTTCTTAGCCAGGACCGCCACGCAGAACTCAAGGTCGAAGGGCTCGGACTTGCCACCGAAGGCGCCCCCGACGACGGGTTGGATGACGCGCACGTCTTCGGCGCCGATACCCAGGACCTTGGCCAGCTCCCGATGCAGGTAGTGGGACACCTGAGTGGCCGACCACACCGTGAGCTTGTGGTCCGCCGACCACTGGCCGATCGCGCAGTGCGGTTCGATCGCCGCGTGGGTGCTGCCCTCGTAGAACCAGCGGTTCTCGACCACGGCATCGGCGTTGGCGAAGCCGGCCTCGACATCGCCGAAGCGGAGATCGACCTCCTTGCAGACGTTGTCGGCCCACGGGCGGCCCTTCCAGTCCACCTCGTGCACCAGCGGGGCCCCAGGCGCGATCGCGGCCTGGGCGTCCTTGACGAGTGCAAGCACCTCGTACTCGACCTTGATCGCGTGGAGGGCACGATTGGCGGTCTCTTCGTCCACCGCCGCCACCGCTGCCACGCCTTCGCCGATGTAGCGCACCTTGCCGACCGCCAGCGCGGTCTCGTCCGGGGTCCACGGGATGATGCAGTACGCCGTGGGCAGATCTTCGCCGGTCATGACCGCGAACACCCCGGGGAGCGCGCTCGCGGCGGTGGTGTCGATGGACAGGATGCGGGCGTGCGCGTGTGGCGAGCGGAGGATCTTGCCGTGGGCCATCCGGGGAAGCTGGATGTCGTCGGTGTAGACGGCCTCGCCGGTGGCCTTGTGGATGCTGTCGGCCTTGCGGCCCCGGGCACCGATCACGTCGAAGCCCGCGCTGGGGGTGCCGTACCGCACGGGCACGTGGCGCTCACACCCGTCGGCGGCCATGCGGACCGCTTCGAAGATCTTGGTGTACCCGGTGCACCGACACAGGTTCCCCGAGAGCGCCTCGCGGATCTCGCCGTCGGTCGGCTTGGGGACGCGGTTGAGCAGGGCGCGGGCACTCAGGATCATCCCCGGCTGGCAGAATCCGCACTGCAGGGCGCCGCAGACGTCGAACGCCCGCTGTACCGGGTCGGGCCCAGCGGGTGTGGCCAGGCCTTCGATGGTCGTGACCTCGCCCCGCACGCTGTGGGCCAGGGTCAGGCAGGAGAGCACCGGCTTGCCGTCGAGCAGGACGGTGCAGGCCCCGCAGTCGCCCTTGTCGCAGCCCTGCTTGCTCCCGGTCAGGCCCGCGCCGTAGCGCAGCGCCTCGAGCAGCGTCCAGGACTCCGGCACGGCGATGCACAGCGCCTCGCCATTGACCCGGACCGTGACGAGCGACTTCATGGGGCGGAGCTAACATAGGATACCCTCCGACTCCATGCTGGCGCTCTGGCTGTTGATTGCGTCGATGCCCGACGCGGCGGTGTCGATTGGGGCGGGACGCTTTGCCATGGGCGACGCCGACATGCCCGATGCGCGGCCGGTGCGGGAGGTCGAGGTCTCGGCGTTCCGGATCGATCGCACCGAGGTCAGCATCGGCGAGTTCGAGGCGTTTGCCGCGGGGCCCGGTTGGAGCGCCGACGCCTGCTGGTCCTCAGGCGGTCTGGCGTGGCGGTCCACGCACCCCACTGGCGCCGGACCGACGGCGCGTGCGTCGGGGCGGGCCGGCGATCACCCCGTGGTCGCGGTGACCTTCTGGGAGGCCGAGGCGTTCTGTGCCTGTCGCGGCGGCGCGCTGCCCACCGAAGCGCAGTGGGAGCGGGCCGCTTGTGGTGTCGAGCCACGGCCGGCGCCGCCGGCGGACGACTCTGGTGTGGCGTGGTGGTACGAAGAAGGAAAACACGGCAGTCTGCCGGGCGTGTACACCCACCCGGTGGTCAATGGCTCGCCGCCCAACGTCTTCGGCCTCTCCGATATGGTCGGCAATGTGTGGGAGTGGACACGCGACCAGTATCGAGCCGACGGCTACGCCCGGCTTCCCGCCAAGGACCCGGTCGCGACGGCGGCGTCGCCGTGGCGATCGGTGCGCGGGGGCTCCTACATGAATCTCCCATCATACGCCGGATGTTCGCACCGGGAGCCGGTCCGGCCCGACGAGCCTCGACTGACCGTGGGCGCCCGATGCGTCTACGAGTAGCGATACTTTTTTCATGGTTCGCGGGGTGCACGCCGGGCGCACCCGAGGGTCCGACGCCCAAGGTCAGCGTCATCATCGAGCGAGGGACCGGCGCGTTTGAGGGCATGGTCCACGTCCCCAGAAGCGCCGTCTCCGCGGGGGCTGCAGCGGGGCAGATGCGCCCGCCGCCGATGAGCCGCAGCCTCCCGCTTCCGACCTTCGTGTGCACCGCCACCGAGGTGCTCGCGGACCAGTGTCCGGGGCTCGAACACGACCCCCTTCCCAAGCGGGGCGTCCGGGTCTCCGCCTTCTGGATCGACGAAAACGAAGTCAGCAATATCGAATATGCGAAGTTTCTTGTCGCGACCGGCTACCGCCCGCCCCACGTGGCGGAGGCCTGGGCCGAAGAGGAATGGAACTGGGACGGCCCCACGCCGCCGGAGGGCAAGGGCGACCACCCCGCGGTGCTCACGAGCTGGTACGACGCCCGCGAATACTGCGCCTGGCGCGACGCGCGGCTCCCCACCGAAGCGGAGTGGCACCTCGCCGCGCACGGGCCGGCCGGCGACGAGTGGGCGTACCCGTGGGGAGGTCGGTACGAGGACGGCCGGATGAACCGAGGGAAGTTGGAGCCACCCAACTATGACGACGCCGACGGCTATCTGACCACCTCGCCGGTGGGCCAGTACCCCGCGGGGAAGAGTCGCTACGGCGCCAACGACCTGTTCGGCAACGCGTGGGAGTGGGTCGGGGACCTGCGCATGCGCAATTGGGGGGAGGTGCGCTTCGGCGATGCGGCCACCTTCTCCGACCCGACGACGACGACGCTCGGGTTGTACGCCGGCACGAGAGGATTCAGCTATTTCGCCGACCCACGGCCGAACCTCGGTATCGGCCACAACTCCTTTCCGGTGGAGCTGCGCCGGAAGACCAGCGGGTTTCGATGCGCCCGGCCCGAGGGGGGATGACGACCCGGGACCCAGCCGCCGGGCTACCTTGCGGTCGTGGCTGAGCTGGAGTGGGAACCGCGACTGGAGCGCACCCGGGCCGAGGCCCTGGCGTTCGCGCCATTTGTCGGCCGGTGGACGGGCTCGGGCCACGCCCACGGCGAGGCCAGCACCGGCGAACTGATCGGGGAAGCCATCCTCGACGGCAGCCATTTCGAGGTGCGCGAGCGGGTGGATGGCCACGAAGATCGCTGTTTATACAGGTTCGAAGTTGGTGATATGAGCCTTCGGGTCATGCACCTCTTCGCGGGGGGAACGGTGCGCGAGTACCCGGTCGAGCGGACACCCGGTGGCCTCGTCTGGATCACGCCCCCCAGCGAGCCCTCGGTGGAATGGTACTTTGACTCAGACCACCTGCGCTGCGAGGTGCGCTGGCCCGGTGCGGACCATCCCGACGTCGCCATGTCCTGGACGCGGGCCTGATGGCGGGAAACAGCTTCGGCCGCGCCTTTGTCGTCACCACATTTGGTGAAAGCCACGGCTCCGCGCTCGGGGTGGTGATCGATGGGATGCCGGCCGGGGTCACCCTCGACATGGTCGCCGTGCAGGCCGATCTCGCCCGACGACGCCCCGGGCAGAGCGCCCTGACCTCCGCGCGCGACGAAGCCGATGTTCCGGAGGTGCTGAGCGGCGTGCTCGACGGGGTCACCCTCGGCACACCGCTGACGATGCTCTTTCGCAACGCCGATGCCGACTCTCGCCCGTACGAAGCGATGAAGGACGTGTATCGACCCTCTCACGCGGACTATACCTACGACGCACGGTACGGCATTCGCGACTGGCGCGGCGGGGGGCGGGCGAGCGCACGCGAGACGGTGGGGCGCGTCGCCGCCGGTGCGGTGGCACGCCAACTGTTGGCCGCCGTCGGCATCGAAGTGGTGGCGTGGGTGTCGCGTGTCGCGGACGTGGAGGCGCTGCTCCCCGACACCGACGTGCTGACCCGAAGCGACGTCGACCAAAACCCGGTGCGTTGTCCGGATGCGGCGGCGGCGGCCCGGATGGAGGCGGTGATTCGTGAGGCACGTAAGGAGGGTGACACAGTCGGGGGTGTCATTCGATGTGTCGCCCGGGGCGTGCCGCCGGGACTGGGCAGCCCGGTCTTCGACAAGTTGGAGGCAGACCTCGCCAAAGCGATGCTCTCGCTGCCCGCGGCGAAGGGTTTTGAGTCCGGGAGCGGCTACCTCGGCGCCACCCGGCGCGGCAGCGAGAACAACGATGCGTTCGTCCCTGGGGCGGACGGACGGCCGCGCACGCGCACGAACCACTCGGGCGGCATCCAGGGGGGCATCAGCAACGGCATGCCGGTTTTGTTCTCGGTGGCGTTCAAGCCGGTGGCGACGATCTTCCGCGAGCAGGACACCGTCGATGTCCTCAACCAGCCGCGCACGCTGGTCCCGCGCGGTCGCCATGACCCCTGCGTGCTCCCGCGGGCCGTGCCGATCGTCGAAGCGATGGCCTGCCTGGTGCTCGTAGACCACTGGCTACGTCGTGTGCCCCCGGACACCGTCGCCAGCCGGACGCCCGCGCTACGTGGCCAGTCGGAGTGACCTTGACCCACTTTTCATCCTTCGGCATCGACGAGGCGATTTGCCGCCGTGTGCTCAGCGTGGCCCTGTCCCGCGGCGCCGACGACGCCGACCTGTATTTCGAGCACTCGGGCAGCACGTCGGTTGCGCTCTCCGACGGCAAGGTCAACCGGGCCAGCACCCACGTCGATCTGGGCGTCGGCGTGCGGGTGGTGGTCGGCGATCAGGTCGGGTACGCCTACACCGAGGACCTCAGCGAAGCGGCGATGATCGCAGCCGCCAAGGTGGCGGCCGAGATTGCTTCGGGCTCGCGAACGACCGCCCCTGTGGCGCTCACCCTCAAACGACTGCCCAGCCGCTACCATGCCACCCAGCCCTGGGAGGGCGTGGACATGCAGACGCGGGTCGGGCTCGTCCGTGACTGGGAGAAGCGGGCCTTCGCCGAAGACTCCCGGGTGATTCGCGTCGAGACTTCGCTGGGAGATAGCTTCAAGCACATCCTGATCGCGCGGCCGGACGGACGGCTCGTCTACGACTACCAGCCGATGACGCGGGGGTGGGTGGTGTGCACCGCCGAGTCGGGGGCCAAGAAGGAGTCTGCGAGCGCAAACCTCGCCCAACGGGCCGGCTTGGAGTTCTTCACTGAAGAGCGCGTATCAAGCATGTGTCACCGCGCCGTGGCCGATACCACCGCGCTTTTCGACGCCGTCAAGCCTCCAGCCGGTGAGATGACCGTGGTCCTTGGCGCCGGGTCCTCGGGGATCCTCCTGCACGAAGCGATCGGCCACGGACTGGAGGCGGACTTCAATCGCAAGGGGATCAGCATCTTCGCCGACCGTCTGGGTCAACGAATCGCACCCCCCGGCGTCACCGTGGTCGACGACGGCACCATCCCCTTTGCGCGCGGAACCATCAACACCGACGACGAGGGCAACGATGCCCAGCGGACGGTGCTGGTGGAAGACGGCATCCTGCGCGGCTTCTTGCAGGATGAAATCAGCGCAAAGCACTATGGGGTGGCACCCACTGGCTCGGGCCGGAGGGAGAGTTTCCGCCACGTCGTGCTCCCGCGCATGCGCACCACGTACATGGAGTCGGGCACGATGCCGCCGGAAGAGATCATCGCCAGCGTGGCCAAGGGCATCTACTGCGCCGACTTTGCCAACGGTCAGGTCCAGATCGGCGCGGGCGACTTCGCGTTCTACGTCCGCCGCGGTTTTATGATCGAGGATGGGAAGCTGACGCGCACCATCAAGGACGTCAACCTCATCGGCAACGGCCCACAGGTGCTGGCGACCATCGAGATGGTCGGGAACGATCTCAAGATCGACGAGGGCGGCTGGACCTGCGGCAAGGACGGGCAGAGCGTCCCGGTGAGTCAGGGAATGCCCACGGTCAAGGTATCGAAGTTGTCGGTAGGCGGGGTGAGCGCATGAGCCTCCTCGATCTGGCGCGGCGTACGGTCGAGGATGCCCGCAAGCTTGGCGCAGGCGAAGTGTCGGTGGCCGTATCTGGCGGCTCAGAGCTTTCACTGGTTCGCCGGGCGGGAAAGCTGGAGCAGGCCACGCAGGCCAGCAGCCGCGGGTTGTCGCTTTCGCTCCTGGTCGACGATCGGTTCTCGGTGCACAGCACCTCGGATCTGCGGCCGGATGCGGTCCACGCCTTCCTGGTCAACGCGGTCGCCGCCACCCGTGTGTTGGAGGCCGAGCCGGAGCGCCGGCAAGCGGACATCTCGCTGTGCGGTCGTGGCGCCACCGATGAGGAGCTGGACGGCCTCGATCTCACCCACGCCACCCTCAACGTAGAAACGCGCCGGGCCGCCGCGCTGGAGCTCGAGGCCGCCGTCGAGGCCCTCCCCGAGCGCGCCCGGGTGCTCAGCGCGACGATGCACCTCGGGGACTCCTCAGACGAAGGCGTCCGGGTGATGTCGAATGGGTTCGAAGGCGCTCGGCGCTCAACCGGTTTCGGTCTTGGGGTCGAGCTGACGCTCATCGAGCCCGGGGGGCGCCGTCCCGAAGCGACGGCCTGGTACTCCGCGAACCATCGCTCCGATCTCCCCGCGCCCCAGCTCATCGCGGCTGAAGCGTGGTCGAAGGCGGCCGAGCGGCTCGGCAGCCACTCCGTCGCGTCCGGACGCTACCCGATGTTGCTCCAGAATCAGGTCGCGGGCCGAATCCTCGGCGTCCTCGGCGGCCCGCTCTCCGGAGGCGAGCTGCACCAACAGCGGAGCTTTCTGGCCGGTCGGATGGGCACGCGGATCACCAATCCGGCGCTCACGCTCACCGACGTGCCAAACATTCCGCGCGGCCTCGGCAGTCGCCCGTGGGACGGGGATGCGCTGGTGGCACGCCCGATGCCGGTCATCGAGGCGGGCGTGCTGCGCAACTACTACATCAACACCTATTACGGGCGAAAGCTCAACATGCCCGCGACCACCGGCGGGCGGAGCAACTGGGTCGTCGCGCCCGGCACGCGCACCCCCCAAGCGATACTTGCAGATGTATCACGGTGTATCGTGGTCACGGGCTTCCTGGGCGGGAACAGCAACGGCCTCACCGGCGACTTCAGCTTCGGGGTGCAGGGGCTCTTGGTTGAGCGCGGTGAGGTCACGGCCCACCTCAGCGAGATGAACGTCTCGGGCAACATCGAGGAGGTGCTCGGTCGCCTGGTCGAGCCGGCGTCGGACGTGTGGACCTGGTCCAGCTGTCGGACTCCGTCGTTGTTCTTCGACGAGTTGGAATTCTCGGGCGCATAGTCCCCCCCATCGCTCAGCAGGCTCGATTCCGCGCTCCAGACAAAGGGGAGGTCGCGGGACAGGGCCAGAATGCGCCGCCGCTCTTCGTCCGTCAGGTCGGCCTTCTCCACGCGCCGATGTCCTTGTCGAGCCCGCCGTAGGGCACGGTGTGGAACTCCACCGGATCGGGGCTGGCCTAGACCTCGGCGATGACCTCCGGGACCTGCTCGGAGAAGCCAATCTGGCGCCAACCCGGGGAGGCTCAGGGAAGCTGCGTTCCGCCGAGCACCCCCCCGTCGATGACTTTCCACACGCGATCCTGGGTGAGTACGAGCTCGTCGATGGCGTCGCCGTCGAGATCGATGTGCCCGAAGAACTGCGCGGGAAACCCGATCCGCCGGTCGGCGTCGTCGATGTCCAGGGTGCCGGCGAGGCGTGAGCCCCGGAACAGCCGTGCTTCGTCGTCGTCGGTGTCGGGCGGGTTGGCGGCCACGGACACGTCGGCGTAGCCGTCGCCATCGGCGTCGCCGAGGCCTCCGGCTCCCTCCGGCATCCCCGTGGTCGCCGAGCCGATGATGGTCGCGAAGGGGGTGGGCATGACGCCATGCTCGACGGGGGGGCTCACGAGGAGGACGGCCCGGCCCCGGCCGCCTGGTAGACCCAGAGGTCGTCGCGACCGTCGCCGGAGACGTCGCCGCACCGCCCGAGGCCCAGCCCGCCACCCCCACCATCGACTCGGGGTCGCCGAGGTCGAATTGGAACGGGCCGGGCTCGCCGTTGCAGTCGGCATCTCCGTCCTCGGCCCGCCAGGAGTCGAACGCGCCCGGATAGACCTCGGCGGCGCTATCGTCGCAGTCCTCCGGAGTCATCCAGCCGTCCCCGTCGTCGTCTGTAGGGGCGGTGTCGACGGAGTCCGAGCCGGGTGTCGAGCAGCTGAGGATGAGCAGGAGCGTGGTCAAAAGGAAAACTTGAACTGCGATTCGGCGGTGTTCTGGTCGGCCTCGTAGCCTTCCTGCGCGAAGTCGCCCCCTCCCTGGGCCGTGGCGCCGGTGAACACCACCCACTCGCCGGAGGGCAGGCGTACCGGGTCCGGGTCCAGGCGCATCTTGGTACGGTCGTCGTACCAGTCTCCCGATTGGTCATCAGGATTCGAGCGGGCGATCAGGTCTTGGTTGCCGCCGGGGTTGGTATCGTCGACGGGGCGCACCACGAAGTCCATTCCGGTTGTGCGCGACCGTACCGCTGGGCCCCAGCACGCTTCGCCACAGGCCCCATGCGTGGGTGTTGCCCGCAGGCGCGGTTCCATCGTCGTTAGCCGAGAAGTAGAGGGCAACGCCGTCGTCAAAGACCATGGGCACCGCGTCGACGTCCTTCAGGGAGTCGTACACGTCCCAGATGAGGTCGTTACCCACGGCCGCTGGGTTGCCGCCGGGCTTCCATCGTTTCCCGTTCGCCACCCAGATGTTGACCTTGCCAAGGTACTCGCCCCACACCAACTCGTCGTAGGTGGCGCTGTCCCAGAGCTCCTCGTTGGTCGAGGCGGAGGTGAAGCCAGATTCGAAGGCGAGTCCGAAAGAATTGTCCCAAGGTAGGAACCGGGTGTCGATCCGCGTCACATGCGTCCCCGCCCGAAAAGACGACAGGGATGAGGCCACCTTCCCGTCGGGGTTGTCAACGTCCGTGCTCTGGGCGGTGTAGTAGATGTACAACCAGTCTACGTTGTCGACCTGCAGCTCATAGGCCGCCGGCACCCCGAGCCAGAGCGGCACGGTGTAGTCAATCCTGGTCTCCGTAAACGTGTGGAATCGGGCGACCAGGAAGTAGGGCCCTTTGACCTGGGAGGTGAGCGTGGGTTCGTCACACCAGTAGCCGACGATGGCGGCGACACTGTTGGTTTCGTTGGGGTCGCCGCCGGAATTACCGCCCGGCCCGAAGACCTTCGCTGGGGTGTCGGCGGAATGGTAGCGCGCCAGCAGCATCAGCCAACCCTTCCCATCCTTCAGTACCAGCACATGTGGATCCTTGTAGACGGACGTCGCGTCGTTCGCGCGATGGCTACGAAGCGGCGCGAACCTGATCAGGCGACCCGCGCCGCGTCCACATGAGGACGGAACGGCTCCGACAGTAGCGCCGACAGCCGCACATGCGCCTCGGTCAGGGCCCCGATCTTCCCGGGGTACTCTCGCGGCGTGAAGGCCTCGCCAAAGGAAAGCCTAGCTTCGGCACGGTACATCAGCGGCGCATCCACCGGGTACATGGTCTCGCCGCCCTCTTGCCCGAGGGGGAGCACCTGGACCCCCTCGATGTTCAAATAGCGTGCGGCCGCACGAAGAAAGGGCTGGAGGCGCCCATCGCGTGCCCGTGTCCCCTCGGGGTACAGCAGCACGATCATCCCGGAGTCCATCAGCTCGGCGCAGTGCGCCAAGGTCTGGAGCGCGACGTTGGCCAGCTCACGAGGGGTGAGGGTGTCTTGTTCGCTGGCGACGACGCTGGATTGCGCCGTCTTGCGGGTGTTCAGTGCGATCGAGGCCATGCGTCGCCACGCTTCGGTGTAGACCTTGGGGCCGGCCACGGCGACGAGCCGCCCGGCGAACTCGGCGAGTCCGGCCTGCCAGAGCACCACGTCGGTCACCTGCGTGTCGGTGTACGACAGGTGGTTGCACACGATCATGCGTCGTTGGGCGGGCGACCCGAGGAAGCTGCGGAGATTCCCTTCCCCGTGGATGATCCAGGGCGTGGCGACGGCTGCCATGTAGGTGCGGGTGAGCTGCTGGGCGAGAGGATCTGCTGGGTACAATCGCCAATCGTCGCCGGCTGTCCGAAAGGTGCCGCGCATCCGCTCGATGTCCGCATCGCTGGCGGCATCGATGATTTCTTGCAGCCGCAGACGGAGGGTGTGCTTGGCGTCGGTTGGGCAATCGAGATGGTCTCCTACCCACCCGGCGAGCGCGGACCGGACGAGCGGCGTCGGCAGCGCGGCGAGGGTCTCGATCGACAGTTCCATCGCGGCAGGCGTTAGCCCGCTCTAGGCCCGGTCGGCTACAGCGCGCCGGTGCAGTTGCCACAGGATCTTCTCGACGCCGACACGGCGCTGCACGCGATCCACCTGCGGCTGGCGGCGTCGCGGCACCTCAATCCGCTCGACGAAGTCGAGGCGCACGCCCGGTTCCTGGCCGGCGCCCCTGCCAGCTTCCGCTATGCGACGCTGACCGACGCTGACGAGCTGCTGCGGGCGTGCGATGCCGTGAGTCCGCCGCTGGATCACCCGCTCGGGCGTGAGGTCGCCGCGGCGGTCGAGGAGTTGCGGCTGTCGGTGCTCGCGCTCCGGGACCGGACGGCCCTGGCCTTCGAGCGTCTCGGCGTCGCGGCCGGCTGGTTCGAGGGGGCCGAGGCGCCGACGGGGTCGCCGCCGCGGGTGCGGAAGCCGGACGAGGAGGTCCTGGCGTTGACCGTGGTGCTCGACCGGTTCCGGTCGGCGTTGCAGGCGCGGGGCTTCGATCGGTGGCGGGTGGAGGCCGATCCGGTGATGTCGGCGCGGGTGGTCGCCGATGCCCCGCGCCGTCTCCTCCGCATCAATCCGCGGGCGACCATTTCCCCGACCGACATGGAGGCGCTCGTGGCGCACGAAGTGGGTGTCCACGTTGCGCGCGCCGAAGCCGGCGCCGCACAGCCGTTGCGGTTGTTCTCCTTGGGCCTGGCGGGCTCACTGGTCGCGGAGGAGGGTCTGGCGCTGCACGCTGAGGCCGAGGCGTGTGGGCTGCCCGTGGGCGCCTCGGATCGACTGGCGCTCCTGGCCGCGGCCGCACGCCGGGCGCGGGAGCAGAGCTTCAGCGGCCTGTACCGGGGCCTGGAGCCACTGGTCGGCCCCCGAAACGCGTGGACCACCTGCCTTCGACTCAAACGCGGTCTGGCCCACCCGGAAGAGCCCGGCGTCTACGCCAAGGACCGGGTGTACTGGTTGGGATGGTGCCGGGTGTCGGCGTGGCTGGCCTCCGGCCGCTCGACAGCAACCCTGTCAGTGGGCAAGGTCGGCCTCGCTCACCCCGTCCAGAGCTGGCTGGACGAAGGGTGGATCAGCCTTCCTGGATGAGGCATGCTCGCCGGCGACGAGAAGGACTGAATGGCACGCGCGGCCTCGTATGCTCGGGCGGCGATTGGGCTGCTACTGCTGGGCGGGCACGCCACAGCGCGCGGTGGTGAGCTTGTGGATCCGACGCCAAGGCAGAGTTGGAGCGGCGCCACTGCTCGCGGGTTGCTCGGGTACACCCTGGCGTCGGCAGACGTCGATGGCGACGGAGCGGCCGATCTTGTTGCGGGAAACCCAGGGTGCGACGGCCCTGGCGCAGTGGTGGTCTACGCGCACGGTGGCGCGGGATTTGCGGCCGAGCCGAGCTACCTCCTACCGGGCATCCGAATGGATGGCGAGATCGGCCGGCAGCTCACGGCGGGAGACTTCGACGGCGACGGCGCGGACGACGTCCTCGCGGGCGGGCCGTGCCAGGATTCTATTGGCCTGTACTATGGCAGCGCCTCTGGGCCTGGCGGCGCGGTGCTGGTCGCGTCCGTTGGCTTACCGGAGTTGTTTCCGGGCGCGACCGATGTACCGGGCGACGGCATCGACCAGGACTGCAACGGGGTGAGCGCCGGGGCCGGCGGCTCGGGCGAACCGACGGACGAGCCCGCGTGCGGCTGCGGCACGGGCGGCAGCGGGGGGGTGGCTGGTCGTTACGTCGGGGTTGGCGGGGCTGCGGCGTCGCACCGCCCGGGTGGATCAGCCTTCCTGGATGAGGTTCCCGAAGCCCGGGAGCTCCTCGCGCAACAGGGCTTCGACCCCCATCTTCATCGTCATGATCGAGGACGGGCAGGTTGAACAACTGCCGACCAGCTTGACGATCACGTCGTTGCCATCGATGCGCAACAGCGTGATGTCGCCACCGTCGCCCTGGAGGGCCGGGCGCACCATCTCGTCGAAGATCTCCTGCACCTGCTCCATCGAGTAGGCCGCCGGGCCGACGGTGTCCGTCGCGGGCGTTGCCGCCTCGGGAACGGGAGCCGCCTCTACGGCCGCGGCGGGCTCCGCTGCCGCGACAACCTCGGCCGCGGGCTTCGCCTTCTTCTTGGCCTTCGGCCTCTTGGCAGGGGCAGCCTCGACGAGGTCCACGACGGGCGCAGCCTCGACGGTCGGCGGCGCGGGTGTCTCGACGGTCGACGGCGCGGGCGTCTCGACGGTCGACGGCGCGGGCGTCTCGACCGGCAGAGCAGCTGCGGCGACCGCGGCTGGCGCCACCTCGACCACGGGCGCCTTGGCCGCTGGCGGCTCGACCCTGACCGGGGGGGCGTCGCGCCACGCGGGCGGGGGCGGCGCGGCGGCCGGTCTGACCTCGACGCCAAGCAATCGCTTGAGTCCGGACTTCAGTGAGCTACGAATCATGGGGCCTCGGGCGCTTTGGCCCAGTATAAGCGCGGTCTGGCCAGCCGCCGGTAGTCTGTCGCACGGAGGCCGCGTGATACGCGGCCTCCTCTGGCGGTGCTCCATGTCCCTCCCGCACGTTCGCATTGTCGCTGCCGAAGTGGAAGTCGATGGGGCGTTCTTGATCACCCAGCGTCGCGCCGAGGCCGAGCTACCCCTGTTGTGGGAGTTCCCGGGTGGGCGAGTTCGGGAGGGTGAAAGTGACATCGACGCGATCCGCCGATCCCTGCGTGACCGGCTCGGGGTGGAAACCCAGGTGGGCCATCGGGTGCTGCACGTCACCCACGCCTACGGGGAGTACACCCTGGACATGGTGGTCTACCGCTGCGCCGTGGTGGGCACCCCGCGCCCGCTCCGGGTGGCGGACGTCCGCTGGGTGGCTCCCGAGCAGTTCGGCGACCACCGCTTCCCCGGCGCCGACCAGCAGACCGTCGACAAGCTGCTCCGCGACGGCTGACGCCTCGGTCCGGTTCATATCAGGGGTTCTTCAGGATCTTCGGCAGTCTCGTCGAGGCATTGACCTGGCTGGCCGGAACGTCTCCCGGGATGAACTTCGCCGCACCGGAGCGCAACGCGGGCTCGATGTCGAAGATCACGAGTTCCTCGTTCTCGGAGTCCGGTACGTGCTGGAGCACATAGACGAAGCGGGCCCCCCGCCAATACCAACCCTTCATGCTGGCGTCGTATCGACCAGCGCCGAACCTCGCCTTGAGGCGGTCGCGCAGCAGCAGAGCCGCGGTATCACCGGACACCCGGAGGCGGACGCCCATGACGACGTCGTCGTCGTCCGCCAGCCATCCCAAGCTGCAGGGAATGCCCATGTACCGAACGTTGTCGTCCGTACCGCGACTGTAGATGGCGAGACGGCCGTTGTGGCGAGGTGCGCTGTTTTCGGCGATCATCGCGCCGGTCTGTCCGAAACGCACTCCTCCGAGGCTGACCTCGATATCCATCGGGCCGGGCACCGCGGCGGGCGCACCGACCAGCGAGAACGACCAGGTGGGGTCGACCGTGGGCATGGCGCCTCGGGGGTAGGCCACCGGGTGGAGGAGTCCCCCGACCTGTCGTTTGTGGAGTGTCGATCGGACACACTCCGCCAGGGCCAGGTTCCCGCCTCCCTTGACCGCGGCCGACAGCACGCTGGTGGTGGGGGCGAAGGTGACGGTCGCGGAGGCCCCGGCCCCCACCGGCGCGCCGGCCGCCACCGCACAGGCGGCGATGAGCGGGGCGTGATCCGCGATGATCGCGTCGGCGGCGGCCAGATCGATGCGTCGGTCGCGCCGACGCTCCATCTCAAGGGACCAGCTGTCCTGCGCGCTCTGCCCGCCGTAGTTGGGCGAGGGCGGGTCCTCGCCCTCCGCCTCGTCGCCCCGACGGGAGAGGGTCAGGCCATCGCCGACGGTGAGCACCACCTCGGGCGGCGGCAGGAGCACGGTTGCCGCTAGGGTCTGGGCGATGAAGAGGAGCATCAGTTGGTGCGGAAGACGTGGTCCCAGAGCGTCATCGAGACGCCGAATTTACGCCCGTCCTTGTTGTGGTGATGATTCATATGATGGGCCTTCAGGCGCTTGAACCATTTTCCCTGCACCTTTCCGTGATGCACGTAGTAGTGCGTCATGTCGTAGCTGATGTAGCCGAGGATCTTTCCCGCCATGAACGGGAAGGTCCACGGACCCAGCACCAAAGACCACAACCCGTAAAAGCCGGCGGCCAGCGCGGCGGCCGCGGCCGGTGGCATGACCAGTCGGTATTTGTCGTCGATGTACTCGTGGTGCACCCCATGAAGAAAGAAGTGCATCCGGGGGCCCCAGAACGTCTTGGGCGTCCAGTGAAACAGCGTCCGGTGCAGCCAGTATTCAGCCAGGGACCAGACCAAGAGGCCGACAAGTGCCAGGCCGATCGACGGCGCCATCGGCAGGTTCAGGCCGAGGGTTCCCCAGGCGAACGAGGCCGTCGCCGCCGGCACCCAGACCAGCGGCACCACGTACCAGGGTACGCGGGAAAACCCGTCAAGAAACTTGTTCTCGAACATCGGCGGGGATTCTGGCGTGGCAGGGAAGAACATGCCCAGCGCCTATCCGAGATCGTCCGACTGTCAAACCGCGGGCATCCGGGCCGGAGTCAGGCGGGCGATGCGTTCCCCGACACGCACCGCATCTCCGGCGTTGACGGTCCACTCTACCGCCCCGGGCGGAAAGAGCAGCACCACCGTCGAGCCCATTTCGAAGCGGCCGATCTCGTCGCCGCGGCGGAGCTGGTGCGCGGGCGTGACCTCGCGGCTCGGGATGGCCTCGCCGCGGGTGTTGCTGACGATCGGGTCGAAGACGACCCGGATGCGTCCGACGCCAAAGGCTCCGACCATCACCAGCGCCAGTTGGCCGGCGGCGGTGGTGATGTGCGCGCACAGCCGCTCGTTTCGGGAGAACAGGTACGGGATCTGGCGTGTAGCCGCTGGAAACACCGGCCAGAGCGCGCCGGGGAGGTACCCAAAGCGGGTGACGGCCCCCGCGGATGGCGTGTGTACGCGGTGATAGTCGCGCGGCGACAGGTAGATCACGGCATAGGCCCCACCTTCGTAGCCCTCCTCGCCGCCGAGCAGCTCCGCCGCCGAGAAGTGCTGGGTCTCGCTCTGCGGGATGCGATCGTCGCGCACGACGCCACAGGCGTAGACCGTGCCGTCAGCCGGACTGACGATCGAGTCGGGGTGGGCGTCGATCGGCCGTAGTCCCGGCTTGAGCGCACGGGTGAAGAAGTCAACGAGCGAACCGTAGGAAGCCAAGGGGCGCTCAGCTTCATCCAGGTTCACCCCGTACTTCCAGATGTAGAAGCGCAGCGCCGTCCGCAGGAGCGGCCCCGGCAGCCGCAGCCGGGCGAGCGTGCCCATCCCATAGGAGGCGGCGTGTTTGGGCACCAGCGAGAGCGCGGACACCAGGAGCGCGTCGTTCATGGGCCGCGCAGCTAACGCCATCATGAACGTGGGGGGGCGTGCCCTCCGGATGGTCCCCCATGCCACATGGCGCGTGACCCGGCGACGAACACCGGGGTAAGCCCGCGCCATGCCCCGCCTCTGGTCCTGCGCGTTGCCGGCGCCGCCGGTTCCCAGCCCGCGCGTTTTGCGCGTCGTGGAGCGGGTCTGGTCGGCCATGCTCACCACGCCGCGGATGGCGGGGCCGATCGTTTCCCGCGCGCTCCGCGAGGAACGGACCCTCGGGAGCAAGGAGCGGCCGGTCGCCGGGGACATGCTCCTGGGGCTGGTGCGCCACCAACATGCCCTCGCCCGAATCGACGTCGATCCGGTCCGGGCCTGGCTCCGGCTGGCGGAAGACGGGGTTCCCGACCTCGACGAGCCCGACGGCCCATACGCCGTGGCCCTGTCGGTACCCGGAGAGCTCGCCGAGGAATGGTGGGACCGTTTGGGCCCGGAACGGGCCGTAGACCTGGCGAAAACTCTCGCGGGCCGCGCGCCGGTCTGGCTACGCGAGCTGAGGGCTGGCGCCGAGGTTCCGGTCGCCCACACCCGGGACGGTGCGGCGATCCGGCTCGATGCGCGCGCCAACGTACAGACCTTTCCGGCCTTCCGGGCCGGGGCGCTGGAGGTCCAGGACCTCGGTAGTCAGCGGATCGCGGAGGCGGCGTTGGTCGCGCCCGGGTGTACGGTTCTGGACCTCTGCGCGGGCGCCGGCGGGAAGTCGCTCACGCTCGCGGCGCTCGGCGCGCGGGTGACGGCCTGGGACGTACGCGCCAGCGCGCTCCTCGAGCTGGCGGAGCGGGCGCGGCGGGCGCGGCTCTCGATTCGGATCGCGGAGCCCGCGGGGACCTACGACGTCGTCCTCGTGGACGCCCCTTGTAGCGGGACCGGCGTACTCCGGCGCCATCCCGAGAATCGGTGGAAGCTGAACTACCCGGTCACGACCCAGCGCGAACTGCTCATCCAGGCGCGGCGACTGGGTGGGCGTGTCGTCTACGCCACGTGCGCGCTCACCCGTCGTGAGAACGAAGAGATTGCCGGTGAGGGCACGACCCTGTGGCCCCAGCCGGGGGGGAGCGAGGGGTACTTCTGGGCGGTGTCGCCGTGATCCAAGGGCAGAGCCTACGCGCCCCGACTCCGCAACGTCGCCCCGCAGAGTTTGTAGAACAGGCGCGCCGCCACGTTGCCGTCCCACTCGCCGGGCCCGACCTCGTTGACGTCGAAGGCGACGATCTCCCGCGCGTCGGCCAATCGCGCCAGCAGCCGCTGCACCTGCCGCCAGTCCAGACCTCCCGGCACGGGGGTGCCGGTCGTAGGGCACAGGGACGGTTCCATCCCATCTACGTCGAACGACACGTAGACCTGGGCCGGCAACGCGGCGATGATCTCGTCCACGACCGCGCTCCAGGCGTCCCCGTCCGCGAGGCGGGCCGCCAGCTCCGCGTCGAAGAACGTGCGCAGGCGGGGCTCCGAACGGATCAGCGCCACCTCGGCGCTCCCGACGTCCCGAATCCCGACCTGGACGACGCGTGATACATTGGGGACACATCGCAATATGTTGAACATGATGCTGGCGTGCGACCAGGTGAACCCTTCGTACGCCTCACGGAGGTCGGCGTGCGCGTCGACGTGGAGCACGCCCACCCCAGGGAAACGCTCCGCGACGGCGCGGATGAGTCCGAACGGGCTCGAGTGGTCGCCGCCCACGAGGGCGGGGATCTTGCCGGCGTCCAAGGTCGCGACCGCGGCGGCATAGACCAGCTCGTTCACCCGCTCGGACAGCAGGTTCACGCGTGCGGCCGCCTCGGCATCGTGCCCCAGACGCTCGATCACCCGCAGCGCGTCTGGTTCGGCCTCGGCATCCCACGCGCGAATTCGTGCGTCTTCAGGCAGGAGCGCAATGCCCGCTTGCCAGACGTCGCCGTACTCGACATCGAACAGATCGACCTGGAGGGAGGCGCTCACCAGGGAGGCGGGTCCATCGCGCGTGCCGCGGCGATAGCTCGTCGTCGCCTGCCAGGGCACCACCTGCACCTGAATGCGCGCGGTCTCGGGCGAAAACGGCAGCCCGTAGAGATTGCCCGCCGCGGCCGGGGCATCGGGGTCGAAGCTCATCGGGCCGGCCTATCTCGGGCCACGATTGCGACCGAGGCGCTCGTGGGCCGCGGCGAAATCGTCGCCGAGGAAGCTCGCCGCGAGGTTGATGTCCCCCGCGAGCAGCGCCGCGGCGGTGACGCACGCCAGCTCCCCCGCGCTCGCCGCGCCGATGAGCGCCTGGCACTCGGCGGCCGTTCCCTTCTGCGTCCCGCCCCCCACCGTCGCGCTGTGCAACGACGGCAAGTCCAGCGACGCGTAGAGGTCTTCCCCGCGCGCCTCCAACGACAGGGTGCTCGCGCAACTCTCAGCGACATAGGCGACGTCCTGCCCGGTGGCGATGTAGATTCCGGCGAGTCCGTTGGCGACTTGCAGGGCGTGGTTCGCCGTGCCCATGCGCCCGTAGGCGAGGTGGTAGTCGGTCCAGAGGTCGGCGAGGGCTGCCGCGCTGGTTCGCAGTCTGTCTCGCAAGAGGGCCCGGGGGATCGTCACCTCAGCGACCACCCACTTCCCGCGCCAATGTCGGGTGCTGGCGCGCTTCTCGGGATCGTACCCGTGGAGCGAGACCCGGGGATGGCCGGGGATCGCGGCGACGACGGCGGCGACGGCGCGGTTGACCATGTTGGCGCCGAGGGCGTCGCCGGTCGTCATGCGGAGCGTCAGCAGGAGCCGGCGTCCGAGCAGCTCCCAGGTCAGCTCCGTCACCCGCCCGATCGTGGTGGTCGCCTCAGCGCGCGTCGTGAGTTGTTCGCGATTGTCGTCCACCCAGCGCCCCGCTGCGAGCGCGTCATCGACACGGTCGTAGGCCAGAAGCGGGAACAGCGCGTAGCCCTGCCGGAGCACCACCACGGAAACCCCGCCGGCGTCGGTGCACAGCCGGAAGCCACGCTGATAGCTCGCCACCATCGTGCCTTCGGTGGTGGCGAACGGCACCGCGTAGTCGCCGGAGAACGCGCCCCGGAGTCGCAGCGGCGAAGCGACGCCCACGGGCACTTGGGCGTACCCGATGAGGCCCTCGACATTGCCTCGGGCACCGCCGACGGGCACCGGGGCGCCGGCAAGGTGATCGGTCACCCACCCCACCCGCGTCGCGCCGAGGAAGCGAAGGCGCTCCGACACGGCCGACTGGCCCCAGTCATCGGTGGGATCGCGGGGCGGGGACGGCGGTGTGGTCGGCAGCATGAAGTTCTGTATACTCGGCGGGTGTCAACGTTCCTCCTACTCCTGCTCACCGCCGGCTCCCCCCCGGCCGATGCGAAAAAACCGCTCCCCGTCGCCGCCTGGCGGGTGGGTGACGCCGTCGGGGACGAACACAAGAAGGGCATGACCGCGCTCACGAGCGCCGACTGGGCGGCGGCGGAGGCGAGCTTCCGGTTGGTTCTGGCGGCGGAACCCGAGTGTGGCCAGGCGCTCACCGGGCTCGGGCGCGCGCTGGTGATGCAGGGGCGCGCGGCCGATGCGCTCGCACCCCTTCAGAGCGCGACGCGGCTTTTCGTCGATCAGTTGGACGCCCACCTCTGGTACGCCAAGGCCGCGTCCGCCAGCGGGGACCGGCCGACGGCGCTCTTCGAAGCCAAGGCGGCCATCGCGGTCAAGCCGGGCAACGTCGATGCGCAGCGGGTCGCGCAGGGCGTGCTGCGCGAGGAGAAGCGGCATGACGAAGCGCACGGGATGCTGGCGACGGCGCGCGCGGCCTCCAACAATCCGGCCTTCGACTGCATGGAAGGCGTGCTCTTTGCTCGCGAGGGAAAGCTCGGCGACGCTCAGCGCATGGGCACCACCTGCAGCGGCGTCCCGGACAGCACCCTGTACACCGAGCTCACGCGCGAGATCAGCGACGCGGTGACGCGCGCGGAGGCCGCGTCCGCCCCTGCTCCGTAGCGGCCCTCATCCGCCGACGCTCCGCGGCGGCTTTCCTCGATCCACCAAGCGGACCGCCTCGTGTGCGAACCGGCGCACCGGGCGCTCCTGTACCGGTGAGCGCAGGAACCGCGCCGCGGCCAGCATCGGCCGCGGGTCCTGCAGCCGCTCGGTTTCGAGCATCGCCGCGGTGAGCGTCTTGACGTCGTGCGCGAAGAAGATGGCGCGGCCGCGCTGATCCGACAACACGAGATCGCGCAACGCGACCACGTCGGGGGCCATCACCTCAGCGGTCTCGGGGCCGTCGAGTACGCGGCCGCTGTGGATGAACTGGGCCACCATCAACGCGAGGCGCGCCGCCCCCGGGCCACGCCAGCGGGCCAGCGCGCTACGCGCCGCGCTCCCTGCCGTGAAGCGGTGCGTGACGTCGAGCCACCCCTCCTCGACCTCCGGGTTGGCGTCGTGGGCGGCGTCGAAACGATACAACCGATACGCGCCGGCCAGGACGAGCGCGTCGCCCACCTCGGTCCACGCCCCCCGCGCGACCGCGACCGCGACCGCGTCGAAGCACTCCGCCGCGGTCCCCGTCGTGATCGCCGTGACGAGGCCGGCGACCGTGGGCTCCGTCCCGGTGGCGACCGCGCGTCCACCGGTCGCCTGCCATTCCGCCCATCGTGCCCGGAAACCCGCCCAGGGAGGAAGCAGGTCCTCGCGCGTCCCGAGGGCCATGCCGTAGACCAGGCCGCCGAGGAGCGCGTCGGCCGTGTCCGGGCCCGCCGCGTCGACCAGGTCCAGGACCTTCTCCACGTAGATGAGCGGATGCCCGAAGTCGAGGAAGTGGGCAGCCACCAACGGGTAGAGCACCGCTTCCCACTGGCCGCGGTCGAAGCGCGCGGCAACCAAACCTCGCGCCAGGGCTTCGGCGCCGATGACGTCCTCGCGCTCCACCCGACGCAAGAGCTCCTCTCCCGCGTCGACCCCTGGCGCTTCGGGCGATGGTCGCACACGCAGCGGTAGCCCCGCGACGCCGCGGGCGGCGAGGTCGAGGACCTCCGTCACCAGCTGGACCTCGTGCTCGCGGAGCTGTCCACCGTCCGGCGGGTGTCGCAGCCAGCCGAGGAGGTCGGCGGCCAACGCGGCGACGTGCCCCTGACCGGCGTCGTTGCGGTCGACGTCCCAGGCGGCGCCCCACGCCAACAACTCGGCGACGCCCGTCCCCCCCAGCCGAAGCCGCGCGACCTCGCGCGCCATCCGTGAGGTCTGCACCCGCTCCATCCCCTGCCGCAGGCTGGACCACCGGGCCTCGGCGTCGATGCGCACCGCGCGCTGCACCTGGATCACGTCGTCCACGACGCGCAGGGCGTGGCACGGCGCGGCTTCCTCGCCGAGGACGCACGCGCCGGTGGTCACGTCGAACTTGAAGTTGTGCCAGACACAGGTCAGCGTCGTCCCGGCGAGATGCCCTTGCGACAGCGGATAACCCTGGTGAGGACAGGCGTTCTCCAGTGCGTACAGCGTTCCGTCGGCGAGGCGGACCACGAGGACGCCGCTGCGGGACCGCATCGAACCGGCGGGCAGGTCGGCAAGTGGAAAGAGGGGGGTCCATTCCATGGGGAGATGTAGCTCCCGCAAGTGTTCCACGTGGAACGCGGTGCCGAGCCGTGACGTGCCCGTGATACGGCGACCTATGCCCGGCATCGCCGTCGTCTCCAATCCCCGCTCACGCCAGAACCGCAAGGACCCATCGCTCAGTGGCCAGATGTCGTTCATGTTGGGCGCGCGGGGCCGCCTCGCCCAACCGCACACCCGCGACGAGTTGGTGGCGCAGGCGCGCATCTTCCGAGAGGAAGGCATCGATGTGCTGGCCGTCAACGGGGGTGACGGCACGCTCCACGTGGTGCTGACGGCGCTCATCGAGGCCTACGAGGAGACGCCCCTCCCCGCGATCGCCATCCTGCGCGGCGGCACCATGAACACCATCGCCCACGGCCTCGGCATCAAGGGGAGCCCAGGCGACCTGCTCTCCTCGGTGCTGGTGCGATACCACACCAATCAGCCAATTCCGTGGGCCGAGCGTCATATTCTCAAGGTGGAAGGTGGAGAGCGTCCGGAGTACGGCTTCCTTTTCGGTAATGGGTTGTTGAGCAACTTCCTGGAGGAGCACTACCGTCACCCCGACCCGTCCCCGCTCTCAGCCGCCTGGCTGCTGTTTCGCGCCTGCGTGTCCGCGCTCCACAACGGCGAGCTCATCCGACGGCTTTCCGCGCGTGCCTGCTGTCGGGTGGAGGTGGATGGCCGCTCCTGGCCCGGCGACAGCTACCTGACCGTGACCATGGGCACCGTCGACGACATCGGGCTGGGGTTCCGCCCGTTCTACGAAGCGCTCCGGCACTCCGGACGGATGCACATCGTGGGGTTCGCCTGCGATGCCATGGGCATCGTGCGTTGTCTGCCCCGAGTGCGCATGGCGATGCCCATCGACGGGAAGGACATCTACAGCGCCGTTGTGGAACGCGTGGTGCTCAGCTCCGACGCGCCGATGACCTTCATGGTCGACGGCGACTTCCACCCCGCCGGGCAGGTCCTGACCGTGAGCGCCGGCCCCCGGATCCGCTTTCTCCTTCCTTAGGCTTAGGCGCTGCGGTGCCGCCGCGGACGGTCACGTCAGGGCTGGCGCCGAGCGCATCCAGAGCGGCGATGAGGTCGCCATGCAGCGGAGCGGCGGCCCCATCCGCGCGTTCTATGTGGAGAAAAGGCCGAACGAGCCCGGCTTTTTCTGAGAAAAACCGCGCGGTGCGGGGGTCTGTCCCCGCCACCGGGTGCCCCTGGCGCGCGAAGGCCGCCAGGGCCGGCCCCAACGACCCCTGAAGCTCGATGCGGACCAGCGAATGCGTCGCGACCATCGCCACCCGGCGGAAGCGACCACCGGGAACGTTCCCGGACGGCGGCGTCTCGCCGAGCATCAACGCGACCGCCCGGTCGGGCCGCCCAACCGCCCCGGATGGCGTCTGATGCCAGGGACCCTGCGCCCGTCCACCCGGCACAGACCAGTGGCGGAGCTCCGGTCCCCGCTCCAGCGCCACCACGGCCTCCACCTCGGGCGTCTGCGGGAACAGGTCGATGGCGCGGATCGAGCGGACGCGCATTCCGTACGCGGCGAGGATGTCCAGATCACGTGCCAACGTCTCCGGACCGCATGATACATACACCATGTGTCGAGCCAGACTCGCGGCCCGTGCGAGAACCCGGGGATCGGATCCCCGGCGAGCGGGGTTCAGGATGACGGCGTCGAAGGGCTCTGACACCTCCAACTCCTCCACCCGCACACCCCGGACCTCCATGTTCCGGGGTGCCAGCTCGGCGGCGGCACGAGCGGCCTGGGGTAGCTCCTCCACCGCAAGGATGCGGCGGCGGCCGGGGGCGAGCATCAGCGCGTAGGCACCTACGCCACTGTACAGATCGAGGATGGACTGGGCCTCGCCCACGTCGGCCTTCACGAGGCGGTGGAGGGCCTCCGCCTGGCGCGGATCGACCTGGAAGAAGGCGCCGGGATGCAGTCGGTAGCGGGTGTCGCCGATCTTTTCCTCGATGGTTGCCTTTCCCCAGACGAGCGTGGGAGCGGCGCCCATGACCCGTCTGCCGTCCGGATCCGCGCGGCTCACCGCGATGGACGTGAGGCGCGGTAGCGCCTCGGTGAGCAGGGCCAGGCCCCGGCGGCCGCCCGGCACGTCCGTGCCGCCCTTGACAGCCAGCACCAACTGCAGTTCTCCCGTCGCCTGCGACCTCCGCAGATCGATGCTGTGCACCTCGCTGCGCCCGGACAACCATGCGCGTACGCCCTGCAGACCGGTGCGCAGACCCGGCTCCAGGACCGGGCAGTCCGGCGTGTCGATGATTCGGCTGCCCGTGCTGTCATAGAGGCCTACGGCCACCCGCGGACCCTCCACCCGGACCGGCAGCTTCAGGCGGTGCCGATACCCTTCCGTGTGTTGCGCAGGGCTCACTTCCGGGGCCGCTGGCAGATGCGGGTACCGGGCCAGTGCGCGGGCCAGACGTTCGCGCTTCTGTTTCAGTTGGTCGGGGTAGCTGGCCTCGGCCAACGGGCAGCCCGGGCACATCGGGCGATGTGGGCACCGCATGCGCCCACGTAGCCGGGGCCGGGCTACTTGGAGGCCGGAGCGCAATGTTTCGATGATCGGCATCCCGCTTGGGGCCTTCCGGCTCACCGGCCGCATCGATCAGGGCGGGATGGGGCAGGTCTGGCACGCAGTGCATGTCGGGACGGGGATCGCAGTGGCGGTGAAGCTCGTCCGGGACGGCCGCCCCGAGCTCACCGAGCCGTTGCTTGCCGAGATGCGGGCGGTGGCCAGGCTCGATCACCCCCACATCATCACCGTGCTCGACTGCGGTCGTATCGATGCGTCGGCGCACGCAGCGTCGCAGGGGAGGCTTCCGCTGGGGAGTCCGTGGATGGCGATGGAGTACTGCTCCGGGGGCACACTCGCGGTGGCGCCGCCGGCTGATTGGGATCAGGCCCGTGCGATCGTGGTCGATGTGCTCGCGGCGCTGGCCTACGCCCATGCCCGCGGCGTCCTGCATCGCGATCTCACGCCTGGAAACGTGTTGCTGGCGACCGGCGAGGACGCACGGCCTGGGCGGAAGCTCACCGACTTCGGCCTCTCCGCGCCGTTGGGCCACATGGAGCCGGGGGTCATCGTCGGGACCCCTGCCTACATGGCTCCCGAGCAGCTGCAGAGCGAACTGGGAGGGCAAGGACCCTGGACCGATCTGTACCAACTGGCCTGCCTGACCTGGGCGCTCTGCGCCGGAGCCCCGCCCTTTGGGGCCGATCGCCCCGCCGGCGTGCTGGCCGTGGCGCACCTCGAGTTGGAGCCCCCCGCCTTTCGGGCGCGCTTCACGGTCCCCGCCGGGCTGGAGGACTGGCTGCGGACGCTGTTGGTGAAGCGGCCTGCCCGGCGGATCCAACACGCCGCTGACGCCAGCCGGACGCTCCTGGCCCTCGAGGGGGGGCGCGGCGCAGGGGTGTGCGTACCGGCGAGTTGGCAGCGCGCCGAGCCGGGTCGCATCCCCGCACGTCTGGTGGACGCCGGGCTGGGCCTGCACGCGCTGCGCCCCGTTCCATTGGTGGGCCGAAAGCGGGAGCGAGATCGGCTCTGGGAGCTCCTGCGGGAGGTCAACGCGACCTGGTCGCCGCGCGCGGTGCTGCTGCATGGGCCCGCCGGCGTCGGGAAAACACGGCTTGCGCG
Organism: Myxococcales bacterium; assembly: GCA_009692585.1. The sequence continues at coordinate 69,316 of SHYX01000016.1, forward strand.
CTGGGTCGCGGAGCGGGCGCACGAACTGGGCGCTGCGCACGTCCTGCGGGTCGAAGGCAAAGATGGGCCGGAGGCGTACAGGCACTGTCAGGCCCGCCATCTCGGGCGCCCTCCCGAGGCCGGTGAGCTCGACGATCTCGCTGTTTTTGCGCCCGACGCCGCGTTGAGCGACGCGGGGGCGCATCCGAGGGTGTTGCGGATGCGGCGGTTCGTCGAGGGGGTGGCCATCGACAGGCCGGTGGTCGTGGTCGTGGACGATGTGCACGCCAACATGGACGCCGTGGCCGTGGCCTGGTCGCTCTTGACCGATGCGGCCGGAACACCGGCCCTGCTGTTGTTGGTCGCGGGCGCGGAAGGTCTCGCGGAGGCCCCGGCGGTTGCCCAGGCGCTGGCCGGACTGGCGGGGCGGGTGGAGATCGTCCGCCTGGAGCTCGCCCCCCTCTCGCCCGTGGAGGAGCACGAGCTGCTCAAGGAGGGGCTGGGCCTTGCCCCGGGGTTGGTCCATCGGCTGGCGGAGGTCACCCAGGGCAACCCCGGAATGGCGGTGGCCCTGGTCGGGCAGCTCTCGCAGCGGGGCGCCCTGCGGCCCGAGCCGGCGGGCTTCGATTCCCCTCCCGGGGTGTCCATCGATCTCCCGGAAGAGGTGCTCGCGCCGTGGATCACCCGGGTCGAGCGTTTGTTGGCCTCGACCTCATCGGCCGTGATCGCCGCCGAGAGCCTGGGGGTCGCGGCGCTCTTGGGTCCGCGGGTCGTGGAGAGCGAGTGGCTCGCGGTGTGTCGCCGCGTCGGGGTGACCCCGCCGAGAGGGTTGGTGGAGCAGTTGGTCCGGGAGCGCCTTGTCGTGCTCCTGGAGGCCGATGACGACGCGATTCACTGGGCGTTTGCGAACGGGATGATCCGGGAGGCCTGTCGCCGGCGGGTGGGCGGTGCCGCCCGCGCGATCGAGCTCCATCGGGCCATCGCCGCGAGCCTGGACGAGCAGGTCGAGCGGGGCACCGGCGCGGTGGACGATGCGCGCCGGGCCGAGCACCTCTTCGCCGCGGGCGCGGGTTCTTCAGCGTTGAACGTTTGGTTGCAGGCGGCCGAGCGGCGCGCGGCGGTGGCCGACTGGGGGGGCGTCCAGGGCGTGGTCACGGCCGCCACCGGCGCGTTGTCCGTGCTTCCCGGTGCGCCGGACGACGAGCGCCGGCTGCGCTTCGAGGTCTGGCGTGCCCGCGTGGTGATCCGCGGTGCCTCGGGGCTGTCCGGAGCGGAAGCCGTGCATACGGCGGGACGGCTCCTCGAGCGCACCGTCGAGGATGCGCGCGGTCGGGGGTGGCCCGACGCGCTGAGCGAGGCGCTCTTCGCCCGCGCCGACGTGTTCGACCTCGCGGGCGACGGCCTCGCGGCGGCCGCGCGGCTGCACGAAGCACGGGGGGCGGCCTGGTCGCTCGGCGAGGAGGTGCGCGTCGCGTACGCCGATCTGGCGCTGTCCAGGTTGGCGTTGCGCCGTGCTGATCCGGCGGGCGCCCGCGGCCTGGAGGAGGCTCGGGCGTTGGCGATTCGTCACGGAGATCGGCGGCTCGGCGGCGAGGCCAGGGTGGTGCTCGCCCAGGTGGCGCTGACCGGTGGGCAACCGGCCATCGCGGAAGCGCTGGCGCGTGAGGCGCTGGCGCTGGCCGGCCCCCGGACCCAGCGCCCGACGACCGCCGCGGCGCTCCTGGTGCTCGCCGATCTGGAGCGCCAGCGCGGTCGGCGCGATGCGGCGGTGGCGGGGTACCGCCGCGCGCTTGAGATGTTCGAGGAGCTCGCTGACGTCGAGGTGCTCACCGTCATGGCCCGGCTCGGCGCCCTGCTCTTGACCACGGACCGGCCTGCCGATGCGGCCGAGGTGTTCCGTGCCGGCCGAGAGGAGGCTTGCCGTCGGGGGGCCGCGGGGCACCACGCACACCTGAGCACGCTGGCGCTCGCCATCGACGCGACGACCGCCGACTCCAGCGAGGTGGAGCGGCTCGCGAATGCGGCGGCGAGACTGCCGGCCTGGGGGTGTCTCTCCGAGGATGTTGCGCGAGCGCTGTCGGCGGCGGCGGTGGTCCTCCACGGGCGGGGCGTGGGTTTCGCGGCGCGGTCGCGGGAGGCGTTGGAATTGGCCTGCCAGGCGTGGACCGCGCTCGGGCGCGCCGACGAAGTTGCGCGGCTCAAGGCAGGCTGACGGGCGATGAATCTGACTGACCAGGCCGAGGCGCTCCCCACCACGGCGGGCGTGTACCTGTTCAAGGACCGCGACGGCGAGGTGCTCTACGTCGGCAAGGCCACGAATCTGCGGGCCAGGGTACGGCAGTACCTCGCTGGTCACGACGAACGTTTCATGGTCCGGTACCTGGTTGCGGCGGCGGCCCGCGTAGAATCCGTGCCCGTGGGAAGCGAAAAGGATGCGCTTCTCCTTGAAAATTCTCTTATCAAACAGCATCGCCCCCGCTACAATGTCAAGCTCCGGGACGACAAGAACTTCCTGCGTATCCGTCTCGATCCTCGGCAAAAGTGGCCGAGGCTCACGACGACCCGTCGCGCCGGCAACGACGGCGCACGGAGCTTCGGCCCCTACCCGTCGGCCACCAGCGCTCGCCGGGCGCTCGCCTTCGTTCAGCGCCACTTTGCCCTCCGCACCTGCTCGGACGCGGTGTTGGAGAGCCGCACCCGTCCGTGCCTGCTCTACCAGATGAAAAGGTGTGTCGCCCCGTGTGTCGGGTACGTGTCGCGTGAGGAGTACGCCGACATCGTGCAGGACGCGGCGCTGGCGCTGTCGGGGAGCAACCGGGAGTTGGTGCCGAGACTCCGCGACAGGATGGAGCTCCTGGCGGGGGCGGAGGACTTCGAGGGAGCGGCCCGCGTGCGCGACGTGATGTTGGCGATGCAATCGGCCACCGAGAAGCAGTTCGTGGCCGACTCCCAGACCGACGCATCGGATACATGGGCGGTGTATCGAGAAGCGGATCGTGGCGTGGTCGCCTGTCTGCCTACGCGGTCCGGCCAGGTGCTCGAGCCGCGTACCTTCCCGTTCGAGGGGGAGATCGTCGAGGACGGAGAGCTGCTCTCGGCGGTGCTCAATACCTTCTACGAGGCAGGCGACGACGTGCCCGCGGAGGTTTCGGTGCCCGAGCCACTGCCGGCGATGGAGGCCCTGGCGGAGCTCTTGTGGGAGCGACGCGGTGCGAAGGTCCGACTGGCGGTGCCGCGGCGGGGGCCGAAGGTCGAATTGCTCACCATCGCCGCCAACGCGGCGCGGGCCCGCTTCCTCTCCACGCATTCCGAGTCCGACCGCGTTGCGCGCGGGCTCCACGGACTCGGGGAGATCGTGGGCCTGGATGGCCCGCCCTGGCGGATCGAGTGCTTCGACAACAGCAACCTGCTCGGGCAGGAGCCGGTCGCCAGTCAGGTGGTGTTCGTCGATGGGCGCCCGGCGAAGGGAGAATATCGGACCTACCACGTCAAAACGGTGGCCGGTCCGGATGATTATGCCACGATGCGCGAGATACTCTCCCGACGGATGCGCCGTGCGGCCGCCGACGGCGAGTTCCCCGACCTCATCGTCGTCGATGGCGGGCGCGGGCAGCTCTCGGCGGCGTTGGACGTGCTTCGGGAGCTGGGACTGGAGGATCAACCGGTGATCGGCGTCTCCAAGCCGCGCACGGAACGCGCCCGCGGCGAGCGAGATGCCACCGACAAGATCGTCCTGCCGGGCCGACCCGAGCCCATCCGATTGCGTGAGGGCGACCCCGTCCTGAGGCTGCTCCAACAACTTCGCGACGAAGCGCACCGCGTGGCGATCGGCTTTCACCGCAAGGCACGCTCCAAGGCCCGGCTCACCAGCGTGCTGGATGACGTTCCCGGCATCGGGAAAGATCGCCGTGTTCGCCTATTGCGACACTTCGGCTCGTTGTCGGCGGTGAAATCAGCGACAGCGTCAGAGATCGCGGCCGTCGACGGGTTCGGGCCGGCGCTGGCGGCACGGGTCGTCGCGAGTCTGGCCGGGCTCAAACCCGCGTGACTACCGGCCTTCCAGCCAGGTCCGTACGATGTTTCCAGCCACCTTCCTGCGATAATCCTTTGTCGAGCGGACGTCGTCGATGGGGGATATCTCTGTTTCCACCTGGGCTGCGACCTCGGCCGGTGTCGCACCCGCGATCAGTGCGCGCTCGGCCTCCGGGCAGCGCATCGGGACCGGCCCCACCGCGCCGAAGGCCAACGCGGCGTCGATGCCGGGAACATACCGGCCGGCGAAGACCACCTTGGCGATCGACTGGGCGAGGCGCGTACCCACCTTGCGGAAGTGCACGTAGCCGGCGAGGGGCGGCACGATGATCGCCACCAGGAGCTCGTGAGGCCGCATCTCGGTCTGCTTGTACCCGTGCCAGAACTCGGCGGCGGGGACCCGTCGACGACCATGCACGCTCGCCAGCTCGAATTCGGCCCTGAGCGCCAACCACACCGGCAGCGTGTCGCCCGCCGGCGAGCTGTTGCAGATGTTGCCTCCCAGCGTGGCGCGGTTCTGGATCTGCACGGCCCCGACGGTCAACGCGGCCTCACGAATCAGCGGGTGGCTGTGGGGCGAGCGGATGACGTCGGTACAGGTGAGCCCCGCCCCGTAGTACTGACCGCCGGTGATCGATCGGAGCGCCCGGAGCGCCGGCACCCCGGAGATGTCGATGATGGCGGTCGGGACCAGCTGCCCTGCCTCGAGGTAGACCATGATGTCCGTGCCGCCGGCCAGGATGGTGGCCCCGGGGAGCTCGGCGCGCAGGGCGAGGGCCTCCTCGATGGAGTGCGGGCGATGGACGGGGGCTTCGCACCGCAGCATCAGGCGTCCTCGACCAGACTACCGGCCACCGCGTCGATCACCTTCTGGTAGCCGGTGCACCGGCAGAGGTTGCCCGCCAGCGCCACGCGGATGGCCTCCCGAGAGGGTTTCGGGTCGCCATCCAGCAGTGCCGCCGCGCTCATGCAGAGCCCGGGGGTGCAGATTCCGCACTGTGCGCCACCGTGCGCCAGCATCGCCGCCTGAACCGGATGCACGACCCCGTGGTCCAGGCCCTCGATGGTCTGGACGATCGTGCCATCGATTTGGTAGACCGGAACGAGGCAGCTCATCACCGCGAGACCATCGATCCGCACGGTACAAGCCCCACACTCCCCCTCCCCACAGCCCTCCTTGCTGCCGGTCAGCCGCAGCTCCTCCCGCAGCACGTCGAGCAATCGCGCCATCGGCGCCGTGTCGATCTCGGTCGGGTGGCCATTGCACACAAAACGAATGATCATCGTGGCTCCAAAGCCGAAAATATCCGTTCTGGCGTCATCGGGAGGGTGTCGAGGATGGCCCCCGTGGCGCGTTCGATTGCTTGGGCCACAGCGGCCGCCGGCGCATCCATGGGGATCTCCCCGATGCCCTTGGCGCCAAACGGTCCCCCTGCGTAGGGGATCTCCTCGAGGATCGTGATCATCTCCGGCGCGTCCAGCGCGGTGGGGATGATGTAGTTGGTGAGGCGGTCGTTGCGCATGCAGCCGCGGGCGTCGAGCACCACCTCTTCCGCCGTCGCCCACCCCAGCGCTTGGAGGGTGCCGCCCTCGATCTGGCCAGCGGCCAGCACCGGCGAGAGGGCACGCCCGACGTCGGTGGAGGTGACGACGCGGTCGTAGAGCACCTCACCGGTGTCGAGATCGACCCTCAGGTCCACGATGACACACGACCACCCGAAGGTGGGGTAGGCGTCGCCCTGGTAGGTGTCCGGATCCCACTGGATATTGGCGTCGACCTCGTAGGTCTCCTCGACCGCGAGCGGTCCCCAGCTCGGGTCCCATCGCCCCACCAACGCGTCGAAGCTCCCGTCGCCCAGGCGGCTCCGCAAGAGCGTCAACAACTGCTGCGCGGCCTTCTGGCAGGTGCCGCCCACCACCATCGCCGTGCGACTGGCGACGGTCGGACCACTGTCCGGGACCAGCCCCGTGTCGTGGGGCGTGTTGAACGCGCGCTCGGCCGGAATGCCGAGGGTCTCGCCGACGATCATCGGGAAGATGGTCTCGGTACCCTGACCGATGTCGGTCGACGACGACAGGATCGCGATGTCGTTGCCGCGAACCTCCAGCCCGACTTTCCCCTTGATCTTCGCCTCCCCATTCCCGGTGAATCCGCAGCCGTGCCAGGCCAGCGCCAGGCCCCGCCCCGCCGCCATCCGCGCGCCGGTGACCCCCGGGCGAACCGTGTTCCGCGTGACCGGGGCCTCCGCCGCTCGTTGGGCCGACTCCAGCACGGCGAACCCACCGGGTGCGACGAGCACCTGCCCGGTGCCGGTGATGTCACCGTCCCGGTACAGGTTTCGCCGGCGCAGCTCGACAGGATCCAGGCTCAGGGTTCTTGCCACACGGTCCATGTGGCGCTCCATCGCCCATTGTGCCTGGGGCGCACCGAATCCGCGGAAGGCCCCGTTGGGTGGGGTGTGAGTGGCAACCACCGTCCCCGACAGGTCGACGAATGGGCAACGGTAGGGGCCCCCGACATGCAGGATCGCGCGGCTGAGCACCACCGTCGACAGCGTGTGGTACGCCCCACCGTCCATCCAGAGCCGCGCGTGCAACTCCAGCAGCAGCCCTTCTTGAGAGACCAGCGTGGCGAGGTCGATGACCGCCGGGTGCCGTTTCGTGGTGCAGCGCAGGTCCTCGTCGCGACGGTAGGTGATCTTGACCGGGCGGCCCGTGCGCAGGGCCAACAAGGTCGCGTGGCAGGCGAGGATCGACGGGTACTCTTCCTTGCCGCCGAAGCCACCGCCGGTGACGGCCTGTAGGACGTTGACGCGGTCGTGCCCGACCATTCGCTTGACCGCCCGGTCTACGTAGTAGGGGCATTGCATCGACCCCACCAGCGCAATGCCGCCGTCCGGGCGCGGCGAGGCGATCATGCTCTGCGGCTCGATGTAGAGCTGCTCCTGCAGCCCGGTGGCATAGCGGGCGCGGACGAGATGGCCGGGGAGCTTGCTGCGCTCACCCCGTTGGATGCGAATGCGCTTGTAGACGTTGTCGTCACCGTAGACGCGGATCTCGTGACCTTCCGCGGCGAGGGGGTCCAGGAGCGCGGGGAGGTCCTCGTACTCGACCAGCACCGCCTTGGCGGCGGCGAGAGCTCGTTCCCGGGTCGGGGCGGCGACCAACGCGATGGGTTCGGTGACGTGACGAACCAGCCCATCGGCGAGAATGGGTTGATCGTCGGTCATCAGCGTCACCACGTTCGGGCCGGGAAGGTCCGCCGCGGTGACCAGGGTGATGCCGGTCCAGTCGAACGTGGGCTCGCGCCGAACCGACAGGATGCGCGCGTGGGCCCGTTCGCTGCGGACGGTGGCGCCGTAGAGCACGCCCTCAGGACGCAGATCGTCCGCGTACAACGCCCGACCGGTGAGCTTGTCCGGCCCGTCGCGACGGGGCGGTGAGGTGCCGATAGTCATGACCCGCGACGATATCATGCGGCCGAGGTGTACTCAGGCCAGGATCACTCGAAGGCATCCCAACGCGTACCACAACGATCGGACGAAGGAGATCGAGCGTGACCCGGCGGCATAGTGGGTCGACACCGGCCGCTCTTCGACTCGGCGACCCTCGCGGACCAGTCCGACGATCACCTGTTGGTCGAAGAGGAAGTCGTCCGAATACGCGGCCATGGGGAGCCCCCGCAGCGCCTCGATCCGATAGGCCCGAGCGCCGGTGTGCAGTTCGGTGAAGGCAGTGCCGAATCGGAGGTTGGCCACGCCGGTCAGCAGGCGATTCCCGAGGCGGCGCCAGGTGGGGATGACGCTCGGATCAGACAGGAAGCGACTTCCCAACGCGGCGTCCGCGTCGGCCAGGGCATCGACGAGGGCCAGCGTCGCACGCGTGTCATATTGGCCGTCCCCGTGCAGCAGCACCACCTGCGTGGCGCCCGCCGCGATGGCCGCGGCGTACCCTGACTTCTGTGCCGCGCCGTAGCCGCGGTTCCGTTCGTGCCGAATCCATTGGGTGTGCGGACGGGATCCCGAGGCCGGCACCACGCTACCGTCATCGACGACGATGGCGAGGAGCCCGTCCGGCAGCTCGCCGAGGACGCGGGCCAGCGGCCCAGGAGTGTCCAGGGTGGGCAACACCACGGCGATCATCGAGACACGTCCTCCCAGCGGGCGCGGCCCTGCCACATGCGGGTGAGCATCGCCCACTCCCCCGAAGACCAGCTGGCCTGGTCGCGCCGCCGATCCGCGAGCCAGTGGGGGGCGTCCGCGAGCCCCTCGGCGAACCCGCGTACCGCTGCGAGTCGGGCACCCGCCGGCAGCTCGGCGCCCGGTCCGTGCCCTCGACCGGCGAGGCCAGCGAGCACCACGTAGCGGAGGAGGGTGGTGGCCGGGAGACACAGCAGCGCGCTCATCGGCAGCGAACGCACCGCGGCGCGAACGCGATTTCTCTCGATGAGCCGAACCTTCTCCGCGGATGCCCGTCCCCACGATGCGCCGAGATGGTGCAGCACGACCGCGTCCGGGACGGAATGAATCGGAACGCCCCGCCGGTGCAGCCGCAGGGACAGGTCGACGTCTTCGCCGAAGTTGCCCAGGCGCTCGTCGAAGCCGCCGAGCCCGTCCCAGGCCTCCCTCGCCACCAACGCCGCTGCACCGGAAAAACAGCCGGGCACCCCCTTGATCGGCTGGTCTGGACCGTTACGTCCGCGCGCCCAGACGCTGCCATCCGGCAAGAACCCGAGGCCGATGTTGTCCAGGCGCCCGCTGCCGTCGGCCAGGCGGATCCGGGGCTGATACACCGCGATACCGCGCCATGCCGCCGCGAGATGCTCGACACATCTGGCTTCGAGCCGTGTGTCATCGTTGAGCAGCAGCACCTCGCCCCGCGTGGCCCGGGCGCCGGCATTCGCGGCCACCGCGAAGCCGGCGTTGTGGCCGAGTTGAATACTCGGTGCGTCGACCGCCAGCTCCTTGTTGGAGACAACCACCAGGAGTTCGTCGACTGGCCGCGTCTGAGCTCGAATCGAATCGATACAATCCTGGAGCAGCGATCCGCCGAGGTGGGTGACGACGATTGCAGCTACGCGCACGCGTCTACCGGTCGGCTACCGACACGCGTCGTCGGCGGCGTGTGCCAGGCCGACGGCGGCGGCCAGCGCTCGGCTGACGTCCTCCGCGGGAGCGGGGTCCTCCGCGGGGGCGGCCGCCAGGACGGCGGCGCGCAGGCGTGGCCCCGCCTGGGCGGCGCGTTTCGCGCTGCTCTCGGCGGCGAGCGCCGCGGCCTGGGCCACCTGGGCCTCCGGGGGGAAGCCGAGGAACGGGTAGTTGGTGGCGGTCGACTGCGCCGTCAGCCCGGCGCGCTCCACCTCGAAGGCCACCTTGTCCGCCACGCCCAGCACGACCTTGAGTCCTCGCGAGCGCTCGGCGTGCGCCTCGATCGCCGCCTCTAGGGCGGACAGGTGCGATGCGGCGGCTTGGGGGTCCGCCGCGGGCGTCGGGGGGATCACCAGCGCCACGGCCAGCGTCCGGCGCGCCGCGTCGACGCGGGCCGCCGCTTCGTACCGCGTGGACGCCAGGGCCACGGCCAGCGAGCTGTCGGCCCGCGCGCGCGACCACAGCGAGAGGCGCTCGATCACGCCGCGGCTCGTTTCGATCAGCGCGTCGGTGCCCGCCACCTGCTCCTGCGTGCGCAACGACCAGTCCGTCCACCTGGCCTGAGCGAGCCCGAGGTCGGTGCCGTGGCTGCGAGAGCCGCGGGTGAAGGCGTCCTGCGCCATCTCACCGCGGTTCACGTCGCGGGTCACCAGCGGCGCGCCCGCGGCACCGGCGGCCAGGTCGACGGCCTGCGCCGCCGCCAACGACGCGTCGGCCTGGGTGCGGGCAAGCGCCACGGCGCCGTCGAGCGTGCGCTCGAGGCGCGCCCAGGCACCGGTCTCGGCGTCTCTCGCGGCCGAGCAGGCCTGGCGGTGCTCGAACCAGCTGCAGCCGAGAAGGAGGGTCAGGATGAGCATCGCCGCGATGGTAGCATCGCTGCCCCGGCCGTGGCTGCGCGTTAGACCGCGCGCCTTCCGGTGAGCGCGATGGAATCCAAGTCCTACACTGCGGTCGTCCTGGGCGCGGGCCCCGGCGGCTACCCCTGCGCCATCCGCCTCGGGCAACTGGGCGTCCGGACCCTGGTCATCGAGCGCGAGTACTGGGGCGGCGTCTGCCTCAATGTCGGCTGCATCCCGTCGAAGGCGCTCATCACCGCTGGCAAGCGGGTCGAAGAGATCAACCACGCCGACGCCATGGGCATCGAGGTGTCCGGCACGCCCGTCGTGAACATGACCAAGCTGCAGGCCTGGAAGGCGAGCGTTGTCAACAAGCTCACCGGCGGTGTCCGCACCCTGCTCAAGGCCAACAAGGTCGACATGATGGTGGGTGAGGCCACCTTCGTCGGTCCGCGGGCGCTGCAGGTCAAGACCGCCGAGGGAGTGGTGCGGGTGGACGCGGAGCACGTCGTCATCGCCGTCGGCAGCCGCCCCATCGAGATTGGGGGCTTCTCGTTCGCGGACGGCCGCGTGCTCGACAGCACCAAGGCGCTGGCCCTTCCGGAAATCCCCAGGCGGTTGGCGGTCATCGGTGGCGGCTACATCGGGCTGGAGATGGGGGGGATGTTCGCCAAGCTCGGCAGCGCGGTGACGATCATCGAAGCGGCCGATCAGGTCCTTCCGGGTTTCGATGTCGACGTGGTCAAGGTCATCGAGCGTCGACTCAAGAAGGACAAGGTCAAGGTGGTGTGCAAGGCCAAGGCGCTGGGGTGGGAAGAAGGCGACGGCGGCGCGCTCCTCCACTACGAGACGGCGGAGGGAAAGGTCACGGTCGAGGTGGACTACATCCTCGTCACCGTGGGGCGTCGCCCGAACACGGACACCTGCGCCCTGGAGGCGACGGGCGTGGGGATGGAGGGCCGATTCATCAAGACCGACACCCAACTCAAGACGAGCGTACCTGGCGTCTACGCCATCGGCGACTGCACCACCGGGCTGATGCTGGCGCACAAGGCCACCCACGAGGGCGAGATCTGCGCAGAGGTGATCGCCGGCCATCGGGCGCACAACGTCGCCAAGACCGTGCCCGCGGTGGTCTTCACCGACCCTGAGATCGCCACCGCCGGGCTGATGGAGCACGAGGCCAAGGTCCAAGGCTACAGCATCAAGGTGGGCAAGGTGCCTTTCGCCGCCATTGGGCGGGCGCTGACGACAAACGACACGGACGGCTTCGTCAAGGTCATCATCGATGCCCGCAACCAGCGCGTCCTTGGTGTCACCATCGTCGGCGCCCACGCCAGCGATCTCATCAGCGAGGCGGCCCTGGCCATCGAGATGGACTGCGAAGCGCTCGACATCGGGCTCACGATCCACCCCCATCCCACCCTCGGCGAAGGGGTGATGGAGGCGGCCAAGGCGGCGATCGGCCAGGCCGTCCACGTGATGAACGCGTGATCGCCACGGAGCTCACCCTGGGCCAGGCCCGAGGGGCGTGGCTCACGGCGTAAGGGCTCTGCGAGCGCGGCGGCGGCTCGCTTTCGGCGATGGTGGCCGCGACCGGATGGTTGCGCACGCTCGGGGGTGCCGAGGCCTATGTGGCGGTGCGCGCGCGCCGGTCGCGGGTCTCGGTGTTGGAGCTCAATGCCGCCTTGCAGTCCGGCGAGCTGCGCGTGATCCCCTGCGCCCGCGGCTGTATGTACGCGGTGCCGGCTGACCAGGCCCCGTGGGGTCTCCGATTCGCCGCCTCCCTCACCCGCAACCGGATCCGCAAGGAGCTCGACACGGTCGGGGTCACGCCCAACGAGCGGGAGCGGCTCGCCGGGCGAGTGCTCTCCGAGTTGATGCGGGCTCCGTGCTCCACCGATGGCCTGCGTGGCACCCTCAAGGGAGAGGTCCGAGGACTGGGCGAGCTGGGCAAGAAATTCGGGATGTCCTCGCCGCTGCCGGGTGTGTTGCGGCTGTTGGAGTTCGACGGCAAGATCCAGCGACGGCCCGTGGGTGGCATAGACAACGAGCGGTACCAATGGCGCGCCGAGCTGGTCGACCCTTTCGCCGCTGTCCCCGACGAGGCCGACGCCATCGCGCTGACAGCCGGCATGCTCCGCTTCTGGTTGCCCCACGCCGGCCCCGCCACCCTCGACGAGTTCGTGGCCTGGTCGGGCGCGTCGAAGACCATGGCGCGGGCCGCCGCGGAACGCGTGGGCGTACGCGGTTTGAACGTTGTAGGACTCGGGTCGGCGATGATGATGCCGGATGCGGTGCTGGCGTCGCAGGAGCCGGCCCCGCCCCCCCCTACCGCGCGATCTTCCGCCGCGGCCCGCGCTTCTCGGGCAGGCTCTGGTTCGGCGACGCCAGCACCGCCACACCCTCGGTGAACGGGGTGTGCGGGTCGACGTCCCAGCGCTCCATCCCGGTGAAGATCCAGCCGCGTTGCAACCACTTGGCCAGTTCACGCGCGAGCGCGTGCGGGTTGCTGCCCTGGAGGGCAACGCGGCGCGGATCCAGCGCGGTCACGGCCTCGACGACCCGGCCGCCGAGCTCCTTGCGACCGGTGTCGATCCAAACCAGCGGGCGCCGCCCGGCCAGGCGAGGGGTGACATCTTCGATGGCCTCGGGCCAACTGAACGAGGAGAACTCGGCGGCCACACGATTGTGGGCGACGTTTTCGACCGCGCGTTGATAGGCGCGGGGGTCGGTCTCGACGCCGTAGGCCCACCCCGCCCTGCGGGCGAGGATCGCGGTGCGCAGCCCGATGTGTGCGCCCAGATCAAGCACGGCATCTCCGGGTTCCACGGCGAGGAGCCGGGGGGCGGCCTCCACCAGCGAGACGAAGGCGTCGAGCTGCCGGGGCAGGTGCTCTTCGGTCCCGACCCGCCAGTGCATCCCGGCGACGGACCACTCCAGGTGGTCCAGTCCGTAGAGTTTCTGCCACCCGAGGCCCGCCTTGTCTTCTTCGACCGGCAGCTCCATCACCACGCCGCGCAGCTCGACCAGGGTGGTGGCGAGCATGGGCGCCCATGAGGCCACCGCGGGCGCGAAGCGTGAGGTGCGCACCGCAACGAGCAGCTGCCCGCCAATCTCGCGGGCGCGCAGGCTGTCGATCACGCCCTCGGTGCGCATTTCCGCGTTGCGCAGGGAGGTGGCCGCAGCGCCCATGAACGAGCGCACCAGCGGCGACAGTTTTTCACAACCCGGAATGGCGACCAGACCGTGGCCTTCGCGCGCGGGCACGCCGACGCGAGGATAGCCGAGGTCGGAGCTACCCCAGTGGACGGTCACGTCGCTGACGTTCCCGGGGAGGCGATGGAGGGGGCCGGGGGCAAGGTCGATGCCCGAGGCGCGCCCCGCCTCGGTCCAGAGGGCCTCGTGGCCGTCGTACTGCCCCCGCGGGCTCAGGTGCATCCACGGGCAGCCTCCGCAGGGTCCCCACTTGTCGCAGGTCGGCTGTACGCGGTGGGGGTGGGGTCGATCCGCGGGTCCGAGAGCGCGGGCGCGCACCTGCCGACCCTGGCGTCCGAAGACGCGCGCACGCACGGCTTCACCTGGAATGCCGCCGAAGACCGCCATCTGGGCACCGTCGCCCGAAACGTACGCTTCGCCGCGGCTGAGCCACCCCTCGGGGACGACGACGTGCACGTCCTCTTTCATCGGGCCGCGGTATCACGGGATAGGCCGCGGGCAGCATGCGTCGTGCCTGGCCGTTCTTCTTGCTTGCGGCGATCCTCTGGCTCTGGCCGGTCCCGTGGACGTTGTGGACCGACGAGTTCTTCGGCGCCGGGCTCGCGGAGCGCCAGTTCTCGGGAATGCTTCACGGCGTCGCCAAGGACCGTCATCCGCCGTTGTTCTTCCTCGTCACCTGGTCCTTGGCGTTGGTGGACACCGGAGACAACTGGCTGCGACTGGTGTCGGGGCTGTCGATGCTGGGCGCGCTGGTGCTCACGACAGATGCAGCGAGACGTCATGTATCAGATCGTGTGTCGGTCGTGGTGGCGGCGTGGTTCGCGGCGTCCGCGGTCCCGGCGTTGTTCTCCCATACACTCCGGCCCTACGCCATGGCGACGCTTGCGTCGTCGGCGATGCTCTGGGGGGCGCTCGAGGCCAGTGTCGACGACGATGTGCGGTCACGACGCGGCCGCTGGGTGCTCGCGGCCGCTGGGATCGCCGCGTTCTGGACCCACTACGCGGCGGCGCTGGTCGGTGTCGCCGCCTTCGCGGCGGCGGGGGCGTCCTTGATACTTCCCGGGGGCGCCAGGCGGCGCGCGCTCCCGTTGGCCGGCGCCGGCGTGGCGGTCGTGGCCGGTTGCCTGCCCTGGCTATTGGGGCCCTTCCCGGCGCAGTTCGCGGAGAAAACGCCGAAGGGTGCGATGGTGTGGGAGGTCCTGACGTACCTGTTCTGGAGTCCCGACAAGTCGGTGCCGCCGCTGTCCTTCGCCGCCTTTGCCTTGGGGATTGGCGGCGGGTTGTGGCTGGCGATGCGCCGCGGCGCGGGTTCGCGTGCGATGCACATCCTGGCCGCGACGTACCTCGTGGCGATGGTGGCACTGCCGTTCTGGGCGTCGCAGAACGTTCCGGCGCGCCTCCTGCGCAACTACGTCGGCTTCTTTCCGGTGGCGGCAATTTTTGCGGGGGTCGCCATCGAGGCGCTGCTGGCCCCGTTCCGGCGGTTCACCACGTGGGTGCCGGTCGCGGTGGCCCTGGCCCTGACCGGGCCGCTCACGGCGCGGCTCTTGACCGAGCCCTTCCATCCGCAGGACCTCAACGCCGGCCACGACTACCGGGTCGAAGCGCAGGTACTCGATGCGGTCATTCCCGCCGACGCGCGCATTCGCTTCCAGCCGCCGTACGTCGTGGAACAGTTCGCCCGGTACGCCCCCGGGCTCCGGGAGCGGGTCGCCAGCCGCGACGCCGACTGGGCGCTCTTGACCTCCGGCGGCGCGGGCGACGGGTGCCTGATCCTCCACGCCTTCCGCATCCGACTGTCCCCTCCCAAGCAGTATTGCGAGACGACCCTTTCGGCCATGGCCGCGCAGGCGGACCTCACCGGCTACCCATGGTTGTTCCTGGAGCGTGCCGTGCGCCACCTCGACGCGGGAGAGCTCGACGAGGCCAGCGCCGACATGGCGCGGGTGTTTGCCACCCGGCAGCGCTGGCCCGGCCCCTATGTCCTGGCCGCCCGGCTTGCCGAGGCCCAGAAGGACGACGCCGGCGTGGTCGCGGCGTACACCGAAGCGCTCCGGCTCGCGCGCGCCTTCGAGCCTCCCGGCACGCTCACCGCGGGCCTGTGGCGGGCGCTCGGACGGCTCCGCGAGCGCGCCGGGGACGGGACGGGAGCGGCGAAGGCGGCTGCGGCCGCCGAGTGCGCGGCGGGTCGGGAACCGGTCTGGGCCTGCGGGGGACCGATGGCCTGGGCCACGCGGCCCGCCGAAGGACTCGACGCGGCGAAGAAAGCTGTCGCCGCAGACGACGCCCCGAGCGCCGAGCCGGCGGCGGCGGGGGTCGATCCGGGCCCGGTGGCTCAGGCGGTCCCGGTGCCCGTCGCCCCGCTGCCGAACCTGCCCGTTGCGACCCCATCCGAGGTCACGGCTCCGGCCAGGAAAAGGAAGCCCAAGCCCGCGCCGAGCCCCGCCGTCACCCCGACGCCGACGGCCCCGACGGCGCATTCCTGGTCCTTCGCCGACGGAGTCCCCCCCGGCTGGGTCGTGGAAGGTGCGGTCGCTTCGGGCGGCGGCGGGGTGGTGATCGGGGACGGGGCCGGTCGTGTCAGCTCGTTGTGTTCGCCTCCGCTGGGGGGGGCCGGGCCGGTATCGGGGACCGTCACCCGCGCGGTCGATATCGGCGAGGCCGCCGAGACCACCTTTTCCCGGATCGAGGGGCGCCCGCTGGGGCCGGATCGGCGCGCTCTACCCGGGGTCAAGGCCAAGGTGCTCACCTCACGAAAGACCGACACGCCCATGGGTGCGACGTCGATCGCGTGGACGCCGCCGCCAGAGGCTTCGTCCTGGCGGCTTTGCCTCAAGACCGGCGGCGCCGCGCTGGGCACCACGACCGTCACCGCCATCGATCTGAAGTAGGCGTCGGCGCCGACGCGCCTACGTCTGTCGTCTACGCGGCTTCGTCCGCGTTCGAGGTGGTCCCGAACGCGCTCTTGATGGTGTCGAGCGACAGCTTGTCCTGGTTGTAGAACAGGAAACTGAACAGGCTCGACGCGCTCGCGTACTTGTACACGTCACGCCAACTCTTGATGGTTTCCAGGTGCCGGGCCAAGGTGATCGGCCGGAAGTAGAACTCGCGGTAGAACCGGCGGTGGAACTCGATGATGTCCTCGGGCTCCAGCCCCCAGGGGACGAAGGTGGGCTCCCAGAAGCTCTTCTCTTCGTTGGACTCGTTGACCAGCCGCCCCCATTTTGTGCCTTCGCGCTCCCAGATCTCCATCTGCGGCGTCTTGGGAAGCAGCGTGTTGATCTGGACGGTAACGTCGTGAAGCGGAATCGATTTCGCGAATTCGATCGACTCGGAGATGGTCTCCTTGGTATCGGGCATATGGCCGACGATGAAGAAGGCCTTGGGGCGCAAGCCCACCTCGTGCGCCGCGGTGACCGCAGCGCGAATCTTGTCCTTGGTGATGCCCTTGCTGATGAATTCCAGCACCTTGTCGGAGCCCGACTCGATCCCGAAGCGAGTCCGCCAACAGCCCGCATCCTTCATCGCCTGGAGCAGCTCGCGGTCGACGACCTCGACGCGTGAGGAACAGGTCCACGACACCTTTGACGCGATGTCGCGGCGCTTGAATTCCTCCATGATCCCCATGACCCGCTTCTTGCTGGCGCAAAAGAGCGAATCGACGAAGGCGATGTCGCGCGCGCCGAAATCGCGCACCAGGTACTCGACCTCGTCGGCGATGTACTCCGGACTGTGGCTGCGATAGCCCGACTTGGCCTTCTGGCAGAAGGCACAGGCGTGAGGACAGCCGCGCGAGGTGATCATCGCGAACTTGGGTGATGCGTGTTCGTCGATCGGAATGGGCTTGTACAGATCGTGGGGGAGCAGGTGACGCGCGGGGAACGGAAGCTCGTCGAGGTCCTTGAACCGTGCCCGCGTCGCGGTGAAGTGCATCGTGCCGTCTGGCTTTTTGTAGACGATGCCTTGCACGTCGTCGATGGAGCGCCGTCCCGCGTAGTGCTCCACCAGCTCGCACATCGTGAACTCACCCTCGTGAATCACGCCCACGTCAAAGGCCGGGTGCTGCATCGCATCGGTCGGCAGCAGCGTGACGTGATAGCCGCCGAGAACCACCGGAATGTTCGGCATTGCGCCCTTGAGCGCGGTCGCCAGCCGCTTGGCCGTCTCGAAGACCACCGTGGTGCTGCCGATGCCGACGACGTCTGGTCGGGTGCCCTCGACGCGGCGCACGGTGCCCTTGACGTCCAGTTTTTCGGCCGCCGCGTCGATGGCGGTGACCGTGTGTCCCGCCTGCTCCAACATCGCGGCGACGTAGAGAATGCCGAGCGGGGCTGAGTTGTAGAACAGGTAGGCGGTGACCGGACTGACGCTGCCCAGCTCAAGGACGGAGTCGATCGGGGGATTGATGAGCGTGATGCGCATGGGGAGCCCTTGGCTCAGGGTAGCCTGAGAATCGCTCCACGAACGTAGCGTGTGTCACGCCGCCGGCGATCTACCACTCGCGAGGCGGCCTCGGCGTGAACGGAATCGCCTTGCCGTCGGAGCCGGCGTTGTCGAACAGCGAGACCTCGACCCAGCGATTGGCCGCCCGCTCGGCCTCGGTCTGCTCGGTCCCGATCGCAGCGGAGACACCGAACGAGTGCATGGCCAGCCGCGTATCGGGGATGCCATGGGCGACCAACCAGCCATGAAGCGCCAGGCACTGTGCGAGGGTGCGCGCCAGGGCGGACGCGCCACCACCGACGCTGTCTGTCGCGACATTTATATGAACTATCGTATCAGGATACTCCTTTAGTACCGAGGCAATTTCCTGGAGCCGTGCCTCGCTTGACGGCACGAGTTTATCATCGGCGTCGAAGCCGATCGCGGGCTGCTTTCCGAGTATCCCTGCCAACATCGTCGGCAGCGCGTCGGGGCAACCATCGCCGTCCTCCCATGAATTCTCGGTCTCGGGCTGGTCTGGGCAACGGTCAGATACGTCCGGAAACGCGTCGCTGTCATTGTTGGAGTCCTCGCAGCCGTCCTCGTCGCGGTAGCCATCCAGGTCTTCGGCTTGCGACTTGCAGCGGTCGTTCACGTCGGCGATCTTGTCGCCGTCATCATCGGGATCGAGGCAGCCGTCGGCGTCTTCGTAGTAGTCGAAGTCCTCCATGCTCTCGGGGCACTGGTCCTTCTTGTCGGCCACGCCGTCGCCATCGCGGTCAGGAGGCGGCTCGTACCGCAGGTCGATGCCGATGGAGGCTACGGCGCCCGGCCACGCATGGGTAGGCTGGGTGGTGGGGGACTCGCCGATCCAAAGCACGGCGCGCGCGTCGGCTCGCACATGTACCGGACCCCAAATCATCACCCGCGCGCCACCGCCAGCGGAGAGCATCGCATCAAAAGTCGGGTTTCCACGAAACGCCAGGGCGTCTGCCGGATCGGCGGCGACGCCCGCGGAAGGCTCGAGCCGCACATGACGCCACCCCACGCCGCCGCCGACGAAAAGGTCGAGGCGCTCGCGGTCGAGGACGGTCCCGAGCATCTCGAACTGAGCCAAGGAGGTCGCCTCGGCGAACCCGTGCGTCCGGGTGGTGCCGCTGGTCCACAATAGGGAAAGCTCGAGCTCCACCGGCGTATCCGGTACCAGCGTCCCTCCCCGCAGGTTCAGGCCGATGTCCTCGACGAGGTAGTCGTCAGGCCCCGTCGCAAAACCGCCGACCGTGGCGCCGAGCGTGAGCATCTTCAGAAACGGCGGGAGCGGCAGGGCCGGCATCAGCCGCGGTTATCCGGCCGGCCTCCCAGGTGACGGAGCCGAAGCGCGTTGCTGACGACAAGCACCGACGACATGGCCATCGCGCCCGAGGCGATCATCGGATTGAGCAGGCCCAGCGCGGCGATCGGGATCGCAAGGATGTTGAAGCCGAAGGCCCAGGCGAGGTTCTGCCGGATGACACGGAGGGTGGCCTGACTGATCTCCAGCGCGGTGACGACGCGCCGGATGTCGCCGCCGACGAGGGTCAACGCCGCCGTCTCCTGCGCCACGTCCGCCCCGCCTCCGATCGCGATCGCCACGTCGGCAGCCGCCAGCGCCGGGGCGTCGTTGACGCCGTCGCCCACCATCGCGACCACGCGTCCCTCGGCCTGCAAGCGCCGCACCAGCGCGACCTTGTCGGCCGGTTGGAGCGCGCTGTGCACGCGAGTCAGGCCGAGGGCGACGGCGACGGCTTCGGCTGCGGCCGGCTGATCGCCGGTGGCCAGGATCACGTCCACACCCCGCTTCCGGAGGGCGACGACCGCGTCGCGCGCGCCTCCCCGCAGGGTGTCGGCCAGCGCGATGATGCCCAAAAGGCGGCCGCCGGCAGAAACCCACACCACGGTCGAGCCGGCGGCGCCGTGACGGTCTGCCTCGACCTCGAACGCGCCATCGGCGCCGTGCACGAAGCTGCGACCTCCCACCCGCACGTCGGTCGGCCCGCTGGGCGCGTGGACCAGCGCCGTCACGCCGCGGCCGATGGGCGCCTCGAAGTCTTCGGACCCCAGGGCCGCGAGGCCGCGTCGATGGGCCTCCTCCCGGATGGCGCGGCCGAGCGGGTGTTCACTCCATCGCTCGGCGGCGGCGGCCAGCGCCAGGACTTGCGCCTCGTCCGCGCCCGGCGCGCACGCCACCGAGGTGACCGACGGCCGCCCTTCGGTGAGGGTGCCGGTCTTGTCGATCACCAGGGTGTCAACCGTGCGTGCTCGCTCCAATGCCGATACGTCGCGGACGAGCACCCCCAGCTCCGCGGCGCGCCCGGTTCCGACCAGGATGGCCGTAGGCGTCGCGAGTCCGAGTGCGCACGGACAGGCGATCACCAGGACCGCGACGGCGGCGAGTACGGAGGCTTCGGCGCCGTGGCCCAGAAGCGCATGTGTCGCCGCGGTGAGGACGGCAATCACCACCACGACCGGCACGAAAACCGCTGAGATCCGATCGGCGAGTCGTTGAACCTTGGCTTTGGCGGCCTGCGCTTCTTCCACCATGCGGACGATACGGCCGATGGCGCTGTCCGCGCCAATGCGCCGGGCTTCGACGAGGAGCCTCCCCTCGTGGAGCAGCGAGCCTCCCAGAACGGTGCTGCCCACCCCGCGGGTGACCAGGGCCGACTCGCCGGTGAGGGCCGACTCGTCGACTGCGGAGACCCCCTCCACGACCAGGCCGTCGACGGGCACGCGCTCGCCCGGGCGAACTACGAGTCTCTCTCCGATCGTCACGCTGTCCAGCGCGACCTCCAGTTCGGCGGTACCGTCCAGGAGTCGCACCGTGTCGGGCACCAGCTTCGCCAGCGCCCGGAGCGATTCGCCGGCCCGCGCGCGGGCCCGCCTCTCCATCCATCGACCCGCGAGGATCAGCGTGATCACCACCCCGACCACCTCGAAGTAGACCTGGTGGCCGCCGTGGGCCCATGTCCAGGTGGACGTGCCCCAGGCGGCGGCGGTCCCGAGGGCGATCAGGGTGTCCATGTTCGCCGAGCCGCGTCGTGCGAGCAGGAAGGCCTGCCGGTAGAAGTCGGCGCCGGCGGTCACCAGTACGGCGGTGGCAAGGAGGAACTGGATCAGCAGGGCCGGCTCCTCGTGGATGTGCGCCATGCCGAGCACCGCCAGGGGCGCTGTGAGCGCGATGGCGATGGGCATATGGGAGCGTTCGGAGGCGGCCGGTGTCGGGCTTGCGGGACGGTGGCGGCGGTCCTGGGGCTCGAAGCCGGCGGTGCGCGTGGCGGCGAAGATGGCGTTCCAGTCGGCGGTGCCGTGCACGGTGGCGGTCTCGGTCGCGAGGTTCACGGTGACCGTGGCCGCGCCCGGGACGTCGCTGAGCGCTCGCTCAAGGCGGGCCGAGCAGGACCCGCAGTGCATGCCACCCACGCCGAAGCTCGCGCGGCCTTGGATCGGATCGGCGGGCATCGGCGTCGCGGCCATGGCGGGAAGCTTCGCACCGGGGCCGGGGAGGCAAGGTGGCGGCGCGGCGAGCGGCGTGAGGGGCGGCGGGGATGGGGAGGGCTGCCGGCGAGGCGCGTTGGTTTCCGCGGCTGGGCCCCTGCCGGTGTTCCCGGCTATTCGGCGTGTGATGTCGATGTTCGAATTCAGCGCGCTGCTGGCGGCGGCACGTGCTGAGGCTGGGGGCGGGACGCCGGCGTCGATGCTGGCCGTCGCCGTGGGGTGGGAGGGCGCGGGCGGAAACCCGCGAACCGCGGGGCGTACAACGACGCGAAGCGGGCGCTTGAAACACGGGTGTGACAACCACGGAGCCCTCGGGCCTTGACTCGCTCCGCGGCTGGCATTAGATCGCGGGGCGCCTCCTCGGAGGTGTGGCCGAGCGGTTGAAGGCAGCGGTCTTGAAAACCGCCGCCCTCGAAAGGGGGCCGTGGGTTCGAATCCCACCACCTCCTACTCAATGTTGGTTCCTTCGGAGACGTGACCGAGCGGCCTAAGGTACATGCTTGCTAAGCATGCGTACCCGAAAGGGTACCAAGGGTTCAAATCCCTTCGTCTCCGCCATATTGAATTTTCAAGATTCATGCACCCATAGCTCAATTGGATAGAGCATCTGACTACGGATCAGAAGGTTAGTGGTTCGACTCCTCTTGGGTGCACCATCAAAGTATGAACGCCCGCCCGGACTAATCCCCCGAGCGGGCGTTCTTCGTTTTGCGACGACAAAGTGGCC
>SHYX01000051.1 GCA_009692585.1 Myxococcales bacterium
ACGTACTCGTTGCCGTTGCGATTGAGGGCGCGAATGGCCGCCTCGCTCAGGGTCAGGTCGACGGTCTGGATCACGGCCGGATCGAAGAACGCTTCGTAGATGGCGTCCTTGTCCACATCGATGTCGGTGTCGGTGTCGGTGTCGGTGTCGGTGTCGGTGTCGGTGTCGGCGTCACCGGGGAGCTCCTCGCTGGAGTCGCCCACCGGGGCGCCGGAGTCTCCGGTGTCTTGCGGGTGGTCGGTGATGAAACCGATGGAGGAGACGGGGCGGCAGCTGAAGAGGAGCAGGGTGAGCACGCTGCCAGGATAGCCCGGAGACGGCCAGCTTGTCGCTGGCCATGACCGACACCTGACGGCCGGGGGCGGCAGGTCCCCATGGAGTTCCCTTCGGCGAAGAGAGGCAGCCGGGGTGTGATCCGGCGACGGCTCCGACTTGGATCCGCCGCGTCGCACCGGCCCTTCCTTCTGCAGATCGCGATGCGTGCCGGGTCGTAACCGTCTTGGCCGACGAGGTGTCACAGCAGTCGGCGGCCTCCCGCGCTGCGGCTGAAGTCAACGTTTTGGGGGTCCATTCGCGCGTGCCGCGCACGATGGCGGATCGGCTCGATGCGGCGGTGGTCGATCTGTTGAGTCCGGCGGATCTGGTGCACGCCGTGGGCGACGCCAGGATGACATTCCGCCCCTCGGCGGCGCTCCCGGCGCCTCATATCACCCCCCCTGACGCCCACCCTTCCGCGGCTTGGTGTCGTCGTCCGTCGCGGGACCGGCGAGGATGCGGAAGACCACGCGGCGGTTGACCTCGCGCGCTTCGGCGGCGGTTCCGGGTTGGAGCGGCTGGGCTTCCCCGTACCCCCGCGCCACGAGCCGGTCGGGTTCGATGCCCTGACCGATGAGGTATTTGCGGACCGCTTCCCCCCGCCGCTGTGAAAGCTCGATGTTGTAGTCGTCGGCGCCCTGATCGTCGGTGTGGCCCTGCACCTCGACGAGGCGTAGCTCGGTGTGGTTGTCGAGGGTGGCGGCGACGTCGTCGAGGATGCGGTAGCTCTCGGCGGTGATGGTGGCGCTGTCCAGTTCGAAGAACACCTTGTCACGGATGTCGACACGATCCTTGAGCACCACGACGCGGCTGACGCCGAGGGTGACCAAGACGCTTTTCTTCTCGGCGTGCGCGACCTGCACCTTCAGGCGCTCAGGTCGGTATCCCTCCGCCCACACCGACAGCTCCACCTCGCCGTTGGGGACCGGCTCGGTGCCGAGGCCGTCGCCGCCGGTGGTGAACTTCCGGCCTTCGCCCAGCAGGGTGACCAGCGCCGCGATGGGCTGGCCGGCTTCGTTCTGGACGGTGAGGATCAGCGTCCCGCCGACTGCGGCGGGCTCCAGCTGGAAGGCCTGCTCGTGGCGGGGCGCATCCGGCACCACCAGGCGTGCTTCGGTCGCGACAAAGCGGGGCGCCCTGACGCGAGCCGCGTAGTCACCGGCCGGAAGCGACCGGGTGAGTTCGCCGTCGGGCAGCGTCCAGCGGCCGATCTCCGGGCCGCTGGTCAGCTCCACGGAGGCCCCGGCGAGGCGACGTCCGTCGCCGTCGGTGACGACGAGGTGGGTGGGGACCAGGCCGGCGTCGGGGCAGCCATCGGCGTCGTCCTTGCCGTTCTGATCTTCGGGTTGGTCGGGGCACAGGTCCTGGCCGTCGGCGATGCCGTCGCCGTCGCGGTCGGGTCCGTGGGTGCGCCGCGCCGGCTCCGCGGCCGGCAGCCAGCGGAGGCCGCCCAGGAGGCGGAACTCGGGCGCGCCGATGCCCGTGCCCAGTCCGGTGCCCGCACCCAACGATGCGACGAGGTTGGGCCCCAGCTGCGCGCGCCCGCCCACGCGCCACTCCACCGGGCTGGCGCCGACGACATCCTTGGTCGAGAGCGCCGACGCCCCTTCCAACTCTGCCACCGCCGCGAAGATCTCACCCAGCGGCACCGACAGGCCCGCGCCCCACTCGACCCGGCTGCCCCAGCTCAACTCGCCGAGCGTGGCCGGTGAGGCGATGTGCATGCCCAGGTTCGCGGCGACGACGACGCGCTTCCCGGCGCTAACGCTGAGACCCGCGCCCACCTCCGGGGAGCCCGAGCCCACGTAGGCCGCCCCGGCGCCGGTGGGCAGGCCCACGTCGCCGTACACCCCGAGTCCGACCACCCCCCGGTGGCGCGGGACGATCTCGCCGAGCACCCCCAGGCGCAGGTCGCCCAGCGCGAAGGTGCTGTCCATGAGGTCGCCGTCGACACTGTGCACCGGCAGGTCCAGCGTCAACCCCAGCCGACGACTCGCCCAGCTGGCGCCGAGGTCGACGGTCGCCGCCGAGCCGAGGAGCACCAGCGGCGCGCTCCCGTCGTCGTAGGTGTACTGGAGGGGTCGCGACGCGTAGTTGACGCCCAACCCCAGGCCGAAGCCCGGCGTGTGGGCCGAACTGTCGTGCAGGGAAAAGAAGGTCGCCGAGTCGAAGGCCGGCTGGTAGCGCTGCGCGTTGACCGTGGGGTCGGCCGCCGCGGCCGGGGAGGGGGCCGCGGCGAGGGCCGCGAGGGCGGTGATGCCTACCGCCGCGCCCCGTCGACGCCGCTGCAAGAGCAACAGCGTCGCCCCCAGCGCGCCCATCCCCGTCGTCGCGCCGCCGCCGGTCGAGCACGAGCCACCGGTGTAGTGGCCACCGCACAGACCGTCGACGCAGGCGCCACCCGAGTCCGTCGGCGCGGTGTCGATCGGGTCGGCGCACCCGTCGGGGTCGCTCGCACCGTCGAGCCGGTCGGGAAGCTCGTCGCAGTCCTCGTCGTCCTCGCAGCTTTCGGCGGCATCGCCGATCCCATCGGCGTCGGTGTCGGGATCGTCGGGGTTGCTGCCGCAGGTGGTCTCTTCGCCGTTGTTCACGCCGTCGCCGTCACGATCGGCGCAGTCGCCGTCATCGTCGTCAAGGTCGTAGGCGTCGATGATCCCGTCACAGTCGGCATCGACATCGGGTTCGTCGCCGTCGAGCACGCCGTTTTCGTCGCTGTCGGGGTCCTCCCAGGTGGGCAGGCCGTCGCCGTCGGCATCGTCGTCGGTGTCGTCGTCCGGGGTCGGGTCTTCGTCCACCGTCAAGAGGCCGTCGTCGTCGTCGTCATCGTCGCAGAAGTCGGGGAGACCGTCGCCATCGGTGTCGGCCAGGCCTTCGTCGGCATCGGCGTGCCCGTCGCCGTCGCTGTCGGTGGCGTCGTCTCCCCCGCACGCGCCCTCGAGCACGTCGGCGATGCCGTCCTCGTCCTTGTCCACGTCGTCGGTCGGATCGTTCGGGTCGGTCTCCCACATGTCGTAGTCGCCGTTCCCGTTGCGATCTTCGAGTTGGTCCAGCAAGGTGCCGCCATCGGTGTCGTCGAGGGTGGGGTCGGTGGTCGAGTCGGGGTTGGCATCGGCCACGAAACAGCCGACGGTGATGTCGGTGTCGGGCATCTCGGTGCCAACGCCGAGCTCCAGCCCATCGGAGAGGGTGTCCTCGTCGCTGTCACAGTCGAGCGGGTCTGTCGCGTGGGTGCCGATCTCCTCGCCGTCGGAGACCCCGTCGTCGTCGCTGTCGGCGTCGGTGGCGTCGGTGCCCAGGGCGTCTTCGTCCAGGTCCAAGGCGCCGTCGCCGTCCTGGTCGATGCCGAGGCTGTCGCTCCAGGCGTCGGCCAGGGCGCCGAGGGTGGTGCTGTCGTCGGTTCCGCACAGGTCGGCGTTGGCGCCGACGGGGGTGCCGCTGGCGCCGGTCACCCCGGCCAGGCGGAACGTCGACCGGCTGGAGAACGATCCGGGCAGATCGCCAAGGTCGACGCTCACGTCGATGAACCAGTCGCCCAGGGTGTGCAGCGAAGTGTCGGCCTCGCCCACCTGGTAGTGCGTGGCGTTCACGACGACGAGATCGAGCGCGGCGACGTCCACACCCGGGTCGCCGCCGCGGTTCTGGTACAGGTAGACCGTGGGCGACGCGCCGGCGAGCGCCAGAACGTACTCGAAGTTGGCGTCGTCTCCGTCGACGTCGATGAGGAAGGACCAGTCCAGGGGCAACAGGAAGCTGCCTTCGGTGAACCAGGGGTCGTCGTCCACGCGCATGCGCACGAACAGCTCTTCACCATCGGTGCTCCAGTACAAGGCGCCCGCGGTCAGCGCCGCATCGCCCACGCAGTCGATGGAGTCGTCGCTGCCCAGGTCGTCGCGGTCGTGATCGTCGACGACGTCGACGACGTCGGTGCCGCGGGACTGGACCGCCGTCCATTCGTCGTCGGTGGCGGGCCAGGCGAAACCAGGAGAGCTGGCGAGGAGAAGCAGCATGTTCGGACCCCTTGACGCGTCAAGTGTACTGCTTTTGGCGAGGATTGTCCAGCAACCCCGGGCGATGCCCCAGCAGGCCCCACTTCGGGGCCGGGGCGCGACGCTCACGGGGGCAGGTCGGCATCGCGTCGCCGCCGACGCCCTCACCCCATCGCGGATAGACATCCGCGATGGAACCCCCCGCGCCGCCGCGTCCGGCCGCCACCATCCTGCTGCTGCGCGACGGGGCTGCCGGCCTGGAAGTCTGGCTCATGGAGCGGGCGCGCACCACCGGCTTCATGGCCTCGGCCTGGGTCTTCCCGGGCGGGCGCGTCGACCCGGAGGACGAGTTCGCGGCGGCGGTCGGTGGGGACGTCGAGCGGGTGCCGCGCCACTTCTGGGTCGCCGCGGCGCGGGAGCTGCATGAGGAGGCCGGCGTCGCGCTCCGCGACGGCGTCGCCTGGGACCTGCGTGGGATGCGGGTGTGGGCCCATTGGGTGACGCCCGAGGTCGAGCCACGCCGCTACGACACGTGGTTCTTCGCCGCGCGCTTGCCCGCGGGCGCCGAAGCGAAGATCGACGGGCAAGAAGCCAGCCGCGGCGGCTGGTACCGCCCCGCCGCCGCCCTGGAGCTGTCGGAAGGGGGTGAGCTGCCGGTGGCGCCGCCGACCCTACGCACGCTGGTCGAGCTGCTCCCCTACGCCGACGTCGAGGCGGTCCTCCAGAGCCCGCGGCATACTCCTCCCATCATGCCGAAGTTCCTGGACGTCGCCGGCACCCTCCACGTCCTGCTGCCGGGCGACCCCGACCACCCCTCCGCCGAGCGTGTCGACCCGCCGTGGCGCTACGCCTTCTCGGCGGGGCGCTGGTGGGCGTCGCCATGATTCCGCTCGTTCTGGAGCCCATGCACATGGTGGCGGACGCCCCGCCCCCCGGCGCCGTCCCCCGGTTTCCCGGCGCCCACGGCGCGCTGGCCCGGCACTGGGTCCTCCGCGGCGACGACGCCCCGCTGCGAGCACGCGCCCTCCTCGCTCGCGGCGCGATCGAGCGTGCCTGGGTCGCGATGCGTCCGGCGCCGCCACCCTGGGGCGACCTCCCCCCGGCGACGCCCACCTTCCACCAGGCCTGGCGCGCCGCCTTCCCCGCCGGACTTGGACTGAGCACGGCGCGGGCGTGGCCCGCCGACATCGGCCCCGCGGGCGCCTGGGCGTGGCCCGGCGGTCGCGGCGAAAACGTGACCGTCGTCGTCATCGAGTACTCGTGGGATCCGACGCACGAAGAGCTCCTGGGCCTGGCCACCGCGCCTTTGGGGGGCGTGCCCGACGCGACCTGGGCTTTTCACGGCACCGGGGTGCTCGGCATCCTCGCGGCGGGGGACAACGACTTCGGCGTCACCGGGGCGGCGCCCCTGGCCGACGTGCTGGTGCAGCACCCCTACTTCGAGGTCGGTGCCGCGCTGGAGTACGACGTGGCCCGGGCCGTCGTCGAGGCGACCGCGGCGCTCTCGGCTGGCGACATCCTCCTCATCGAACAGCAGGTCTACGGCCCGGACGACGAGTACCTCCCCGTCAGCTACGACGGGGGGGTTCGCGACGCGATCCGCGCCGCCACGACCGCCGGCATCGTGGTCATCGAGCCGGCCGGCAACGACGACCAGGATCTGGACGACCCGACGTGGGAGGGGGCGTTCCTCGACGACACCGGCGTCATCCGCGTCGGCGGCGGCAGCTCTTCCTTCGAGCCGGTGCCGCGTTTTCGAAGCGCGTCCAACCACGGATCGGCGGTGCATGTGCAGGCGTGGAGCGACGGCATCGTCACCTGCGCCGGACCCCCGTACACCGACCTGTTCTACCCCGAGGAGGACCCGCGCCAGGCCTACACCTCATCCTTCGCGGGGACCAGCGGCGCGGCGGCCCTGGTGGCGGGCCTCGCCGCGGTGCTTCAATCCACGAGTCTCGCCGTCCGCGGCGAACCCCTGACCGCAACCGAACTGCGCGCCGCCTTGGTCTCGGCGGGGTGGGCGCAGGCGGACGGCTCTCCAGGGATCGGGCCGCTCCCGGACGGGCGCAGGATGCTTCGCACCTGGATGGTGCCGTAGGGCGCCCGGTCCCGTGACCTCCGCCGCTCCGCGGCATAGGAAGCCCCCCTTCCGGACGGCCGATGGTCCCCCGCTACAGCACCCCCGAGATGGTCGCGATCTGGGCGCCCGAACGCCGCTTCCAAATCATGTTGGAGGTCGAGCTGCTTGCCTGTGAAGCGATGGAGTCCCGGGGCGAGGTTCCGGCGGGCACGACGTCCGTCTGCCGCGAACGGGCCGGCTTCGACATCGACCGGATCGACGAGATCGAGCGCACCGTCAAGCACGACATCATCGCCTTTCTGACCAACGTCAACGAACACATCGGCGAGCCGGGTCGGCACTTGCACAAGGGCATGACCTCCTCCGATGTGCTCGACACCGCGCTCGCGGTGCAGTTGTCCGAGGCCGGGGAGCTGCTCCGGCGCGAGCTCAACGCGGTTCTCGACGCCCTGCGAACGCGGGCGGAGGAGCACGTCGACACCGTGT
Source organism: Myxococcales bacterium (assembly GCA_009692585.1). The sequence goes on from SHYX01000051.1 coordinate 6,868, forward strand.
GTATCGGCCGCAGCCACGGCATCCACGCCGAGCCGACCACCTTCGGGTGGAAGTTGGCGATCCTCTGGGACGAACTTCGACGTGGTCGCGAGCGGCTGGACCACGCGATCGGCGACGTCGCGGTGGGCAAGATCAGCGGCGCGGTGGGTACCTTCGCGCACGTCGACCCGGCGGTCGAGGCCTACGTCTGTCAGCGACTTCGGCTTACGCCCGCGCCCGCCTCCAACCAGATCGTCCAGCGCGACCGGCACGCCTTTTTCTTCAATGTCCTCGCGCTCCTGGCCACCAGCATCGAGAAGTTCGCGGTGGAGGTGCGTCACCTCCAGCGCACCGAGGTGGGCGAGGCGGAAGAGCCGTTCACGCCTGGTCAGAAGGGCAGCAGCGCCATGCCCCACAAACGCAATCCCATCCTGAGCGAAAACCTCACCGGCCTGGCGCGGCTGATGCGCGGTTACGCCCAGGCGGCGATGGAGGATGTGCCCCTGTGGCACGAGCGCGACATCAGCCACAGTTCGGTGGAGCGGGTGATCGCGCCCGACGCCACCATCACCCTCCACTTCATGTTGCGACGCCTTCGGGGACTGGTGGCCGGGTTGGTGGTGTACCCCGAAACCATGAAGCGCAACCTTCAGAAGAGCGGGGGCATCTACGTCTCGCAGAGGGTGTTGTTGGCGTTGGTCGAGGCGGGCCTCAGCCGCGAGGTGGCCTACGCTCGTGTGCAGAAAGGCGCGATGGTGGTCTTCGCCGAAGGCGGGTGGCTCCCCGATCTGCTCGCCGCCGACCCCGAGGTGGGCGGCGTGATCGGTGCCGAGCGGGTGATGGCGCTGTGCGACCTCACCTGGTACGTGCGCCACGCGCGAACCGTGCAGGCGAGGGTTTTCGCGTCGCGCTGAACCGGGGGCGTCTGCACCGCTTCTGCACCACACCGGTGCGATTGCCGACTATGCTCCTCCGATGGTGCTGCTCTTCGCGCTCGGCTGCATCCACCAGGTCTCCTGGACCGAGGAGCACGCCGCGCGTTATCCAGCACCGACCACGCGAGTTGCGGTGGTGGCCATGGAGCAGGCCTGTCGGCCCCTGGCGCAGGCGGTCATCGACGCGCTGCGGTCGCGCCCAGGCGTGGAGGTCACTCCAGACGCCAGCCAACGCTTGTTCGTCACCTCGTGTGATGATCTGGTGACCACCGCGGTGGATGTCGAAGGCACCTACCCGGGCCTGACCTACACCAGCAGCGTGTACTTCGAGCGGCGGCGGTACCGATTGCACGGCTGGGCGCGGGGCGAGATCGAGGTGCAGTCGCCCGGCTTGGCGCCGATGAAGTTTACGGCGGTGGCCGAGCGCGATCAGCGCGGCGCGTGGTTCGACGGCGGCGACGTCGACATTCCCGCGTCCCCGCAGCTGCGGTCGCGCCTGGCCGACGAGGTCGCCGATGGCCTGGTCCAGAACCTCGTGCCGCTGCCGCAGACCGTCCGCCGGACGGTGTACGCCGATCCCGAGCCCGGCACCGCGCGCAAGCTCCACAACGACGCGGTCGCGGCCGAGCGTGCCGGAAATCTGGACGAAGCGATGCGCCTGGCCCGTGCCGCCTACGCGGCCGACCCGGGGCCGGCGACGATGGACTACGTCGAACTGCTGGACCAGCGCGCCGAGGCGATCAACTACGCGTCCAAGGGCGAGACGGCTCATCCCGACTGACGCCGATTCGGATCGGATGATCGCCGTCGCGAACGCCGCGGCTGGCAAGCGGTATTAGCCCCCCATCTCGACGCCGACCGCCCGTGCGGTCATGATCAGCTCGCCGTGCACATCGACCACCCGGTTGGTTTCCACGGCGTCGGTCAGCGGCACGCCGATGACCTTTCCGTCGCGCAGCGCCACCATCTGGCCCCATCGGCCGGCCGCCGCGAGGTCCACGGCCATAACCCCGAAGCGGGTGGCCAACACCCGGTCATAGGCGTCGGGCGAGCCCCCGCGCTGAAGGTGGCCGAGCACGGTCAGGCGGATGTCGAGCTCAGGCTCGGCCGCTTCGAGCGCGTCCACCACGAGTTGCCCGGCCCGCCCCGGCGGCGACTCTTGCCCCGCCGGCCGGGCCGACTCCGAGACCACGATGAGCGAGAACCGGCGACCGATGTTCCGACGCTGTTCGAGCTTGCCGCGGATGCGCTCCAGCTCCCAGGGAATCTCGGGGATCAGGATGACGTCGGCTCCTCCGGCGATGCCACCGTGGAGGGCGATGAAGCCGGCATCGCGACCCATCACCTCGACCACGATGCAGCGATCGTGGCTCTCCGCGGTGGTGTGGAGCCGGTCGAGCGCGTCGGTGACACAATCGACCGCGGATTGAAAGCCGAAGGTCTGGTCGGTGGCGCCGAGGTCGTTGTCGATGGTCTTGGGCACGCCGATCACCGGCACGCCCTCCTCGCGCATGAGTTTTTCGGCGATGCGCATCGTGCCGTCGCCCCCGATGACGATGAGCCCTTCCATGCCCAGTCGATCGAGCTCCACGCGCACGTCATGGGCGTGGTTCTTCCCATCCTTCCATTTGAAGGGGTCGCCCCGGTTGGTGGTGCCCAGGACCGTGCCGCCGCGGCTGAGGAGCCCCCCGCACGAGCGCGGGACCAGCCGCCGCAGCCGCATGGGCCGCGCGATGAGCCCGTCGAAGGCGTCCTCCACCCCGGTCAAGAGCCAGCCCTTCTGGCCGACGCCATACTTCACCGCGGCCCGAATGACCGCGTTGAGCCCCGGAGCGTCGCCGCCGCCGGTCAGGATGCCCACGTGGCGTGACATGCTCGAGCCTCCGCGCCCGGCTAACAGTACCGATGGCAAAGGGGCAGCCCCCACCCGCAGTCGTCGCCGTTTCGTGGGCGCGGGTGGAGCCGACGCGAGGGGACTATGACGACGGCGCCGTGGACGCGCTCATCGCGACCGTGAGGGGCTCGCGCGCTGCGGGTGCCGAGCCGTTGGTCGTACTCCACGACGGAGCGCTTCCCGACTGGGTCATCGAGCGCCACGGCTGGCTGGACCCCGACGTGCTGGCGGCCTGGGGCTGCTATGTCGACCGCGTCGCGCAGCGGGCGGGCGTGCACGTGCGGCGGTGGGTGCCCATCCGGGGGCCGTTTCAGGAGGCGGGATGGTACGACCGGGAGGCCGCGGCGGTGCTCCGGGTGCTCTTGGACGTGCACGCGATCGCGTACCTCCACCTTCATCGTTGCCAAGGCTACGGTGGCGGCGCTCCGGAGGTCGGTACCCTCGCGACCTGGGGTGCTTCGCCGGTCGGGGTGCTCGCGCGCGTGCGTCGTGCGCTCGGGCAACGTGGTGAGGGCGCGGACGCCTGGGTCCGGGTGCTGGCCACCGGCAAGCTGGCGCCCCCCTTCGGGCTCTTTGGCGAGCTGCCCAACGGCACCCCGGCCCTGGACTTCATCGGCATGGAGTGGGCCGGCCCGGACGATGGGGCCGCGGCGGCGCTGCACCGGCTCGGGGAGTGGGGGACGAGCGTGTTTCGGGTGGGGGAGCCGTGAGCGCGGAAGCGAGGGCGGAGCCAGAATGCGAGGATCACGGCGGCTCCGACTGGCCTGGCTCCGGCGCGGTGGCGCGGGGCGGCGCCAACCGGGCTCGACCTTCAGGCGGCTGAAGCGCCACCCCGCCCGTCAAGCGAGGCCCCCCCTCTTAACTTTTCCCTCATGTCTCCGGTGCGACAGTCCGATCCAGTGTTTGTCCACCCCAGGACACGGAGGACCATCCATACTATGCGATTCAACAGCTTTCTCACCGTCGCCTTCTTCGCCTGCGCCCCGGAGTCCCAGACCCCTGAGGTGACCGAATCCCCACTCGCGAGCGGACCCACCGTCAGCTTCGAGTTCCCCATGGATGGCATCAAGATCGCCCTCCGCTCGGTGCGCTACGACGAAGAGGGTGCGGCCACCGTCGGCTCGGTGCTGCGCTCTGCCACCATCGCCGACGGGGAGGTGAGCATCAACCTGCCGGCCCGCGCCGCCCGCCGCGACCGGGATCCGTCGTTCCCCGACGCCCCGGTGGCGTACCAGGTCTTCGCCTACGCCGACATGCCCGAGGGCCAGCCGGACACCTACTACGGCGTCGGCGAAGAGTCCGTCGTCTACTTCAACGGCAAGGACGGCGGCAAGAAGGGCTGGTACGTCCAGGCCACCGACGAGGACGGGACGATCACCTGGTCGAGCACCGACCGCATCGTGAGCATCCCCAGCCGCCTGCTCGGCCCGAGCGCCGCGTCCATCCGTGGCACCGTGGGCGACATCGCCGCCGGCGATCTGCGCCTGGCCTTCGAGGGCCCGGACGGAGTCGTCGATGCCAACGCGCCGATCGGCGGGACCTTCGAGGCGGAGATCTCGGGCGCGCCGTCTTCACCCAGCGAGCTGGACGATGGCATGGTCGTCGCCCAGGTCACCCCCCGGGTGTACGTCGACATCGACGGCAGCAAGGCGTTCGAGGACGGCGAGCCCCTCGTCGGCGAGATCTGCTGGGGGATGAGCCCGGTCTACATGGGCTGGGTCGACGGCGCCCACAGCGTCGAGCAGGCCCTGGATTTCGTCCGGGCGGGCGTCCGCACCGGGTGGCACGCCTGGGCCGAGACCGACGGCGGCGCCCAGTTGGTCGCCCCCGGCGCCGACATCCAGGCCCAGGAGAATTGCCCGACTGAAGCGATGCTCCCCGACGGGAACGAACCCGGCTAGTACCCGCAGGTCGCGCTGGCCGGGTCACCCCTTCGGGGGGGCCCGGCCCTCGGCTTTTTGGCCTCAGTTCGCCGCGACGAGACGGGCGCTCGGCATCACCCAGTCAAAACGCCGCAGCCCGTACCGTTCGGCCAGGTCAGCCAGCTTGTGGGAATACCGGGGATCGGTAGCGTAGCGGCCTTGGAGCGCGCGGGCGTAGGCGTCTGGATCTTCCGCGACCAGGCGCGCCGCCGCATAGCGCTCGGCCGTGGCCAGCACCCGAGAATGGTCCGCCAACGACTCGGCGTAGGAGTGGTACAGCCGGAAGCTATGGTGACGGTGAGCGAGCTTCCCGCCTTGGTATTCGACGACCCGCCGCTTGGACGTGCCCGCCGGACCCTGCCCCTTCATCCCGAACAGGTTGAATCCGGGGGCGCTCTTTCCCCAGCCGCTCTCGAGGATGGCCTGTGCCACGGTGACGCTGGCCGGCACGCCGAACACCACATCTCCGAAGGTCGCGCCGGGCAGCACCGACGCGAGGAACTCCCCCTTCCGACCCGCTGGCAACGGCGTCACCGCGAGGCGCACCCGAACGCGCAGTTCCACCAGCGCGTCGAAGGCAGCCCCGAGATCGGGCGAAACGCTGCCCGTCGCCAACAGCGCCCGCGGTTGCGCGCCGACGAGCTCGTCCACTCGGTCGCCGATGGGGCCGACCGGCGCGCCGGTGTCGAACCCCAACCACAGCGCCGCGACCTCGTCACCAAGCGCGGCGCTCTCGTCCACGGCGCGTGCCACGGCCGGACCACCCGCACCGAGCGGGGTCGCCGGCATCGCGACTAGGGCGAGCACACCGAGGGGGAGGAGGCACAGGCGACGAAACACCGCCCCAGCTAACGAAATCTGACGTTGAAGCAAGTCTTGACACGTCAAGTGTATCAGGATCGAGCATAGATGCCTGACGACCGACGTAGGCGGGCAATCTCGGCCTCGATCCCGCGCCACCCCCGATCGTCGTCGTACTGCAGACCCACAAGTCCGGCGTGAGATGCGCCTGCAACATCCTTTTCGGCGTCGTCTCCCACGTGAATCGCCTCGCGCGGGGCGACCCCGACGACGCGGCAGGCGATCTCGAAGATGCGCGGATCGGGCTTGTCCACGCCGTGCTCCGCGGAAACCACGAGCGCGCTGAAAAGGCGGTCGAGCGCAAACCGATGGAACAGCTCGCGCAGTCGCAGGTCCCAGTTGGAGAGGATGGCGATGCGGATGCCGGCGCGGCTCAGGTCGCCGAGCACGCGGAGCGCCTCGGTATCGACCCACCAGGCGCGCGGGCGCGAATACCAGTCGTAGAGCGCCTCGAAGAGCGCGTCGTCCTCGACGCCCACGGCCTCGGCGACCAGGGGCGCCCAGAACGCGCGTCCATCGCCCGCCTGGCTCTGGTGCTGCCGAGCGCGCCATGCGTCTCGGAAGCGTCCCTCCACTTCCACCGGGTCGCACCGGTGGCCGCGGAGGCGCGCGGCTCGGGCGTACGTCACGCCAACCGGCTCACGGGGTCGCAACAACGTGCCCGCCGCGTCGACGAAGACCGCCCTCACGGCCAACCCAAGAACCTCCGAAAAGCCCACCGCACCACGCTCCCCGAGCAGAGGCCGATCGCCCAGCCGGCGAGCACATCGCTCGGCCAGTGCTGGCCCGTGGTCACCCGAGAGACGCCGACCACCGCCGAGACGAGCGCCAGCTCGGGGAAGCCCATGACCGCTGCGAGCGCCATCGTGTTCGCCGCATGGGCGGAGGGCATCGCCGCCCCGGACCCACAATGGGGACCGAATTCATCGCGGGGAACATAGCTGCGCTCGAGCACGGCGCACGGCCGCTCCCGAGCGACCAGCGGCTTGAGCACCCGCACCACCCCAATGTCCGTCAGCGCAACCGCGATGAGCGCCGGTAAAAGCCAACGCTGCTGCTGCCGAAAATAGCAGAGGCCGAGGCAGAGCAGGACCAATGCTGCTACCGCCATCCACGAGTCGAAAAGCACCCACAGCCCGGGCGCCGCCGTGTACCAGCCGTTGATGATGACGAAGACGGTCTTGTCCACGCAACCTCAGGGGTTGGGGAGGTCCACCTGGTGCGCGCGGGAGTCCACGACGCGTCCATAGCGGTCATAGATCGTAGCGCGATCTTCCCCGTTGTTCCAGATCGGGTCGCCGCTTCCAAGGTACAACTCCAGTTGGGCGGTCGGGTCCACGGCATCGACGCCGCGGCCGCTGTGCAACTTGAAGGTGTTGCCCTGGGGCACGATCACCTCCGGGAGCGGCCAGTTGCGGCCTGAGATGTCGGCGATGTGGTACCCGGCAAGGTTCAGCGGCGCCGCGGAGATGTTGGCGACGCGCAGGTACTCACCGTTGACGTTCTGCCGGTCATCGCCGTCGGCGTTGGCGTGGAACGAGGTGATGTGCAGCGCGCCCTGGAAGCGCTCGGTGGACCAGATCCCCCGGCGTGCCTTGCGCGCCTTTTCCTGCGCCGCGAAGAGCGCGGTCAAGTCGGTCGCGTCCGGCGGGATCACGAAGACGTGGGCGAGCCCGGCCTCCAGGAGCGCGACCGACAGATTCTTCCCCTCGACTTCAAGGCCGGCAAGCATGCGCCCGTAGCCGTCGCGCTTGCCGTCACTCAACAGCCTCACCCGCTTCTGAAGCACCAGCGACGCGGCCAGCTCGCGCGCCTCCGGACCGTACTGCTCGGATGGTTTGAGCTCGGGCGTGTTGACCCACCGGAGGCGCACCTTGTCGCGGGTGTCGAGGGTCACGGTGTCCCCGTCGTAGACCGACGTCACCGTGGCGAACTCGGGCGGGACGGGCGCATCCGAGAGCCGCACCGCCACGTCCGGATCGATGTCGGGTTCGGTGGCGAGCGCCCAGAGCGAGAGGAGGATCACGGTGTCCCGCGGGCCTTCGCCGCGTGGCTGAAGCGGCGGGCCTGCCAGATGAGGTAGGGATCGTCGGGACTCAGGCGCGCCGCGGCCTGCGCCTGCACGCTCGCTTGCGCGACGTCGCCCGCCACGTAGGCGACTACGGCAGCGGTGTCGCGATAAGCGGCATTGTTTGGGTCGGCGGCGACCGCCCGCGCGCTGGCGCGCTGCGCCTCGGCCACGCGTTCCGCGCCCAACGCCCAGTACCATGCGTCGCAGTTGTCGCGACCAGGGCCACGCCGGAAGGGCTTGCAGTCCCGCTCGTACCCGGCGCTCAGCGCGGCCTTCGCGGCGGCATCGTCACGCACGAGGTGCAGCGCCGCGCCCACGAAGTCGAGGGGCGCCGCTCCGGGATGCAATCTGCCCAGCGCCCGGTCGACATCGGCGCGGAAGGTGGCGCGATCAGCGTCCTTCAGTGACATCGCGTACAGCCACATCGGGTGGCCGCCGACCGGGTACACGTCCAAGAGTTGCCGGAGCGTCGTGATGGCGCCGTAGCGATCGCCCGACTCCAGCGCGACCAGCGCCCGGCGGAAGAGGAAGCCGCTGCCGCCGCGATCGACGGCGATCGCTTCGTCGAGCGCCCGCTCCGCTTCCGCGGGCCGCCCCAGCGCCAGGAGCACGTCAGAGTAGGCGACCAGCAACTCCTGCCGGACATCGGGGTCGCTCACGCGGACCGACAACGACGCCTCAGCCCGCGCCAACGCCTCTTTTTCGCGGCCCAGCGCGATGAGCGTGCCGATCAGCTCGCCCCAGATGCCCTGTTCCACCATCTCGACCGGGCTGAGGACCGCGAGCCGCTCGATGGAGGCTTCATCGTTCCCGTCAAAACGTTCGATCCGAGCTGCGAGCGCGACCAGAACGGGTTCGTGGGCATTGGTGGCCAGCGCACGAGCCACGAGCTCCCTTGCCGCTGGCAACTCGTCGTGGGCGATGAGCACCCGCGCGCGCTCGCCCGCCGACCGCAGGTCGCCCGCCGCGAGCGCCTGGGCATGGCGCGCGGCGTCCTGTTTGAGCCACGCGGTCATCGCGTCGAAGGTCCGGCGCGTCCGGGGGGCTTCGAGCACCAGCCGCTGCCCCGGGTAGTCGATGACCGTGCGCCAGGCGCCAAGCGTGGAGTAGCCGAGCAACCCACGGGACACGGCGCAAACATCAGCGGCTGGGTCGTCCGGACTGGACCAACGAATGGGGAGCGTCCGCCTGATGCTGCGCCCGCCCACCTCGATGAGCGTCGCGGGAATGTGACGGGTCTCGGTCAAGAACTGGAAGTCGGGCACTTTGTCGAGCGCCGCGCCGATGCCGAAGATCGGCTCCACCCCGAGCGTGGTCAACAGCCGAAAGGGCTCCCCGGTCTGGCACCACAGGCTCGTATCGCCGGCGCCGGTGTCAATCTCGATGCCCACCGTGGCGGCCACGAACTTGCCCCCGCCCGAGTGCGCGCGCGATGCTTCGATGCGCACATCGACGCCCACATGGGTGCTGGTGACGCTCACCCCCTGACCCTTCCCGCGCGGCTTGTAGGTGCCCGGACGGTGCAGCTCCAACCGATCGGCCGGGTAGTCGACCACCAGCGTCCAATTTCGCCAAACGTTGTGGCCGAGGATGCCATCTACGGGGATGGCCCCAGCGTGGTCGGGGATGCCGGGTACCCCGGTCGCGACATCGACATTATCGATGCGGAAGTCGCCGATCTGAATCCAAGGCAGCGTGGCCCGACGCCAAGCGACGCTCCCCGAGAGACCGGCGACGCGCCCCCCGGCGTCGACCGAAGTCAGGCCCAACCGCTCCGCCGCGTCTTCGGTCACGACCGAGACCGCCGCGCCGGTGTCCACGAGAAAAAGTGCGGTGCCGCCATCGGGAGTGCCAACCTGCACGTAAACCTTGTCGGCGCCGGGGTAGCCGCGCCAGAGGTCGACCACCGTGGACGTGGGCGGCGTCCGCGCGAAGGCCAGAGCACCAAGCAGGGTCAGCATCATCGGCTAAACCGCGAGCTCGTCGAGGCGTTCCGGGTTCTCCAGCAAGGCCTTCATCTCGCGAGCAACGACCCCGCCATGGTAGCCGTCGACAACCCGGTGGTCGAAGGTGCCGTTGATGTGGAGGACCCGGCCGATGACGATCTGCCCGTCCACCACCAACGGCTTTTCTTCGATGCTGCCCAGGGTCACGATGATGGGGGTACGAGCGAGCGGGAAGAACGGCGCATACCCCACGGTCAGCCCGAAGACGCCGACGTTGGTCACCATCGCCGAGCCGAACGGGTCCCCGGGCGTACCCAGGAACTTCGGGTTGACATTGAGGGTGTACTGGAGGAAATCGAGGAAGCGCAACACCGGCTTGATGAGGAAACCGGGCAGGCCAGCCAGCCCCTTCTTGGTCTGGTTGAACTCGGCGTCGTCGCCGGCGCGGATCTTGAGCGCCCGCTCCCGGATCAGCCGCCCCATGGCGACCACGTCGAGGGTGTTCGCGTTCTTGAGCTTGATGCCGCTCAGATCGGTCTTGCCGATGTGCTCGGCGTCTTCGACCACGATCTGCATGAAGATGTCGACGTCTTTGCGCTGGTACAGGCTACCGAGACGCACCAGGGAGTTCAGATCCCGGTGCTTGGCGATGATCATCGCCAGCGCCCGCGCCACCGCGTGGCTGACCGTGACCTTTTCGCCCGAGCTCTCGCGTTTGGCCGCGATCCACGCCTGGAGCTTCTCGGCACGAACCTCCAAGGAGCCGTACACGTGCGGATCGTAGGGGTGGTCCCACACATTCGCGGCGATCTGGCGGTACGTGGACGGGTTGGGGTACCGCGTCAGCTCGATGTTGGGCATGCCCGATCATAGCACCCGGGCGGCGAGGACCTGGGCCTTGATGTTCTCGGTCATCTTGCGGAAACCCGCATCCAGACGCTCTCGCAGCCCGAGAGCCTCCGCGGCCACGAGCAGGTAGCCGTTGCCGTCGAGGTCGACGTGGAGCGTCACCAGCGTATTGGTGCTCGGCTTCATCGTCCGCAGGCTGTAATGGAGTTTCCCGTTGACGTGGCGACCCGACAACGCCACGTGGATGCGCCGGCCGCCGTGCTCTTCGTCCAGCCGGTCGAAGACGTACGACAGGACGCGCGGGCGGGGGCGACTCTTGATGTCCAGATCGAAACAGCCGGTGCCCGTCTCGCGGACGCCATCCCAGGCGCCGTCGACGATGGCCTGGTGGTTCCGGGGTTCGCTGAGCCAGGCGAGCACGTCGTCGCGGCGGACTCCCTCGATGAGCACGTCGTTGGTGTACACGGACATGAAGCCTCCCGCCGGAAGCCCGGCGCCGGCGGGTTATCCCGGCGCATGGTCCCGTACATCCACATCCCGACGTACCAGCTCGGCCCGGTGCCCCTGGACCCGTGGGGGATCCTGGTCACGATCGGTTTTGTGCTCGGCCTGGAGATCGCCCGGGCGCGCGGCTTGGCGAAGGGCCTCGACGTCCGCGACATCATCGACGCGCTGGTGTTCATCGTGATGTCGGGCTTTGTCGGCGGACACCTCGTCCACGTGCTCGCCTACCACCCCGAGAAGATCGCCGAGGAGGGTGTTCGGGCGATCTACGAAATCTGGGCGGGCTTCTCGAGTTTCGGGGGGTTCCTCGGCGCGGTGATCGGCTCCATCGTCTTCTTCAGGTTCATCCGCAAGGTCGACTACTGGACCCACGCCGACGTCATCATGTACGCCTTTCCCTTCGCGTGGATCTTCGGCCGGGCCGGCTGCTCGATCGTGCACGACCACATCGGGCGTCCGACCGACTTCTTCCTCGCCGTGAACTTCGATGAGATGCGGCAGGGGCTGGGCGTGCGCCACGACCTGGGCCTCTACGAGTGTCTGTTCGCCGTGGTGATCGCCGGCCTGTTCTTCGCGGTGCGAAACCGACCCTGGCCTGCGGGCAGCTTCCTGGCCCTGTGGTGCCTGGTCTACGCCCCGGTCCGCTTCGCCATGGACTTCCTGCGGCGGACGGACGAGATCGGGGGATTTCCGACGGCCGACGTGCGGTGGAGCGGCCTGACGCCGGCGCAGTGGGGCGCCATCGTCATGTTCGGCGGGGGCCTGGCCATCGTGGCGCGGTTACGACGCGTCAAGGCGGGAATTGAGCGCGGGGCAGCGGGGTAGCCGACGGATCAGAGCGTGCTGTGAAAGCGGCCTGACGTTGTTACGCAATCCGCTGACCCCACGTTACCCGACCCGACGAACCAGGGCGGCACCCATGTCCTCCAAGGCCCAGAGAAGTGCTCCGCGTGCCGGTGAAGGGGTAGTCCCGACCAGGTTCGGCCGACAATGGAATGCACGCCTGGCATGCTGAAAGCAATGCGATGCTGGCCCAGAAGCTCGGCATCGTCGGAGCGCCGCTGATCTTCGCCAGCGGGCTGTTTCACGAGTCGCCGCTGGACTGGGAGTCCTTCAAGGCCGAGCAGGAGTACCAGGGTACCGTGAACCACGTGGCCGACTCGTCGATGGACATCGTGGCCAATCTCGTGGGCATGGGCATCGGCTAGTTCGACCGGTCGGACGACGCGGTGCAACACGCGGTTGACGTCGGCAACAAAATCCCCGGTCCAGGCGATCCTGATCCCGCATTCGGCGGCGGTGGTCCGTACGCCGGAAAGCCCTCGAAGGCTTGGTGAAACCGAATGCCCTCCGCGCCCTGTCTCGCGGCCTTTCCGCGACCCTCTTCCTGGCTACCTGTGCGGGAGCGCCAGTGACAGGCTCGACGCTTCCGGTCGGAGTGTTCGTCAATACGACGGGAGATCAGACGATCACGGTGTCGGAGGATGCACTCACCTTCCACATCGTCCTGATCGGCAAGCGCGCCGGGCAGGTGTTCGACCGCAGCTACAAGTATCGACTCCGCGACGACCACAAGATCGAGGTGTTCCCGGTCCGCGACGTCGACGCCGTGTTCGGCATCGGCAACTTCACCTGGACCGAAAACCAGGGGCGGATCGAGCAACGCCAGCGCGGCACCGACACCGTGCTCCAGGAATTCGTCCGCCGCGCGCCGCCGCGCGCCGCCCGCGCCACGCGCCGAGGCGTGCCCTCCGGCCATCGGCCCCCTTCCGCAGCCCCCTACCGCGCCATCCCCTCCGGCCTCCTCGGAATTCCGGGAAGCGCCTACTCGCAGGTCGCGGCGATCCGTACGCGCGAGGCGTCGAACAAGGGGTGACCGGTCTCGCCGGTGGCGACCCAGGCGTTCCACCCGGGAGTCGCGCGGGAGCGCGTCAGCACGTCGGCGGCACGAACCTCGGTGGGTTCGGCGAGCCAACGGATGAAGCTCTCGTCGGCGCGCGCGCAGGCGATGCCGACCTGCGCCTCACTGGCGGGGTCGTACGCGAGGTCGTCGTCGGCGTCGAGGAACGCGACCGGGCGGAGGAACTGACCGAGCGTCAGACCCAGGTCGTCGTCGACACGCAGGCCCCACATCCCCTCGGCCACCATGCCGACCACGCCTTCGATGGGGGTGTCCTCGTCCAGAAGAGCGATTCGGATGGACGTACCGGCGTCGGCGACCACCCCCGAGACGGTGAACGGCCCGCCGATCACCAGCTCGCTCTCGGTGCGCAGACGCAGCTCGACCTCGGCGCTCCCGATCGCGGACCACTCGCGTTGACCGCGGCGGCCGGCTTCGACGGACCAGCCCGCGGGTGCGCCGGCGACGGTGGCGCTCTGGGACCACACCAGGGCCGGCTGCCAGGACTCGCGGATGGGGCCGATGCTGCCGTCGGTGCGGGCCTCCCGGAAGATCACCCGGTACCGAACGCTGTCGGGGCCGTCTTCGCCCGGCGTCGGCAGGGCGATGGTGACGTAGCCGTCCAGGTTCACCGGGGCGATGCTCTCCACGCGCGGATACCGGGGCGGGGTGCCGAGCACCTCTTCGACCAGCTCGGCGACGAGGATCCCGTCGGTCTCGGCGTCGTAGTCGATGAGCTCGGCGCGAAAGGCGGGGGAGTCACTCCCGTCCCCGAGGGCCGTCGTCGTCTCGGTGGCTGCAGGCTCGGACTCGACGCACGCGAACAGGGACAAAAGGACCGGGATCATGAATTCCTCCGCACACCCCGGTGATCGGTACCAGCGCCGGCGGAGTTGAGGCCCTTGGGCGTGGGCGTCGTGTTAGGCGCAAGCCGCGAGGATTTCCGATGGCGGCACACTACCTGGACTGGCTCACCGACCTCTTCGAAGAAGCGCAGGTTCCGTACACCGAGGCCTCGGCCGACTGGCTCGACATGGCGCTGCGTCGGATCGCGGCCACACCGGCGGGGGCCAGCCAGGAGGACGTGTACCACCTGCTGCGCAAGCGCTGGTTGAATCACGGGCAGCCAGGCCGACAGCTTCTGGCCAGCTTCCTGCGCGACGAGGTCTTCGCACGTCGCGACTCGCCGCTACGCCCGGTGGAGGGCGAGGGCTACTTCACCAATGAGTGGGCCGCCACCAACGTGAAGGGCTGACGGGCGCGGTGGGGCTCACCCGCACACCCCTCTTCGCCACCCACGTGGCCGCAGGCGCCCAGTTCGGTGAGGTCGCCGGCTGGCTCCTGCCCGCGCAGTTCCGCACCGTCGAGGAAGAGGCGGCCGATGCCCGGCGCGGCGCCGTACTCTTCGATCTGTCCGACCACGCCGTCCTCGACCTGCTCGGGCCCGATGCCCGCCGGTTCGCCAACGGCATGTTCACCAACAACATCCGCGATCTGCCGGTCGGCGCCTGCAATCGCAGCGCGATGGGCGATGAGAAGGCCAAGCTGCAGGGGCTCTTGGAGGTCGCCCGCGTCGGGGAAGAAGCGCTGCTCGTGGTGCTCGACGGCGTTCCCGCCGCGGAGTTCGTGGCGCGCTACGAAAAGTTCATCCTCTTCGACGACGTCGAGCTGTGCGATCGCAGTGAGGATCGGGTGGTGGTGCATCTTGCGGGGCCGGGCGGCGCCGAGGTGCTGGCCCGCGCGGGCCTGCCGGCGCCCACGCCGGGCCAGGCCCTGGCGGCCGCCGAGGTGTGGCTCCTCGGGCGACAGCGCGGTGGGGGCGGGGGTGTGGACCTCGTGGTGCCGACCACCGCCGTCACCGAACTGTGGGCGGCGCTGCGTGCGGCGGGTGCGGGGATCGGCGGCAGCGAGGCGTTGGAGGCGCTCCGGGTCCGTGCCGGGCGGGTGCGGTGGCCGGTCGACATGGGCGAGCGGGCGCTGGTGCACGAGATGCGTCTGGTGGAGGACTGCTGCAGCTTCACCAAGGGCTGCTACATCGGCCAGGAGGTGATCAACCGCATCGACGTGATGGGGCAGGTGGCCAAGAAGGTGTGGGGCCTCCGCATGGTGGAAGACGCGATCCCGCCGGTGGGGGCCGAGGTGAAGCTCGGCGAAGACGTGGTCGGCAGCACGCGCTCCGGCGCGCGTGAGGGTGGCATCGCGAGGGTGCTGGCGGTATTGCGGAAGGCCGCGTGGCAGCCCGGTCTGGTGGTGGACGTCGTGGCCGCGGGGCGCACGGTCCAGGGGGTGGTGGAGGACCTGCCGTTCGCCGGGGGGTAGGCCGGCGGTTCAGAACCCGGTCACCCCATCGCCATCGACGGCGCCGCCGTGTTCGTCGTCGGTGGTGTGCCAGTTCAGTCCGAAGCTGGAGTCGTTCGCCGGGGCGCGGCTGTCGCCTTCGGGCCAGATCCACGTGTCGAGGTCGCCGCCCGAGTCCAGGAACAGCCCGATGCTGGGGTCGGCGACGCGGCTGGGGCACTCGTCGGAGTGGTTGCCGAGCCCGGTGGAGTAGTTGCTCTGGGCCTCGTAGAGGTCGGCACCGTCTTTGTCGACGAGGATGCCGACGCCCTGGCAGTTGCTGGCGCCCGCGGCGAGGCCGCCGTACCGGTACATGTCGTCGCCGCCGTCATCGACCAGCATCCCCAGGGAGTAGTCATGCCCGGCGCCCGTCTGCATCGAGTAGGGATCGATGCGCTGGTTGTAGCGGTCGTTGCCGCCACCATCGAACAGCATGCCCGTCGCGTAGTGGGCGACGCCGCCCTGGATGTAGTAGAGCGCGTCGTACTGGTCGTCACCCGCGCCATCCGACAACAGGCCGGTACCTTCCCAGTAGCCGGTTCCCTGGCCGAAAACGCCGTTGACGTAGTCGTCGTTCCCGGCGATGTCGCGCAGCATCCCGAAGCCGCCCGACAGGTACAAGGCGTTGCTGTCGTCGCGTCGCCCGAATCCGGCACCCTGGCAGAAGGAGCTGTTGCCTTCGCCACCGGGGAGCTGCGGCGAACGGTACAGGGTGAGGCCACCGAATGCGTTGCCCGGGTCCGCCGTGTAGACATCGTCGCCCCCGACGTCCAACAGCGTAGCACTGGAGCCGGCATAGGCAAAACCCTGGCTGTAGGCCCAGCTCTTGTAGGTGTCGTCGCCCCCGCCGTCGAGGAGCAGCCCCCACCCGAACACCGCCGAGCCCTGGGCGCCGGCCTCGGCGATGTACACGTCGTTGCCGCCATCGTCGCGCAGCACGCCGATGCCGAGGGCGCCGAAGCCCTGGCTCATGCGCAGGCTGGCCCAGACGTCGTCGCCGGCGCCGAGGTCGAACGCCATGCCGATGCCGTAGCGGCCGCTGCCATGGCGGCCGGTGTCCGACGCGGAGGTGCTGCCGTCGCGGCCGTCGGCGTCGGACGGAAGGGCGCCATCGACGTCGCCGCTGTCGGGCACGACCTCGTACCCGTAGACGTCGTTCCCGCCCAAGTCCACGTGCAGCGCCACCGGGTTGTTCGCGTTGGCGTTGGCGCCGACCGCGCTGGCGTAGGTGTCGTCGCCCCCGAGCTCCAGCAGCAGGAGCGTCGCCTCTGCTTCCGGGTAGTAGCTGTCGTCGGTCGAAGGCGCGATCCGGAGCGTCCCGGCCTCGGTCTGAAAGCTCCAGTCGGTGTCGGTGCCGGCGAAGCGGGCGAGGTCGGCATGTTCGACGGCGAAGGCCACCTGTCGTGCCGGAAGCAGCAGGCGTCGCGGCCCGTCTTCACCGAGAACCCACTCGGTGGCCGCGTCGTGTTCGGCCAGATCGGCCACCGGGGGGAAGGCCTCCCGAGAGGAGATCACCAGCCCGGCGGCCCCGGCGTACAGGCGGTGGGGTTTGTCGATGTCGACGGCCGCCTCGTCCATGGCGTGCCGCGCGTCGATACCCGCGGCCAGGGCCAGGACGATCGGCGTGAGGGCGTCGGCGAGGTCCGTGGGGAGGGTGGCGGCCGCCGCGGGGTCGTCGCCGCCGCCGGCCGCATCGACGAGCGCCGTGAGCGCCACGATCAGGTCGGCCCGTCCCGCGTCGATCGGATCGCCCAGGACCTCGATGCCGGCGCCATCGTAGAGCACTCCGAGCGCGGCGGCGGTGGGGTGGGGCGCCACCGCGGCGGCGTCCAGGTCCGCGGCGTGCTGGCGGGCGAAGCAGGCGGCGACGCGGGGGTCGTGGTGGACGTCCTCGAAGTGGGGCCACTGGTAGGGACCGCGGACAAAGCCGCGCTGCTCCCAGTCGCGCCAGATCGAAGCGCTGAAACCAAGATCGGCCGCGTCGAGGGCCGCGTCCAGGAGCGCCGCGTCCAGGAGGTCCGCCGGCGCGTCCGGATCGCAGCCGATCGAAGGCCCGGCGCTGTCCCACGCGGGGGCCGCGGGGGTTCCGGTGTCGGTGTCGCCCCCCCCGCTGTCACCGGGGTCGGTGCCAGGGTCGGTAGGGGTCGGACAGGCCTGCAGGGCGAGGAGGATGAGCATGCCGGATGGTAGCGCAAAGTGCGGAACGCGGGGGGTCATCTTCGGCGCGCCGATTCATTCGGAGCCGCCAACCAGTCTTGCCCACACCCGGCGGGTCGTGGCCTCGAGCTCGACCCGGTCGCCGTCGTTGCCGATGATCGCGTCGGCCAGGCGCACCTTCGCGGCGGTGGGGAGCTGGGCCGCGAGCCAGCGGTCGATCGTAGCGGCATCGTAGCCTTCGCGTGCGGCGAGGCGGGCGCGCTGTGTCCGGGGTGAGCAGGTGACCACCACCAGCTTGTCGTAGCGCCGGTAGCTGCCGGTCTCGACCATCAGCGCCGCCTCGATCACCACGGCGGGAGCGGCTTGGGCGGCGATCCACGCCTCCATCTGGGTCCAGATGAGCGGGTGGGTGATCGACTCCAGCACCGCTCGTTCGGCAGGGTCCGCCATCACCAGGGCGCCGAGCGCCTGGCGGTCCAGCACCCCGTCCACGACGACGCCCGGCCACCGCGCCGCGACCGCTGCCAGACCGGACGTCGCCGGCGCCACGACCTCGCGGGCGACGACGTCGAGATCGAGCACCGGCACCCCATCGCCGCGCAGAATCGCCGCGACCGTACTTTTTCCGGAGGCGATGCCCCCGGTGAGGCCGACGGTGATCACGGGGCGGGGGTTGGCGGGGGCGGCGCCGCTGCCGGGGGCGGCGCCGTGCCTTCTGCCGGTGGCAGTGCCGCCAGGATCGCCAGGGCCGCGTCGATGCGGCGCCGGCCGCCTTTGTCGGGCACCAGCGCCCGCGACGCTTCGATCCGCCCGATCATCTCCGGGTGCCCCAGGTCCGCCAGGATCTCGGCGCAGAGCACCGCGGTGTTGGGGTAGGTCAGCGCGTTGGCACAGGCCGACGGGGCGCGGGCATCGATCTCGACGAGCGTCGAGCGCCCTTCGAGGGCGGCGAGGCTGTCGGCCGGCGCGCGGTTCATCGCCGCCAGTGCCCGGCGTGTTTCGCCCTTGACGGTGCGTGCGGCGAAGAGGCGTTCGGGACCGTCGTCACCGCCCAGGTCGGCGAGGTAGTCGCCAAGCTTCTTTTCGATGGATGGCCCCCCCTTCTCGGGGTCGCCCTCGACCGCAAGCGCCGGCCCAATCCAGGCCAGGGCCAGCATCGACACCAGCAGCACGGCGCCGATCTCGGGCGCACAGCCCAGGCGTTTTCCCTTTCGCATCCGCTTGCGTAGCCAGTCGGCCTGGTTCATGGTGTGTCCAACCCCCGGACGGCGCCGCTGTCGGTCAGCGCCCGCCCCAGCAAGCGTAGCCCCGCGAGGTCGTGGACGTCGCCCTCGGCCTCGGGTACCCGCCACGCCAGGGCGCCGCGGGGGGCGAAGGCGACGAGCTCGTCGACGGCGGCGTCCTGGGTGGCGACCAGCGCGCGGTGGCGGGCCAGGACCCCCTCGAGCGCGGCGCCCAGCGCGTCCCAGCGGGCTTCGTCCCCTGGCGCCGCGGCCGGGAGCGACAGCGGACCCGGCGCGGCCGCGGCGCAACGGTTCACCAGGAAGCCGGCGAAGGGCATGCCCTCTTTCTGGAGCACCGCCAGGAAGGCGAGGGCCTCCACGCGCGCTCCGGGCGCCGGGGCGGTCACCAGCAGAAAGCGGGTGCCGGGCGCGCGCAACAACGCCCGCACCGCGCTCGACCGTTCCCGGAATCCCCCCCACAGGCCCTGAAACGCAGCGAAGAACTCGGCGATCTCACCCACCGTCTGTTCACCCAAGAGGCGCTTGAGCACCCCGGCGAGCACATCGCTCCCCATCTCCAGCATCCGCCAGCCCCCGACACTGGCCGGAAGCACGATCCAGCGCATCACCCCTTCGTCCATGAGCCCGGACATCCGCTCGGGCGCCACGAGGAAGTCGAGGGCGTGGCGCGTCGGCGGCGTATCGAGCACGATCACGTCGGCATCGGCCTCGCGGTAGAGCGCGAGGAGTTTTTCCATCGCCATGTATTCGTGCACGCCCGGCAGGTGGGTGCTGACCGAGCGGTAGTAGTGGTTGTCCAGGATGCGGTCCCGGACCTCCGCGCTGGGCGCATGCCGCGCCACCAGCTCGTCGAAGGTCTGCTTGGGATCGAGCATCAGCGCCAGGAGTTCTCCCCGCTCCGTCGGCACCCGCTGTGGCTGGTTGTCCAACCCCTTGAGCCCGAGCGCGTCCGCGAGTCGCATCGCCGGATCGATCGTGAGCACCACCACGCGGTTGCCGTCCTCGGCGAGGCGCAGGGCCAGCGCCGCAGAGATCGTCGTCTTGCCGACGCCGCCCGACCCGCAGGTGATGATCACCCGGGTCACGTCAGCACCGCCAACCGTTCGGAGAAGGCTTGGAGCTCGGCGCGACCGAGGTTGCGGCGGTACAGGAACGGGAGCTCCGCCATCGGGACGCCGATCGCCCCCAGCCGCTCCCGGGCCACCGCCTGGCGCGCGACCGCCAGCAGCTCCGCGTCGACGATCGAGGCCGCCGTGAGCGCCTCGCCTCCGGCCTCGCGCAGCCGGTCCCGATCCTCAGGCCAGGCCGCCGGTTCTGGCAGCGGCGCCGGATGGACCTCGTTGAGCACCACGCCAGCAATTAACTCCCGCAGGCCCGCAAGCCGCTCCACGAGCTGCTCCGTCTCACGAAGCGGCATCTCCTCGGCGGTCGAGACCAGGAGCAACGAGGTGCGCCGCGGGTCTTCCACCAACTCGGCGATGCGCCTGGCGTTGTCGTAGAACGGGCCGGCCCGCGTCAGCTCCATCATCGCCCGCGGCGCGTTGAGCATGGTGAGCCCGTGGCCGGTGGCGGGTGCGTCCACCACGACGAGGTCCCAACGGGGGCGGCCGCGCTCCGTCTCTCGCTCGGCGAACCACACTTTTCCCAGCTGCACCAACTCGTGGAGCCCGGGCACCGCGTCGACGAAGGGGCCCATGACCCGGTTCTGGAACACGAGCTTGTACAGCCGCAGAAAGTGCACCTGCAACATCACGTACTCTTGAATCGCTTCGGCTGGGGTGATGCTCAGCGTCCAGAGATTGGTGGCCACCGGCGTGGGCTCGTAGCCTCGGGAAGGCTTGCCAAAGGTGCCGGGGATGCGGGCCGCGCCCGAGGTCTCGCACAACAGCACCCTCTTCCCCGCGCGGGCCTCCGCGAGCGCGAACGCGGTGGCGACGGTCGTCTTGCCCACGCCACCCTTCCCGGTGACGAGGACGACGCGGCGTGCGGAAGAGCCGGTCATGGCGCGCGGGGCTAACCGCCTGTCCCGCCGCCGGGCAGGGGTCATCGGCGACATGTTATCCGCGCGCCCATGCCGATCTACGAGTACGCCTGCCCCGACTGCGGGCACAAGTTCGAAGCGCTCCAGAAGTTCTCCGACGACCCGATCACCACCTGCCCCCAGTGCGACAAGGCGCAGGTCAAAAAGCTCATCAGCGCCACCAACTTCGTGCTCAAGGGCGGCGGTTGGTACAGCGATCACTACGGGCTCAAAGGCGGCGACAAGGCGGCGGAGGGCGCGGGCGACAAGGCCGGCGACAAGCCCGCAGGCGACGCGGCCGCCCCGGCGGCAGCGGGCGCCGCCCCGGCGGCAGCGGGTGCCACGCCCGCCGCCGGTCCCGCGGCTGGCCCCGCCGCCCCGGCACCCGCCGCCGCCCCCGCGAAGTCCGCCCCCGCCAGCTCGGGCTCCTCTACGTGAGTGCGGTGATCCTCGACGGAAAGGCCGTCGCCGTCGAGGTGACGGAGGCCTTGCGCGTGCGCGTGGCCTCGATGTCGCGTAAGCCCGGCCTCGCCGTGGTGCTCGTGGGCGACGACCCCGCCAGCGCCGTCTACGTGCGAAACAAGTCGCGCACGGCGGAGCGCATCGGCCTCCGCCACTGGCAGCTCACCCTCCCTGCCGACACCAGCGAGGCCGCCCTGCTGGCCGAGGTCCGTCGCCTCGCCGACGACGCCGAGGTCGACGGCATCCTGGTGCAGTTTCCGGTGCCGTCCCACATCGACCGCCTGCGAGTGGTCGACGCGCTCCCGCCCGACAAAGACGTCGACGGGCTCCACGTGGTCAACGCCGGCCGCCTCGCCCAGAAGCGCGAGGCCTTCGTCCCGTGCACGCCTGCCGGCTGCATGGAGCTGCTGCGGCGGACCGGCGTGACCCTACGCGGCGCCGAGGCCGTCGTGGTCGGGCGCAGTGACCTCGTGGGCCGGCCCATCGCCCGACTCCTCGAGCACGCGGATTGCACGGTCACCGTCGTCCACAGCCGCACCCGCGACGTCGGCGCCCACGTGGCGCGGGCGGACATCGTCATCGCTGCGGTCGGTGTGCCGGGGTTGGTGAAGGGCGCCTGGATCAAGCCGGGCGCGGTGGTGCTCGACGTGGGCATCAATCGCCTCGCTGACGGCTCCCTCACCGGGGATGTCGAGTTCGGGCCGGCGGCCGAGCGTGCCGCGTGGATCACTCCGGTTCCGGGCGGCGTCGGCCCGATGACCATCGCCATGCTCATGGCGAACACGGTGAGGGCAGGGGCGGCGAAGGGGTGACGGCGCTCCTGGCCTGGACGCTGTCGGCTTTCGCGGCCCGTCCCGAAGCGGCGGCGTTCGTGGACGGGGCGGACCATCCGATCCGCTGTCACCATCAGGAGGGTCAGGCCGCGCTCTGCGACGTCGTGCTCCCCGCGCTCGACGAAGCCTGGACCGCGCAGGTCGACGGCCTCGGCTTCGCGGCGCCGCTGCCCGACGGCGGTCTCGGGGGCAGCGACGCGCTCGACGTGTACCTGGCGCACGATGGCACCGGCGGGGCCGGTGGCGCCTATGTGATCTGCGAGGGCGAGGAGGCGGCCCCTTGCGCGGACGCTGTCGTAGGCGACGGCCGCGCCTCGACCCCGACCTACATCGTCATCGACCCCGGCACGCCCGTGGCGGACCTGCGCGGCTACGCCCATCACGAGTTCAACCACGTCTGCCAGTACGCCACCGACTTCGAGGAGCCCTTTTTGGCCGTCTGGGAGGGCACCGCCGTGGCCGCCGAAGGCTGGACGGACCCGACGGCTCCGCTCGATCCCGGCCCCATTGCGGACTACCAGGCCACGCCTTGGGCGAGCCCGGTGCTGCAGGACGGCTACTGGCTCGACGAGACCTACGGCATCTGGTCCTGGTACGAATACGGGGCCACCGTCTGGGTGCGGTGGATGGACGAGCGCCACGGCGACGGCGCCGGCAGCCTCGGCCCCGCGCTGTGGGAGGCCTTCGCCAACGACCCGGGTGAGAACGAACCTGACGTGCTCGACGCCTGGGACACCCTCGGCGGCGACTGGCGGACGGGGCTGCCCGATTTCGTGCGGATGCGCGCTGGCCTGGGCACCGACAACCAGCCGGAGTGGGCGAAGAGCCTGGGAGCGGGGGCTCAGATTCCCTGGGAGGACGGCGCGACGGGGCGGGTTGACGGGGTGTGGAGCGCGTCGCACGAGCTCTTCCCGCTCGGGGCCGCGTTTGTCCGCTTCCAGCACGATGGCGACGCGCGTTCAGCGACCGTGGCCGACGCCGAGTCCTTCGTCCTGGTGGACCTCGACGCCCCCGACGGCACCCCCGCCACCGACCACCTGGACTTTGCCGAGGCGGGCACCGCTCACTTCGCCATCGTGTCCGTGCCTGGCGACGGCTTCGACGCCGACGACGCCCTCACCGGGGCGACCGCAACGCTGCGCTTCGGGGAGCCGAGCGAGTGTGGGTGTGCGGCGGCGGAGTCGGGCGTGCCTTGGGGGGTGGTCCTCGGCGCGGTCATCGTTGGGGCGGCCGCCCGGGCCAGGCCCGGTCGCCGGGGCCTCGCTACGGGCCGGTGACCGGCCCTCCGCTCGGTCCCTGCCGCGGCG
>SHYX01000052.1 GCA_009692585.1 Myxococcales bacterium
AGTGTGGGTGTGCGGCGGCGGAGTCGGGCGTGCCTTGGGGGGTGGTCCTCGGCGCGGTCATCGTTGGGGCGGCCGCCCGGGCCAGGCCCGGTCGCCGGGGCCTCGCTACGGGCCGGTGACCGGCCCTCCGCTCGGTCCCTGCCGCGGCGTCCGCATCCGCGCCCTATAACATATGGTCAAACACGACGTACACGCCGAGGTTCGGCACCGTCGTCCTGCCGCCGTCCGCTTCCTCCACCTGATCAAGCCCCACCGCCACGTCCAACCGCCCCACGAAGGTGTCCTCGACGACGGGGTGGATGCCCAGCCCGGCGCCAGGGTGCACGGGCCACGCGCCGAGGGGCTCCGTCTCGGACTCTCCGGTCCCGAACACGCAGACGGCGTCCACGAAGGGGACCAACTGCCAGCGAATCTCGCGCGAAAAGGCGACGTGTCGGAACAGATCGATGCGCAGCTCGTTGTTCACCGCCACCTTGTTGGCGTCGCGCCAGCGACCGAAAGAGATGCCGCGCGCCGAGTCGCTGCCGCCGATGCCCATGGTCGGGGTCAGCCCACCCCAGGTGTTCAGATCGTAGAAGGGGACCTCGCCCCACATCGCCTCGCCCATCACCCGGCTGGCCAAGACCACCTTGGGTCCGAGGGTCCAGTACGCGCGCGCGCTGGCGAACGCGGCCACCCAGCTTCCCTCGGCGCCTGGGAGCGGCGGCATCCCGCGCGCCGACAGCTCCAACAGGACCCCCCCGCCGGGCGTCAGCTCCGGTTCCCGGGTGTCGTAGAGCAGGCCCACCCCGGGCTGGATGCCCCACCCCCCTTCCATACCGATGGCAGCGTCCTCGCCGAGCAGCGACCCCTCGTAGGTCTCGACCGCTGACCATCGCCCGGCCAGGAACGCGAACCATGCCCACGGACCGCCCAGCTCGCCTCGGAGGGTCAGCCGTCCGAAGGGCTGCACCAGGGTGTAGCGGTAACGTTTGGTGAGGTCGCCCTCGGTGGACTCGAACGCGGCTCGCGACACGGTGGTGTCGTTGCCCAGGCCCCAGTACCCGTCGTTGAGCCACTGACGGTACGCGAAGTGGCCGGTCAGTCGCAGGGTATGCGCGGCGCCGAGCCCGGGCGCGTCGAAGCGGATGCGGTGGTGGTGGTAGCCGTTGGTGGTGGCGAAGGCCTGGGCCACGAACGCCAATTGATACGGGTCGTAGCCGGGCTCGTACCAGTCGATCTCCGCGATGGCGCCCAGCCCCAGGCCGTCGTCCACGTCGTAGCCGACATTCGGAATCGCGACCCAGGTCACGCGGGTGTCCGCGCGCGGCTCCTCCGCGAGGACGGGCAGCACAAACGCAAGGATCGCGGGGATCATACCGCGATGAGTCCGGCGCGGCGGACCGCGGGCAGGAGGCGATCCACCCCGCGCGGACGACTGCCGGCGGCCTGCTCCCAGGTCAGCGGCGGCTCGGTCGGGCGCGCGGCGGTCACCAGCTCGCCGATCCACGCCAGGGCCTCGTCCGGACCCCGCAGGCGGGTGGGACCCGCCGTACTGTGGAGCACGAGCGCGCCGTCTTCTTCGAGCGGGTCGCCGCCCAGCCACAGCAGCCGCCCGCCGAAGGGCTCCGGCTCGGTCAGGAGCGCGCGGGCCACCCGATCGGGGGGCTCCGTCGTCGCCGGCGCACCCGCTGCGAACCAGCTCTCCACGGGCCGATCGTAGCCCTCGCCGCGTTTGTAGGCGTCGAGCGCGGCCACCAGAGGCGCATCGAAGGCGTCGGGGTCGGCGCCATGCGGATCCAGGTGGGGGACGTCGTTTTCGGCGAAGGCGCGCCCACGCGAAGGCACGCTGATGCCGAAGGCGGTGGGGTCCGGGTAGATCGCCGAGTGCCGCGTCAGCACGAAGCGGTGCCAGAAGGCGCTGCGCAGCGCGCCCACGGCGAAGAGCTGCCGCACGATCTCCACGCTGTCGACGGTCTCCTGGAGGGTCTGGGTGGGGAATCCGTACATCAAGTAGGCGTGCACCATCACGCCCGCGTCGGAAAACGCCCTCGCGGCGCGGGCGACCTGTTCGATGGTGACGCCCTTGTCCATCTTCTGAAGCAGCCGGTCGCTGGCGACTTCGAGTCCGCCGGTGACCGCGACGAGCCCGGCGGCGGCGAAGAGGCGGCAGAGGTCCGGGGTGAAGGTGCGCTCGAAGCGGATGTTGCCCCACCACGAGATGGCTTCGCCACGCGCCAACAGCTCGATCGCGAAGTCGCGCATGGCCCGGGGGGGCGCGGCCTCGTCGACGAAATGAAAGCCGCGCTGGCCGGTGTCGCGCACCACCTCGACGGTCTGGTCGACCAGGGCGGCCGTCGCCGCCGGCACGAAACGGGAGATGTAATCGAGCGACACATCGCAAAAAGAGCAGCGTTTCCAGTAACATCCGTGGGCAAGGGTGATCTTGTTCCACCGGCCGTCCGACCACAGGCGGTGGGCGGGATTGGTCGCGTCTACAAGGTTCAGGTACTGCGTGAGGGGGAGCTCGCCGTACCAGGCGGCGTGGGTGGTGCCGACGTCGGGGAAGGCGTTTTGGTGGAGGCCGTCGCGGGTGCGGGTGCGATGGCGGCGGTCGGGGCCGCCGGCAGCGTGTTCGAGCAGCGCCACCAGCGGCCCTTCGCCGTCGTCGTAGACGAGCGCGTCGGCGCAGTCCCAGAGCCCCGGCTCGTCCACGTCGCGCAGTTCGGTGTTGACGTAGCCGCCGCCCAGGATCACGGTGACACCGCGCTCGCGGAGGCGCTGGCCGATGCGGAGTGCGCCGTACAGGTTGCCGGGGAAGGGGACCGAGAGCCCTACGATCGGCGTGTCGAGGGAGGCGGCCAACTCGTCCAGCCACCGATCCAGCAGCGTGGTTCCCGCCAGCCGAGCGGCCAGCGGACCCCAGAGGGCGGCGCCGGCGGCGAGGTGATGGTGGTACCGCGCGAGCGCGAAGCCCTCGTCGACGCAGCCCACCAGCTCGGCGATGTCGGCCAGCCACTGGGTGGCGACATGGCGCGCGGCGTCGTCTACGGCCGCCTCGCCGAAGGCGCCCAGGTCGATCGCTTCGGTGCGCGGCCCCCGCGGGAGCCAGGGCGTCCCCAGGAGTTTCGGCGCCAGCCCGCGGTCGCGCCCCTGCAGGAACGCGATCACCCCGTCGATGGCGCCCTCGAACTGCCGCCGCATCGCCACCGCCCGCCACGCGGGGACGGGCAACGAGTCCCGCGCCTCGAGCTCGTCGAAGATCGCGCTCAGCCCGGCCCGGCTGTACACCCGCAGCGCCAGCTCCAGCCCCAGGTCACGCTGCTTGCAGGCGTGCCCCTGCGACCGGAGGTGCCGCGCGAGGTACGCGGTCGACGGGTACGGCGTGTTGAGCTGGCAAAGCGGTGTCAGTGCCAGCGTGATCGAGGGCGGCATGCGGGGCTAGCTGCGCAAGCGGATGTAGCGGCCCTCTGCCGCGTCCGCGGAGGTGGTCACCGCGCGGACCGAGATCCGCCGCCCTTCGACGTCTACCGTCTGCCCGGCGCGGAGCGGCGGCAGGACGGCGTCGTCGACGCGTACGGCGAAGCTGCCGGTCAGGCAACGCACCCGGTAGGTGCGGGCGCGGTTGCCCTGGAAGATCGGCTGGTCGGTGTCATCCGAAAAGCGGATCTGCCCCGGCGGCTCGGGGAGGGAGTCGGGGGGCGGCCCGCGAGGCCGCGAGCGGTGGAAGTGGGCCGCGAACTTCAGGTTGCGACCGGCCCCCTGCACCGGCGCGTCCTCGGCATCACCGGCCAGGCGGAGGGTCGGGCGCACACGCGCGTCGGTGGCGCTGTCATCGTCCCCGCGACCGCCGTCAAGCAGCGAGACCGCGGGCGGCGGGGACCGCTCCGCCGGAAGGCGCACGGTGCGCACGTCCAACGTGGCCAACGGCAGGTCGCCGAGCGAGCCGAGCACGCCGCGCAAGCTGGTGAGCAGCGCGTCGCGCTCGTCGCCGTCGACGATCTCGAG
Source organism: Myxococcales bacterium (assembly GCA_009692585.1). Next base: position 3,988 of record SHYX01000052.1, read on the forward strand.
CTCGTCCAGAGCCGATTCGACCTGGCCCAGGACATCGTCGAAATCGTCGGGGTCGCGCGGCATGCGAACCTAACGGGAGCGGCGCTTCTTGCCCTTCTTCCCGCCGGCCTTCTGGCCGTCGTGGTTGCGACGCCACCACTGGGCCGCGCCCTCGGCAGTGCGGATGTTGAAGAGCTTGGCGAGCTCGGACCAGTCCGCGCCCTTGCCGATCGCTTCGGCGCCGGCGCGCAGACGCTCGGCGCGCCATTCCTTGCGGGCCTTGCGCTGCGCTTCGCGCTCTTCGGAGCGGTTGGCGGTCGCCTGCTTGCGCATCAGCGGGTAGGTCTGGCCTTCGGCCTTGGCCCAACGGCGGGCCTTGGCGCGGAGGGCGTCGCTGGACAAACCCTCCTTGTCCGCGAGCTTACGCAGCGTCTTCTCACGCTTGCGAGGGGGCTCGTTCTTTTCGTTCATGCGCTTGAGAAGGTTGAAGAGTTCTTCGCCGGTCATGGTGGTCTCCTGTCCTGAGTAGTTGCAAGCCGCCGAGGGGCGGCGGCCTGTGTGCGTCAGGGGCTTCCTGCGCCGCACACCGCTTTCACGGTGCCGCCCGTGTAGCAAAACGTCGCGTCGCGCGCAAGAGCAGAATCGCAAGGAGTCGTCATTCCCCGGTCAATCGCCACTCCCCGATTCGGAAGCTGGAAGCAGCCGGGACGACGGGGTGGACGCCGGGCGCCACCTTGCGACCGTTGATTTCGGTGTCGGGAGCGCGGATGTGCACCTCGCCGTGGAGTTGCCACACCGGCCGACGGACGCGGATGACGATGGCGACCCCCTCACGCCTTCCGAGTGCTGCATGGCCGTTTTCATCGAGAACGACTGCCGCTTCGGACCGCTCGGTGCTGGCGAGAGTCTGACGAGCGCCGCCCCGGAAACGGGCGGTCAGGGTGCCACCGACGCGCTGTCGCCTGCCGGCGCCGCCTCCACCAGCCGCGCGACCTCCGGGCGCAGCGCGTTCCGCCCGTCCCGCAAGTCCGGGTTGACCGATGGGGCGTCCACGCCGGGGTGCCGCTGCCCCATTCCCCGCCCCTCCGAAGGGACGGCGTGGCGAAAATCGGCGTTGCAGCAAGGGCACGGGACTTGCATCTCTTGACGACGCCGGAGTCACGATGTTCATCCTGCTGTTCGCCGCCGCCTGCACCTCCGACTCGGCGACCCCCGTGGTCAACGACGCGCTCGACCAGGCCGAGGCCGCCACCGGCGTCCCGCGCGACCTCCTCGCGGCGACGGCGTGGGCGATGTCCCGCCTCGATCAGCGCGAGGGGGAGCTCAACCGGGAAAACGGCATCGGGGTGATGAACCTGCGTGAGGACGGCGCCTACCCGGCGCTCGCCGAGGGCGCGCGGCTCGCTGGCGTAAGCGAGGGGCAGGCCACCGATGAGCTCGGTGCCAACCTGCTCGCGGGGGCGGCGGTGCTCGCGGCGCGCGGGGAGTTCGAGTCGGGGCGGACGGGTGAACCGGTCGACACCCTCGAAGAGTGGTTTCCCGTGGTCGCGGCGTTTTCGGGTGCGGAGGACCCGCTGGTCGCCGGCGGCTTCGCCGACCAGGTCTACGACGTGCTGCAGCGCGGCCTCGCGATCACCACCGACGCCGGCGAGCTGGTCGAGATCGGCGCCCAGCCGATGATGTGGCGTCGCGAGCTGGCGCGTGGCTCCGGGCTCGCCAACAAGTGGGTCCCGGCCTCCACCAGCAACTACACCGACGGCAGCCGGGCCAGCGTCGACCGGGTGGTCATCCACACCACCCAGGGCAGCTACAGCGGTACGGTGAGCTGGCTGCAGAACCCCGCCTCCTCGGTCAGCGCCCACTACGTCGTGCGCTCCTCCGACGGCGAGATCACCCAGATGGTGCAGGAAGAGGACACCGCGTGGCACGCGGGGCACTGGGACACCAACGTCAGGAGCATCGGCATCGAGCACGAAGGCTACGTGGACGACCCCGGCAAGTGGTACACCGACGCGATGGTTCGGGCGTCGGCGGCGCTCACTCGCGACATCTGCGACCGCTATGGCATCCCCAAGGACCGTGCCCACGTCATCGCCCACTCGGAGGTGCCGGGGTGTTCGTCTCCGGGCGGTGGCGGCTCGGCTTGCCACACCGATCCTGGGGCCGGTTGGGACTGGACCTACTACATGTCGCTGGTCACCGGCTCGGGCAGCGGCTCGGGCTCCCTCGGTGGCACCGGTCTCGCCGACGGTCGCTTCGGCGGGCAGTTCAAGGCGACACTCAGCGCGTCTAGCATCGGCGAGAGCGACACCTGCGAGGGCGAACTCGACGGGGCGGCCAGCGGCGGCCAGCTATACCTCAACGGGAACTGTCGCCTGGCGAAGCATCCGGACGCATCGGGTGACACCAAGGTCACCTGGACGGGCACCGCCGCCGGCGACAAGCTCAGCGGCACCATGGTGGCGGACGGCCGCTCGGTCAGTTGGAGCGGAACCATCAACGCCGACGGCAGCATCGCGGCGACGTTCAAGGGCAGCAAGGATGTCGGCGGCGATGTCGGCGTGCTCGGATACGACGTGCAGCTGAGCGCGAAGCCCTGATATGATACCGCATCACTCGCGGAGGCGGTCCAACTCGCGGCGATCACGCTTGGTGGGGCGGCCCGCGCCGCGTTCCCGGAAGGCCGGGGGTCGCTCGGTGGGCTCCGGCGGGGTGAGGTCGGCGTAGAGCAGGCGCGCCGCGTCGGCGCCGCCGCGGACCTCCGAGAGCACCACCACCCGGATCACCTTGCGCCCGCCCGGCGTGCGCGCGACGAGGGTGTCGCCGACGCGCAGCGGGGTGGCCGGATCGATCTTGGCGTCGTCCAGGTGCACCTTCCCTTCCTTGAGCGCGCCGGCCGCCTGCGAGCGCGTCTTCCAGAAGCGGGCCGCCCAGAGCCACTTGTCGGCGCGCACGGTGGAGTTGGGTGGCAGGGGGGGACCTCGGGCGAACGGAGCGCCTATCCCCGGGGGAAACGCGACGCGCCGCGAGGATGCCGTGGCAACGACGCCCAGGCCCGGCGCGTCGCCCCGACGCGTTAGCTCTGGACGGTGTCGAAGCGCCTCCACCGCCTGGGATTCGCCGTCGTGGTGCTGGTCGCGGTGGGGCTTCTGCTCGAAGCCGTGTGTCGGCAGCTTCCGTACCAGGTGAATCTGAACGGGGTGTATCGGACCGGATTCACCGGGTGTTGGTTTGCGGAGGCCGGCGAGACGGTGACGCTGTGCGAGGAGGACACCGGTAGATTTCCTGCGCAGACCTTCCCGAAAGCCAAGGGCGACGCATGTCGTGTTTTATTCGTCGGGGGCTCGTCGGTGCGACTCCCGGGTCATCGCGGCTGGCCGGAGCGCTCGACGATCGGGGCCTTGCCGGTGGAGGTGATCAACGTGGGCGTGCCCGGTGCCACCTCGTTGGCGACCACCCTCCGCACACAGGCCGCCCTTCGCTACGAGCCCGACGTCATCGTGGTCTACGAGGGTCACAACGACCTGGCGCAGTGGTCCTTCGGCTCCGGGGAGGACGTCGTACAGCGGGACCAGCGTCTGGCTCGCGTGGTCCTGACGTTGGAGCGGAGCGCCGTGTTCCGCACCCTGAGCTGGGTGGCGGAGCGTTCGCGGGTGCAGCGCAAGCGGGAACTCGTCGAAGGACTCCGGGTGTCCGCCGCGGTCGTGCGTCCCGAAGAGGGGCCGATCATCGCCGCCGAGGTCCTGGCCAATTTCACCGCGCTGGTCGAGGCGGCAGGCGCGGTGCCGGTGATCCTGGTGGTGCCGATCTCCAATCCGGGCAAGGCTCCCATCGCGACGGTGACCGACACCGACCTTCGGCGCGGCAAGCGAGTCGACGAGCAGGTCCTGGCCGCGGACCGGCTCTTCGTGGCTGGCGATGCCCAGTCGGCCCTGGCCGCCTCGGAGATCGCGCTGTTGGCGGACAACACCCATGCCGGCGCGTGGTGGGTGAAGTCTCGTGCGCTGCAGGCGTTGGGCCGGGGGCCGCAGGCGGTCGTCGCCTACGGTCAGGCGCGGCGCTTCGATGCGATCCCGTTGCGGAGCACCCCCGCGGTGGACGACGCCATCCGCGCGGTGCCGGCCGACGAACTCATCGACCTGCCGGTGCTGCTGGGTGCCGACGGCGGCCTGGTTTCGGAGGCGTTGTTCACCGACATGGTGCACCTCAGCGGGGTGGGCCACGGTGAGGTGGCCAGGATCGTGTCGCAGCGGGTGCAGGCCCGGTGCGCGGCGCTGAGCGCGAGGCGCTGAGCGCGGGCTACCCCCGCTCGATCAACCCGCGCCGGATGGCCGCCGGGATCTTCGGCGAGATGTTCGCCCATTCCGCGTCGGCGTTCTTGGTGATGGTGACGAAGTCCTTGACCGCGAAGACGCCCTTGATGCCGCCCACGGCCCAGATCTGTCGCGACAGCGGGTGGGAGTCGGCCTCTTCCGCGGTGTTGAACGAGGCCGAGCCCTTCTCGATCACCGAGACCGAGCAGGTGAACTTGTGGGCGTTGGGATTCGGTGTCTCCGATTCTTCGATCTTGATGTGCGCGCCGACCTCGGCGGCGGGGTCGGCGGGCGCGGCCTCCTGGGCGCCACCGTGGGCGTGCCCGTGGTCGTGACCGCCCCCGTGGGAGTGCCCGTGGTCGTGCCCGCGATCCTCCTCCTGGGTGGGCGCAGGCCGCGGTGGCGGCGGCTTGCGCGCCGGGGGCGGCGGGGGCGGGGCCACCTTCTTTTCACCGAGGCCGAGAATGCGCTTGATGGTGCTGCGGATCATCGGCCGTTGCTAACGCGCGGTGACGCCGGCCGCCGGAAACACCGCGCGGCCGGTCACCGGGCCTACGCCGCGCGACCCAGCGCCGAGGCCAACCGGTCGAGTTGCGCGCGCGCCGGCGTGTCGTCCAGGGTGGACAGCGCCTTGCGGGCCGACCAGCTCTGGGTGACCAGCAGCTCGCGTCCCGCCTGAAGCCCTCCCGCCTCCCGCACGGCGTCTCGTAGGGCCTGGGCGAGCCGCGCGTCCGGGGAGGCCTGCAGCTTTCGCCACAGGACGTTGACCTCGGGCACGCGCTCGCCGGCGACGGCCACCGGGTACAGCGCCGGACGGCCGGCGAGCAGGTAGGGATCGTCGATACGTTCGAGGAGCGCCAGGTCCTCGGCGACATGCACGCCGACACCGACATGGCGGCCATAGCGGCCAAGTCCGGTGACGACGGGCCGCGGCGCCCCACCCAGCCGCCCCCCGGCCCGGCACGCAAAAGCGAAGACCGCGCCGGTGTGCCCCTCGGCCAGATGGACGGCGTCTGGACCGGTCGCGACACGCCGCCGCAGCGACTCGCCCAGCGCTTGACCTTCGCTGACTTCGCGCAGGGCCTCGAGGGCGTCGCCGAGCACCTCGGGGGTGGGGGCGCGTCGGGCGATCTCCAGCGCGCGCAGCATGACGTGGTGCGCGCCGAGCCAATGGGCGGCGCCGCCCAGGACCCGGCGGGCGGCGCGACGGCGGCGGCCGTGCTGGCGCCCCAGGGCGAGGTCGTGCAGCCGCAGCGCGGTGTGCAGCAGCTCGGTGGCGTAGGCGACGTCGGTCGCCGCTTGTGGATCCGCCTCGCTCGACCCCTCCATGGTCCGACTGGCCAGCACCACCAGCACCGGGCGGATGCGGGGCATACCCCCCGCGAAGAGGACCTCGGGCTCCAGCCCGGGGGGCAGCCCCTCGCCGGCCGTCAGCGCTGCCAGCGCATCGTCGATGGTGCCGATGGGGCCGCGCAGCTCACCGGCGAGGCGCTCGACCTCGGCGGCGAGGGCGCGGCGCGTGGATTCGCCGCGGCCGGGACGGGGGCCGAGCGGCATCAGCGCCACCGCTGCACGAGCGGCATGCGCCGCCCGCTGCCGAACGCGCGCGGGCTGACCCGGAGGACGGGGGCCGCCTGCCAACGCTTGAACTCGCTCCGCATGACCATCCGCGCGATCCGCTCCACCAACGCCCGATCATAGCCCTCGGCCACGATCGACTCGGTATCCGCGGCCCCCTCAATGGCACGACGAAGGATGTCATCGAGCACCGCGTACGGGGGCAGACTGTCCTGATCGGTCTGGTTGGGCGCCAGCTCGGCCGACGGCGGCTTCAGCAGCGTCGCGAGCGGGATGATCTCGCCATCGAGATTGATCTGTCGCGACAGCCGGTAGACGTCGGTCTTGAACACGTCGCCGATCACTCCGAGTCCTCCGTTCATGTCGCCGTACAGGGTGCAATAGCCGACGGCCATCTCGGATTTGTTGCCAGTGGTGAGCAGCAGGTGTGCAAGTTTGTTGGACACCCCCATGAGCAGGGTGCCCCGGGCCCGCGCCTGGAGGTTCTCCTCGGTCACGTCGGGGGCGCGGCGGGAAAAGATGGGCGCGAGGGTGCGCAGGAACGCGTCGTGCACGTCGCCGATGGGGACCAACTCGAAGGGCATGCCCAGGTTGGCCGCCAGCGCCCTGGCGTCGGTGACGGAGCCCGGCGAGGAGAACGGGCCGGGCATGCCCAGGCCCAGGACATTGGCGCTCCCGAGGGCGCGGGTGGCGATCGCGGCGACCAGGGCGCTGTCGATGCCGCCGCTGAGGCCGAGCACCGCGGTGGTGAAGCCGGTGCGCAGGGCGTAGTCGCGGGTGCCCATGGTCAGCGCGTCGAGGACCTCTTCCTCGAAGGGTCGAAAACGAGGTTCGATGGGGGGACCATCGAGGTCTACCAGCACGTTTTCGGCGCGGAACTGCGCGCACTGGGCCAGGACGCTGCCGTCGGCGCCCACCACCAGCGAGCCGCCGTCGAACAACAGCTCGTCGTTGCCGCCGACCTGATTGCAATAGACCAGGGGTGCCCTGGATTGGCGCGCCTGGCGCCGCACCAGCTCGGCTCTGAGGGCCGGCTTCCCGGCCTCGAACGGCGAGGCGCTGAGATTCACCACGAGGTCGGCGCCGCGCATGCGTTCGACCGGGTCGAGGACGTAGCGGTGACGGACCAGCCCCGGCTCGTTCCAGATGTCCTCGCAGATGGTGACCCCGAGGAGCAGGCCCTCGACCTCGACCGGGCGCGGATCGTCTTCCGGGACGAAATACCTGGACTCGTCGAAGACGTCGTAGGTCGGCAGCAGGCACTTGTGCCGGACGGCCACGATGGCCCCGCGGGCGGCGACCACGGCGCTGTTGCGCAGTCCGACCTCTTCCCAGGGGCAGCCGTAGATCGCGATGACCTCGGTCCCCGCCGTGGCGGCGGCGACGCGCTGTGCCTGGAGCATACAGGCCTCGATCAGATCGGCGCGATCGAGCAGATCGCGGGGAGGGTACCCGCTGATGACCAGCTCGGGGAGGACCACCACGCGCGCCGCCCGCGCCACGCCCTCCCGAATGGCGGCGATGCAGAGGTCCGCGTTGGCGACGACGTCACCGACGATGGGAGCGGCCTGGCCGACGAGTACACGCACGGCGGCCCCGGGGCCCTAGTAGCCGCCGGTGTTCCGCCACTGGGTGGCGTTGAGGTACAGGAGCGTCGGCACCCCGATGAGCAACGACGCGACCGCGAGCGGGAAGTGTTCGTTCGGTCCGAGGTCCCCGAGCGCATCCCACCCCACCCGGCTGAGCGAGAGGGCGATGTCGTTGCCGCCGCTGTCCCAGGCGATGATCATGGTGAGGATGCCGTTGGCGCAGCACACCCCACCGACAAGCCAACCGATCGTGCGTGGATTCATCTGCTCTTCCGGAACGGGCGCCTTCCTAACCGGCCCCGCTCAGATGCGCATGCGCGACCAGTCGCCTTTGGCGGCGGCGAGCCCCTTGAGCGCGGCCTTGAGCACCGAGGTGAGGTTGATCGCCCACCAGACCCCGGGGGCGCCCCACCCGAGGCCGATGGCGAGGCCCCAGGCCAGGGGCACCCGGAGGGCGTTGAGCGGCGCGCTGAGCCAGAACACCGGCCGGGACGCACCCGCGCCCAGCAATACCCCTTCGGCCAACGCCTCCCAGGCCACGCAGGGTTGACTCCAGGCCAGCGCCCGGGCGTAGCCGACGGCCACCTCCAGCACCGCCGGGTCGTCGGTGAAGGGCGCGCAGATCGGGACGGCGCCGAACCAGAAGACGGCGCCCGCCAGGACGCCGAGGCCCGTGGTCAGCGGCAGCGCCAGCCGCGCCGCCCGTCTGGCTTGGTCGACCTGTCCGGCCCCCAGTCGCCGGCCGACCACCGAGCTGACCGCCAGGGACAGCCCCAGGAAACAGGGGTAGGTGATGCCCTCCAGCGCCGAGAAGCCGATGCCCACCGCGGCGTTGACGTGCGCTCCCAAGGGCGAGATCGCCGTGCGGAGGAGAAGGAAGTAGACGGCGGCATAGGCCAGCGTGTTGACGAAGACGGGCATGCCGACCGCGAGGATGCGGCGGGCGGTGTCGTCGCGGACGAAGCGCACGCCATGCGGCTGTAGCGCGTAGACGAGCCCGATCGCCGTCGCCGGAATTCGTGCGAGCACGGTCGCGAGCGCGGCGCCCTCGACGCCCATGCCCATCCGCTCGATGAAGACGTGGTTCAGGAGCACGTTTCCGAGCGCCGCCGAGACCTGGAGGCCCATCATCAACCCGGTCCGGCCCCGCGCGACGAAGATGGCGTCCAACGCCGGCGCGATGGCGAGGGGCAGCCCGAGCACGCCGATGGTCCGGAGAAAGAGGGTGGCGGCGGTTGCGGTTTCGCCCTGAAGCCCGAGGAAGGTCGCGATGGCGGGCGCGCCGAAGCCGGCGATCACCGCCACCGTCGCCCACGTTGCCACCGAGCCGACGAGGGCGACGCCCACGACCCGGGCGGCGAGGTCACCATCGCGAGCCCCCTCCGCTCGAGCCGCCAGGGGCCCGACGCCGGCCGCCACCAGCAGGTGCACCGCGTAGGCCGCGATGAGCACGAAGGTGCAGGAGCCGATCGCGGCCTGCGCCTCGGTCGAGACCGAGCCTGCGGCGAGCTGATCGATGACGCGGAAGGCGTTGTTGAGTAGCGCGGCCGCGGCCGCGGGGAGCGCCAGCCGCAGCAGTTCGCCGGTGGTGACGGGGCCGGTGAGGGGAGGGGGAGCGCGCAAGGGGGGGCGGCTAAGCCGGTGGGGTGGAGGGTGGCTGGGAAGGATGCTCACGTGCGACACCGACACGCAGCGTCACGCTGAGAACTGCTACCTGTCGGGCGAGCACACAGTTGAGCTACAGCGCCGAAGACCTCCGCGGCGCCGTCCGTCTCGGACAGGACGTGTGCGGACTCTGAGTGGGTGACGCCCGCCGGTAACGCTCCGCCCTTGAGGGGGTGTCCTCGAGCTCCATCGTAGGCGTCACCTCCCGCCGCACGCGTCGAGGCAGGAATCGGGCCACACCACGCCTTCGTCGGTGTTGACCTGAATGTCGATGAGGGTGACGGCACCTTCCCTTGCGAGCAGCGGCGTCGAGCCCAGACGGACGTAGTCGCTACCATCCCACCCCCACGCGTCCGCTGTCCATTCCCCGTCGGGAAGGTTGAGGGCGAGCCATTGGCCGTTGTCACTGGCGTCGGGCTGTTCATCGCGGGTGGCGGGGAAGCTGTAGTCGTCGAAGTAGTAGACCTCCGCGTCGGGAGCGCCGTCACCGCGGTCATCGTGGACGAAAACCTGCGCGTGTTCGACGGGTTCCCCACCGCAATCAAGCACGGTCCCGAGGACCATCGCGCTGTCCCGGTCCCACTCCACCCCGAGGATGCCTGGGAGGAGTCTTGTGGTCACCTCACTGACGGAAAACGCGTCGGCCAGCACCTCGCCGTCGGACTCCCACGCGTACACACGGTGCTGTTGGAGTGTGTCGACCGTCGCTTCCCACTCCGGGAGCGTGGAGGTGATGATCGACATGGGCTGACACGCAAACGTGGACAGCTCAAACTGACCGGATCGGCCGGTCGCGGCTTCGACGTCGACGGAGCCGGTCGGGTCGTCGTCAATCCACCACTCGACGGCTGCTTCGGCGACCTCGTCTTCGGTCTGGAAATCGACAACGCCGCCGGTGACGGTGACGACCTCGCGACACGCGGCGTCGGGTTCGACCGGATCATCGCCGGCGCAGGAGTCGTCCCCCACGTACGCCTCGGTCGTGAACACGAAGTGGTCGAATCGCCTGCCGGGGTCGGCGTCGGCGTCGCTGTCGGCGTCCCCCTCGCAGGTAAGCACGCAGGTGTCGGACGCGTCGTCGTTGATCTCGGGTACGCAGGCGGCGAAGAGGAGAATGAGCTTGGCAGCCTCGTGGGGCGGAGAGTGTACCGCGCGGCGGAATGGGTCGCGCCGGTAACGCTCCGTCCACGAGGTGGTGTCCACACCGCAGCACCGGAGCCTCGATGTTCATCCTGATCGCCAGCGTCGCCTTCGCCGACACCGTCACCCTCGACAACGGCACCCTGCTCGCCGCGGCCCTCGCCCGCTACGAGCTTGATGGTGACTGCCAGATGACCATGACCGAGGGCGAACTGGAGGGCGCGATCGTCATCGTTCCCTGCTACCGCGTCCTCTCGTTCACTCGCACGTCGAACTCCGCGCCGCTGGTGTTGCGCGCCCAGACGACCGACGCGGTGGTCGACGCTGGTGCGCTGGAGATGCCGCTCACGCCGTCGATGCCCGATTCCGTCGGCGCCTTACGGGACGATGGACTCCTCACCCCCTTCCCGACGGCTGACGCCGAGGCGAGGGAGTTCGAAGCGGCGGACGGCGACGAGGCCGACGGCGACGAAGCGCAGGGTGCCGACGGCGACGAGGAGACGCAGGGCGCTGACGCTGCCACCCCCCGGGCTCCGCGCCTGGCGCCGTCGATGCCGGTCGTTCCCCGGGAGGCCGGCGACGAGGATGCGCGGGACCAGAAAGCGCGGCCCCGGCGCATCGAGTTCTGAGCGAGGCTGGACGGGAGGCGGGAGGACGGCGGGAGGATGCGCACCTGGCGACCGACGCGGGCGGCGAGGCGGCGGGGGCGTTCGAGTTGGGAGCCGGGGCGGTTCGCGCTGCCTCCTGCTGCGCATCCGGCCTCGGGGGATGTCGCGACACCAGATGATATCTCGGCCCGCAGTCGGGGGGGGTGCCTCGCGTCCGGAGCAGTCCCAACCGAACTCGATGTTTATCAACTTGAACCGGCAGTTCGGTTGCGACTCGAAACCGAAGTCGATGTTGATGCGTATGAACATCGAGTTCGGTTGCTCGCTGAAACCGAACTCTGCGTTCGTCCTTGTGAACATCGACTTCGGTTGCACCGCGCCGTGCGATTCGGCCCCGAGGCGGACAGCCCGACACTCCCGGGCGCCGCGGGTGCCCCGAAGTTCGGAGGCCTCCGGCCGCCCTACTCCGTCTCCCTCCACAGCAGGTTCGGCCCGGCGAAGCTGATCCCCGCGCCGGTGGCTTCGTGCTGTGGGTACAGGAGCCAGTATCCCTCGGCGTACACCGCGGCGTCGAAGCTGACCCCGTCCGCCCAGCGTCCGCTGGCGTTGTTGGTGTAGCGGTCGTTGTCGCCGGGCCAGCTCACGACGCCCAGGCGGTAGGTGCCGGCTTCGAGGATGAGCGGCTCGATCGCGGTGTAGGAGAAATTGTCGCGAGGAGTGGTCGGCGCGTCGACCCAGCCGGGGACGGTCTGGCGGAGGAGCAGGTTGCCGTCGGCGTCCCAGAGGCCGACGTCTGCGGAGGTGTAGACGTAGTTGCCGGCGCCGAAGGTGCCGACGTCCACGAGTTCCAGTGACCGGTCCAGGGTGAACTCGTAGCCGCAGGTGCCCGTGAAGTCATAGTCGAGCCGCCAGTCCGTCAGCGTCAAGAGCGGCGTGGGGGCGTCGGTGCTGGCCGGGAAGTCCGTCAGGGTCGTCACCGCTGCCGCGAAGCGCTCCCCGAGCGTCCGATTGCTGGGACCGTCGTAGTGGGCGAGGTCCAACGGATTGCGGGGCAGGTCGTCGGTCTCGACCATCACGATGGCGTCTTCGCTCTCGGCCACGGACATCTCGGCGCCGCGCACGAGGTCGGCGAAGGTCCAGTAGGCCTCGCGCGAGATGAGGCCGATGACCACCGGCAGCTCAGGCTCGGCCGTGAGCTCGCGCATCGCGTCGACCAGGCCGCGGAGGTTGTCCTCGTACGCGTGGGCCATGTCGAGATCGAGCGCGTCGGACTCACCCTGCATCCAGACAAAGCCCGCCCAACGCCACGGCTCGCCGCGGTCAAGCTCCGCCTTGGCGGCGTCCAGCGAGTCCACGAGGACCGCAAAGCCCTCGCCAGCCGAGGCGTCGCCGGGCGTCGCGCCCGGGTACCAGAAGTTGGCGAGGTCGGTGCCTGAGACCGCGTGCTTGACGATGGCGAGCCGGTGCCCGGCATCGGCGAGGGTCCGGCCGAACGACACCTCCGGCCCGCTCAGGTAGGCTCCCCCGTAGCTCGTCGGCTGGAGGTCACGGAACTCACCCCAGCCGGACCAGTACATCGGCACCCGTGGATCCGCGGTGCGCCACGAAGGAGGGAGACCGGACAGGTAGGCGTAGCCGTCCATGTTCGACTGACCGGCCAGGATGTAGACGTCGAGGGGCGGCAGGGCTTCGCCGCTGTCGGTGTCGCCGGCCGCCTCCGCGACGCAGGCGCCATCACGCTCGACGGTGCCATCGCCGCAGATCGGGGGGTCGGCACACGCGAGCAACAGGGCGAGCATGGGCAAGCATAGTGCTATGCGTGCACGGATGCACTGGCGCGTTCACGACAGCCCCGCGGCGTTTCTCGAAGCGACACGCGCGCTCCTGGCTCACGCTGCGCCGACGGTGGGATGGGCGCGCCAGCTGTTGTTCGCCAGCTACGCGCGATAGCCCGCCAACGTGCCGCGCCCCTGGACCGTCGTCGACGTCGTTCCCACCTCCGAGGGGCCGCTGGAGCTCCGCAAGCGGGGCGACAGCGACTTCCTCATCATGATCGGCGGCCGGGTGCTGATGAGCAGCAACGAGGTCCGCACCGAGCGGATGGTGGCGCAGGTGGCGTGCGTGTCGCTTGCGGGCGTGAGAGCGCCGCGGGTGCTGATCGGCGGACTGGGCATGGCGTTCACCCTGCGCGCCGCGCTCGATGTGCTTCCGGCCGACGCCTGTGTCACCACCGTCGAACTCAACCCCGTGGTGGAGCGCTGGTGCCGCGGCCCGCTCGCGGCGCAGAACGCGCACCCGCTCGACGATCCACGCTCGACGCTGCTGATCGGCGATGTCGCGGCGACCATCGCGGCGACGCCGCCCACGGCGCGATGGCACGCCATCGTGCTCGATCTCTACGCCGGCCCCAACGCGGCCACGCAGGGGAAGGATGACCCCTTCTACAGCGCCAACGCCCTCGCGGTCACCCGGCGCGCGCTCCTGCCCGGGGGGGCGCTGGCGGTGTGGTCGGAAGAGCCCGACGCCGCCTTCGAGGCCCGCCTGGCCCGCGCCGGATTCGTCAGCGAGCGGGCGCCCCGGCCCCAGAGCGGCCCGCGCCACGTCGTCTACCTTGCGCGCACGTCGGGCTGAACGCGAGTTGCCGCCGATGGCGCCGCCGTAGCTGAGCGCGTCCCGTTCGTGGTAGAACGGAGGCCTTCACGGAGCCCGGTGGTGCTGCTCTTTCTTTCCCTGCTGACCTCGTGCAACGAGGCCGGCTACGCGCTGGTCTCGATCTCGCCGATCTACGGCTACACCGACGGCTGCAACGCCGTCACCCTCGCGGGCCACGGCTTCGGCGACAAGCTCAGCGCGACCATCGGCGGCGCCGCGGTCCCTGGCTTCGCGGCCTCCGCCGACAAGGCGCTCCTCGGCTATCAGGCGGGGGGCACCGTCCCGGCCGGTGCGCACGGCTTCGCCGACATCGTGCTGACCTCGGACGGGGTGGCGTCGACGCTGTCCGGGACGGGCGGCTACTACTACGTCGAGTGCCCGGCGGCGGGGACGATCGTGTCGGTGTCGCCGGCGGCGGAACTGGCGGCGGGCGTGGTCGTCACCCTTGACGGGTGCGGCCTCGACGCGGCGGCGGTCACGGCACGCATCGTGGACGCCGCCGGGGTGGCCGTTGGCGCCGATATGCCACTCACCACGGTCTGCGGCACGGGCGCGGTCAGCTTCGTGGCGCCGGCGCTGGCCGACGGCACCTACTACCTCGAGATCGTGGACCTCGGCACCGGCATGGTCCTCTCCGGCGCGCCCTGCGGCCCCATCGACTCCGCTGACACCGGCAGCTCCTGCACCGACTACTCGCTCACCTACGGGGTCGCGCCATGATGCTCTTCTTCGCGCTCCTCAGCGTTCCCTACGCCGACGCCGCGCAGGCCGGCTCCGTCCGCGGCACCGTCACGGATCAGGACGAGCTGGGCATCCCTGGCGCCAGCGTCATCCTCACCGGGCCGCTGATCAGCGGCGAGATGGTCACCGCGTGCGACGACGAGGGAAACTTTCGTTTCCTCAACGTGCCGCTCGGCACCCATGACCTGCAGGTGCTCAAGAGCGGCTTCCCCTCGACTCGGCGAAAGGTGCGCGTCAAGCTGGATGAGTCGGTCTTCGTGCCCATGGTGCTGAAGGTCGGCGGCGAGGAGGTGGTGATCGTGGCGTCGTTGCCCGTGCTCGACACCACCCGGAGCGCGGTCTCGACCGAGCTCGACAAAGAAGCCCTCGACCAGCTCCCGGTGGGGCGCAGCTACCAGGACGTGGTCAACATGCTGCCGGGAGTGGCCGGTCGCACCGACACCGCCAACGGGGGCCCGGGGGACGGAAACCCCTCCGTGCGCGGCGAAGGTCAGTTCGGCAACAACTACCTGCTCGACGGCATCAGCACGCGGGATCCCGCCACCAAGACCTTCGGCTCCAACGTCAACTTCGACGCCATCGAGGACGTTCAGGTCTATACCGACGGAGCGCCGGCGGAGTTCGGCCAGTCCACCGGCATGACCGTCAACGTGGTGACCAAGGACGGCGGCGACAAACACTTCGGCGCCGCTGGGTACTTCCTCAGCATGGACGCGGCCGAGGGCACCTACCTCATCGCCGATCTCAACGAGCACCAGGAGGTCGAGACCCCCAAGCGGGACTTCATGGCTCACAGCCTGTCGTTGTTGGCTGGAGGGCCGGTGCTCAAGGAGAAGCTCTGGTACCTCGCCTCGGTCGATCTCGGCACCGATACCACCACCTACGAAGGCCAGGATCCGGGCTCGCCGTACCTGGCCAACGACGGCGGCGGCTTCGCGAAACTGACGTGGTTCGTCACCCCCGAGGCCAAGATCCGGTACCAGTTCAACGGGAGCGTCAGCCAGGTCGAAAACTCGCTGACATCGAGTCAGGTGCTGCCCGCGGCGCAGGAGCGTCAGGTCCAGCGTGAGTTGGGGAATCAGTTCGAGGTGGTGTGGCGCCCGGCGCTGTTGACCGAGCTCGATCTCAAGGTGATCCACAGCGTCAACGAGATCGACGTGGAGCCGATGTCCGGCGACGCGGAGGTGGCGCAGGTCATCAATGCGGACGGCCAATACACCGGCAACGCATCAGCATATGACACAAACGATCGGAGCCGGGCAGGCTTCACCTTTTCGCTGACCCAACTCGTCGACGACCGCGCCGGCGATCACCGCATCAAAGCGGGCGTCGAAGCCTGGGAGCTGAGCGAGTCTCGCGAGTTGCGTTACACCGGTCCGGGCGACGGCCTCATCGGCTCGGCCGGCGAGGGCTACCCGTGCACCGCGCCGGACTACATGGACTGCGAGGCGCGGCAGGAGTTCAACTACGTCGGGCCGCTCACCCACCGTGGTGTGCTCTTCGGTGCGTTTCTCCAGGACGACTGGCAGCCAGTCGACGTGCTGACCATCAACGCTGGCGTCCGCGTGGACCACGAGTCCCTGTTCACCAGCGAGGGGCTCAACATCGTCGACCAGTGGATGCCGGCGCCGCGTCTCGGCGTCGCCTGGGACGTCACCGGTGACAGCAAGACCCGCGCCACCCTCAACGCCGGCCAATACTACGACGTGTCGGGAAACGGCTTTGCCGAGTGGGGCGACACTCGCACCAGCGCCGGGTACGACTACTACTACGGGCCCTACTCGCAGACCGAGCCCTATTTCTCGCAGGGTGGCGGGGCGCTCTTGTTCTGTACCGAGGCGAGCCTGGAACAGTTGGAGGACGACGCCCGGAAGGTGGCGAACGAGGCATGTTATGGCGACCTACGGCCCTACCATCTGGACAAGATCGTCGTCGGCTTCGACCGTGAGATCCTCCCCAAGTTGGCGGTGGGGGTGCGCGGCATCCTGAGCCAGACCGTCGACATTCCCGAGGACATCAACTACGACGACACCACCTGGGTCATCACCAATCCGCCCGAGAAAAGGCGTGACTACTGGGCGTTGGAGTTCACCGCCGAGCGGGAGTTCGACAAACACTGGCAACTCCTGGCCAGCTACACGCTGTCGGAGTCCAGGGGAAGCGTTCCTGGGCAGAGCGAGGGCGCCTCGGGCTCGGCCTTCGGCAGCAACGGCAACGAGGTGGGTGTGTATGCGGACGACATCGGCAATCCCGAGACGCGCGCGGAGTACTTCGACGCAGGCGATGGCGAGTACGTCGCCGGGTACTACGGGCTGGGCAGCTCCACCGCGCCCGCTGGCTTCTATGGGTACCTGCCCTACCACTCGTTGCATTCGGTCAAGGTCAACGGCAGCTACACCCTGACCACCGGCAAGTGGAAACACACCCTCGGCGCCATCTACGAACTCGACAGCGGGCACGCCTGGGAGAAGTACGGCTACGTCCCGAACTACCTTGATTATTCGGCCATGCCCGAAGGTCGCGGCACCCGGTTCATGCCGGTGGTCCACTACTTCGACATCCACTTCGGCGAGCGCTTCGAGCTTGACGAGGACCGTACCGTCGAGATTGCGGTCGACGTGTTCAACCTCTTCGACCTCGAACAGGCGGTCACCAACTACGCGAACGACGACGAGAACTTCGGGCTCACCCTGTATCGGCAGGAGCCGCGGAGCCTCCGCGCGTCGGTAAAGGTGACGTACTGAGGGAGACCCCCATCCCATCGCCCCGGCGCGCTCACTCCTTGCCGAAAAGCCCCGCCAATCGAATTTCGGCAAGCTCGAAGGGTGGCGCGCGCAGCACGCCGTCGCCGGTTTCAACCTCCACGATCAGGTAGCCGTCGAGGGACCACGGCAAAATGGTGACGTCTTCCCGCTTGGGATCGACGTTCCAATAATATCCAACCTTGGCCGCGTGGTAGGCGCGCCGCTTCACCTGCAGGTCGTGCTGCGCGTTGCTCGGCGAGAGCACTTCGCACACCCAATCGGGCACGTAGCGGATGGGGAACCCGACCGAGCGCTCAGGCACGCCATCGCGGGCGGCCTCCGGAACCGTGGCTTGCCCCCCCGGGTCTCCAGCCTCCCGCCCCTACCTCCCGCTCTCCGCCCGCCCGCGAATCGCCCGGTCGGCGATGAGGTTCACCACGAAGGTCAGCGCGAACAGCATCACCCCGAGCGCGAAGAGCGCCTGGTAGTGCTCTCCGCCGCGGACCGCTTCGCCCAATTCGGCAGCGATGGTGGCGGTGAGCGTGCGCACCGGCGAGAACAGCTCGTTGGGGATGCGCACGGCGTGACCGGTGACCATCAGCACGGCCATCGTCTCACCGACGCAGCGGCCGACGCCGAGCAACACGGCCACCAGCAGGCCCCGCGAAGCGGCGGGCAGCAACACCCGCCGGACCATCTCCCAACGCGTCGCCCCCATCGCAAGCGCAGCTTGTCGATAACTCTCTGGCACGGCGCGCAGCGCGTCCTCGCCGAGGGAGACGAGCAGCGGCAGCGTCATCAGCCCCAGGATCAAGGCGCCGTTGATTCCGTTGAGCCCGACTTGCGCGCCACCGAGTTGCAAGAGCGGGTTGATGATCATCACGCCGATGAAGCCCCACACGACGCTTGGGATGGCGGCGAGCAACTCGACGATGACCTTGAGCCATTCGCGCGCGCGCTCCCCCGAGAACTCCGAAAGATAGACCGCAGCGGCAATGCCGAGCGGGACCGACACCAGGAGCGATAGGCCGACGCACCATACCGTGCCGACGATCAGCGCCACGATGCCGAAGACGGGCGTCTCGGCGGTGGGGCTCCAGTCGGTGGAGGTCAGCATCTCACCGAGGTGGGTAAAGAGGAAGACAATCCCCTCTTTTCCGATGAATCCGAAGATCGCGAGGATGAAGACGATCGCGCTGACTCCCGAGAGCCGGATGAGGCCCTCGATCACGAACTCCATGGGTTTGACATGGCGTCCAGGCCGGCGTCGTGCGATCGTCTGCGCCATCAGCTAGTGCGCCGACGAGGGTGCGGCCGGCAGGTCCAGCGGTTCGGCGACGGGATCGGCCGGTGCAACCGAGGGGACCGGGAGCTCCGCCGCGGCCGGTGCCGACTCGGGAACCGGGACGAAGCCGGACTCGGCGACGACGCCGCGAGCCTCGGCCGACCGTGCCCAGCTGAGGAACTCGGCAGTCGCGCCGGTGGGAGCCCCGTTGGTGTAGACGAAGAGCGGCCGGGAGAAGGGGTAGGTGCCGTCGAGCACGCTCGCTTCGTTGGGCTCCACGCAGGTGTCCTCGGGAGCCTTGCCGAGGCAGAGGCTGCGCGCGGAGTCGTAGTGGTAGCCCATGCCGCCGTAGCCGATGGCGCAGGCCGTCGTCGCCACCACATCGACCACCTGCTGGGTGCCGGACTGGTCCATGGTCGAGGTGAACTTGGCTTCCTTGCCGAGCACGTGCTCCTTGAAGTACTCGTAGGTGCCAGAGTTGTTCTGGCGCCCCACCTTGACGATCGTGTCGTCGCCGCCACCACAGTCGAGCGTCACGCCCACGTCCTTCCAGTGCAGGCAGGCGCCGTCGGACGCGTAGATGCACTTGAGCGCGGCGAAGTCGATCTTCGCGATGGGGTTGGCCTTGTGGACGTAGATGCTCAGGCCGTCGAACGCGATGGTCGTCTCGTAGGCGTCGACCCCGTTCTGCTTGGCCAGCTCCTTCTCCTCACCCTTCATGGCGCGCGAGGAGTTGGCCATGTCCGTGGTCTTGTCGATGAGCGCCTTGACGCCGGTGCCCGACCCGCCGCCCGTCACGGCGACGATCACGTTGGGGTTCTTCTTGGCGTACTCCTCGGAGAGCCGCTGGGACAGGTTGACCATGGTGTCGCTGCCCTTGGCCTGGAGCACCGAGGGGCCGGACTTCGGTCCATCGCCGGGTTCGGGCGTCGCACAGGCGACCAGGGGGACCAGCAGAAGCAGGACGGAGCGGGACATGAAGACCTCGGTGGTGAGCCCATAGATACGGCGCCGGGGTGCCGCGGCGGTTGCGTCTTGGTGACGGGCGTGTGTCATCCGAAACGACCCTCGATGTAGCGGGCAGTCCGCTCGTCCTTGGGGTGGGTGAAGAGCTGGGCGGTCTCGTCCAACTCGATCAGCTCGCCCAGGAGCATGAACGCGCAGCGGTCGGAGATGCGTCGGGCCTGCTGCATGTTGTGGGTGACGACGACCTGGGTGTAGGTGCCCTTCAGGGTGCGCATGAGCTCCTCCACGGCGGCCGTGCCGGCAGGATCGAGCGCCGAGCAGGGCTCGTCGAACAACAGGACGGAGGGCTTCAGCGGCAGCAGCCGGGCGATGCACAACTTCTGGCGGGCTTCCAGGGACAGCGATTCGCCGTCGTCGCGGAGCCGGTCCTTCAGGTCGTCCCAGAGCATCACCTCGCGGAGCGCCCCTTCCATGCGGATTTCCTGCTCGGCCTTGGATGTTTTGGGTGCGTGCAGCCGCAGCCCGAAGAGAACGTTGTCGCGGATGGAGATGGGGAGGGGATTCGGCCGCTGGAAGACCATGCCGACGTCGCGACGCAGGGCGAGGGTGTCGGTCTTGGGTGACATCACGTCGTACCCCGCGACCGTCAGGTCTCCTTCGGTGCGGACGTAGCTCTGGTCGTTGAGGCGGTTGAGGCAGCGCAAGAGCGTGCTCTTCCCGCAGCCGGAGGGTCCGATGAGGCCCATGATCTCGCCCTGGTGGACGTCCATGGTCACCTGCTCCAGGGCGCGGAAGGCGCCGTACCAGAGCGAGAGGCCGCGGATGCGGACGGCGGGGGCCGCGCTCATCCGAACCGTCCGGCCAGGTACTCGTTGGTGCGGCGGTCCTTGGCGAACACGAACAGGTCGGTGGTACGGGCACACTCCACCAGCTCGCCATCGAGCAGAAAGGCGGTGACATCGGCGATGCGACGCGCCTGTTGGAGCAGGTTGGTCACCATCACGATGGTCATCTGCGCTTTGAGCTCGGTGAGCACGGCCTCGATGCGCATGGTGGTGACCGGGTCGATGGCGATGCTGAACTCATCGAGGCACAGCACCTCGGGATCCGTGGAGAGAGCGCGCGCCAACGCCAGCCGCTGCTGTTGGCCGCCGGAGAGGCGGGTGCCGAGCATGTCCAGTCGATCCTTGACCTCGTCCCACACCGCCGACTGGGTCAGGCATCGCTCCACGATCATGTCCAGGTCGGCCTTCCGGCGGATGCCAACGCGGCGGGGTGCGAACGCGACGTTCTCGTAGACCGACATCGGCAGCCCCACCGGCAACGGCAGCACCATCGCCACGCGACGGCGCAGCTCGCTCACGTCGAGCTCGTTGACGTCCTGCCCATCGAGGGTCACCCGTCCGGTCCGCGTCGCCTCCCCCGTAAACTCGATGGTCCGGTTGATGCACGTCAGCAGGGAGGTCTTGGCCGAGCCGGCCGGCCCGACGATGCCGAAGATGCTGTGGCGCGGCACGGCGAGCGAGACCTTGTGCAGGACCTCCCTCGGTCCGTAGGCGATCGACAGGTTCTCGATGGCGATGTGGGGGGCGTTCATCACCACCGCCGATTGCGGCGCAGGTAGGTGCGCAGCACGATGGCAAAGCTGTTGAAGCAGAGCACCACGCCGAGCAGCACCAGCGCGGTTGCGTACTTCGTCGCTTCGGGGACCTTGGGCACCTGGGTGACCAGCGCGTACACGTGCATCGACAACGCCATCGTCTGGTTCCAGACGCTCGTCGGCAGGATCGGTAGGTAGAAGGCGGCCCCGGTGAAGAGTACGGGCGCGGTCTCGCCGGCGCTGCGGCTGACCTGCAGGATCACGCCGGTGAGGATGCCGGGTAGG
Organism: Myxococcales bacterium; assembly: GCA_009692585.1. Next base: position 25,133 of record SHYX01000052.1, read on the forward strand.
GCATTGGGCAGCACCACATGCCAGATCGTCTGCCAGCGGGTGGCGCCCAGGTTCCAGCACGCCACGCGGAAGTTGTGCGGCACCGACTGCATCGCCGCCTTGGTCGAGGTGATGATCACCGGCAACGTCATCACGCCCAGGGTCAAGCCGCCGCTGAGGATGCTGGTGCCGAAGTCGAGGAACAACACAAAGGCGCCGAGCCCGAACAGGGCATGGACGATCGAGGGCACGCCGGCCAGGTTCACAATCGCCATGTCCACGCCGCGCGCCAGGAGGCTCCGCCCCGCGTACTCGGAGAGGTACACCCCCGCCAGGATGCCGATGGGAACGGAGAAGAGGAGGGAGACCCCGACCAGCCACAGCGTGCCGACGATGGCCGGGAGGATGCCGCCCTGGGTCATCCCCGCCGTCGGCATCTCGGTGAAGAAGGTGAGACTGATGGCCGGCGCGCCCTTGTAGGCGATGAACAACACGATCGCGAGCGCCGGGACCGCGGCCAACGCGATGGCGGCCGTCAGCGCCAGGTGTACGAGCCCCTCACGCCGGTGGCGCACCTCCAGCGGTTCGATCGGCAGCCGGGGATCGCCGTCGCTCATGCCCGCCCCTGTACCCGCCACCGTGTGACGGTTGAGTGACGGAACGGACAGGGTTTGGTGACCGCGGGTGGCGGCGAGGCCGAAGCACCGGTCCCGGCCCCGCGGGCGGCTACCCGCTACGCCCTCCGGTCCGCGGCCGCCCCCCCTCCGATGGCGCCCGAGCCCGCAGCAACCCGCTCACGATGCCGGGCGAGGCCGGCTTTCCCGGCACGATGCACGACCTGCGGATGTTCGCCAACGACGAGGAGTGAGGCGCGCTCCAACAGGAGGCGCGTCTACTCGTCGAAGAAGTCCTCATCGATCCGTTTGACGTCGATCCGCTGTCCGATTTGAACCCCGACTCCGTGCTCCACCATGAGCCGCGTCAACTCGTCTCCATCGACACGATGAATGATCTTGCTTGCACCCGGCACGTACTTCTTCGCACTATCGGCAAAGCGGCTGGTGGTCACGATGACACCCTTGGTGGCGTGGTGCTCGTCCATCGCTCCAGAGAAGGCTTGAAGCCGATCTCGGGGCACATCGGCCTCCCACCGCTTCGCCTGAACATAGACCCGCTCGAGGCCGAAGTGGTCGAGGAACAACACCCCGTCGATGCCGTGGTCATTCGACTTGCCTGTCTGCTCGAATCGCCCGTAGCCCATGGCGGAGAGCAGTCGCAGGACGGCGCGCTCGAAGAACGCTGGCGAATTGGCCTTTAGCCGCGCGAGAAGCTGAGCACGCAGCGCCACGTGCACCTCGGTGACCGCGGCGCTGATCCGTTCGTCAGGCGTGGCTTCCTCGATCGGAATCGTAAGGGGTAGCTGCCCCTGTGCGCCGGTGCCGACGACGCCCCCCTTGCCCGGCGGACGCAGCTCTGCGTGGGTGAACGGCTTGTCCACGAGCTTGGACCGCTCCAAACCGGTCGGCGTGACCGCCCATATGCCGCGACCGGGATTGCTCACGAGACCGGCAATTCGGAGCCACGTGCACGCCCAGCCCACCCGATTCTTATAGGTTTCCTGGCCCGAACTGATGACCTCAGCCTTGTCTGCTTCGGTGAGCTTCGCCCAGGCAGCCATTCGGTCGTAGAGAACGGCGCGGCTCAGAACCTGTGGCGTGGCGGCAAGCGCCTGAAGAACTGGCAGGCTGAACTCGATGTGTGTAGGAATCGGCATTGCCCCAAGCCCTAACCCAAGAATCCAGACGCCGTTTTCGCAGCGGCGGGAGGGGATAGGAAACCTGAGCGGCATGGTGGCAGGCACCCGCTGCCACCGTACCCCCGCTGCGGGCGCCGCGTGAACGGCCGGGGTCGTGGAGCGGATCAGCAGCAGGAGCGCGACCCGCACAAGCGATCCGTAGCCGCTCCGCGTGGCCGCTCACGCGGGCCTTGCGGTCTGCTGGCGATGCCGGACGCGCTACCCCACCGACGCCTGCAGGCGCTCCATCCAGGCGGGCACCTCCAGCGGCCTCGAAAACAGGTAGCCCTGTGCCAGGCCGCAGCCGAGCGCGCGCAGCGCCGCGTGCTGCTCCGGGGACTCCACGCCCTCGGCGACCACCCTCAGCCTGAGCGCGCTTCCCAGGGCGAGGACGCTCGCCATGATCGCCGATGCCCGCGGATCCGGGAGCGCGCTCACAATGCTGCGGTCCACCTTGATCGCGTCGATCTCGAAGCGCTGGAGATAGGACAACGAGGAGTAGCCGGTGCCGAAGTCGTCTACCGACACGCTGACGCCCGCGGCCCGCACGCGGCGCAACTGGTCTGCGACGTCGGACTGCCCGGCGAACACGGACTCGGTCAGCTCGAGGGTCAGCAGCGACGGCGCGACGTCGTGTGCGGCGAGCTCGGCCAGCACGTCGTCGTCGACACGGGTCAGCGCCGCGTCGAGGGCGGACAGGTTCACGGCGAGCGGCACGTGCGGCGCCGTGCCGCGGGAGGAGAGGATGCGCAGCGCCGATCGGAGCACATAGCGGTCGAGCAGCACGATATCCCCGGACTGCTCGGCGATGGGGACGAACTCGTCGGGACGAACGACGCCGAGCTCCGGCGATGTCCACCGCGCGAGGCACTCGCCCGCCATGAGGCGCCCGTCGTCCACAGACACGATCGGTTGGATGGCGATGCGCAGCTCGCCGCGCGCGAGCGCCTCCGGCAGCAGGCGCGCGATCTGTGCAGCGCGCTGCCGTCGTGCGTCCGTGTCCGGCAGGAACGCGGTCACGCGGTTGCGTCCGGCGCGTTTGGAAGCGAGCATCGCCAGGTCCGCGCGGCGCGCGAGCTCCTCCGCCCGCTCCGCGCCCTCGGCCGTCCCGAGGCTGGCCGTCACGAGCAGGCGAAGGCCATCGACCTCGTAGGGCTCGGCCAGCATGGCCCGGATCACCTCCGCCAGAGCGTCGTGGCCGGTGTCGGTGACGATCAGGAACTCGTCGCCCTCTGTCCTTCCGGCGACGGCGTCTGCGGGTAGCACGGCGACGATGCGGGTCGCTGCCCCGTGGATCACGGCATCTCCGTATCGGTGGCCGAGACGGTTGTTGATGCCCTTGAGACCGTCGAGGTCGATGGCGATGGCCAACGCGGGGCGCCCCCCACCAAAGCGGTTGTCCGCCTCGAGAAGCGTGCCGTGCCGGTTCAGCATGCCGGTGAGGCGGTCGGTCTGTGCGCGCAGGAGCAGGTCGAGCCGCTCGCGGGTCGTCAGACGGTGTGCTTCGAACACCTCGATCAGCAGGGCGAGGGTGGGCAGAAGGTCGTCGAGGGCCGAGAGTTCGGCGTCGTCCCAGCCGTCCGGACTGTCGGTCATCATGGTGAAGACATGGACGTCCTGCCGTGGCGAGAGCAGCGGAAGGGCGACGTAGTCCGTGCCGCCGGACGCCGCGAAGTCGCGAGCGACAGGGAAGGTGTCGAAGCCCTCTCCACGATGCAGGCGAAGTCGAAGCGCCGAGCGGCTCGTCATTACCGCATGCAGCGGGCTCGCCCTATGCTCCGGGTCGGAGAGGAAGCCATACGGTCGGTCGAGGCGCTCCACGGCGCCAGTCGTGCGGCGCCAGGTGAAGCCGACGCCCGCAAGCGAGGGGTGCAGCGACAACACCGCGAGACTCACCCGCGTCGGCTGCAGGCCGCACCGCTCGAACGCCTCCGCGATCTCGCGCACGACCTCCGCGACGTCGAAGCGGTGCATGGCGGCTTCCGTCAGGCGGTCACGCAGCGCGGTGACGGCGGCGGTGACGCTGGTGCTCATGCGTCTTCGCCGCGG
>SHYX01000017.1 GCA_009692585.1 Myxococcales bacterium
GTGTCGGAATCGGCGTCGGCGTACCATTGGGTGCCGGTGAACACATCGAGCCCGGCGTCGGCGTCGTCGATGGCGCCATCGCAGTCGTCGTCGATGGTGTTGCAGACCTCGCTGGCGCCAGGGTTCACATCGAAGGCGGTATCGTCACATTCGGTGCACGCGGCCCACCCGTCCCCGTCGGCGTCGGCGTAGGCCACCGAGCCATCGCAGTTGTAGTCGATCGCCTCGTCGCAAGACTCGCTGGCGCCCGGATTGAACGCGGGGTCGCCGTCGTCACAATCGCCGGCGTCGGTTGCGTAGCCGGTCGGCTCCAGGCAGGCCTCGCTGGCCGCGGATTCCACGCCGTACCCATCGCCGTCGACGTCCGCGTAAAAGGTGGTGGTCACCCCTTCGTCCACGCCACCGTTGCAGTCGTTGTCGAGCCCGTCGCAGATCTCGGCGTGCTCCGGGTACACCACATCGCTGTTGTCGTCGCAGTCGGTGTGGTCGGTGACGAAGCCTTCGCCCGGGTCGTCGCAGCTCAGCACCTCGGCCGAGGGGTTGCCGAAGCCGTCGCCGTCGACGTCCTCGTAGTAGGCCGTGGTGCCGTCTTCGTCGGTCTGTCCGTCGCAGTCGTTGTCGACGTCGTCGCAGAGCTCGGGCGCGCTGGGGTAGACGTCGTCGCGAGTGTCATCGCAGTCGGTGCCATCGGCGATGTAGCTGGTGTCGGGCGGCTCGCAGGCGGTCACCTCCCCGGCGGCTTCGCCGAAGCCGTCCGCGTCGCCGTCGGGGTACCACGGGGTGGTGAGATCTTCGTCCACGGTGCCGTCGCAGTCGTTGTCGATGTTGTCGCAGACCTCGATGCCATCGGGACTCACCGTGTTGTCGACGTCGTCACAGTCGCCGGCTTCGGTGGTGAAGCCATCGCCATCGCCATCTACCGGGCCCGCGGTGTCGAGGCCCTTGTCGAGCGGGATATGGTCTCCGTCGTCACAGGCAAGGAGGGTGAGCGGGAGGAGTGCAGGGAGCAGCAATCGCATCCGCGCACTTTACCATGCGTTCACCACTCTACGCACACCTCGTCGAACCAGGCCACGTGATCCTGGTGCACCTGCAGCCCGATCTCGCCGGTGCGGTAGAAGTTGTCGCAGCCGGAATCGCCCGAGTAGACGAGCGCGCCGTCGAAGTACAGGTCGACGTTTTCGGGGCTCAGCTCGGCGCGAACGTCGTAGTACACCGAGGCATCGTAGGCGGCCGTGCCGACGGTCACCTCGCCGCCGCTCCCGTCCACGAGCACGACGTCCTGACCTTGGAGGAAGTGGAAGGCGCAGTGCTCGGTCGGCGACGCGTAGGCGACGACCAGGCCGAAATCGTGATTTCCGGCGGCGCGGATGGTCATGACATATTCGTCCTCGGCGCCGGTCATGGGCGTGGCGTGCAGAAAGTCGGGACCGATGTGCGAGGGGGAATAGCCAAGGACGATGCCGGATGAAACGCTCCACCCGCCGGCGACCACCGTCCAGTCGGTGATGTCGTTGTCGTCGAAGGTGTCGTTCCAGATGCCGGTGCCGCCGTCGACGGCGCCGTCGCAGTCGTCGTCGAGGTCGTTGCAGCTCTCCCTGACGCCGGGGTTGATGTCGGCGTCGGCATCGTTGCAATCCTCGTCGTCGGCAAGGGTACCGGCAGGGGCGTCGCATGAGGTCGTGGCGACCGCCGCCGCCCCGTAGCCGTCGAGATCGAGGTCCTCGTGCCATCCCGAGGCGGTCGTGAGGTCGAGCCCGGTGTCTGCGTCGTCCGTGGCCGTGTCGCAGTCGTCGTCGATGGTGTTGCAGACCTCCGTCGCGCCGGGATGAACGGTGGAGTCGGCGTCGTCACAGTCGCCCGCGGTCGCGACGTAGGACTCCGGCGCTATGCAAGCCGAACGCTCCTCCGCCCCGTACCCGTCGCCATCGCCGTCCCGATACCAACGCGCGCTGCTCGACAGGTCGAGGCTGGTGTCTTCATCGTCGATGCGGCCATCGCAGTCGTTGTCGACCTCGTCGCAACGCTCGACGCCGTCGGGGTGGATCGTGACCTCGTCGTCGTCGCATTCCCCACAGGCCGAAAAACCGTCGCCGTCGTTGTCGGCGTAGCCGACGAAGCCATCGCAGTTGTAGTCCGTGGGCTCGGTGCACACCTCGGCCGCCGTCGGGTGGAACGCGGCGTCGGTGTCGTCGCAGTCACCGCCACGCGCGGCGGCGCCCGTCGGGAGCGTGCAGGCCCGCACCTCCTCCGCGCCGTACCCATCGCCATCGCCGTCGACGTAGAACGTGGACGCGCTCGCGGGGTCGACCACGGAATCCTCGTCGTCGACGAGGCGATCGCAGTCGTCGTCGACGGCGTTGCACACTTCCGGCGCGCTGGGGTACCGCGCGCCGTTATCGTCGTCGCAGTCGCCGGCCTGTGGCGCAAAGCCCGCGGGGATCGTGCAGGCGCTGGAGACCGGCGCCTCCACCCCGAACCCGTCGCCGTCGGCGTCGGTGTAGCCGGTGAGGCGGACGCCGTCGTCGATGAGCCCGTCGCAGTCGTCGTCGTCGCCGTCGCAGACCTCGCGGGCCTGCGGGCTGCGGGTGGCGTCGTCGTCAGCGCAATCCCCTTCGGCCACGGTGGTTCCGTCCCCATCGACGTCGACGTCGATCGCCGGAACCTCCGCGGTCTCGGTGGGGCAGCCCGCGAGCGTGAGGGTGAACAGGAACATCGCCAGCATGAGCGTTATCGGGCCAGGGCCGCGAGGGCGAGGTTGAGGAGGAGCGTGAGCATCGCGCGGCGTCTAATCCATCCCGCCGAGGGCCAGCGTCAGGGTACCTGGAACCGCGAGCCGCCGCCGCGGCGCCAGCGAACGGGCCTCGTAGACCGCCCCATCTACGGTGACCACGCGAACCAGGTCGATCACCCCGACCTCACCGACCCCCACGTGCACCCGCGGGGCCGCGGCGGCGCCGTAGCCCTGGTCGGCGGTCGCCCGCCGCGTCCAGGTCCGCCCGCCCGCCGACACCTCGACGCGTGATCCCTCGGGCGCATCGATGGCGACCCAGCCGTTCGCCGTGCACCCGTCCGACATGAGCCATTGGGGGCGTCGGCGCACGTCCGACGCGAGCCAGTCCAGCACCCCGTCATCGTTGACGTCGCGCGCGAGCACCGAGCGCCAGCTGCCCTCCGTCGGGAAGCCGATATCCCCCGCGATGTCGACATAAAGGCCGTCCGTGCCGCGGCGCAGCAGGTGTATCGGGCTCTCGAAGCGGGGCATGTCCCCTGGGAAATTCGGCCCCCACCAGTCGCCCATCGGCAGGGCGAAGTCGTCCCACCCGTCGTTGTCGGCATCGAAAAAGGGCGTGTTTCCGCTCATGTCGAGGCCGGTTCCGCCGTGGGCCTCGGACGCCTGGGCAACATCCACGAACGTACCGTCCCCCTGCGCCAACAGGAGCGCCTTCTGGTCGCCGGCGACGTACAGGTCGGTCAATCCGTCGCCGTCGGAGTCGCCCGCGGTGACGGCCATGGCGCTCGTGGCGACGCCGCACCCGCAGGTCGCCGTGCGGTCGATCAGGCGCTCGGCTTCGAAGCCGAGCAGCACGTTGCCGCCAAACAGGGTGCCCATGTCGTTGGCGATGTAGATCTCGTCCTGGCCGTCGCCATCGATGTCGATGGGCACGGCGTCGAACCCGCGGCGGCCGTCCAGCGCGCCGGGGGTCCTCGGCCCCGCGACCAGCCCGCTGGTGCTTCCCCAGAGCACGGCCCCGTTGGGGCCCGCTCCGTCCGGGGTCTGGGACCCCACGATGAACACGTCCAGGGCGCCGTCGGCGTTGAAGTCTCCGAAGGTGACGTCCTTCCGAAACGCCCCTGCCGCTGGGAGTCCGTCGGCCGGCGCCTCGCCCATGACGAAGGTGCCGTTGGTGTAGACCAGGAAGGGGAGGCCCGTCGTGGGGGGGCCAGCCAGCAGGACGTCCCGCACCTGATCTCCGTCCATGTCGAACAGACCCATCGCGGCGCCCCCGGGTGCCTCGATCGGCGCGGACAGACCACCCTCCCCGCCGAGGTAGAAGGAGTTGGTGCCCTGAAACCCGACCAGCAGGTCCAGCCAGCCATCACCGGTGACGTCGTCGAGGGCCAGGAAGCCACCCTCTTCATGCCCGCCGTCCGGGGTGGCGGACGCCTGCAGGCCAAGGGCCTCACCGTGGTCGGTGAAGTGGATGGACGCCGCCGGTGCGACGCACGTCTGCTCGGGGCCGACATCGAGGGGCAGGCCCACTTCCTGGCGAAGGGCCCCGTCAGGCACACTGGCGCCGCAACCCCCGAGAATGCAACCCAGCAAAGCGCGCATGGGCATGGACTATACACCGGCCCCCTCGGAGCGATAGTCCTCGCCGTGCGCTGGACCCTTGCTGCCGTTGCGTTGGCCGTCGGTGGGGCCGCGCTGGTCATCGCGCCGGTGCTGGCCGCGCCCGGGAGCACCATCGTCTGCGGGTGGGTGCACCCCGATTGCCTCGGCAACCACTGGCTGCTGAGTTGGGTGGCCGACCAGGTCTGGCACGGGCGGAGCCTCGTGCACAACGACCGCTACTATTGGCCGGTGGGCGACGCCCCGTGGCTGGCTGGCAACGGCAGCGACGGGTTCCTGTACCTGCCCTGGCACCTTCTGCTCGGCTGGCCGCGCGCCGCCGCCGCGCACACCCTCACCATCCTGACGCTCAACGGCCTCGGGGGGTGGGCGCTGGCCCGCGCCGCGGGGGCCTCACCGGCGGCGGCGCTCACGGCGGCATCCACAGCGGCGATGACGGTGTACGCCACCTTCGAGCTCGGCGCCGGGCGATTCTCGCAGGCCGACATGGGCTTTCTTGCCTTCTTCCTGGCTAGCTGGCTGCGGCTTCTGCAGGCGCCCTCCTGGCGGCGCGCGGTGGTCAGCGCCATGCTCCTCGCCGCGACGTCCGCGCTCTATTGGTACTACGGCCTCTTCGCGGTGATCGCGGGCGCGGTCCTCCTGGCGTTTCGCGGGCGGCAGCTTCGCTCCTGGGCGCTCTGCCGGCCGCTGCTGCTCTTCGCGGTGACCTTCCTCGTCACCATCGCGCCGCTGCTGTGGGTCTTCCTGAGCAACTGGGCGGCGATCCCCGGCACCGGCGAGGCGGCGCTGTTCCCGCACCCCGAGGCCACCGCCGACAGTTGCTGGCCAGGGATCCCGTTTCTGGCCGGGGCGGGCCGACACGCCGGGCGTGCGCTTCCGTTGACGACGTTCCTGCTCGCCGGCTTCGCGCTGTTCCGTCGCCGCGATCGCGTCACCGTCGGGCTCGCTGCGGTGGGGCTGCTCTTCGCCGCGCTGATGGCCGGGCCGCTGATTCCCCATGGCCCGTACGAGTGGATCTACGGGATCGCCGAGCCGCTCAAGCGGTTCTGGTGGCCCTATCGGCACGTCGTGGTCGTCAACTTCGTCTACATCACGCTGGCGGCTGTCGCGGTGGATCACCTGCCGGTGGGAGCCCGCGCCCGGACCGCCACCGGCGTGCTGCTGGCGCTGTCGATTCCGGCGCAGCTCGCGCTCGGCCGGGCGCCCTACGGCGCCCTGTTCTCCGAGGCCCACGTCCCGGTGCCTTTCTACCAGGAGGTCGGCGCGCTCCCCGGCACGGTGCTCATCGAACCCCCGCTGACGCCGGACCTCGCCGCGTCGCAGGCGACCCTGATGTACCAGCTCGACCACGGCAAGGCGCTGCTCAACGGGCACGCGCTCTGGGTGCAGCGGGTCCGCCCGGTTGCCTGGGACGCCTTCGTCGATGGCAACAGCTTCCTGGCCGCCTGCCGCCGTCTTGAGCGTGGCGCGCTCGACGGCCACTTCCGCTTCGATGGAAACGACCTGACCGCGCTGTTCGACCAGGGGGTGCTGACCATCACCGTCAACCGCGAGTACTTCCCGGCCGGCTACAGCGCGCTCCCCGGGGCGTACCACCAGATCTTCGACGCACTCTTCGGCGAGGCCGCGGTGACCGGAACGCGGATGCAGGCCTGGGACATGGGGCGCTGGACCGGCGCGGTCGACGTGGCCTTCGAGCCCTTCGCCTGGCCGGCAACGCTCGAGCGCGGCGGGCCCACCCTGCCGGTACGGTCCCCGGCACCCCCGTCGGCCGCGTTCGCGATGCCCAGGGGGCCGAAGAAGTAGGACCCGGCGGGGCACCATGGGAGTCACCCATGCCGCCGAGCGGCGTGGGGGACGCCCAGGTGGGGGAGAGTCGCCCGGCGGGCGGGTTATCCAACCCGACCGCCGCCGCAAGCCGGAAAGCGCAGCTTGGAGGCCGGAGGGAATGGCGCGGTAGGGGGAGAGGCCGGCGAGCCCCTTTCCCCCGTTTCCTGATAGTTACCCATGCCGCCCGTTGGTCGGCTCCAAGAGCCATGAAACGCCGTCCCGTTCTGCGGCTGCGGGGATGGGGAGAGCGCCACGTCCCGGCTGGTAATTTACCCGCCGGGCGCCGCAGGCCGACGGCTTGCCGGCGGCCGGGCCACCGGTGCTGTTTCTTGATAGTTACCCATGCCGCCCGTTGGTCGGCTCCAAGAGCCATGAAACGCCGATGCGGCATGGGGAACTGCGGAGAGGGGGAGAGTCGCCCGGCGGGCGGGTTATCCAACCCGCCCGCCGCCGCAGGCCGGAAAGCGCAGCTTGGAGGCCGGAGGGTAGGCGACGGTAGGGGGAGAGGCCGTTGCGGCCTCTCCCCCCGTTGCATGATAGCCGCGCGCACTCGGCGGGGCGGACATGCGCGGATGGTCGATCCAGGACAGCGTCGAACTCTACAATGTCCGCAATTGGGGCCGGGAATTCTTCCGCATCAACGAGGCCGGGAACGTCGAGGTCACGCCCGCCGGTCCGCGGAGTGGGGCCCTGGACCTCAAGCAGCTCGTCGATGACCTCGTCAGTCGCGACCTTCAGGCGCCGCTGCTCATCCGCTTCACCGACATCCTCGAGCACCGCGTACGCACCATGGCCAACGCGTTCAAGAGCGCGATGCGCGAGTACGAGTACACCGGCCAGTACCGTGGGGTCTTCCCCATCAAGGTCAACCAGCAGCGCCACCTGGTCGAGGACTACGTCCGCGTGGCGGAGCCCTACCACATGGGCCTGGAATGTGGCTCCAAGCCCGAGCTGCTCATCGTCCTGGCGCTGATGGACGACCCCCAGGCGCTGATCGTCTGCAACGGCTACAAGGACGCCGAGTTCGTCGAGACGGCGCTGATGGCCAAGCGCCTCGGTCGCAACCCGATCATCGTGATCGAGAAGTACTCCGAGTTCAAGCTGGTGTGCGATGTCGCCGACCGCGTGGGGGTGGCTCCAGTCGTCGGCATGCGCGCCAAGCTCGCGACCAAGGGCGCTGGGCGCTGGGAAGGCAGCGCCGGGGATCGGGCCAAGTTCGGACTGACCGTCGGCGAGATGGTGGAGGGGGTGAAGTACCTGCGCGAGCGCGGCCGGCTCGCTTCGTTGCAGCTCCTCCACTTCCACATCGGCAGCCAGGTCAGCGCCATCCGCAGTGTCAAGAACGCCCTGCGCGAGGCGTCGCGGCTGTACACCGGGCTGGTTCAGCTCGGCGCACCGATGAAGTACTTCGACGTCGGGGGTGGGCTCGGGGTCGACTACGACGGCAGCCGCACCAACTTCGAATCCAGCGTCAACTACACCATCGACGAGTACGCTGCCGACGTGGTCGCGGCGGTGCAGGGTGCCTGCGACGACGCGGAGATCCCGCATCCCACCATCATCACCGAGTCCGGCCGCGCGATGGCCGCCCATCACAGCGTGCTGGTGTTCAACGTGCTCGGCGTCAGCGACTTCCCCACCGCCACGCACATCGAGCCGGTCGGCGAGGACGACCCCGACGTGCTCATCGAGCTGCACGATCTGTGCGAGGGCATCAGTCGCAAGACCTTCCAGGAGGCCTACCACGACGCGCTCGCGGCCAAGGAAGAGGCGCTCACGCTGTTCAACGTCGGGAATCTCAACCTGGAGCAGCGCGCGCGCGCCGAAAAGCTGTTCTGGCAGGTGTGCCAGCGCATCCTCCACGTCGTGCGCCAGCAGTCCTACGTTCCGGACGAACTGGAGGGGCTCGAAAAAGCCCTCGCCGACACCTATTTCTGCAACTTCTCGGTGTTCCAGTCGGCGCCGGACAGCTGGGCGGTCGACCAGCTCTTCCCGATCATGCCCATCCACCGCCTCGGCGAAGAGCCATCGCGAAAGGCGATCCTCGCCGACATCACCTGCGACAGCGACGGCAAGATTGACCGTTTCATCGATCTCCGCGACGTCAAGGACACGCTCGACCTGCACCCGTTCAAACAGGACGAGCCCTATTACCTCGCGATCTTCCTGGTCGGTGCCTACCAGGAGATCCTCGGCGATCTCCACAATCTCTTCGGCGACACCCACGCGGTCCATGTCTCGCTCGACGAGGACGGTGGGTACAGCATCGACCACGTGATCGAGGGCGACACCGTCACCGAGGTGCTCGGCTACGTGCAGTTCACCAAGGCCGACCTGGTGCGCCGGGTGCGCCGCGCCACCGAGCGCGCGTTGAAGGAGGGCCGAATGACCGTGGGCGAAGCGGCGAAGATGGTCAGCGCCTACCAGACTGGCCTCGAAGGCTACACCTACCTGGAAGAATGACATGAGCTACGCCCCTTCTGAGACCTGGGACCTCGACGCCATCCTCCCCGGCGGCCCCGCTGGCGCCGCCTTCGAAGCGGAGTATGCCGCCCTCGAGGTGGCGCTCAAGGCCCTGGCCGCGTCGGCGGAAGCGTTTCCGAGCACCCCGGATCCGGCGCGCTTTGCCGGGCTGCTCCTGGACCTGGAGCGCATCTCGCCGCGGGTGGACACCCTCTACGCCTTCATCGGCTGCCACGCCTCGGCCGCCAGTCGCGACGAAAACGCCATCCGCGCCGAGGCCCGCATGGCCGCGCTCGGCGGGCTGTCCGCGCGCTCGTGGGTGACGCCGCGTGATCGCGTCGCACGGATGCCCCAGGCCGCCTTCGACGCGCTGTTGGCCGAGCCGAGCATCGCGCATATGCGCAACATGCTCCTGAGCGACCGCGCCCAGGGGCGGCTGCGATTGTCGGAGGCGGAGGAGTCCCTGCTGGCCGGGCTCTCCCAGGACGGCATCGGCGCGTGGGGACACTTCTACGACGTCGAGTCTGGCGCGCTTTCGGTGACGATCGACCGCGGGAACGGGCCCGAGGTGTTCTCGGCCGGCCAGGGCGAGCAGCTCATGTGGGACGCCGACCGGACGGTGCGCCAGGCGGCCTTCACCGGCGTGCGGGCCGGCTGGTCCACCGCGGCGCGCCGCTGCGCCACCGCGCTGACGCACATCACCGGTCAGCGGGTCACCCTCAACGATCGCCGCGGTATCGACGAGTTGGAAGAGCCGCTCGTGCAAAGCCGCATCGCGCGCTCCACACTCGACGCGATCCTGGCCGCCTGTCGCGAGGCCCAGCCGGCGATGAAACGGTACTTCCGGGCCAAGGCCGCGGCGTTGGGGCTCGAGAAGTTGGAGTGGCACGATCTGGCCGCCCCGCTGGGCGAGTCCGGCCCTGGCGTCAGCTACGCGGCCGCCCAGGAGGTGATCGTACGAGAGTTCGGCGCCTTTGCGCCCGGCATGGCGGGCTTTGCGGAGCGCGCTCTCAAAAACAGATGGATCGAGGTTGAGGATCGGCCGGGCAAGCGCGCCGGGGGCTATTGCACCGAGGTTGCGTCGCGACACGAGACGCGGATATTCATGACCTGGTGTGCCAACGACAAGGCGCCCGCGACGCTCGCCCATGAGCTGGGCCACGCCTTCCACGCCGAGGTGCTCTTCGGCAATCCCGTTTCGCAACGTCGCCTGCCGATGACGCTGGCCGAGACGGCGTCCACGTTCGCGGAAGCGCTCGTCCGCGAGGCCACCCGCAACGCCGCGACAACGCCAGCCGCGCGCCTGCGCATGCTCGATGGCTCCCTCCAGGACGCCGCCAGCTTCTTGTGCAACATCCCCGCTCGCTTCGAGCTGGAGCGCGAGCTGTACCGCCTCCGTCGCCAGGGGCCCCTCGAAGTCGACGCCCTCTCGGCCGCCACCGCGCGCATCTTCGGCGAATGGTATGGCGGCGAACTGGCCACCGTGGATGATCTATTCTGGGCGCGGAAGCTACACTTCTACATTCCGGGCCTGGCGTTCTACAACTACCCGTACACCTTTGGCTACCTGTTCGCAGGGCTGGTTTACGAGGCGTTCCGCCCCCAGGGTCCCGCCGCCGAGGCGGCTTATCGCCGGCTCCTGGCGCGCACCGGCGACGACGACGCCGAGACCATCGCCCGCGAAGAGCTCGGCCTCGACCTGGGCGACGTCGCGACCTGGCGGCGCGCGGTGGCCGGCGTCTGGCGCGATGTGGACGCGTTCGAAGCGGAGTTGGGCTAGCGCCGCCGCGACGAGGTCGGCGGCACACCCGGCGCCAGCGGGTCGTCCGCGTTGTGAAACGGGGTGGGAAAGACCCCGAGCTCGTAGGCCCACGGACCCACCCGGCTCAACGTGAACCTCCGCCACTGTCGACCCGTAGGATCCTTCCCGGACAGGACGAACGCGACGTCCGAGCTGGGCGGGCCGTCGGTCCAGGCTTCGACCACGTGATCGAGGTAGGGCCGCACCCGGTCCTCGGCGCGGATGCTGAAGCCCTTGCCGCCCTCGGAGGCCGCGGCGAGGCGGGGCTGCAGCTTGGCGAAGGTGATCCCTTTGATCAGGGCAGAACCGAGCGCTTCACTCATCGTCGTATGACCTCCATGCCGTCGTCGTGATCGCCGCCGCGCGCATCGCTGCCGGGGGTCTTCTGGGGACCGAGCCAGACTAACCCCTCGTGCTCAACGACCTCGAAGGTGGCGCGAGGTCGTTCGGGATCGGTGAGGCAGGCCCCGGTCGTGAAGTCGTATTGCCAGTTGTGGTAGGGGCACGCCACGCACGTTCCGTCGATGGCGCCCTCGCCGATGGGCCCGTCCTCGTGGGCGCAGGCGTTGTCCATTGCGTGCAGTCGGCCGTCGTGCCGGAAGACCGCCACCACCTTGCCAGCGTGGGCGAACATGCCCGCTTTGCCCACCTGGACGGCGCTGCTCGGACCCACCGAGCGGAACTCCGTGCCGACGATCGTCTGGGCGCCAGCGACCGTCGGTGTCGCAGACGGGGTTGCAGGCGCAACGATCCTCGTCGTTCCGACCTGGGGCGGCGGCGGCGGCGTCGGGCGCTCACCGAAGACGGCGGCCTTGACCCTGGCGCGCAGCGCGTCCCGCAGGCCCATCTACGCCAACCACTCCGCGGCCTTGGGCGGCTGCCAGGCAAGATTGCACGCTTCGGTCGCCGCCCAGAGCATCAGGAAGACCAGCGCCGCCTGCTCGGGGGGCATCTCGACCTCTTCCTCCTTCTTGGTTTCCCGCTCGAAGAGCGCGTGCAGCGCTTCGTCGAGGATGTGCGGCTGGGCGCGCGCGTCGATGGCGCGGACCCGGTTGGGGAACCCCTCGTCCGCGGGCATCAACAGCGCCGCGTGCGCCGCGATCTTCTTGGTCGCGGCATCGATCTCCTTGCCGCCGATCCGCCCGATGCGCCCGCCTCCGCGCTCGAACAGGCGGATGATGACGGCCAGCAGGTACAGCGAAACCTCCCCGGACTGGCCGGGCATGTCGGGGATGTTGGCCTTGAAGAAGCGGGCGAGGCGGCCCTGATCTTCCAGCAGCCGACGGGCGACCGCCTGGAACGCAAGGCCCTCCGCCGCACATTCTTCGGACCAACGGTGGACGACATCACGCGGGAGTACAGGATTCATGTCCCGGCGGGGCTAACGCACGAGCAGCCTGGCCGCGACCGTTCGCGCCGAGGCCTCGACGGCGTCGTGGTTTCGGAGCCATTCGGCGTGCGCATCCGGCCCGACCCGGTTCGCGATGCCGAGGATGGCCGCGAAGGGCACCCCGGCCGCGGCGCAGGCAAACGCCACCGCGTACGCCTCCAGGTGCTCGACCTCCCACTCGGCGCCGAAGCGCTCCGCGAGCGCGACGTCGGTGGTGATCGCGGCCACGGTGAGCACGCGGCTTCCGGTGAGCGCCGTGCGCGCCAGCAGGGCCGCGTCCGCGCTGAGCACGGCCGGCGCGCGGGGCTGGTACCCCAGTCCCAGCGCCACTGCCGTCGACGCGAGGCCCAGCGCTCCGCTCGCCACGACGATGCCCACCTTCGGACCCGACGGATACGCGCCCGCGGAGCCGACGAACACCATCGCCTCCGGACGTCGGGTCAGCAAAAAACGACCGGCCGCTGTCGCCGCGGCCAACAGTCCGATGCCCAACACGACGCCGGGAAGCTCGCCCAGTTCGTGGGTCGTGGCGCTGCAGAAAGACACCGACATCGGGGCGTCTAACGTTGTCGGCGTCCCCCGTTTCTGGTTAATCTCCACGCATGACCGCCGGGGCCCCCGAGGCGCTGCTCGCGCTTCTCCATGCGTCCGGGCGCCCGTTCTCGATGGTGGACCACGCCGAGGCGCGATCCGCCGCGGAGGCCTCGGTCGCACGGGGTACACCGCTGTCGATGGGGGGGAAATCGGTGTTGATGCGGGTGGAGCGCGTGGGGGACGTGGTGGTCGTGGTGGGGAGCGACCGCAAGCTTGTCGGGCGGCTGCTCCGCCGGGCGCTGGGCGTGCAGCGGTACCGCTTCTCGACGTCGGAGGAGCTACGCGCGCTGACCGGACTGGCGTACGGGGAGCTGCCGGCGTGGGCGGCGCCGCTGTTTCCGGCCACGTTGGTGGTGGGGGAGGACTTCGCGGCGCGGGAGGAGGTGATCTTTGCCGCGGCGAGCGCGACGCGTTCGATCCGGATGCGCGTCCCTGATTGGCTGGCGGCGGCCAGGCCCCGGGTGGTGGCGCCGTTCACCGAGCCGGCGTGAGTCCCCGCCGCGTAGGCCGAGCTCGCGTCGCTCCGCGCGCAGCTCGCCGCAGCCCGCGTGTCGAGGCCGTCGGACGAGTAGCGCAAGGCGCAGGCCCGTCGGGGGGCGCCGCCCGCCCGCCCGGTTACCTTTCCGGCGTGGTCGCCACCCCCGCCCTGCTGTCCAGGAACAACCCACCGAAGATGGCCTGGTTCGACAGCTATGAGGAGTACCACCCCCACGGCACTACGGCGTGGCAAGCGCCTTCGCTCACGACGGTTAGGCTCAAACGCTACAAGAACACCGGCATGGAGCGTGACGAGGAGACCGGGCTCCAGCGGCACGGGAGGCCGATCGGGCGGCCTCGACGGCCGATCGCGCTCCGAAGGAGGCGGTAGAGTTTCGTGGGATATAACTGGTGAAAAGTGACGGGATACGACAGCCCAGCACCGACTCGGCGTTCGTCAAGCCGAGGTGGTGAGCGAGGAAACGAATGTCACCGGCGTCCTCGACGGTGCGAGCGGCCGAGACCTTCATCGCGAGGAGCGTGCGTGCATCCGCCGTGGCCACCCCGAGGTGGGAGAACGTGCGCCAAGCCTGAAAGGTCGCGCCCGTCGGCACGAAGCCCATCGCCGCATCGTTCAGTTCTGCCCGCTGATCCAACGCCGCCAAACGAGCGTTGACAGGCTGCAGGGCGGCTTCGATGGTCGCGGTGTCCAGCAGGGCCATGACGAACCGCAGCACGAGTGGTGAGGGGCAGAGGGGTGGCATGGTTGGGCCTAGTGGAGATCGCGTTAGCAGCCCCGTCATGGCACTCCCGAGCACCCCCGGCACCTGGTCCCTGATCACCTTCACCGCCGATGGCGCGGCGATCGCCGCCCTGGGTGAGCTGCACGCGCGCCACCCGACGTTTCGCTACGTCGCCATCGTGCCCACGGCGATGGACGCGCCGCCGGGCGTTGCCCTCCTGGTGGACGTCGGCGGGCGGTTGGCTACCGCGCTGGGCGTGCACACCACCTACAGCTACGTGGTCGACGGGCGCGGCACGATCAGCCATCAGTGGCACGGCGTTCCCGAGGCGGAGGCGGTGGCGGTCTACGCCGAGCGGCCGGCGATGCCCAGCGGCGCGCCGCCGTGGCTGTTCCCGGTGCTCGCCGCGCTGGTGCTCATCGCCGGCATCGGGGCCTGGGCCGCCACGCGTACGCCCAACACGCCGGTACCGCCGGCGCTGATCACGCCCATCGCCGACGTGACGGTGTCCCCGCCGGCCGATGCCGTGGACGACGGCGAGGACGACGCTGGCGACGAAGAGGCCGCGCCCGCGGCCGCTGGGGGGGGCAAGCGCCGCGTCCGGGGGAACAAGGTCGGCGAGTGGGCCATCCGCCCTCCCAAGGCGGCTGCCGAGTCGGCGACCCTCGACGGGGACACATTGATCCTCAGCGCCTCCGCCGAGGCCACACGCTCGGCCTGCAAGGGCCCGATGGAGCTGACCGGACCGGTCACCGTCGAGGCCGAGTGGAAGCTGGACGGCATCTCGGGCGGCGTCGCCAAGCTCGTCGCGCGGCAGGCCGACGCCAACGGCAAGGTGATCCGCGGCCCCACGGGCCGGTCGATGGTCGCGCGCGGCAAGGGCACCGGTCAGTGGAAGGCAGTGACCGCGACGGTGACTCCCGCCGACGGGGCCGCGAAGTTGTTCGTCTGCCTGGAGCTCGACAAAGGCGCCGGTAGCGCCTCGATCAGGGGAGTGCGTCCGTGATCGAAAGGCCGGCGTCCAGGATGGCGAACGCGTCGTCGATCTGCGCTTCGGTGATGCACAAGGGCGGGTTGCACATCACGCCGTCCCAACGCACCAGCGTGACCAGGCCGTGCTCGATCAAGAACCGGTTGAGCTTCGCCATGACCGGGTGGTTGTCAGGGTAGTGCGCGATGGGTTGGCCGGCCTTGTCTTGGAGTTCCAGGATGCCGAACAGGCCGAAACAACGTGAGCGGCGAACTGAAGGGTGCTTGACCCGCAGGCGCTCCATGTGAGCGCGCATGACCGGCTCCATCGTTGCCGCGTTGTCGACCATGCCCTCGCCGATGAGCACGTCGATCGCGGCCAGCGCGCACGCGAGCAGCGTGGGGTGGGCGTTGTAGGTGAGCCCGCCCCAGAAGACGTTGTCGCGGAAGTGCGCGGCGATGGGGTCGGACACCGCCATCGCACCGAGTGGCAGATACGAGCTGGTGAGCCCCTTGGCCATGGTGAGGATGTCAGGAACGATCCCGCCATGCTCGAACGCGAAGAGTTTTCCCGTCCGACCCCATCCACACATCACCTCGTCGCAGATGAGGAGGATACCGTACTTGTTCAGGAGCGCCCGCAAACCGGCGAGCCAACCCCGCGGCGGCATGAGGATGCCATTGGTGCCGGTGACGGTCTCGATGATCATCGCCGCGATGGTGCTGGGACCCTCGGCGCGGATCGTCTCCTCCAGGTAGGAAAGGTGGTTGCGGGTGATCTCGTCCTCGTCGTCTCCGAAGGAGTAGTCGTAGGGCCAGGGGTCGAGGACGCGGACAAAGCCCGGCGCGCCCGGCTCGTTGTACCAGCGCCGATTGTCACCCGTCGCCTGGAGCGTAAGGTTGGTACTGCCGTGGTAGCTGCGGTATCGCGACAGGATTTTTGTTCGGCCCGAATACAGACGTGCGGCGCGAATTGCATTTTCGTTGGCTTCGGCCCCGCCCAGGGTGAAGAAGAAGGTGTTGAGGTTGCCCGGCACCAGCTCGGCCAGACGGCGGCCGATCCGGGCCCGGATCTCGGTGGCCGCCCCGGGGTAGGCGAAGGCGAGCGTCTGCATCTGCGCGGCCACCGCGGCGAGCACCTTGGGGTGCCCATGCCCGATGTTCACCGACATCAGGCCGCTGTTCCAGTCGATGTAGCGCTTGCCGTCGACGTCCCAGAGGTAGATGCCGTCGGCGCGGGCGATGGCCAACGGGTCGACCTTGCCGGTGGCCGACCAGGAGTAGAGCGTGGTTTCCAGGCAGGCGGACACGATTTCGTCGCGGGTCATGGGAGCGGGCTTATCCCGCCGTGGCGCCAGCATAGTCCCCCGCCCTGCCGCTGCTTGCGCTCGCGTGGTCCTCGTTGCCGCGTACACCCACGCCATCTGGAACCTGTACGCCAGGCGGGCGGCGGTGTCCCGGCACTTTGTATGGGCGTACTCCGCGATGGCGACCGTGTTGTGGGCGCCGGGCCTCCCGCGGCACCGGGCCGCTCCTGGCTTTCATCGGCGCGGCGGCGTTCCTGGGTGAACGACCGTCGCTGTTGGCGGCTGCCGGAGCGGTGCTTGTGGTACTGGGCGTCTTTCTGATGTCGGGGGGACGCACCGACCGCAACGGATTACACGCTTGTGTCGCGACAATCGCGCTGGTCGCCTCCTGCGCGTTTGTATGAAACCAGCCGCTACCCTGGGGCCTACCACACCCCCACGTTCAACCGGCTCCGCCACGGCTCAGCCGGAGCGAGCGCCGCCCCAACCTGGAGCAGCTCGACCGACTGCTCATCAGGGCTGCGCACAAACGCCATGCGCCCTTCGCGCGGCGGTCGCAGGATCGGGAAACCCTGTGCTTCCAACCTCGCGCAGGTGGCGTAAATGTCATCGACCGCGAGCGCGATGTGCCCGAAGTTGCGGCCGCCGCCGTAGGGTTCCGCCTGATCCCAGTTGTACGTGAGCTCCAGCTCCGGGCCGCCTTCCGCGTCGGCCGGGGCGCGCAGGAACACCAGGGTGAACCGGCCAGCTTCGTGAGCGGTTCGGCGCGTCTCGACCATGCGGAGACCTCCGCACCAGAAACGCAGGGCAGCGTCGAGATCGCGAACGCGGAGCATGGTGTGGAGGAAGCGCATCCGGGGTGCTTATCCGTGATCGCGTCCGGTTAGCCTACGCCATTCCCCGAGCGCACCCATGCCCGACACCACCCTCCCCGACCAGGCCGCCGCCCTCCACGACCGCTACCGCCGCGCTTTCGCCGGGCGCGCGCGCGTCAGCCGCGACCTTGCCGCTCTCGACGGGCTGATCGCCGACACCGAAGCGCTCCTGCCCGCCCTCGCCCAGTCGACCAGTCTTCGGGGCGAGGTCGGTGAGCGGCTGGCCACCTACCGGAAGGAGCGCGAAACCATCGCGACCATCCAGGCTGGCGGCGAGGATGCGAGGGTGGCCTGGCGCCATGTCGAGTGGACCGAAGCGAACCTGAGCCGCTACCGCCGCGAGTTCGGCGGGCAGAACCGCAGCACCCGCGACCTGGGCCTGCTCCAGGAGCTGGCCGCGGAGGAAGCGCGGGCGTTGGCCGCTGCCGCCCCCCTGGCCAAGAAGCTCGCCGAGTCCAACCTCAGCGCCCGTGTCGACGAGCTCGGGAAGAACGTCGCGCTGTACACCGAGGAGGTGGGTCGCATCCGGAGCGCCCGCGCCGCGCTTCGCCCTGTCGACCGTGTCGCGACCCTGGCGGCGCTCGCGAATCGTCAGTTCGGGTTGTACCGCACCCACTTCGAGGGCAAGCCCCGGGCCTCGCGCCGGGCCGGCCTGTTGGAGCGTATCCACGCCAACCTCACCTCGATCCATCAGGAAATGCTCGCCGCGCGTGATGCCGGCGTCACCGCGTCCGGGCACGCCGAGAACATCGGGAAGGTCGCGGCGCGTGTGTCACACCATCGCGACGAGGTGGCGAAGATCAAGGAAGCGGTCGTGAACACCCCCACCAGCAAGCTCGCGCCGATGCTGGGCGACGACGCGAACGCCTGGATCGCCCGGTACCGGGCTGAGTTCGCCGGGAAGCCGCGCCAGGGCCGCAACCTGGCCGCGCTCGCCGAGATCTGCGACGGCCTCCACGAGGTCGCCCGCACGATGCGGGACCTGGGTGGCAACGACCCGGGAAACGAAAAAAACCTCGCCGTGGTGATGGAACACCTGAAGATCGCCGAGCGTGAGTACGGGGCGATCCGGACCGCCAGCCGGGCGGCGCAGACGCCGGTTTCTTGAGGCGCTCCCGGTCGCAGGACGCCCGCCCTCAGCCGGCGTGCTCGGCCCGGATCCTGGCCAACTCCTGCGCCACGGTGGTGGTGGTATAAACCAGCTCCTCCTCGGTGTGGAGGTTGCTGAGGAAGAATCGTAGGCGCGACGCGTTGTCGGCGACCGCGGGGTACAGGATCGGCTGGACGTTGATGCCACGTTTCATCAGTGCGTCACTCAACAACAGGGCGTGGAAGCTGTTTCCGACCACGACCGGGATCACCGCGCTCTCGCCGGCGGCGGGCCCGGTGTCGAGGCCGTTCTCCTGGCAGAGCGTGTAGAAGCGCCGCGCGTTGGCCTGGAGTCCTGCGACGTGCTCCGGCTCGCGCTCCATCAGCTCCAACGCCGCGATGGCGGCCATGGTGTTGGCGGGGCTCAGACCGGCTGAGTAGACGAAGCCGGGCGCGGTGTACTTGAGCAGCGAAACCAGCGTCTGGGTGCCCGCGATGTAGCCGCCACACGAAGACAAGGACTTCGAGAGAGTTCCCATCCAGATGTCGACGTCGCGACCCGGCACTCCGAAGTGTTCTGCCACGCCGTAGCCCCGCTGGCCGACCACCCCGAAGCTGTGCGCCTCGTCGACCATCAGGAAGGCCTTGTAGCGCTTCTTCAGGCGCACCAGGGCGGGAAGATCGCAGAGGTCGCCGTCCATGGAGTAGACACCCTCCACGATGATCAGGCACTTCTCGAAGCGTCCGCGGAGGGCTTCGAGGTTCTTTTCCAGCGCCGCCAGGTCTCCGTGTGCGAAGGGGCGGCGGGTGCTGCCGGCCAGCTTCATGCCCTGGAGCGCACTGTCGTGAATCAGCTCGTCGTGAAGAATCAGGTCCTTGGGGCCGAACAGATGACCGATGACGTTCACGTTGGTCATATGACCGGCGGTAAATAGGATGGCGTCGTCTACGCCGAGCGCCTTGGCGATACGCTGTTCCAACTCATGGTGGATGGGTCGGTCGCCCGAGGCCACGCGGGAAGCTGACACGCTCGTGCCGTATTTGACAACGGCGTCCTGCACCCGCTTCGTGACATAGGGGTTTCCGGAGAATCCAAGATAATTGTACCCGGAGAAGTGGATCATCTCCTGGCCCTCGATCATCACCTTGTCACGCGCGATCCCGTCGAGCACCTTGAAGTAGGGATTGCCGATCCCCATCATCGTGACCGCGTCCAGGCGCTGTTTCAGGTCGACCCAGGCGGGGAAATGGTCGAAGTCGGTGTGTTCGATCGCGACCTGGATGCCTTCGCTGCGCATCTCGGCTTCAACGCCTTCGCCCACCGCCACCACCCGCCCGCTGGGCTCGGCCAAGAGCACGGTGCCGCGGAAGCGGTCGCCGACCTGCTCCTCAAACCACAGCGTCGCGACCAGCTCGGGGGCGGCAGTCGGCACCTGAGTCCACCGCCCAACACGGACGGGGAATCCGGCGCGACCGAGCTTGTTGATCGACCAGTACGCCGCCAACTGCAGCGCGCTGTCGATGGCCAGAGGCGACAACGACCATGGCGCTTCGCCCCACTGTTGTCCGAGGCCCCGGCGCACGACGCCGGACACCCCCCGGTCGCCGAGGCTCTGGACCCTGACGATGCCGCGCAGGGTCGGTCCATGAAAAGTGGCCTTGTAGAAGGCGTCGAGCGTCATCGGGAGCGCGCCTGCCCCAAACGTAGGCGCCTGGACGCTCGGCATCCCCTCGTCGGTGAGGATGCCCTTCCAAGCAAGCTTCTTCTCCGCCATCACCGTGAACCGGTCCCCATCGAGGCGGATGCGCACCTGCGTCGGCTTTTCCACGACCACGCCGTCGTACAGGGTCAACTCCTCCACCGTGCGCCCGCTCAGGCCACAGGCCCACTCGAGGATCATCGCCATCGGGACGGTCGGGCGGCCGAAGAGGGCGTGGTCGGCCAGCCAGTTCATCGTGGGTGTGAGCGTCCGCTCGATCTCCAGGGCACGCCGGACCACGGGGAGGTCCAGGCCGAGGACCACTTCGCCGAGGTTGCCGAGGCTGTTGCCGAGCGCCGCGCCCCCCTGCGCGCTGTCCACGAACCACAGGCCCTCCTCGCGCATCGCCTGCTTCAGGTGCGGCGGGATCGACGCGACCATCTCGCTGTCGGCCCAGGGGCCCCAGACCTGCGTGGCGACACCAAGCTGTCGACCGAGGGCGGCCATCGCTTCGTTGGCGGCCGCGTACTCCGTCTGGTAGGCGTTGCCGAAGCGCGCGGCGTAGCTGCCGATGCTGACGATCCACGCGGTCGGGAAGCGCGCACGGAGCTTGCGGAGGCCGTCGACCTTGATCGCCCAGGCCGGGGCGCCGTCCGCGGCACCGACCGCCCCGTCCGCGAGCACGCCGGCAGCATGAACCACGCCGTCCGGCACGAGCCCGTCGAGGGCCTCCAGGTCTCCGGTCAGGTCGACGCGGACGAAACGGGCGGCCGCTCCCAGCTCCGCGAGCACCTCCGAACGGTCGCGGCTACCGACGACGATCACCTGCGCACCCGCGGCGATGAGCCGGCTGGCGATGAGCTTCCCGAGCCAGCCGGTGCCGCCGGTGATGAGCACGGTCTTTCCGCGCACGTCCCGACCCACGGAGGCGACCGGCTCCATGCCGACGACGAAGCGCAGCCCGTCGCGGTAGACGACCTCGACATCGCGCTCGGCGGCGCGGGCCTCGGCGTGGGCCTGGGCCGCGGTGCCGTCGACGACGCACACCTTGTGTTCGGGCCACTCCCGCGCCATCGCCTTGACGAAGCCGGTGACCCCGGCGCGGAGCGGATCGTGACCCAGCACCTCCGAAACCACGATGACATCGCCCTTGGAGAGGACACGCAGCGCCGCGAGGTCAGGGTGCACCAGCACGCGCGGCTCGGCGTCGCGGGTGTGCCCGCCGAGGGGGGCGGCGACGAGCGTGGGCGCGTAGGCCTGCAGGGAGCGCTCGGGCGCGGTCAGCGGCAGGCTCTCCGCATCGCCGCCGCCTTCGACCTGGCGCACGATGTCGGCCACCTTGGGCGAGGACGCAAAAAGCGCACGAGGAATGCCGGCGAAGCCAGGAAATGCCTCGGAGAGCCGCGTGGAGAGCTCATTCGCCATCAGCGAGTCGAAGCCGAGGTCGTCCATCAGCTTCTGTTCGGTGCGCAACGACTCCATCGGGAAGGCGCTGACCTTGCTGACGATGCGGAGGACCCGCGCTTCGACCGACTCTTCACCCGATGGAGCTGCCAAGGCATCGGTCGCGGTCGCCACCAGGGCCACAGGGGGGCCGGGGGACCGCGTCGCGATCGCGCCGGCCCGTTGTTTCTCGGCGGTGATCGGCCAGTAGGACTGGACGGCCAGGGGGGTGGGCGGCACCATCTCGATCCCCACGCCGAAGGCGGTGAGGTCGACCCGGTGGCCATGGGCGGCACAGAGCGCGAGCACCCGCAACAGGCCGATGCCGCCATCAGCTTCCTCGGTCGCGACAGAGACGATGCTCTCACCGGCGTCGAGCACGCCCCGGGCGAAGGCGCAGAGCGTGGCGCCGGGCGCGAGCTGCACGTAGATCCGGGCGCCGGCCGCCGCACACTGCTCCAATCCGCGGACGTAGTCCACGGGCGCCACCGCATGGCGGGCGTAGATGGCAGCAACGTCGGCCGCCGTGCGCGGCGCCGCGGCAGCGATGCACGACGCCATGGTGATCGCCGGTGGGCTGAAGTGGGTCTCCGCGAGCCCGGCGTCCACGTCCGCCTGCACCGCCTGGAGCATCGGCGAATGGAACGCGTGGCTCACGGCGATGCGCTTGGCCTTGACACCGGCCTCGACGAGCCGCGCCACGCTGCGCTCCACACCCCCGGTCGGACCGGAAATCACGTTCTGCCGCGGGTGATTCCGGTTGGCGAGGATCACCCCCGGTTCGAGGTGCGGTTCGATCTCCTCCTCTGCGGCCATGCACGCGGCCATCGCGCCGTGATCTCCCTGAAGCGCCGACATCGCCTTGCCGCGCTGGGCGACGAACCGAATCGCCTCCTTCGGTGCGACCGCGCCGGCCACCGCGCTGGCGGTGAACTCGCCGAGTGAATGCCCCAACGCGACCGCCGGGTGCACGCCGAAGCGGCCGAGGACCGCGGCGACCGCACAGCCGATGGCGAACATCGCGGGCTGGGCGATCTGGGTATCGGTCAGCGCCCGTTCGTCGGCGCCCTCCGCGTAGAGGTAGTCGCGGAGGGGCAGCGCGGTGATGTCGAGCACCGCCGCCTCCATCTCGGCGAGGGTGTGTGCGAATTCCGGCAGCGCCAACCACTCCCGCAAGAGGCCCACCTTCTGCATCCCCTGCCCGGGGCACAGAAACGCGACCGGCACCGGATGGATCGCGTCGCCGACGATGATGTCCCGCCCCAGCGCGCCCCGGGTGGTCGGATCGATCGCGAGACACTCTGACACACGCGCCATGTGTCGTTTGAGCTCGGGGGTGCTGGAGGCGACCACTGCTGCCCGGACTGCACGGCGTTTGCGGCCCATGTTGAGCGTATGTGCCAACGCGCCAAGCTCCTGGTCATCGTCGATCGCCTCGGCGATCTCGGCGGCGTAGGCCGCCAGGAGCGTGCCCTCGTCGGCGGAGATCACCACCAACTGGGCCCGCCCCAGCGGCGGCGAGTGGGGCACCGCCGAGCGGAACAGGCGCGTCTGCGGCAGTTCGCGGCCCTCCTCGACGACGATGTGGCTGTTGGTGCCCCCGAAGCCGAATGACGAAACCGTCGCGATGCGCGGCCCGGTCGAGCGCCACGGAACCGGCTGGGTGGGGACGGAAAACACTCCCGGAAATGCGGCGATGTCGGGGTGGGGCGCCGACCAGTTCGCCAGCGGCGGGATGGTCTTGTGGTGGAGCGCCAACAGCGCCTTCATCAGGCCGGCAATGCCCGCGGCCGACATGGTGTGCCCGACGTTGGCCTTGGCCGACCCGATCCAGACGGGGGAGTCCCGACCGGCCAGGTGGGCGCGCAACGCGGTGAGCTCGGTGCGATCGCCGACGGCGGTCCCGGTGCCGTGGGTCTCGACATAGCCGATGTCCGACGCGCCGACTCCGGCATCGGCCCACGCCGCACCGATCACGGCCTCCTGACCGTCGGTGCGCGGGGACATCGGGCCATCGCCTCGCCCGTCGTTGTTGCAGGCGCTGCCGCGGATGACGCCGTAGATGCGGTCTCCGGCCGCCCGCGCGTCCTCCAGCCGTTTGAGGAGCACCATGCCCACGCCTTCGCCCTGGACAAAACCGTCGGCCCGCGCGTCGAAGGGCCGGCACACTCCCCCGGCGGAGATGGCGCCGATGCGCGAGAAGCCGATGAGGTGCTCCGGCGTGAGGTTGACGTACACGCCGCCGGCCAGGGCCGCGTCGATCAGGCCGGCGCGGAGTTGGGCGATCGCGTCGTGCACCGCGACGAGCGCGCTGGCACAGGCGGCGTCGATGGTGAGGGCGGGGCCGCCGAGATCGAGTTCCTGGGCCACCACCGCGGCGCTCATGTTCGCCAGGACCCCAGGGGCGGTGAACGCACGGGAAGGGACTGAGCGGTTGACCATCCTGCCGAGCGCGGCGGCCTCGGCGTCGGTGGCGGCCTCGCCGAACTGGCCCGCGGCCAGCATCTGTGCCATCACCCGCGCCGAGGTGAGGATGCGGAACTCCATGACCGAGAGGCCGAGGAAGGTGCCGATGCGACTGCGGTCGATGGCCCGGCCACCGTCGACACCGTCGATGCTGGCCGCGTACCCGGCGTCTTGCAGCGCCGTCCACGCGCACTCCAGGGCCAGCCGCTGCTGCGGGTCCATGACCTCGACCCGGCGAGGCGGAATGCCGAACTCCATCGCCGCGAAGGAGCGAACGTCGTCGAGGAAGGCGCCGTGCGGGCAGTAGTACTTGTCGACCGAGCGCAAGGAGCTGGACCAGAAGGCCTCGTGGTCCCACCGGTCGGTCGGGGGCGTCCGAAATTTGTGGCGGCCTTCGACGACCAGTTTCCAATACCGGTTGGCGTTCTCCGCGCCGGGGAATCGGCAGGCCATCCCGACGACTGCGACGTCTCCCCCCTGCGCCATCGGCTTCAGCCCTTCTTCGTCTTTTCGACCAGCCTGGCCAGGTCGCCGAAAGTCTGGATGCGGATCATCACCTCGTCCGAGAACTGGGTGTCCAGCTTCTCTTCGAGGTATCCGACCATCTCCATCGTCGCGACAGAATCCATTCCTAACTCGCGGATTTCCGTGGTCAGGGTGACCTTGCCGAGCTTGGCGGTCTTCGACGGGTCGACGGCCGAGATCGCGGCCTTGATGAGTTCCAGGCTGTCCATGAGTTCCTCAGGTTTCGGGAGTACGGGAGAAGAGCTTGCCGGCGGTGTGCGTGGCACGCCCCCATAGCGAGCGGGCCATGTGTCGCGCCACGGTCAGCCCCTGGCCGGAGGTGCCGAGGGTGCGGTCCCCCTGCTTGCCCAGGTGCTCGGTGAGGTACTGCTCCCGCGTTTTGCGGCGCTGCAACTTGCCGGAGCTGGTCTTGGGGAGCTGCCCGGCGCCCAGGAGCACCACGTCGCTGACCTTGAGCGACAGGGCCTCGGCGACGGCGGCGACGATGCGCTCGGCGGTATCGGCGGGCGGGTCGGGGCGAAGCTCGGCCACCACCACCAGCAGCTCGCTGTCGTCCCCCGGGATCGAGAAGGCGACGACGTTTCCGCGCCGCACGCCCTCGACCTCGGCCACCGCCCACTCGATGCTGGTGGGATGGTGGTTGCGGCCGTTGAGGATGATGAGGTCCTTGCACCGACCGCTGATGTAGATGTCCCCGTCGTGGAGGAAGCCGAGATCGCCGGTCTTCAGCCAGCCGTCGGGCCGGAAGCACGCCTCGGTGGCCTCGGTGTTCTTCCAGTACCCGGCGGTGACCGACGGACCGCGGAATACCAGTTCGCCCTCGGTGTCTTCGCCGCAGAGCGTGTCGTCGGCATCCATGACCCCGATCTCGTGCCCGGAGAAGGGCCGCCCGCAGCTGACGAAGCCATCGGTGACCCGGAGCGGCGTTCCCTTGGGGTGGAAGGTCATCGCCAGGGTCGCCTCGGCCATGCCGTAGGCCGGCATCAGCACCCCGGGCCGCAGGCCGGCCTTGCCCATGACCGTTTCGAAGTGCGCCATCGTTGCCGCGTGGATCGGCTCGGCGCCGCAGCCCAGGACGCGGATGTTGCTGAGGTCCCACTTGGCGAGCTCCACGTCGGTGGCCTTGCGACTGGCCAGCGCGTAGGCGAAGTTGGGACCGAAGCTGTGATGCGCCTTCAGGTCGCTCATCACCTGCATCCAGATGTTCGGGCGCTTCACGAACAGCAGGGTCGGAATGAACGCGGCCTGCGCGCCCACCGTCATCGGGGTCACCACAAAGCCGATCAGGCCCATGTCATGGTACAGCGGCAGCCAACTGACCGCGATGTCGTCCCAGGGCACGAGGCACATGCCCTCGGTGGCGGTGACCCAGGTGTTGGCGATCAGGTTGGCGTGGGTGACGATGACCCCCTTGGGCGCCGAGGTGCTACCCGAGGTGTACTGCAAGAAGCACACATCCTCCGGAGACACCGTCGGCAGCTCGCCGGAAGCGGCGGGCTGCCGATCGAGTTTGTCGACGGTCAGGAGGTCCTTGAGGCTCTTGACCTTGGGCACCACCTGCCACAGGACCGATTGGAGCTGCGCGTCGGTGAGCACGAGCGCGGCCTCGGCGTTCTGCAGGATGCCCAGGGCGCCGTCTGCCCACGAGTCGAGCTTGCCGAACGAGAGGGGGGGATACATGGGGACCGGGACGAGTCCGGCGAACAAACAGGCGTAGAACGAGATGACGAAGTCCTGCGGCTTGGCGAGGACCATCCCAACCCTGTCCCCAGCGCGCAGGCCACACCCGACGAGCTTGCGCGCGCGTGCCTCCACTGCGTCGTTGAGCTGACGGAAGGTGTACGCCGTAGGCTTGGCCGCGTTGTCGTAGAAGGTGTAGCCGACCTTGTCGACGTTTCCGAGCCGCCGAAGTGCATCGACGACGGTAGGGGGGCAGCGGGAGACGTCGGGGAGGGACATTCGTACCTCGGCGTGCGGGGGGGGGACGCGTCCCTACCACGCCGGCCGCACCAGTCCAAGTGCCTGAACCCGCTATTTTTTCGGTCGTGTCAGTCAGAATTCGCGACCGACCAGTCAGTTGTTTTTCCGAGGAGCCGTTCGGGGTGCCGCGCCGGCGGCTCGCGCCGGTCGGGTACCCCCGCCGGAGGCGTGGCGGGGGCGTTACGGGGACGTCGCCCCCGTCCCATGATCAGGCCGTTCATGCCCACCGACTTCCCCGGAATCACCCTGCGTGTGCCCAGCTCGCACATCGACATGTTCGGGCACTGCAACCACACCCACTACCTGGAGTACATGGAGTGGGCGAGGTTCGCCTGGGCAGCCCACAGCGGCATTCCCATCCCGACCATGGTAGAAAACGGCGTGGGGCCGGCGATTTTGCGCGCCGACGTGCGCTATCGGCGCGAGTGCCGCTACGACGACGAGCTGCACGTTTCGGTCGAGCCGGTCTCGGCCCGGCGTGGCATCGGGCGGTTGCGCCAGGTGATCCTGCGTCCGCGGGATGGCGAAGTCGTCTGTGACGGCGAGCTGACCTTCGTGATGCTGGACCTCCGCGAGCGGAAGGCGACGACACTTCCTCCTGAATTCCTGGCGCAGCTCCCCGATCTTCCGTGATCGGGCTCCTCGCGGCTTCGTTGGCCCGGGCCGACCCGCCCGACAGCGATGTGCTCGTGGACATCGCCCGGCAAGGGGTCAATCGACCCCCGGGGTGCTGGGACATGATGGGGGTCGCCCAGGATAGGTGGAACGCCGGGATATTCGGCAAGGGTGAGCGGACCTGGGCGCTCTCGGGGACGCTTCGGGAGGGGTTGTGGAGCGAGTGGACGCAGATCGTCACCGCCGGCAAGGTGGCCGACAAAGACCAGGACCGGCGCTCGCTCTTCGGACGCCGTGATGGGCCCGAGGACCCGGCCGCGGAGCGGGTGGATGTGTCGGACATACTGCAGGACGATGTCGCGATGGAGTACATCGAGCCGGACGGACTGGGGTGGAAGCTGGTGCGCACGCTCAAGGGGGGAGACCAGGCCAACAACACGCTGGAGCTGCGCTACGACGCCGCGTTGCGGCCGATCGAGTGGGCGGTCCACATCGTCGACGCGGTGGGCATCAAGACGCCGAAGGGGACCTGCGGGGTCTCCGTCGTCTGAGTCGATGGTTGGCACCTTCGCGAAGTGGCCCTTCCGCGTCGACGTCGATGTCCGGACGACCTGGACGGGGGTTGCGTGCGAGGCGGAGTGAGCCGTACCCGCCGCCACCGCCACCGCCCTTTCGCGCCATCGGCACCCCACCCGCGATAGACTGCACCGCAATGTTGGACCTGCGCCCGCGCATCCTCGGTGTCGGCACCGCCAATCCGCCGGATCGTTACTCGCAGAAAGAGCTTCTCGATCGGTACCAGGTCACCGACCCCAAGCTGGTGTCGCTCTTCTCTAGCTCACACATACAGTCGCGATATCTGTACCTGCCACCCGGCCGACCCGAGGGGGGGCCCGAGCCCGAGACGCAGGGGGACTTGCTCCGCAAGCACCGCAAGGGCGCGCTGGAGGTCGCTCCCCAAGCCGTGGAGCGCTGCTTGTCGCAAGTCGGCCTGGGAGTGCGAGACATCGACTACCTGTGTTGCATCACGTCGACGGGATGGCTGACTCCGGGGCTCACCGCCATCTTCATCAAACACCTCGGCTTTCGTGAGGACTGCTCGCGTATCGACATGGTGGGCATGGGGTGCAACGCGGGGCTCAACGGTCTGAATCCGGTGTCCAGCTGGGCGATGGCCAACCCCGGAAAAAACGCGCTGATGCTCTGCGTCGAGATCTGCTCGGCGGCCTATGTCTTCGACGGCAGCATGCGCACAGCGATCGTGAATTCCCTCTTCGGCGACGGCGCGGCTGCGGTCCTCGTCCGGGCCTCCGAGAAGGACGAGCGCAGCTTCACACCCAAGATCCTCGGTTTTGACAGTCACATCATTCCCTCGGCGCTGGATGCCATGCGGTTCGACTGGGACGAGGAGCAGGGAAAGTACAGCTTCTTCCTGGACCGCGATATCCCCTACGTGGTCGGCGCCAACGCCGAGAAGCCGGTGGGCCGACTCCTGGCGAAGTTCGGCCTGCGCAAACGACACATCGCCCACTGGATCGTGCACTCCGGCGGAAAAAAGGTCGTGGACGCCATCAAATACAATGTGGGGCTGACCGACTTCGACGTGCGACATACGCATTCTGTATTGCGTGACTATGGGAACCTGAGCTCGGGCTCGTTCCTGTTCTCGCTCTCTCGCCTCATCGCCGAAGGACGTGTGCGTCGCGGTGACTACGGCATTCTCATGACCATGGGGCCCGGCTCGACGATCGAGACGGCCCTCATCCGCTGGTAGGAGTTCCCATGTACGAAACGCTGCGCTTCGACGAAAACGGCGATCTCGCCACGATCACGCTGTTGCGACCGCGCATCAACGTGAAGCAGATCCGCGAGTTGGAGCGGGTGTGCGACCACCTGGAGGACGTCTCCAAAGCAAAAGTGTTGGTACTGCGCGGTCACTCGGAGGGCATCGATTTTGTGGACTTCGACCCCCGGGAGGCGATGGACATCCACGGATTCAACAAGTGGGAGAAGCTGGTCAATCGCTTCGAGAACCTGGACAAGGTCACGGTGGCGCTCGTCGACGGGCCGTGTGTCGGCGGCGGCTTCCAGCTGATGCTGGTGTGTGACCAGCGCATCTGCGTCCCTGCTGCCAGCTTCCAGCTCAATGAGGTGCGGCTGGGATTTTTGCCGGGCATGGCGACCTTCCGGCTCGCCAAGTACATCGGGCTGGGGCACGCCAAGCGCATCGTGATGACCGGTGCCGTCATCGGCGCCGACGAGGCGAATCGACTGGGCCTCATCGATCAGATCGACACCGACCTGGATGCGGCGCTCGCCCGCACCATCCAGAGCTTCGGCCCCATGCACACCGTGGCGTTCACCATGGCGCGGCGGCTCCTCAACGAGAGCTACGGCACCGCGTCCGAGGACGCGCTGGGGAACTTCCTGGCGGCGCAGCACCGGGCCATCAGCCAAACGGCCTTCCTCGACACCCTGCGGGCCGAGCACAAGCAGAAGTGAGCGCGCCCACGCCTTTTGTGGTGGACGCCGACGTCCTTCGGGCGATTCGGCCCATGCAGTTCCGTGACGCAGCCCGTGTCGCATCCCTGCATCACGCCGCCATGGGGACCAGCCTCTGGGCCCGGCTGGGCCGGCCGTTCCTCCAACAGTTGTATCAGGCCATGGTGGATTCACCCTGGTTCATCGGCTTCGTCTACGTCGAGGACGGCGAGGTGCGGGGCTTCCTTGCCGGTAGCGTTGATACCTCCAAAATGTATCAAGACATCGGTCGGCGCCGAATCATGTTTCTGGTCCCCGCGGCTGCCCTCGGGGTGCTCCGGGCACCGAGCGTACTCTCGAGTCTGGCCGAGACCGCGCGATACTTCGGTGTATCGGGGGCGGCGGATGTGCCCGGCGAGAGCCTGTTCTGCTCATTCGAGCCGCAGTTGCGCGGCAAGCGGGTATCGGGCCACGTGAACAAGGTGTTCTTCGACGAGCTGGCCGCCCGCGGACACGCGCGGGTGAAGATCACCACCGAGACCGACAACGAAGAGGCGAGCCGCCAGCTCTTGAGCTGGGGCTTCCGCGACACCCACCGCTTCGTGTTCTATGGCAAGAACATGGTCACCTATGTGTTGGACCTGGTGGGCCATCCACGGGTCGAGGCGAACAGCCGTCACCCCGCCATCTGAACTTTTCGGGAGCCCCGATGACCCCCTTTCACCTCCGCGATCGACTCAAGAAGCTAGCCCAGGGCGTCATGGGCGACCCCGTGGCTTCGGACCAGAGGGCGCCATCGGTGGTGCTCTCACGTCCAGTCGCCGCCCCGATCCCGGCCGCTGCCACGACCGCGGCGGCCGCCCCGATCCCGGCCGCCGCTCCGCCCGTGCGCCCCTCGGAGCGTCCGCCAGCTGTTGCGCTGCCACCCGCGCCGCCGGAAGCTGGCGCCGCCCCCGGGCCGACCGAGGCCGAGAAGGCAAAGACCGCGAAACACTGGCAGAAGACCCGGAGTGGCATGCTCCACTGGCTCAAGGAGCAGGGCGGCGCGGCGCCCATGTCCGCGATGCACGACCGGAGCGAAGCGCGCTACTTCGTGGCCCATCGTAGCTTCAGCCGCCTGATGGAGGAGTTCACCGGCGAGGCGCTGGTCACCTACGAAGGCGGGGTGGTCACGCTCACCGCCGCCGGGAAGGCCGCCGCCGCGATCAAATGACCAGGAGCTCGCCGTGACGCAGATCCCGTCCGATGCGGAAGGTCTCGATGGAGATCTGCCGACCTAGGGCTGATACATGGGTCATGTCTCGGCCGGCCTCAGCGAGGCTGGCCCCGATGAGCGCGGTGAAGGGCCCGAACATGGCACCGTGCCCCGAGAACCCCACGAGCCGGATGAGGTTCGCCACCTCGGGATCGTAGCCCAGGAAGGGGTTGTGGTCCGGAGTCGTGGCGTAGAAACCGGCGGCGGTCGAGGTGATTCCGGAGAATTCCTCGAGTTGGGGCACGACCTCGGCCAGCATGGCCCATGTCTCGTAGGCGACGCTGTCGGCGCCCGACCGATGGAAGAACCCCGGCTCGATTCGGTCCTGGTCCTCGTAGGCGAAGTCGGGCTCGGGCAGGGCGTCGTGCGCCCAGCCCATGAGCATCGAACTGTCACTCTCGGGGCGGCAATAGGCGCCCCCCGGCGCCACCACCAGCGGCATCCGCGCCAGCGCCGCCGGTCCGAGCGAGCCGGCGCGCTCGGCGAACCAGAGGTAGCGCTTGAGCGGCGCGATCGGCAGCTCCACCCCCCCGAGCACCCGCGCCAACCGCGGCGACCAGGCGTTGGTGGCGTCGATGACGATGTCGGCGACGTAGCGCCCGCGCGGTGTCAGCAGTGCGTCGATGCGGGACCCGGTGCGCTCCACGCCGGTGACGGGCGCGCGCTGGACGAGGTCGACCCCAAGCCGCTGCCCCGCGGCGGCCGCCTCGTTGTAGACCGTCGCCGGGTGGAGGAACCCATCGCTCGGGCACCAGGTGCCGCCGAGGACCGCGAGCTGAGCCACCCAGGGAAAACGCGCCGCCAGCTCGTTACCGTCGAGGTACTCCACGTCGTGCAGCCCGCACGTCTGCTGCATCCGGACTCGCGCCTGCGCGGCCGCGACCGCTTCTTGCGTCGCGAGCAGAAACAGGTAGCCATTCTGCACGATGGGGACCTCGCTCCCGCCGACACGCTGGGGGAAGTGCCGGTACTGGTCCACCGCGTAGCGCATCCCCATCACCGTTTCCGGGGTGCTGAACTGCTGGCGGATGCCGGCGGCGGTGCGACTGCTGCTTCCGGCGCCGACGTGCTGCGCTTCCAGCACGCTCACCGCCCATCCCCGCGTGGCGAGCGCATGCGCCACGAGCGTCCCCGTGATCCCCGCGCCGATGACCACCGCTCGCTGCCCCACCCGCGCTCCGATGGCGGCGTGGCTAACGCCAACACGGTAGGGGGGAAAGGTCATATCGGCCTCTCCCCCTACCGCGCCATCCTCTCCGGCCTCCAACCTACAGTTTCCGGCCTGCGGCGCCCAACGCGTCGATAACGCGCTGGGACCTGGTGCTCTCCTCCTCTCCGCATACCGCGCCATCCCCTCCCGATGGTCCCCCAGGCCGGGCCGATGGCCAGTGTGCCGCCCGCGTTGCCACCACCTCGCCGGAGGGCTCAACCGGCTACGCTGCCCGGCTTGTTCCCATCGTTTCGCCAGCTCGCGCTGATCTGCCTGGTGTGGGCGATCATGGCCTGGTACACGGTAGCCGTGTGGGCGATGAAGGCCCATGAGGCCGGGTTGGCCGACGCTTTTTCTGGCACGTACGCCGTTCGGGCGCCGCTCGTCGGGGCGCTCGTGGCCCTGTTGTGGGCCCCGATCTTCGCGCTCGGCTACCACCCGGGCCGCCTGGTCGTCGGGCACCTCGAGGGTCGCGATCTCTTCAACGAGGACTCGCCCCGACGGCACTGGCTCCGCTTCACCCGCGGGGCGATCATGGGGCAACTGGCCGCGGCGACCATCACCTTCGCGCTGTTGTTCCTGTGGCCCTTCGAGATGATGAACACCCGGTGGGACGCCATGAAGTGGGCCGCGTTTTTCTGGAAATTGTACTGGTACATGTTCGTGCCCGCGGCCGCGCTCGCGGGGGCGGCCAGCGTCTGGGCGGCGCTGCAGCACCGGGAACGGGCCGGTTAGCCCCCCGTGCCGCTCCTCCTTCAGAACGTCCTGCTCGACGACCGGGAGCCCAGGCTCGTCGCGGCCGAGGTGCTCGGGCTGGCGGCGGAGCGGGTTCGCAGCGCCGAGGTCGTCCGCCGCGGGGTGGACGCTCGTGCGAAGAGCGCCGTCTGGCGGGGGAACCTCAAGGTCGAGTTGGATGCGGGCGAGGCGGAGGTCCTGGCGTCGGGCCCTCCGGGGGTGCGCGCGTGGACCGAGCGCGACGAAGAGCGCAGGGTGGGTGCGTTCCCCGCGCGACGACGCGCGTGGCCGACGCGACCGATCGTGGTCGGCGCGGGCCCTGCCGGGCTGTTCGCGGCGTTACGGCTCATGGAAGCCGGGGCGCCGGTGCTGCTGCTCGAACGTGGGGAGCCCGTGGAGTCGCGGGTCTCCACGGTGGCGGGCTTCTGGCGTGGCAAACCGCTGAACCCCGACTCGAACCTGCTCTTCGGGGAGGGTGGCGCCGGTACGTTCAGCGACGGAAAGGTGTACACCCGGCGGCGGGACGGGGACCTCGGCTGGATCTTCCGGCACCTCGTGGACGCCGGCGCCGATCCCTCGGTGCTCGACGAATCGTGGGCGCACCTCGGCACCGACAAGATCCGCAAGATCCTCCCGGTCCTGCGGCAGCGCCTCATCGCCGGGGGCGGGGAGGTCCGCTTCAACGCCCGGGTGGTCGACCTCATCGTCCACGCGGGCCGCTGCGTCGGGGTGCGGCTGGCGGGCGGTGAGGAGCTCTTGGGCGGCCCGGTCATCGTCGCCCCCGGACACAGCGCCCGCGACTCGATCGAGATGATGCTGCGCGCCGGGGCGGTGGGCGAGCTGCGGCCCGTCGCGATCGGTGCCCGGATCGAGCACCCCCAGGCGCTCATCGACGCGGGGCTGTACCCGGGCGGGCGCGGCGCGCTCCCCGCCGCCAGCTACCGCCTCGCCCACAACCCTCCGGGCGGGCGCAGTGCCTACACGTTCTGCATGTGCCCGGGCGGCATGGTGGTGCCGGCGCAGCACGAGCCGGGCAGCAATGTCGTCAATGGAATGTCGTTCGCGTCGCGCCGGGCGGGCTGGGCGAACAGCGCGGTGATCGTGCAGGTGGGGCCCGAGGACTACGGGGCCGACGACGCGTGCGCGGGACAACGGTTCCAGGCGCGGATCGAGGCCGAGGCCTACCGGCTGAGTGGCTCGTACGCGGCCCCGGCGCAGCGCGTCGACGACTTCCTGGCCGACCGCCAGAGCGGTGAGCTGCCGAAGAGCTCGTATCCCTTCGGCCTCGTCTCCATCGAGCTCAGAGCGCTGCTCCCCCCCGCGGTGATCGAGGGTATCAAGGGCGCGATTCGGGCCTTCGACGTCAAGATCCCCGGCTTCGCCTCGGGCCAGGGCGTGCTCATCGCCCCGGAGACGCGGACCACCTCCCCGTTGCGGCTGTGGCGCGGCGACAACGGTGAGAGCCCCACCCTCCCGGGCCTGATTCCGTCCGGGGAGGGGGCCGGCTGGGGCGGCGGCATCATCTCGGCCGCCCACGACGGGTTCACGGTGGCGGAGCGGGTGATCGGGTAGGCGGCGGCGGCGTCAACCAGGGCAACAGCAGGACCGGCAACGCCGCCAGGACCGGCAGCAGCCGCGTCGTCAGCGCCGGGAAGATCGCCACCCCGATCGGGCCGAGCAGCAGCCCCGAGCCGATCGCGGCGAGCGCCGCCAGCTTGGCGTGGCCCCGCATCGCGAGCGCCGCGACGAACGCACCGGGTACGAGCGCGTACCCCGCCTCGGGGACGGCGAGCGCGAACGCGGCGGCCAACACGATGGGCGCCGCGCTCCAGCCCCGCGCGGCATCGTGACCAAAGCGCCGATGTGCCAGCCACCATGCTGCCGCCGTGGTCAATGTGCCGAGCAAAAGCGCCGCGATGTAGACCGGCAGGGCGCCCTCGACCTCCGCCGGGCGGTCCAGGAAGCCGGGCCAGGCGCAGATGAGCACAAACAACAGCGCGAGGCCGAGCGCGCCGGCCACCCCCACCGCCAGCCCCCACGCGCCGGCACCCGCGACGGCGTGCGACCACCGATCGGGCCGACGCAGCGCGAAGAGCGGCGGCAGACCGGCGAGTTGGATCACCCACGGTGGGGCGACCAGCGTCACCCCCGCCGCCTGGGCGTACACCCGGGCCCCGTCGCCCGTGTGCGGCGCGTCCAGCCACGCGCGGGCGAGCCCCAGGACACAGTCGCCAACCTGCTGAACGCTGCGCGCATCGAGGTTCTCAGGGGTGTCGTCCGCAGTGTGGTAGCGCGCGGCGCCGTGCAACAGGGCGAAATCGTACCCCCACCACCCGGCCTGCCGGAAGCGGGTGAAGTCGGTGTCGTTGGGCATCTGCTCGTAGACCACGCGGGCCAACGACGTGGCCTGAGCCGCGCACCCCGACGCCTGCCACGCGTCCAGGAGGGGGCGGGACGCCCCCGCAGTCTGGAACATGTACGCCGGTCCTGCCGTGCCCCGCGCTTCGACGTTGATCAGGAGCTGCGGCGCGGGCGCGTCCGCTCCCGCCAGGAAGGCCTCGGCGCCGAGAAGTCCGCGCTCCTCGCCGTCGGTGACGAGCAGGTGGAGCCGCGGGTGCGGGCCGAGCGCGCGGGCCGTCTCCACGAGCACGCCGAGGCCCAGGCCGTCGTCGGCGGCCCCGGGAGCGCCGGGCACCGTGTCGCTGTGCGCCACCAGCCAGACGCCCTCGTGTCCCGCTCCCGGTGCGGAGACCACGAGGTTGGTCAGGCCCGTCGCCGTCTGCCGCCGGACGTCGAACCCGAGATCCAGGAGCGCCGCTTCGATCGAGGTGAGCACCCACTGGTGCTGGGCGCTGCCGCTGGGGCGGGGTGCGCGCGCCCACGCCTGGATGTGCGCCATGGCGCGCGCGGTGGAGAAACGATCCGGCGGCGCGTCCCCGGGCTCGGCTGGTGGAAGACCGGGCCATCCGAGAGCCACGCCCAGAGCGAAGGCCGGCGCCCGCACCGTGAGGGTGGCGCGGAGTTCGCCCGTCACTGCCCATCTGCGGCGCCGCATCGGCGTTTGCTGGGTCTGGGATCCGCCGACCGCGGCATGGGGGACTCACCGAAAGGGAGGGGGGACGCGCGGCCATGATACCAGCCACGCCATCGCGACGGCGCCGCTCCTTGCGCACGGTGCCTTCGTGCTTGGCTTGGTGAGGTTGTCCGGGATGCTTGGGCATGCGTCGGTGGCCGTGGCGGTGCTGCCCGTTGCGGCACTGTTGATGCTGGGCTGAACTACGACGCTAGGACAGGTCGCGCACTCAACCGGTCCTGCGACTCCGCCGAGGCGATCGCGCGCATCTGGTCCTCGACCCACCGGCGAACGCGCTGTTGACGGTCCTGGAACCCGACCGTCATGTCCGGGTCGAATTGCAGCCCGACGCGACAGCCGCTGGCGTTGGCGTGCACCGTATGGATGATCACGCCGAACTGCATCTCCTCCTGATCGGGCTCGAGTTGGAGCGTCACCGTCGTCCGCGTGCCCGTCGCGCTCAGCGCGGCGCCGGTCGCAGGCAGGTGGACCCCGAGCCCGTCGGCGCCAACGTCGAGCACGGTGGCCGCGAGGAGCCCTTCCGGCCCGCAGAGCAGGCTCGCGGAGACCCCGGTGAACAGGGCGGAGACGCGCACGGCCGCCCGGCGGAAGGCGATGTCTGCGACCCCTGGAGGCGTACCGGGAAGTCCGTCGACCCCGCTGAGGCTCATCACGTAGTCCGTGCCGTCCCCGCCATCGATCCGCCGCACGACGCGAAGTTCGGTCTCGCCCTCCGCGGCCCCATCCCACCCGAGCCGCGCGAGCATGCCCGGCGCGAGATCGATGAGCGTCCATTTCTGCACGCGGACCACGACGTGGTCGAAGGAAAGGTCGAGGAGATCCGCGTTCTCCCTACGTGATCCGCCGGCGTCGACCACCATGCACTGGGGAACGACGATCCGCGCGATGGCCTCGCGCCGCGCCACCGAGCCCCCATCGAGCATCGCGTCCGCCACCCGCATGCCGGACTCGATCTCCTCGGCTTTGGTCGTCAGCTCCGCGATACGCTGGCTGAGCGCCTTTCGGGTGGCTTCGAGCTGCCACAACAGGGGGTCGCCGCCGTGCCGGATGCGGGTGTTCAGGTCGCCCCGCTCCAGCCCGCACACCGCGAGCATCGCCCGAGCGGTGGCGGCTTCGGTCTGCCTCGCCAGCGCGGCGGCCACCCCGCCCAGCGCCGCGAACGCCGCGAACGCCACGCCGGCTACAATCCCCGCTCGGCTGCGAGCCTCGGCGAGCGCGTGGCCCACGGGCGCGTCGAATTCGAGGAGCGCCAGGGTCTGGCCGCGCCCATCCTCCAGCGGGACCCAGGTGTAGACGTGCGCGCCACGACTGACGGTGTCGGAAAACCGGGAAGATACGACCCCATTCTGCCACGCGCCGCGCATTTCCGGGAGGTAGTCGGCGGACACACGCCACGCCGGCGTCTCCGCGGTGCTGAGCAGCACCTGCAGGGCGCCCTTTTGGCGCGTGGTGGGGTCGGCGAGGATGGCCTCGTGGGCGTTCGGTGCCGGTTGCAGGGTTCGCACCCGATCGAAGCCGTGCCGACGTCCGGTGCTGGAGAAGTCGGCCTGCAGGTCGCGCAGAAAGGCGCCATGGGCATCCCAGCTCCAGACGTCGGACGGCTCCGGGAAGAGCCTTCCGAGCGTCTCGTAGTAGTCGGTGTTGAATCGCGCCTTGAACTCCGACGCGACCACGGACGACCGCCGGACCTCCTCGTTCACCAGGCGGTCCCGCGCCGCCGCGAACTCCCATACGCCCAGCGCCGCGGCGTTTCCGCCGCCGACGAGTCCCGCGGCGAGGAGCAGTC
The DNA here is from genome assembly GCA_009692585.1 of Myxococcales bacterium. The sequence goes on from SHYX01000017.1 coordinate 37,183, forward strand.
GAGCGACGAGTGACAAGCCTGGCGGCGGGGCGGGCATGGTTCTGCCCCCGGGATCGGTCCCGAGGCGCCGCGAGATTAGTTTCCCCGGGTCCCGCTCCGGCGACGGAGCCCGGCCGCAGCGGCCACCCTGGTTCGGAGTGATGCGTCGGTCGCCAGGGATTCGAGGGTCGGCAGGTCGGTAGGCAGGGGGTTCCGTGAAAGCGCCACCGCCGCTTCCTCACGTTCGGTGTCGCCTCCCGTAGAGACGAATTCGTGGAGCACCGCGTGAGCCTCGGGGTCGCTGCGCCCGGCGAGCGCGCGCACCGCGTCGGGCCAGCGGTCGGTGTCCAGGTCGGCCCGCGCTGCGCCCGGTGGCAGTTCGGATCGGGCGACGCGTGCGAGGCGGGCCGCGGGGATCGATGAGCGGCGCAGCGCCGTCCCCGCCGCGGGCACACGGCAGGTCGCCAGGCTCGACGCGGTGTCGTCGCGGAGGCCTTCGTCGGTGTCGTGCAAGAGGCGTGTGGCCGTGGAGAGGGCGCCCGGGACTGCGTTTTGAAGCATGGCGCACAGCAGAGCCGGCCGTGCCACGGGCTCCACCCGGCGGAAAGCGGCTCGCCAGGGGAGGGCCGCGTCGTCGATCGCGCGTAGGATGCCGGGCTCGATCGGCAAGGTGCTCAACAGGAAGACAGCCTCCAGCTTGGCATGGGCTCCCGGCGCCCCCGCCATGGCCCCGGCCGCGAGCAGACCCAAAGAGGCGCCCGACGCGGGGGCCTCCGCGGCCAGCCGTACCACCCGGTCGTGTGTCACGGAATCTGGGCGTTCCGCCAGTGCCATCGCCGCGAATCCGCGAATCCTCGGGTCAGCCGTCACCGCGCCGGACGCCAGGGCCCACAGATGCTCTCCGGCCTCGGCGCTGCCAGGATGCGCCCGTAGTCCGGCGACCACCGCCAGCCGGACCCGGTCGTCGTCCCGGTGCATGAGCGCCAGCGCCGGTGCCAGACCACACAGGCCCGCCTCCGGTCCGCAGGGCAGCGGATCGCGGAGGAGACTCTCCACGGCCAGCGCCTGCACCGCGCCATCGGGGGCCGCGAGTCCCGCGAGCAGCACCACCTCGGGCGCTTCCACGATGACCGACGGATCGCGCTCGCCGCCGAACTCCACGGGTGGGACCAGCGGCGCCCACCGCACGCACCCCACGAGGACCAGGACCATCATCGCAAGAGTGAATCCGTTCGTGTGCGGGCCTTCTGCGAGAGGGGATCGGCCTCGTCGTCCACATAGAGCTGCACCTTGTGGTACAGCGACACCGCCTTGTCGTTCTGCCCGAGGCCCTCGAGGGTTCGTGCTTCTTTGTACAGCTCGCTGGCGTCTTCCTTGAGGTGTCGCCGCGCATCGGCGAGTCGCGCCACGGCGGCCTCGTTGTAGGGGTCGATGCGCACCACCTCGTTGAGGCGCTTGCGTGCCGTGAGCCAATCGCCCGCCTTGACCGCGGCGGTCGCCTGTGACCACGCCGACTTACTTTCGGCCTTCATGCGGTCTTTTGCGGTGCGCACCCCCTCCTCAGCCTGGTAGAAGTCCGGCGTACTCCGACTCGGGTCGGCCGCCATGACCGCTTCGAATCCCTTGACTGCCTTGGCGTAGGCGCCCTTGTCCAGGTCGGCCCGCGCCGCCGCCAGGCGGCCGCCGACTTCTTTCGCGTGGGCGACCGCCTTTCCGGCCGATGCCGCGCGCGCGACGGCGGTCTGCCGGGCGTCCAGGAAGGCCCGGGCGGTCAGCAGCTCGGCGTCGTCGGGCGAAAGGGCGCTTGCTTCATCCAAGAGCGCCCTGGCCTCCGCCACGGTGAACTCCCCGGCCCGGGCCTTGGCGACCGCGTCGAGCGCGCGCGTCCTGGCCTCGGCGCGCGCGCTGTCGCTCGTGGTGCGGGTGACCAGCGCGCTGCGCACCTCGGCGAGGGTGATGAATTCGCAGGCGAGGAAGCCCATGCGGCGCGCGTCGGCATGCCCGGCGTCGAGTTGGAGCACCCGATAGAAGGCCCCCGCCGCCTCGAAGTATCGAGCCGCGGCGAAGTGCAGCATCCCCTCCGCCATCAGGGCATCCACGTCGGCTGGAAGCGGTGCGGCCGCGGCGACGGGGGCCGGCTTCAGGTCCGGCTTCATGAAGCTGGCGAGGAGGTCGCTGGCGGCCTTTCCCCCGAGCATCACCAGGGTGATGGCAAGCAGGCCGGCGGAGATCTGATTGATCGGGCGAGCGAAGAACCCACTGCCGCGCCGCGCGCCGCCCGACAGGCGCTTCCCGCTCCGCGCGCGGGCGGGATTGACGTCGAGTTCGACGGCGTCGCGGGGTGGCCGGAACTGCGGGGGGGGGGGCGGGTCCGGAATCGAGGGGGTGCCGCGGGCCGGCGGGAAGGGCAGCGCCGGCGTTGCGGGGACGCCGGGAGGCGGCGGGAGTGAGCTCCCGGGGGCGCTCACCAGCGCTTCGACGAAGGAATCGGTGCCCTCGGACGCGGGGAGCACCGAGTACCGCAGCTCGACGGTGCCGATCCGGATCCGGTCGCCGTCCTCCAGTCGCCGCTCGCGCACGCGCCGACCGTTCACGAAGGTGCCGTTGCTGGATCCGTTGTCTCGAAGCGTGGCCACACCCGCGTCACAGACGATCTCGGCGTGGACGCGGGACGATGCAGGTTCCGGCAGCACCACCACGCATCGATCCGAGCGGCCCAGACTGACCGAGCCCAGAAACGGGAGCGGGAATTCGCGGACCGGCATCTTGTGCGCAGAGGTCACGACCAGGTTGGCGGCCGGTGGGGCCGACTGCACGGGCACCGTTTCGTCCCGACCGTCCGTGATCTCGGCGGCAGCGCCGGTCTCCCGGCGAAGCTCCACCCGCAGGGTGTACGGGGCGATGACGACCTCGTCCCCGTGGCCCAGCACCTGCCTCATCACCGGTCGGCCCTTGAACGACATGCCGTTGCCGCTGCCGAGGTCCTCGACGACCACGGAGGTGTCGGCAACCTCGATACGGGCGTGGCGTCGCGATACGCCGACGTCCGCAAGGACCACGTCGTTGTCGTCCGCCCGGCCCACCTGCACCACACCCGGCATCAGCACCAGACGGCGAGGTGAGTGCCCCTGACGGAGGATGTGGAGTTCGACCTGAGTCACTTTCCGCGCGCCTGGGCGAGCGCCTCGGCGGCGCGTTGGTGCAGCGGATCCGCCACGTCCGGCACCAGGAGGAGCACCGTTTCCCAGGCCGCCACCGCCTGCTGTACTTGCATGCTGTCCCAATAGCGCAACCCCGCGTCCAGCTGCGCGCGGGCCTTTTCAGCGATCTCCGCGTTGAGGCGCTCGACGCGAACCCGACAGATCTCACAGGCCGGATCGAGCGTCAGCGCGAGCTGGTAGCCCTGACGGGCTTCGTTGAGGCGGCCCGTCTCGTATTGGGCGTGCGCGCGTTCGACCAGCTCGGCGGCGGTCGTCCCGGGTGGGGCGGCGGGGGACCCCGTCGTGACGGGTGGCGCGCTGCCGACCGTCGGCGCGAGGACGTCGGCCAGGGTCGGCGTCGCGACAGGGGGCGGCGGCGCGCCGGCGGCCGGCAAGACCGTGCTCAGCGAGTAGGCCGGGCCCGCGTTCGGCGTGATCACCACCGCATCCCCGCGCAACCAGCCATAGGCGCCGAAACACCCGATACACGACGCCGTGATGACGCCGGCGAGGGCGAACGGCCACACCTTCCACCGTCGGGTCGGCGCTTCGTCCCCGATGACGACGGTGCGTGCGTCGAGTTGAGTTCGGGGTTTCGCCGGCATGGTGGCGGGTGGCAGCGACGCTCCGGGTGCCTGCAACTCGAAGACAAAGGAATGACCACCGACGGTGACGCGGTCGCCGGGCTTGAGCGCGCGGTGATCCGCCACCCGTTCGGCGTTGACAAACACCCCGTTCCTTGAGCCGGCGTCTTGCACCCACACTGCGCCATTATGCAGGATTACCCTTGCGTGTTGCCTGCTTACCCCGGCGTCGTCGATCCAGACTTCGTTCCCTGGCTCCCGCCCGAGGCGAATGCCTGTCGCCGTGATCGCGAATCTTTGCCCAGAGAGAGATCCTTCGACCCCGACGAGCACCGGTACCGGTTCCATGTGGCGGTGATAATCCGAAACCAGCGGCGAGGGTGTATGGAGTCGGTGGCGAGCGTGCTCCAGGAAGGCGGCGCGAGCATGTTCGTACTCCTCAGCGCCGACTGCTCGTGCTGCTCGCTGTGGGTCCCGGCCATGCTGCTCGGCCTGGTGCTTCGTCGGGGAGTCGGGCGGCGAATCGCCCAGGTCGTGTCGGTGTTCCTGCTGATTGGGACGCTGCTGCCCCTGGCTCTCGGCATCGCGGGTTGGCAGGCCGGGGTCCTGGCGACCGATGGGGCGGTGGAGGTCGTCGACCCGGCGTACGCGGACGAGCTGCGGGCCGTCGGACACGCGCAGGCCGAGATTCCCCTGCGGTTCGGAGTGTCGAGCACGCTCGGTCTGCTGCTCGCGTCCTTGCTTCCCGCGCTGCTCGCGTTTCGCGCCGAGCCGGTGGTCGAGGAAGAGGAGGCCGCGGAGGCCGGCGGATAGAGTCATGACGTCGCGACGCCGGTGGCGCTATCCCGGCGCCGCCCACACCAGGTAGAGCTCGAGGATCGGCGGCCAGATCGTCTCGGCGAGCCACCCGATGACGCTCTGGTACAGGCCAAAAAGTGCGGCCTGAACGGTGAGAATGAGCAGAGACAAGCTCATCAGCCCGAAGGAGCGTTGCCGCACCTTGCGCGCCTCCTGCCCCACCGATGCAGCGGAGATGCCGGCGTCGGAGCGCGCGATCTCGTCGCCCGCCCGCGTCCAGGTGTAGATCGCGATGAACGCCCCGAGAGGGCCGGTGCAGCAGCAGGGCCCGATCGCGACCATCACCGCGGCGGCCGTGACCCAACGCCAGAGGTGCGGCATGGGGTCCGGACGCTCTGGAGCCCCGGCACCATCGAAGAGATCGTCGACGGCCATCTACTCCTTCCGAAGCAACAGGCGTTCGAGTATGGCGACGTACTCCTGCGCCGGCTCGGCGTGAACGCTCACGCCGCCCTCCGGCGCCACCCGCAAGACGGCGTCTTCCTTGAGCGCGCGCGCAGCGTTCTGAAGGTTCACCACGTTGAGTGCTTCCGGGCGCGCCAGCTCGTCGGCGGCGAGCATCGCGCGCCCACGGGCGAGCGCGTCGGCCGGCAGCGATTTCCAGGTGGAGCGCCCGTCGCGGGCGGCGAGCAGCAACAGGAGGTAGGATTCCAGGAAGTTCGCGGTGAGGTTGGCGATCTCCCCGATACGCGCTCGGTCCTTGACGAGCAGGCGGCCGCCCTGGAGCTCAACCGCGCCGTAGGCCTCCAGCGCCGCGACCGCCCGGCGTTCGAGCTCCGACTCGCCGGCATCGGGGTCCAGCACGAATTCGTAGCGCAGCAGGAACTGTTGGGTGGTGAACAGCTTGCTGACGGCGTCGAGGTCGATCGTGTCGTCGCCGAGGGCTCGCACGGCGGCGGCGAAGTAGGCGGCCGGCGCCAGCGCGTGGAGGACGGCATTCTTGTGGTACTCCATGCTGATGCGGCGTTCTTGCGACACGATGTACACGGTGTCGAGCCCTTCCTTGACCTCCGAGAGCATCTTGGCGGCCAGGAATCGGCTCAGCGCCTCGTCGAGGATGCCGTCCAGATGCGCGATACCGCCCGCCTCCTGCACGCCGGCGACCGACAGAAACGCCCGCAACCGTTCGGCGCGGGCGCGCAATTCGGCCCGACGGACGCCGCGCTTGGGGTGCGCCAGGATGGCCAGCGCCACCAGGGCTGTCGGCAACAGCACCGCCTGTCCGTTGATGCGGTACAGGAGTCGTTCGCCCAAGCCCATCAGCGCCTCCTCGCGTCGTGAGCGAGACAGCTCTCCCCACTCCTCGCCGCTGGAGACCGATGAGGCCAGGAGTGGCTCGCCGACGCGTAGATAGACCTTTCCGTAGCGTTCGCGCAGCACCTTGGTGGCGCGTGCCAGTTGGCCGACCGTCTCCCTCTCCTTTTTCGCGCCGGCCAGCTCGCTGGCGTAGGCCCGCTCCTCGGCGATCTGCTCATAGCCGACGTAGATCGGCAAGAAGGTGACCGCTCGCTGCTCCCTGGTCTGACGCGCGGACGCGTCCATGATCATGCCGAGGACGCCGGTCTTGGGCGGCAGCAGTTTTCCCGTCCGCGAGCGGCCGCCCTCGATGAAGAACTCGATCGGTACTTCCATCCGAACGAGCTCCCGAAGGTACCGTTCGAAGACCACCGGGAAGATCCGGTCCCCGTGAAAGCTGCGCTTGATGAAGAATCCGCCACAGCGGCGGATGAACGGGCCGAGTGGGAAGAAGGAGAGATTCTCGCCCGCGACGATGTGAGGGATGACGATGTCGCGACTCAAGAGCAGGGAGGAGATCAACAGGTAGTCGAGGTGGCTGCGGTGGCACGGCACCAGCACCGGCGTCCCGTCCCGAAGCGCCGCCCGGATCCGCTCCAGGTCTTCCTCGCGGACGTCGATGCCGCTGTAGATGCGGTTCCAGATCTGCCAGCACAACCACCCGGCCACGCGGACGACGGGGAAGGAGAACCGGGCCGCCACGTGATCGAAGGTCTTGGCGACCTTGTCGAGGATCTGCGCCGGCGCCTTTGAGGTCGCGCGCGCCTCCCGAACGATCAGCTCGCGAACCTCGCGCGATTCCAGGACCTGGCGGCGGACAAAGCCCCGAGGTCGGGCCCGCGGGCCACGAACCACGCGCGCCTCCCGATACAGGAAGCGGCGGAGCAGGAGGCGCAACCTTCGATCACGCCGGACGGGCGCCTCGTCGGCGAAGCGGGTGAGCCACTCCGTCAGCTCGATGGGCTCGCCCACCTGGACCAGGGCGCTTCCCTGCGAGCGGGCGAGGGAGAGCAACTTGCCGGCGGGCCCAGGGGTATCCTCGGTGCCGAGCAGGAAGCGACCCACCTCGGTGCGCGCCGGCTCTGGCGACTTGTCCCAGATGACCACCACCGGCAGGACCTGGATCGGCCGATCCGACCTGGCTTGCGCCGCCACGAGGTGGGGGACCACGTCGTCTTCCGGCGGCGCGAGGCCGACCAGCTCGCGGACGTCCCACGGGGTGCTCAGAAAGACGCAGGTGGCCTGACCGGCGGCGATGAAGTCGGGGAGCTGGTCGGCGGTGGAGCGGTCGGCGGCGCCGAAGAGGCGCGTGAGCATTCCGAAGGGGAACCAGCGCCGGGCGTCGAAGTTCGCGGTGAACGATGGCAATGGCAGTCGGCGTTCGCTGAGCACGCTCTTTAGCGCCAGCCAGTCGACGTGGGAGCGGGCGTGCAGCGCGTACACCACCGGGCCTCGCTCCGCCGCGCGGCGTACCCGCTCCGCCGAATGGTCCTCCATTCGCAGCAGCCGCAGGAACCACGGCAGGCCGCTGAGCCAGTACAACGGCCCCTGCACCGGGAGCATGGCCGACGAGTGCGGCGTCGCGACCAGCACGCTCATCCGAGGCTACTCCGCCGTGTCAGCGGAGTCACAGGCACCTATCGTCGCCTCGGCGTCGTCGCAGTCGCCGGCAACCGCGACGTACCCGGGCAGCGCCTCGCAGCCGACGTACACCAACAACGGGTCGCCGAGGCCATCGGCGTCGCCATCGGCGTAGAAAGCCTGGCGCGGATCGCAGTCCCGCTCGCCATCGGCCGTGTAGATGTCGGGGACGAGGTCACACCCCAGAAGGAGGACCAGGAGCGCACGCATGGAGAGGGTGTAACCCGGGCGCCGCGCCGCTCATGACCCCACCTGCCACCAGATCGTCGGCCCCGCGGTGACCATCGGCAGCGCCCACCACCCCGCCCCCGACGCCTCGATCGGCACGGCCTCGCCGGCCCTTCCGTCGGCATCGATGGGGCGCACGGTCGGTCGCGAGGGCCACGCGAACCGGACCAGCCCGGCCGGCCGGCCGAGCAGCGTGCTGCCCCCACCGTCGTCCACGATCATCGTCCCGCTGCCGATGCGCCGCATGCCGACGTTCTCCATGCGCCCGGCCACGGTCAAGAGGCCCCGCATGCAGCGCGCGATCGGGCCCTCGGTGCACAGCAGGCTGACCGCGGCGGTGTCCTCGAGCTGCGCATCCAGATGCGGCGCCGAGACGGGCCCTGAGCCCTCGCCCTGGCCCGCGCGCTGGCGCAGTCCGTGGTCGCCGAGCACGGCCTCCAAGGCGTCGGTCTGGATGACGAAACGTGCCCCGGCCGGCCACCAGCCCACGCTCGGTGACGGTGCCCCCGCGATCGGCAGCGGCGCAGGCCCCCCGTAGGCCTCCCGAATCCGGGTGCTCAAGGCGACCGACACATCCCGGAGGCCAGTGTAGATCGGGCGTGCGCCCTCGATCACCTCGTCGCGCAGCCCGCTGGCGCTCCGCCACTGCGGTGCCAGCCCGCTCGCCGCGGCCACGGTTCCGCTGCGGAACAGCCCCGAAGCCGCGGCCATCTGGCCCCACTTCACGGTGGCCAGCCGCGTCTGCGCGAACGATGCGACCGGACCGGGGCCGTTGGTAACCGAGCCGTTGGTGTAGTCGAACCAGATCAGCGCGTCCCAATCCTGAACCGCCGCGAGGCTGGCCCAGAAAAGCGGCGCCTCGGACATCTGATCGTTGGGGAACCCGTGGTTGAGCTCGGAGATGATCATCGGCTTGCCCACCTGCGCCGCTTGGAACCGGTCGAGCAATGCCTGGTCCCGCGGTTCGGCGATGATCGACGCGTTGCGCAGCACCCCGCCGCGCGGCGCATCCCACTCCAGGTGGGCATCGATGACGTCGTAGCGCGACATGACCTGAGCAATCGCTGGGTTGTACCAGGTGATACCCCCGATGAGCGGCTGGGTGTACCCGAGCCCACGGACGTGCGCGGCGACGTCGTCGAAGAAGCGCACGTCGAGCTGAAGGAAGAAGTCGTAGAGGTCCCCCACCCGGGCGGTGGGCCACACCCTGAAGTCCCCCTGGCCGAGGGGGGCGAGCCGGACGCTACCAAGGCTCTCGCCCGGCTGGAGTCCGGGGTGAAGGCCGCCGGTCCAGGCGGTTTTCAGCGCGTTGTCATCGGGGTAGCGGGAGCGTACGAACATATTCCACTGCCGCTCGATCTCGGCGCGATGCACCTCCGGGAACCGGTCCACGCCGCCGGTGATCCAGGCCATCAACATCGAGTGTTCGTTGGCGAGTTCGACCATCGCCACGCCCGGATCGTCCGCGTAGCGCCGACCGGTGTACTTGTTGGTCCGGCCCAACCAGGCGGTTGCCCAGTCGAGGTACGCCTGCTTCCACAGGGGCTGCACCATGGGCAACCCCTTGTGGCCGTTGGGGATGTCGGCGCTCGGGTCGTTGACGCCGTCGAGCTCGGTGAAAACGCGATTGGTCGCGGTCTCCATGAGCAGGTAGACGCCGGCAGCCTCCAGTCGCGACACAAGATAATCGAAACGGTCGAGGCCGTCTTCGAGGAAAAGCGGGTCGGTCGCGACCTTGCGATCGGGGTTGAGCCCGCCGGCCTTCGGGCTGTCGAAATGGTGGAGGCGGACCAGATTGATGCCGTTGTCGGCGAGGTTCGCCGCCATCTTGTCCGCCATCTCGTGGGTGGGGTAGCACGCGGCGTTGACGAGGTTGACGCCCCAGAAGCGCGCGCGCGTCCCGTCGGCGTAGGCCAGGTGCCCGTCCTTGAGGCCCACCTTGCCGCGGCGGCCGGCGTTGCCCTCCACTCGCCAGCCCGCTGGGACCGGCGGCGCCGGGGTGTCGATGTCCAGCGGGAAGGCGAACCCGTCGAGGGAGTCTTCCCGCGGCCGCGGGGCGCCGAGTAGCTCGCCGGTCGCGACGCCGAGGAGGACGACCCCCGCACCGGGGCTGCGGGCCTCGATCGACACGCTGACGCCGCCGCCAGGGTGAACCACCGTCAGGGCGCGCCCGCCGCCGGCATCGACCGCCAACGCGCCCGGCGAGGCGCCCGCCGCGTCCAGCGGGAAGACATCGTCCCGCGCGCGGAGGTCCACCTGTCGCGGGGCGCCGGCCGCATTGCGGAAGACCAGCCGCACGACGGGCGTGCCGCGCGGGACCGAGCCGGTGTAGGTCAGCAACAGCGTCGTTGGCGCCGAGGGGTCGAGCGCCACGTTCACGCTGGCCCGCGCCCTGGGCGCAGTCGGACCGCGGAGGACCACCGCGTCCTTGCCGAGATCCGGCGCGGCGAGCGTCGGTGCCGCGGCCGACAACGCCGACCACGCCTCGGGCGTGACCAAAGCGCCGGGGTGGGTGCCGACGACGTCGGCGTCGACCAGGGAGGGGAAGGACGCCGGCCTGACTGCGGGCGGCTTCGCCCACGCGCTGGTCGCCAGGCCCGAACACAGCCACCAGACCGCCGACAGCGCGCCGAGCATCGGGAAGCCTATCAGGTCGTGATCACCCGGTCGAAAGACATCCACCGTCGGAGCAGGGTCTTGGTCATCTCACCCTTGGCCACCATGTTGACGGCGGTCGTCCCCATCTTCACGTAGTTGGTGGCGTGGGCCAGCTGGATGATCGGCCAGGGGTGCTTTTTCAGGAACTCGACCTTGGTGAGCGGCTTGAGCATCTGCCGCGGGACGAACGATTTGCTGAGCATCTGGGTCATGGCGATCCAGAAAGTGTCCTCGACAGGGCGTGGATACTCCAGGTTTATCCTATGCTGGTAGAAGGTCTTGGTGCCGAGGCCCTCGATGTCGTACTCCGAGATGAGGCCCGCTTCCAGGAGCTTGTGATTCAGCTCGGAGCCCGGGAACACGGTCATCGAGAACAGGTACAGGTCGAACGGGTGCGGGAACTCGGCGATCATCTCGAAGAGCGCCTGCTTGTCCTCGACCGTCGACACCGGGTCGTCGAAGATGAGCTGGAAGTGTCCCTTGATCCCAAGCTTTTTGAAGAGGTCGGCGATGTCGTTGATGGTGCTGTTCTTCACGCGCCGATCGTAGAGATGCCCGGTGACCCGCTCGGAGCTCTGCACGCCCATGTAGACGTTCTTGAGCCCCGCCGCGGCGAGCATGGTCATCCGCTCTTCATTGACGAGCTTGGGCTCGATGAACACCTCGAAGGGGAGCCCGACCTCCTTGGCGTAGCGCGCGCAGAAGTCGACGAGCCAGTCGTATTGGAAGTTGAACACCTCGTCGTCGAAGCGGATGCGCTTGAAGTTCCAGTGTTTCTGCGCCTCCTTGATCTCAGCGACCATGCTTTCGGGCGAACGCACGCGGAACCACTTCTGGCCCGGGTAGATGTCCTTTTTGTAGGTGCTGTTGTAGCAGTAGCTGCACTTGTAGATGCAGCCGCGACTGCCCATCATCTGGAAGACCGGGTCCCCGTGCATCGGGTCGCCCTTCTCGATCTTCTTGCCGTTGATGAAGTACTTGTGGTCGTGGGTGACGTAGTCACGGAAGGGGAGCACATCGAGGTTCTCTACCAGGGGCCGCAGCGCGTTCTTGCGAACGCCGTCGGCGGTCTGGAACATGAGATTCCCCGTTTCGAGCACGTCGACGCCGTCGCGTAGACGGTCGCAGAGCTCCGCAAGCGCCAGCTCACCCTCGCCCTGAAGCACCATGTCCGCGTCCTGGATGCAGACGGTCGGCACCAGGGTGGCGTGCATGCCGCCCCAGAGCACGGCAATGTCCATTACGTCGTGGATCTTGTCGGTGAGGATGCGGGAGGCGTTGTAGTACGCGCTGGCGCGGATGCTGAGGCAGACGACGTCCAGGTGTTCGTCGGCGACGACCTTGATGAGCCCATTGAGCTCGTCGTCGGTTGCCGCGTCCAGGTGGTTGCTGATCCAGTCCTTGAAGTAGATCTCGGCGACGTGATGGCCGTGCTTCCGCAACATCGCCGCCAGGATCCGCACGGCGTTGTTTTCCACGTCGTACATCGAGACGATACCGATGCGGACCGGACGACCGGCGGTGTTCTTGACAAGGCGAGCGATACGGTCGTTCATGCCTGGACCCACTCCGACGGGTAGATCGTAGCACCCTGAGGGGAACGTCGGATCATCCAGTCGGCCGCCGACGCCGGCCTTGGTGGAGCCGGCTACGGAAGCGGGACGCGCCGCCGGCGCTTGTGCTACCCTCGCGCCCTCCCCGGACCCCCGCGCATGGCTCAGCCCACTCTGTTCGGCCACCCGACTGCCCTGTTCAACCTGTTCTTTGCCGAGATGTGGGAGCGCTTCTCCTACTACGGCATGCGCGCGCTCCTGGTCTTTTACATGCTCAAGGGGTTCTTGGGCTACGGCGACAAGGAGAGCTACGCCGTGTACGGCGCGTACACCGCTCTGGTGTACATGACCCCGTTCTTCGGCGGGATGTTGGCGGATCGGGTGCTCGGCGCCCGCCGTGCGGTGCTCCTGGGCGGCCTGTTGATGGCGGCCGGTCACCTGACGATGACGATTGAGTCCAAAGAGGCCTTCTACCTGGCTCTTGGACTGCTGATCGTGGGCAACGGCTTCTTCAAGCCCAACATCTCGACGATCGTCGGGACGTTGTACCCTGACGGATCCACCAAGCGGGACGCGGGCTTCACGCTGTTCTACATGGGCATCAACCTCGGGGCGGCGATGGCCCCGCTCTTGTGCGGCTACGTCGGCGAAACCTACGGGTGGCACTACGGCTTTGGCCTCGCCACCGTCGGCATGCTCATCGGGCTCGCAGTGTTTGCCGTTCCCACGCGGCTGGCGCAGTTCCTCATCCTCGGCGGCGCGCTAGCGACCGGCGGCTCGATGTTCTTCCTCGCCGATGACGCCATCCTCACCGCGATCAACTCCTTCGTGGCGTTGGCGCTCATCGCCAGCGCGGCCATCGCGTTTGCGGCCCTCAACAAGGGCGGCATCCCTGGCGAAGCGGGGCAGCCGCCCGTGACTGCACCGACGTCAATCATGGGCCTTCCCACCCTCCCCGTGGTCATCGGCGGGACGCTGCTGCTGGTGCCAGCGCTGGCGTGGTTGGTCAACTCGGCCCGAAGCGTGCGGTTGATTCCTGAAGCGCTGATTGAGTCGCTGTCGGGGCAGGGTGCCGTGATGAGCGTGGCGGCGAGCTTCTTACAGGAGATCGCGACCCCCCCGGGCCTGGTGCTCTTCGCCAGCGGAGCGGTCGCGCTCTACTACATTCTCAGCAATGCGCTGAAGTCCGACATCGTCGAGCGCCAGCGCCTCTTCGTCGTCGTGGTGATGATGTTCTTCTCGATGCTCTTCTGGGCCTTCTTCGAGCAGGCCGGCAGCAGCATCAACAACTTCACCGACCGCAACGTCGATCGGGTCCGCGAGGAGCGGCTCATCGCGTCGAGCGAGGTCGGCCAGACCGTGAAGCTGGAGCTGACCCAGGAGCAGGTTGGGCGCACGTTGTCGTCCACGCTGTACGTCAACGGCAGCGCCGTAGGCCTCGATTGGGTGGATGACCCCGAGGTCGCCGACGAGGCGGGCAAGGAGGCCGATGACGACAAGCTCTCGGTGATCGCCGGTGGCACCTGGACGCCGGGAGTCGTTTCGCTGACGCACCTGGATCGCGCGCGGGGCGAGGCCCGGCGTATGGCGGAGGAAGCGAGCAAGGGGGGCGCGAAGGTCGAGGCCAAGGTCGAGGCGGATTGGGTGGTGGCGACCGGGGACGTCGGCATGGGCGTGGGCGGCTCGGAGATCCCCGCGTCGACCTTCCAGGCGGCAAATCCGGTGTTCATCCTGCTCTTCGGGCTCGGCTTCACCGCGCTCTGGGGTTTCCTCGGCGCCCGGCGGATCGAGCCGAACACCGCAGTCAAGTTCAGCCTTGGCCTCGCCCAACTGGGCTTGGGCTTCGGGGTGCTCTGGTACGGCGCAGGCCAGGCCGACAACCGCGGCATGGTCAACATGTCCTGGTTGATATTGGGCTATCTTCTCCACACCACCGGAGAGCTGTGTCTGTCGCCGGTGGGCCTCTCGATGGTCACCCGGCTTTCCCCGGGCCGCCTGGTGAGCACGGTGATGGGCGCCTGGTTCCTCGCGACGGCCTTCTCGAGCCTGCTCGCCGGCATCATCGCCACCTTCACCGGTGTGGGACACGGCGGCGGCGACGAGCGCACCATTCCCGTTCCGGCGGAAACGTTAGGCGTGTATTCGTCCGTCTTCGGTCAGATCGGTATCGCCTGTCTCATTTCTGCGGCCGTGCTGATGGCGATGTCGCCGATGCTCGTCCGCTGGATGCACGAGACCGGGGACGCGCCGAAGTCTGGGCACTGACGAGGGCGTGATAGACCCGCGGGTATGTTGAATGTCGTGGTGGTGGGCGCCCAATGGGGCGATGAAGGGAAGGGCAAGGTCGTCGATCTGCTCGCGCAGAAGGTCGGCTACGTGGTGCGCTTTCAGGGTGGGAACAACGCGGGCCACACCCTGGTGGTGGCCGGGGTCAAGACCATCCTCCACCTGATTCCCAGCGGGATCCTGCAGGAAAACTGTGTCAACGTCATCGGCAACGGCGTGGTGATCGACCCCGCGGTGCTGGTGCGGGAGATGGATGCCTTGGTGGCGGCCGGCGTCACGGTGAATCCCCACCGCCTCGTCATCAGCACCGAGGCCCACGTGATCCTGCCGTGGCACAAGGCGCTCGACCTGGCCCGGGAGTCGGCGGCTGGTGAGGGCAAGATCGGCACCACCGGGCGGGGCATCGGCCCGGCGTACGAGGACAAGGTGGGTCGCCGTGGCCTTCGCATCGCCGATCTGCTCGACCGGACCGCGCTCAGAAGGCACATCGACACGCTGCTGCCCGATGTCAACCGGCGGCTGGTCTCCGACTTCGGCGCCGCCCCATTGGATGGGGACGCCTGCTTCGCCGAGCTGGACGCCCTGGCCGAGCGGTTGCGGCCCCACGCGCGCAGCACGATTCGCTTGTTGCACGACGCGATCCGTCGTGGGGACGGCATCCTCTTCGAGGGAGCGCAGGGGACCTTCCTCGACGTCGACCACGGCACCTACCCCTTCGTGACCAGCTCCAACACGGTCGCCGGCGGGGCCTGTGCCGGTAGCGGGGTGGGCCCGACCTCCATCGACGAGGTGATCGGCATCGCGAAAGCCTACTGCACGCGGGTGGGCTCTGGACCCTTCCCCTCCGAGCTGTCCGACGCCACCGGCGAGCGGCTCCGTGCGGTCGGGCATGAGTTCGGGGCCACCACCGGGCGGCCACGCCGCTGCGGCTGGTTCGACGCGGCCATGGTTCAAACCGCGGCGATGCTCAATGGCATGACGGGGCTGGTGCTCACCAAGCTCGATGTGCTCAGCGGGATGGAAACTCTGCGCATCTGCGTGGGCTATGAGGGGCTCTTGGACGTGCCAACGGGGGCGGTGGCGCTTTCGGTAGTGACGCCGATCTACGAGGACCTACCGGGCTGGTCGGAGTCGCTGACCGGGATCTCGACGTTCGAGGGGCTGCCGGAGAACGCCCGCCGCTATGTCGATCGCATCGAGGCGCTGGTCGGCGTGCCGGTGGTGGTCATCGGCACGGGCGCCGGTCGCGACGAGGTGATCGTGAGGGGCCGGCCCTTCGTGTAGCAGCGTTCGGCGTTTGTGACTTCTGAGCGGAGATCGACATCGTCTGTTCGAGCTGTACGACGCCGGCACACACTCGCTTCAGGACCTCTCCACCCATGCGCGGGCGGCCGGGCTGCGGACGCGCAAGGAAGGCGTCCTCTCGGTCAGCAGCGTGCGCCTCGCGCTGGGGAACCCGCGGTACGGCGGGTGGTTCAAGTGGGGCGGCAAGGTGTACCGAAGCAGCGACCCGGCGATCGTGAGCGCGGAGCTGTGGCAGCGTGTGCAGGATCGCCTCGAAGGCAAGCCGATGACCCGCCCGGGAGCGCGGGGCTTCGCGTTCGGAGGCTTCGTCACCTGTGGCTTCTGCCACAGCGCAGTGACGCCGGAGACCCACAAGGGGCACGTCTACTACCGGTGCTTCCGAAGGTGCCGGGGCCAGTCCTATACCCGTGAGGAACGCCTGCGCGAGCTCTTCGGGGGGCTCGGGCGCCCGCTCCGGATGATCGAGGAGAACGCGAGGCTCGTCGCGGAGAAGCTCAAGGAGTCCAGGCGCATGATCGTCGATGAGCAGGTGCAGAAGCTCACCACGCTGCGGACGCGCTTCGACCGCCTCGGCGGCCTCATCGACCGGGCCTACGAGGAGAAGCTCGACGGCCGGATCGACGACGCCTTCTTCAACCGCAAGCGCAACGAGTGGGAGATCGAGCGCGCGCAGCTCCAGGGAGAGATGGAGCGGCTCGCTCAGACCGACGCCCGATCGCTCGATACCGCCCTCCGCCTGTTCGAACTCGCAAACATGGCGTATGACCTATACATCCGCCAAGAGGTCCCACAGCAGCGCATCCTGCTCGATCTGGTCACTTCGAACTGCAAATTGTTCGAGGGCCAGGTCGAGGCTGACTACCGGAAACCCTTCGACATCCTCGTAGAACTCGCGAGGGCCGAAAGTGAAACGCCCTCCGGATCAGGCGATCCGGAGGGTGTTCATACGGTATGGTCGGGGCGACAGGATTCGAACTTGCGACTTCTTGGTCCCAAACCAAGCGCTCTACCAGGCTGAGCTACGCCCCGAAGCGCGGCAGCTAACCAACCCGAGAACGAAGTCCAACCTGAACCATCGTGTATCGCACCCTGTATCACTTCGCCAGGGCGGCCTCGATGGCGCGAGCGGCGTACACGCCCGAGCCCAACGCACCGGTGATACCGTGGCCGGACCTCGTCGACGCCCCGCATAAGTACAGCCCCGGCACGCCGCTGGCGCACCCAGGGCGGTTGCCGAGAAACTGCCCCGGCGTGGCCGCCAGCCCGTAGCCGCTTCCCCCCGACGCGCCGGTGAACCGGGTGTGGGTGACGGGCGTGGCGCTCTCCTGATGAACGACGTTGGCCGTCGAGCCTGGGAAGAGCCCTTCCAGCCGGCCCACGAGGTTTGCCTCGATCGCGGCCTTGTGCCCCTGGTACACCGCGGACTTACGGTAATGGGGAGCCCGGGCGTCCGAGTCCGATACATTCCATGCGTCAAGACGTGCTGGCATCAACGCCATGATTTCAACTGTGTCCACGCCGGGTGGGGCGTGGCCGGGCGTCCCAGGATCCTTGAGAGTGGCGCTGGTGATATAGCAGCCGCGCACCGGCGGGAGGGGTCCGGCCTGCCCCTCGGCATACAGCGCATCGAAGTCGTAGCCGTCGAACTGCCAGTAGTTCGTGGCCGCCATGCCGAGGGCGCGGAGATCGGTGCGGACCGCGAGGCAGGTCAGGAAGATCGCACCGCCCATCTCCCAGGCCTGGGCGCGCTCGCGGAGTCCGGGCGGCGCCGCCTCCCCCGGTAGCAACTCCAGCACCGTACGCTTGATGTCCGCGTTGCTCACGACAACGGGAGCCCGCACTTCCGCGACCTGCCCATGCGGTCCGCGGTACCGGACGCCCACGGCACGCCCACCCTCCACGAGGACGCTCTCGACAGCGTGACGGAGGTGGATGGACCCACCCAGGGCCTCGATGCGCGCCGCAAGCCCATCGGCGATGACCTGGCCACCGCCGCGCGGGTAGTAGGCGCCGTCGAAGTAGTGATTCGCGAGCCCGCAATGCAACATCAGGCTCACCCGTCCCGGGGCGACGCCGTAGTCACCGTTCTGGCCGGCGATGACCGCGCGCAACTGAGGATTCTCGGTGACAGATTCGAGAAACGCACCCAGCGTGACGCTTTTATTTGCGGCTGCGAGCCGCCCAGAGGTCGCGACCTCCCACAAGAAGCGCCAGCCCCTGGGGGCCTCGGGCCGACCCAACTGCCGGACCTCTCGACACATTCGCATGTATCGATCAATTCCGGAAATCTCCTTGGGAAACATCTCGATAAGTCGATCGCGATACAGCTCGGGCGAAGCCGGAATCCTGAATTTGAAGTCAGGGAAGATCAGCTCGTCGAAGCCGTCCGGGTCCAGCGGCCGCCAGTCGACCGCGACCCCCACCTCGTCCAACACCCTCGGGACGCGACCACCCGGGCCGCACCCACCAACGTAGTGCAGCCCGATGTCGAACGCGTACCGGTCGACCCCCACTGAGCGCGAAAACATGGTGGCGCACCCGCCGGCTACGTAGTGGGCATCGAGCACCACCACCCGCCGCCCCCCCTGGGCCAGCCGCGCCGCCGTCATCAGGCCGCCGAGGCCCGCGCCGATGATGACGACGTCACCGCCCCCGGGAGGCGTGGCGCGCACGCGCGCCGCGGTGTTTTCGGTCGGCACGTGCACGGTGTCGTTCACAACCACCCCCGTAGGGGGTCTATCCCGCGTGATACGGCGGCCACACTCACGGGCTCCGTATGGTTTTTCTCAGCCTTGCCAGCCGGTCACTCGCCGCCACCCTGGTGGTCAACCCCTCCTCCGGGCCGTACACCACCATCGCGAGCGCAGTCACCGCCGCCAGCTCGGGCGACACCATCAGCATCGCCGCCGCCACCTACGTGGAATGTGTCGATACCAACGGGAAGAGTCTCACCCTCCTTGGCGCCGCCCGCGCCACCACCATCATCGCGCCCAGCGGCCTCTGCACCAACGCGGTGACGATCGATGCGGGCGAGACCGTGACCCTCTCGGCCCTCACCGTCCGCAACACCAGCTATCGTGCCGTGTACGCCCTCAACTCTACGGTCAACCTGGAGGACGTCGCCGTGTCGTCGTCGGGGACCACCGCGCTCGCGGGCGGCGGGGTCTACGTCTCCGGGGGCGCCCTCTCAATCGTCGACAGCACGTTCACGGGGAACACCGCCTACTATGGAGGTGGCATCTACGCGATCGGCGACGCCGTCGTCACCGTCGAGGACACCACGCTGACCGGGGGAAACACCTACTACGGCGGCGCCATCTTTCTGGATCCAACCGGCGGCACCCCATCGCTGGAGATGGACGGCGTCACCATGACCGGGAACACCAGCTATTACTATGGCGGCGCCGTCTACGCGGGTGCGGGTGTCGACGTCACCAGTCGCAACACCGTGTGGAGCTCCAACCGCGGATACTACACCTATGGGCCTGCGATCTACCTGGTGGCCTCGGCGAACCTGACCACCGACGGCGACACGTTCTCTGACAATTACGCCTATTACTACACCTCGGGGTACGTTGGCGGGGCGGTCTACGGCGCCGGCACCAACGTCATCGCGCTGACCGACAGCACCTTCGATGGAAACGTCGCGTACCACGGGGGCGCCGTCTACCTCAACACCGGATGCGAGCTGACGGTCACCGGTGGGGAATTCACGAACAACAGTGCCTATTACAATGGTGGCGCGATCTATGCGTCAGGCACCTACGAGCTGTCGCTCGACGGCACGTTGTTCGATTCCAACACCGCCACGTACGGGTCCGGGGGCGCAGTCCTGGCCTATTATTACACCCCACTGAGCATGGTCGCCACCGTGTTCACCAACAACCAATCATACTACAATGGCGGGGCGGTTCACGCGACCTACACCTACACCGACGTCGTGGTCGAAGATGCGGCGTTCTCGGACAACACGGCTCGTTACGGCTACGGCGGCGCCCTCTACGCGAACTATGCCACGAGCCTGGACAGCACGCGCAGCGACTGGAGCGACAACACCGCCTACTACGACGGTGGAGCGCTGTACTCCTACGGGGCGGGCCCACTCGACGTCGCGTCTGACTCGATGAATGACAACACCGCCACCTACGGAAGCGGCGGTGCTATCTATTACGCGCCCAACTCCACCAGCTACGACGTGAGTGTGGACGCGACAGAGTTCTCGCGAAACGCGGCCTACTACAACGGCGGCGCGATGGTGGCGGTGAGCTTCGACGAACTATCCCTGACCGGGAGTCGCTTCACCGACAACGAAAGCACCTACGCGGGGTACTACGGTGGCGCGGTGGCGCTGTCCTACATGTATGACACGAACGTCTCGGGCAACCTGTTCTGCACCAACCAGGCCACCTACGGGGGCGCGGTGTCGAGCTACTACGCCTACGGTGGGGACCAGAGCTACACCAACAACCTGTTCGTCGAGAACGAATCGTCGTACTCCGGCGGGGCAATGTACATGTACCTCTCCGCCAACGCCGAGCTGGTGAACAACAACTTCCTCGGCAACTCCACCAACTACTATGGGGGGGCCTTCTACGGACTCTACGCCCTCGTCACCGCCACCAACAACATCTTTGCGTACACCCTCGATGGCGACGGAGTCTACGCGGGTGACGCCGACACAAACACCTACTCGGACTTCACCTACGACGACTGGTACGTGAACACCTCCGCGGACATGGCCGGGAGCTTCAGCTTCAGCACCAGCGCGGCGGGAAACACCACTTCGGCCCCAGATTTCGAGACCTACACTGCGGATGGTGACTGCACGAATGACAATTTCCTGCTCGCCTCCTCCTCGCCGCTCATCGACGCCGGGCATCCTGCGTACTCCGACACCGACGGAACGGTCTCTGACATCGGCGCGTTCGGCGGGTCAGGCGCCGACGCATGGGATGCGGACGGGGACGGCTACTACTTCGGTGACGACTGCGACGATGCCGACGCGACCGTCTACCCAGGCGCCGCCGAGTATTGCGACGGGGTCGACGATGACTGTGACGGGACCGTGGACAACGCCGCCGTGGACGAGACGACCTGGTACCTTGATGCAGACGGGGACGGCTACGGAGACGTGTCCACCACGGAGTCTGCGTGCTACGAGCCGGCCGGCTACGCGGCCAACGCCGACGACTGCGACGACACCGACGGGACGATCTGGCCTGACGCCACCGAGATCGCCTACGACGGCATCGATCAGGACTGCGATGGGGCCGATCTGACGGACGTGGACGGCGACGGTGTGGACGGGTCGGCGGTCGGGGGCGCCGATTGCGACGACGACGACGCGGCGGTGAACCCCTCGGCGACCGAGGTGTGGTACGACGGCGTCGATCAGAACTGTGACGGCCTGTCGGACTTCGATGCCGACTACGACGGCGATGACAGCGATGCCTACGGTGGCGACGACTGCGACGACACCGATGCCGGCGTCAACCCCGCGGAAGTCGAAGCCTGGTACGACGGGATCGACGGCGACTGCGACGGCTTGTCGGACTTCGACGCTGACTACGACGGGTACGACAGCGACGGCTACGGCGGCGGCGATTGCGCCGACGGCGACGCCGGGGTGAATCCGGGCGCCGCCGAGCTGGCCGGCGACGAGACAGACCAGAACTGCGATGGCGGCGAGGACTGCTTCGTCGATGCCGACGACGACGACTACCGCCCCGACACCACCAGCACCGTCGCCAGCGGCGACACCGACTGCCTGGACGCCGGCGAAGCGCTCGCCACCGATCCTGATGGAGATTGCAACGACGCCGACGCCCGCTTCCACCCAGGCGCCCGTGAGGACGACTGCGCGGACCCCACCGACTACAACTGCGACGGCTCGGCGGGGACGGCTGACCTCGACGAGGACGGCCATGCCGCCTGCGACGAGTGCAACGACGGCGACGCCAGCGTGCACCCTGGCGCCGACGAAGTGGTCGGCGACGCGATCGACCAGGATTGCGACGGCTTCGAGCTGTGCTTCCGTGACGCCGATGGCGACGGGTATCGTCCCGACGCCACCAGCACGGTACCCAGCGCCGATCTGGACTGCGACGACGTGAGCGAGGCCGTCGCGACCGCCCCTGCTGGTGACTGTAACGATGCCGAGGCCGCCATCTACCCGGGCGCCCCCGAGACGCCCGCCGATGGGGTGGACTCGGACTGCGACGGTGACGACGGGGAAATCGACACCGGCGACACCGGCGACACCGGCGACACCGGCGACGACACCGACACCGGGGCCGACACCGCCGATTCGGGCGGCGACTCTGGCGACACCGACAACGCCGGGGGCGACATCGAGGTGTCTCCAGGCGGGAAGGACGCGGGGGAGTGCGGCTGCTCGGAGACCGGCGGTGCCGCGGCCGGCACCCTCGCGCTCGCGCTCTCGGCCCTGGCGACGGGTCGCCGCCGCCGCTGATCCAATATCAGCCCGGCTGAACCTCGCCGGTGACACACACGTTCGTGCGACGCAGCTGGAAGTGGTGGCCGGCGGCGCTCTGCAGCGGGCCCGACTCGAAGGTGACACGCCCTGGCAGGGGCAGCGGCGCCAGGAAGCGCGCGTGGATGACACACGGCCGGGCCGCGTCCAGATCGAGCTCGGCAAGCGCGCGGGCGAGCGCCCACCACCCGTGCGCGATCGGGCGCTTGAAGCCGAACAGCCTCGCGCTCCAAAGGTACAGATGGATGGGGTTGTTGTCACCGCTGACCGCGGCGTAGCGGCGGCCCTGATCGGCGGGGATCGACCAGACCACCGACCGATCGAGGGTCCATGCGCCTGGTTGCGGCCGGGGCCGCTTGACCCCATCCCCGGCCCGCGCGCGGGAGAGAATCGTCGTTACCCCATACCACACGTCCTCGCCCGCCACGCTGACGGCGGCATGCAGATCGAACTCGATTCCCTTGCGCACCACGCGACTGCCATCCACCCAGGCTCGTCCGCTGAGGGCTTCGCCGTTCCGGATCGGCCGGCGCACCTCGATGCGCTGCTCGGTGTGCAGGATGCCGAGCACCGGGAGCGGGAACGCCGCGTCGGTGAGCACCGCCAACTGAAGACCGCGGGTGAGCACATCGGGGTAGGTCGGTGGCAGGAACCCCGCGTCCGGAAATCCACACACCCCACGATAGGTTGCCGCGCTCCCTGGGAGCGTCTCGGCCCACGCTTCAATCCGGGGAATCTCGCCGTCGCCGCGCTTGCGGGGCAGCGCCACGGACACCAGGGACACCGACGGCGGAACGGGGAATCGCCGCGGAGCGTTCACCCCCACGGATGCTCCTGCCGCCAGGCCTCGGGCCACGCCGAACCGCGGTTGCCCGGAATCTCCCTGCCGTCGCCGTCGACGACGAAGTTCCCCTGGTCGGCAAAAGCACGCTCGCCGTTGACCCGGCCGTCGCGGCTGCGCATCGGCTCGTTGGTCGTGCCGCGGCGCAGCGACACCACCTCGTGGGGACCGGCCCGGAGATCGACCAGGGCCCCCTTGCGTGCCCGGCTCTGCAGCTGCTCCTCGTTGCCGATGGGGTCGGCGACGGTCTTGGCCTTGAGCGTCCACACCAGCAGCGATGTCGGTGTGCGTTCGCCGAACGCGCCCGCCAGCAGGTCCGCGTACCCGTGGAACTGTTTGCCGACATCGTTCTGGTTGACCGGCCCGGCCATGAGGCAGATGCCCGCCAGCAGATCACACCCGTCGGGAATCTCGATGCACCCCGACAGCTCGCACAACAGCGCCGAGCGGGCCGCGGCGGCGCCGAAGCCCCGGACGGCGTGGGTGAAGTCGAGGCCAGCCGCCTCGATCTCCGGACGCGACAGTCCGCCGACGTAGATGCGCTGTCCAGCCAGGGCAAAGGCCTTCTTTCCTCGTGCCGCGTTCTTGCTCAGCGCCCGGAGCATGGGCAGATCCGCCCACAGCGGCAGGTGCGCGACGATGCGGTCGGTGATGGCTTCAAGCTCGCTGCGCACGGTGCGCAGGCGCTCCTTGCCGCCCGGGGTGAGGACGTCGATGCGCTCCATCAGCAACAACCGTTTGGCCTCCTCGCGGTCGATCCCGGTCCAGTGGCAGAACGCGTTGTACCCGGCGCGGCCGGCCATCTCCACGAGCTCGGGCGGGACATCCATGTCCTGCCGGGTCTGGTAGGGTGCGGGGGCCTTGTCTTCGGCGTTGACGCCGGGCTGGATGCGCTCCGACCGGAGCGAGAGCAGGGTGGCGCCCAGCTTCCGACAGAGGGCCGGCGGCAGCGGGAACGGGGAGGAGACGGTGCCCACCTGGGCGATGAGCCCCACCCGCCAACCGGCGGCGCGCAGCGCGGTGCCAAGCCCGCACAGCGACTCGATCTCGGCGATCACCGCGGTGTTCTGTTGTTGCCACACCGCGCCGGAGAATGGCTGCATCAGGACGTTCGCCCGTCGTCTGCCCCCGGACGCCAAGACCGCCGCCCGCTCGATCGCGTCGGCCCAGATGCCCACGTGGAGGTGTTGCAGGTAGCCGATGGTGGGGATGTCGTCGGCCTGGCGGAACCGCTTGTCCCACGCTCGTTTGGGGACCGTGTACAGGGACGAGACGCTCTGGTGACCGATGAACGTCAACAAGAACGTGAACGGCGTTCGATAGGGTCGCGTCAGCGCGATGTGCGTGTACGCAGCGCCGTCCAAGACCAGGCGATCGATCCCCTGGAGCCGGCGCAGGAGCGGGACGAGCCGCGCCGAGTCGTCCGGGCCGAGGGTGACCTGACGGTGGCCGGTGTAGTTGGTCGACTGGCGGGAGCAGAGCACGCCGAGGGCGGCCTCTTCGAAGAGTTCGCCCTCGGTGGCGCTGGCGCCGAGGACGAAAGACGCGGGCGACTCCAGCTCGAAGAGCGCCGACGCGAGCGCCGCTTCCTCCCGGGTGAGTGATGGCCGGGTCCGGTAGCCGACGGGGCTCGGGCTCTCCAGGTCGTCGGGGAGCCCGTACCGATCGCGGCGCTCGCCGGACGCGGCGAATCGGGCGCCGCGCCCAACGCGCTGGGCGGGCGGCGGCAGAGGAATCGGGACCAGATGACACGCCTTCTGCATCGGCGTCGCCTACCCGCCCGCGCGGCGGCAAAGCAGGGCGATGGCGATGACAGCGGCGCCACCGAGGCCGAATCCTCCCCGGCCGGTCGCGCAACCGGCGGGTTCCTCCGCGGGCCGTGCGTCTCCGTCACCCTGCTCGGCGACTACGAGGGGCTCTTCGACGACGGCGACGTTCTGGACCGGGCTCCACGCGCCGAGGCCCCAGGTGTCCTCGGCGGCGACCTGCCAATGCACGACGTCGCCGACAGCCACCTTCCCTTCCAGGTCCACATGGTGATCGCGAGTGTCGAACTCCGTTGCCAGTAACGAGTCGACGCCGTCGAGCCACCAGCGAACGGTGGTGAACTGCACGTCCCCATCGGGGTCGACGGCCGGCTCCCACGCCAGGATGACGCGGTCGGCGTAGGCGGCGTCGCGCACCAGGATCGGCGTCGGCGCCGCCGGGGCCGTGGCCGCGACCGCAGCCACCGCGGCGCCCGCATCGATCCGGCCGTACCCGTAGTAGGGGCTCCACCCGTCCTGGTCCCACGCGCCGTTCTGCACGTCCACCTTCGCCGCGGTGTCGGCGAGCACCGAACGCACCTGCTTGGCGGTCAGGCGGGGGTTGGCCTCCAACATCAGGGCGACCACCCCCGACACCACCGGCGTCGCGCCGCTGGTGCCCGAGAACCCCTCCCAGAAGCCGTCGTCGCCGCCATAGTTGCCGTAGCCCCCGGACGTCAGGTCCGTCGTCAGCAGCGTGGTGGGTGCGGCCAGGCCGAGCGGCCGCCCGTAGTTGCTGTACGACGCCCGCTGATCCCACCACTCCAGGGCCGCGACCACCAACGCCTTGTTGTTCGACAGCATCGCGTCGCCGGAGTTGTCGCAATTGTCGTTGCCGGCGGCGAATACGACCACCGAGCCGAGCCCCCCGCGGCCCTCGTCCTCCG
Source organism: Myxococcales bacterium (assembly GCA_009692585.1). Next base: position 62,797 of record SHYX01000017.1, read on the forward strand.
CGTACGCGAACATCTCGGAAAACACCTCGGCGGCGGGCACGCCCTGGCAGCCGTAAAACCCCCAGGAGTTGGACAGCACGCCCGCGCCGGCATCGACCGCCTCGGCAAAGGCCTCGTAGAGGTCAGACGTGCTGGTGTCGCCGCCGATGAGGCGGATCGCGTAGACATCGGACGCCCAAGCCACGCCGCTCACGCCGTAGCCGTTGTCGCCGATCGCCGCCGCAATGCCGGCCACTCCGGTGCCGTGGGGGGCGCCGTCGTCGGCCCCGGGACTCGGATCTTCGTCGTGATCGACGTAGTCATGCCCAGGAATCACCAGGAGATCGGGGTGGTCGAGCTGGACGCCGGTGTCGATGACCGCAATCGTCACGCCGGCCCCGGTGGCGACGGTCCAGGCTTCGGGCGCGTTGATGTCGACATCGGCGATGCGTCCGCCCTGGCCGGTGTTGTCGAGGTGCCACTGCTGGGCGTACCAGGGGTCATCGGGCACGGCGTGCGGAACCAGTGCCAGCCGCAGGTCGGGGTGCACCCAGTGGACGCCCTCTCGACCATGCAAGGCGCGCGCGAACGCCAGGTCGTCGACGCCCCCTCGGAGCGCGATGCGGACCAGTCGGCCTCGCAGCGGATGCACCCCCGCGACCTCGGGTAGCGCCGCGATCGCGACCGGGTCGTCCACGCGGGCCACCAGCAGGCCAGTCCGCCCGCGCACGGTGCCGCCGTCCTGTAAGGCCGCCATCGAGAGCCGTCCGGGGCCCGGTCCCGCAAAGAAGGTGTCGTCACCGGCCCACGAGAGGCCGCACAGGAGGGTCAACATCGCCGCCAGAGTGTACACTCCCGCCGCCGTGCGCACGCCACTCCTCGTCCTGTTCATCGCTGGCCCGTGGGGCTGCGCGCCGGCGTCGCTCGTCGTCGGGGGCTCCGAGCCCGCCGAGGTCCTGCCGCCGGGATGCGGGGACGGGGTGCTCGACGCGGATGAGGTGTGCGACGCGGGGGCGGCCAACTCCGACACCCGGGCCGACGGCTGTCGCACCGACTGCTTCCCGGCTGGCTGCGGCGACGCCGTGGTCGATGCCGGCGAGGGGTGCGACGACGGAGGCGTCCTGGGCGGGGACGGGTGCTCTGGATCCTGTCAGGCTCAGTCTGGAACGGCCGAGCTCGAGCCCAACGACGAGTGGGATGTCGCGACACCCGCGGGCGCCCTGGTGCATGGCAGTCTCGAAGGTCCGGACGACGACTGCTGGTCGCTGCCGGTGCCCGGGTGTGGCGCGGTCGAGGTCCACGAGCTCGCGCCCTGCGGCGCGGCGCTGACACTCTCCTTGCATGCGCCCGACGGCTCGCTGTTGGCCACTGGCGCGCCGGGTGCCGACGGGTGCGCGGTGCTCGACCCGCTCCACGAACCAGGAGCGCGCTGGGTCGCGGAAGGGACCTGGTCGGTGTGCGTGTCTGCGGTCAACAAGGCGGACGCGCCCGACTACACGCTGGCCCTCACCACGCCCGATCCGGTCGCCATCGGGGCCCCGGCCACCGGGTCCGACACCGACCTGGATGCCGTCCCCGACAGCTGCGACGTGGACCTCGACGGCGACGGTGTCGACAACGACCTCGACAACTGCCCCGACGTCAGCAACGGCCCCGCCAGCCCGGAGCCCGGCCTTGGCTCCGCCGGGTACATCCGCACCTGGCTCAGTGCCGGCGCCTTCACCGGCGGCGTCACCACCGCCGAGTGTCGGCCGTCGGAGGAGGCATTGGTCGATGAGGACGGACCGTTGGCCCCGGCCCTGGGCGACGCGGCGGGCGACACGACGTGGACCTGGGCGCTCTTGTCCGGGGACACCTACGACTACCTCGGTCCGTACGGCTCGGCGTCACCGTCGCGTGAGGCGTACTCGCTGGTCTACCTGCAGAGCGGGACGGCGCGGACCCTGACACTGGCCATCGGCGCCGACGACGGCCTGTTCGCGTGGTGGAACGGCGTGCAGGTGATGGACGTCGGCTCCTGCCAGGGCGTCAACGCCGACCAGTTCCAGGCCGAGGTGCCCGTGGTCGCGGGCTGGAACACGCTGTTGGTGAAGGTGCGGGACTGGGGCGGGGGCTGGGGTGTGGCGGCGCGGCTGCTCGACGCCGGCATCGCCGTGACCGACCTCGTCCCGTCGCTGTCCCCCGACGGTGCGTGGGAGTTCGACCAGACCGACGGCGACGGCGACGGGATCGGTGACGCGTGCGACGACGATCCGTGAGGTCAGGTCAGGCCGCGGGGGCGCGGTTTCGCATCAGTCCCTCCTGCGCCACTGACGCCACCAGTGTGCCCGCCCGATCGTAGAAGCGGCCGAGCACCAGCCCACGCGCGCCGCTCGCGCTGGGGCTCTCGACGTCGTAGAGCAGCCACTCGTCGAAGCGGAACGGCCGGTGAAACCACATGGCGTGGTCCAGGCTCGCCACCTGCATGCCGGGCGTCAACCAACTGACCCCATGCGGCATCATCGCCGTGGGCAGGAAGTTGAAGTCGCTGGCGTAGGCGAGAAGGTAACGATGGACCGCGGGATCATCGGGAAGGCGCCCGTTGGCGCGGTACCAGAGCTGGCGGCGCGGCGGCAACTTCTTCGGCTTGAGCAGGCTCCACTGCTGAACGGCCCGAATCTCGATCGGGCGGTCGGCCATCGCTTGGGCCCGCAGCGGCTCGGGGATCTTGTCCGCGACACGCCGCGCCAGCTCCTGCTCGCTCTCCAACTCCTCGGGACCGGGCACCCCCGACGGCATGGGCGCGGCGTGGTCGAAGCCGGGCTCGTCTCCCTGGAACGAAGCGCTGAGGATGAAGATCGCCTGCCCACGCTGAATCGCGACGACCCGGCGCGTGGTGAAGCTGGTTCCGTCGCGAATGGGATCGACCTCGTACACGATCGGATAGCGCGCATCGCCCTGACGGAGGAAGTAGGCGTGCATCGAGTGCACGTGCCGATTGTCGGGCACGGTCTGCGCGGCCGCCGACAGGCTCTGCCCGAGCACCTGCCCCCCGAACACCGCGCCCCAGCCCAGGTCCTGGCTCTGGCCACGGAAGATGCGTTCTTCGATCCGTTCGAGCCGCAGGAGCACCAGGAGTTCGCCGAGCACGTCGCGCATGGGCGGCGTTGGCTATCACCGGATGTGTTTCAATGCCCTATGCTCGGAACCCTGCTCGTCCTGATGGCCTGCGTCCACCCGACGGCTCCGGTCGCGACCGACGGCATCGCCCGTCCCTCGCGGACGTCGCCGAGACCGGGCCCGGTAGCCGGCGTCGTCCACCCGCTCAACCTGTGGAACGTCGAGAAGGACGGCCGGACCAGCCACCTGTTCGGCACCTGCCACGTCGGGGTCGCGCTGGACTACGCCCTGCCCCGTCCGGATGACGAGAGCCTCACCCGCGCGCGAGTCGTGTACACGGAGGCGCCGCTTGAGTTGGAGTCGGCTGAGGCGCTTGGGGTGGTGTGGTCGGATGCGCGCCTCAGCGCGCGGTTGTCCGGGCCGGCCTTCGAGCGGCTGGTGCTCGCGGCGCCGGACTTCCCCGCGTCCATCCTCGACCACCTCGTCCCGTGGGCGGCTGCCAGCGTGCCGATGTTGATGACCGCCCTTGGCGGGAACACCAGGTTCAGCGCGATGGACGTGGAGATCCAGGCGCGGGCGAAACAAGCGGGCATCCCCTCTCGGTTCGTCGAGACCATCGCCGACCAGGCCGCGATACTGACCGCCGCCGAACCGGCATTCGTCGCCGCACTTGAGGCCGAGCCCGACGTCGTGGAGCAGGAAGCGGCCTTCCGCGCCCTCAACGACCTCTGCCTGCTCGGAATCGTCGACGAGGCGACCCTGGTGGATCCTGCCGCTCCGGAGACCGAGCCGCTGCTCTTCGCGCGCAACCGCGCCTGGATCACGACGCTCAACCCCGAGCTGGCCCAGGGCGGTGCCTTCGTCGCCGTCGGAGCGGCGCACATGTTCGGCGCCGACGGGCTGATCGGGCTCCTAGAGCGCCAGGGGTACACCGTCACCCGCCGCAGTACCAACCGACCGGCTGAACCCGGGGCGCGCTATGCCGCGCCCGCCGCGACCCCGACCTTCGACCGGGCCGTGCTGTCCAGAGTGCAGGCGGAGCTTGGACCTACGTTGGCCGAGGCGCTGTGCGCGGACCGATCGATGGTGCGGACCTGCTTCGTCGCCGAGGCCGAGGAGTGTCGCAGTCGGGTCCACGCCGACGTCGGGCTGTGCCTGGTCCAGCACGCGCCCAAGCTCGCCGACGCGGGGCCGGACCCCGCGATCACCCAGGCGGTGGCGGGGTGCGCGGTCGCGGGGCTGGCGCTGGACGCCATGGTCCACGAACGCTTCGCCGACGCGCCGATGTGTCGGGCGATGCAGGATGCGATGAAGGCGGCGGGCAGAGCCGGCGATTGACATGTAAACCCATGCCGCCGGCGTCACACCGTGAACCGCTCCCACGGGGCCAGATCCGGCGGGCCCCAGGTCGCCCAGAGCTCCCGGGTGGCGGGCCGGACCACCAGCGCGCCGCTGGTCTCGATGTGGCTGGGCGGACCGCCGTGGCGGCAGATGCACGTCGGCTCCGCCATCAGCGCCTGTAGCCGAGCGACATCCACCGGACCCTCCGCGAGCAGGGTCTGGGCGGTGCGCAGCCGATCCCGGGACGAGGCCAACAGCCCCGCATCACGCTTGGCCTCGTGGACGGCGGTGGCGGCATGCACACAGTGGTTGGTGTGCACGATCGGCGTGCCGCCCAGGACCTCCTCGACCTGGACCCGCGCACTGGCCTCGACGTTGACTCCCCGCCCGGCGGCGTCCATCACGAGGTAGTCGTGGCCCCCGGCGAGGCGTGCGGCCCGGATGCGGGCGAGCGCGCCCTCCAGCGTGGTCTGCGCCAGGACCTCCCGCACCACGAAATTCCAGGTCACGCCGATGCGGCCGTCGGTGCAGACGAGGTTGTTGATGCCGACCGTCAGGCCGGCCTCGTTGACGCCGATCTGGCCCAGGCAGCCCACCGTCGAAAAGACCAGGCACGCCGGTCCCTCCTCCGGCCTGATGTCGAGCATGACCACGTGCGGGGTCGCCGAATCGTGCATGTCCCAGGTCTGGGCGAAGAGGCCGCCGAGCCCGCCGGTGCGGGCGGGAGGCACCAGGACCGCGGTGCAGTCGTCCTCCTCGAAGCCCGGGCCGCCTTCGGCACGCACCACGTCGACGAAGTCGGTGAATCCGCCCACGATGAGCGCGGCCTCGACCGACACCCCCGCGGCCTCGGCGAGCGCCTCCAACTCGTCCATCAAGCCCGGCGCGTACGCGCGATGGGCCGGAAGCAGGCGGCGCGCGAGGTGGAGCACCTCGTCCCGGGTGGCGGGCCGGCCCGCCCAAAGCCCGTTCGCAGCGAGCCCGATGCGCTCGTCGGCGTAGTCCCGGATCGCGACGGCGTGGGCCTCGCCGTGGGCATGACCGCGCGACCGGGCGCTGCCGGACAACCGCGTGACAACCAGCGCGCTCACGCCGCGCCCAGCCGCCCGGCAACGGCCGCCACCGACGCATCGAGCACGTCCATCCCCTCGTTCACCTCGGCGTCGGTCAGGTTCAGCGGCGGCAACAGCCGCACACAGTTGCTGTAGAGTCCGGCGCGGATGGTCACCAGGCCCCGCGTCAGCGTTTCGGCGTTGACCGCCTGGGTGGCCTCCAACCACGGCTCCTTGGTGACGGGGTCCTTGACCAGCTCGATGGCCAGCATCGGCCCCAGGCCGCGAACGTCTCCGATCAGGCGCGGAAAGCGCGCCTGGAGCGCGCAAAGCCGACCCCGGATCGTCGCCGCCACCTCGTTGGCGCGGGCCAGGAAGCCCGGGGCGGTGATGATGTCGAGCGCGGCGAGCGCCGCGACACAGGCCATCGGGCTGCCCGAGTACGTGCCACCGAGGCCGCCGGGGTGCGGAGCGTCCATCACCTCGGCGCGCCCCACAATCGCCGAGATCGGCATCCCCGCGCCGAGGGACTTTGCGGTGGTGAGCACGTCGGGGACCACTCCGGCATGCTCGCAGGCCCACAGCGTTCCGGTGCGCCCCATCCCGCATTGGACCTCGTCGGCGACCAGCAGCATGCCGTGCTGATCACAGAGCGCACGAAGCTTGCGCAGCCACGCGGCCGGTGCCGGCAGGAACCCCCCCTCGCCTTGCACCGGCTCGACCACCACGCACGCGACGTGGCTGGGATCGACGTAGGCGGTGAAGGAGTGGTCGAGTTGGGCACAGTGCCAGGCGATCCAGTCCGCTTCGGTGGTGGCCGGAGGGCGCCGATACATCGTCGGGAACGGGAGACGGTAGATCTCGGGCGCGAAGGGCCCGAAGCCCTTCTTGAACAGATTGAATTTCGAGGTCATCGCCAGCGTCAGGTTGGTGCGCCCGTGGTACGCGCCCTCGAAGACGACCACGCCCTGGCGGCGGGTGGAGGCGCGGCAGATGTGCACCGCGGTTTCGAGCGCTTCGGCGCCGCTGTTCATCAGCGCGGTCCGCTTCGGGGCCGGCCCCGGCGCCAGGGCGTTGAGCCGCTCCGCCAGCAGTACGGAACTTTCATGTGTCGCGATGATCGAACACATGTGCACGAGCTCGGCCGCCTGCTTCTGGAGCGCTGCCACCACGCTGTCCGGGGTGTGTCCCACCGCCAGCATCCCGATGCCGCCGGCGAAGTCGAGCACGGTGTTTCCGTCGAGATCGGTCATCGTCGCGCCGTGCGCATGGGCGATGGCGAGCCCCGTCAGCTTGGCGGCCCCCGAGGGCATCGCGGCCTCACGGCGGGCGACGAGGGCGCGGCTCTTGGGACCAGGGAGTTCGGTGACGAGGTGGATGGCGGGCATGCGGAATTCTAACGCGCTCACGAGAAGAGCTCCGCCAACTCGTCCCCCGTCAGCGCCTTCGCCAGCGCGTCTTCGTCCAGCGCCGCGTTGACCAGCTCCCGCTTTCGATCCTGGAGCGCCAAGATGCGCTCCTCGACGGTGTCCTCGGCGATGAGCCGCATCGAAACCACGGGGCGGGTCTGGCCGATGCGATGGGCGCGGTCGGTGGCCTGGTCTTCGACGGCCGGATTCCACCACGGGTCGAGGTGCACGACGTAGTCGGCGCTGGTCAGGTTCAGGCCGGTGCCGCCCGCCTTGAGCGACAGCAGGAAGATCGGCGGCCCGTCCGGGTCGGAGAAGCGAGCGATCTCCGCCTCGCGATCGCGTGTCGCTCCGTCCAGACGGCACCAGTCCCAGCCGCCGGCGCGCAGCGCGGGCTCCACGAGGTCCAACATCGAGGTCCACTGCGAGAAGATGAGGATGCGATGACCGTCGGCGACCAGTTCGTCGAGCGTTTCGACCAGGAGCTGGAGCTTGGCGCTTCCCAGCGCGCGGTCACCCCCCGGCAGCAGGCCCGGGTGACAGGCCGCCTGCCGCATGCGCAAGAGCACCTCCAACACCTGGAGCCAGCCCTTGCCGCCGGCAAGCATGCGCCGGGCGTCGGCGGCCGACAAGCTGCGGACGGCGTCGTACAGGCTGCGCTCCCGGTCGCCGAGCGCGCATCGCAGCACCACGTCGGTGCGGCTGGGAAGCTCGGGGGCGACCTCGACTTTCTTCCGGCGGAGCGTGAAGGGCCGGATGCGCCGGCGCAGGCTGTCACGCGCGGTCCGGCTCCCGGATTCCATCGGCCCGGAGAACCGTTCCCGGAACGACCGCCGCGAGCCGAGCAGGCCCGGATTCGCCACGTGCATCGCCGACCAGAGCTCATCGAGCCGGTTCTCTATCGGGGTGCCCGTCACGCACAGGCGCAGGTCGGCGTCGACGGCCCGCGCGGCTTCCGCGGTCTGGGACTCGGGGTTCTTGATCGCCTGGGCCTCGTCGAAGAGCACCGTCGTCCACCGTTCGGCGAGACGCTCGCGATCGAGGCGGAGCACCGCCCAGGTGGTGATGACCACGTCCGCGCCGACGTCGAGCTGGCGACGCGGCCCGTGGAAGAGGGTCACCCGCAGGTCGGGGCGGAACCGCGCCGCCTCCCGCGCCCAGTTCCCCAACACCGACGTGGGCGCGATGACCAGGTGCCGCCCGGGACCGAGTGAAGCGAGACACTGGACCGTCTTGCCCAGTCCCATGTCGTCGGCGAGGATGCCGCCCATGCCGACGCTGCGCAGCCACACGATCCAGTCCACGCCGCGCTGTTGGTAGGGGCGCAACACCCCGCGGAAGCCCGCCGGCAGGGGCGCGGGCGGCACCGCGGTGAAGTCGCCGGCCAGCGCGCGCAGCGCCGCGAGCGCGGGAGGGGGCTCGACGCCCAGCTCGTCCAGCGCCTGGAGGGCGAGGCCCGCCTGGCCACGCCCCAGCCGCCCGCCACCTTCGTCCTGGGCGTCCAGCAGCTCTGCGAGCACGGCGCCGTGCCGATCGAGCCACTCGTGCGGCACCGGGCGCCAGCCTCCGGCCAGGAGCGGGACCAGCGGGGCGTGGGCGCGCCAGGCGTCGACCAGCGCGCGCGGATCGAAGCCCCCCCCCACCTCCACCACGAAGCCGTCGCCCCGCTCGCGGAGCGCGACCGAGGGGTCCGCCCCGCCCCCGGTCAGCCTGAAGTCGGGCGCGCTCGCCAGGATCGTCTCGCGCGCCCCGGCCGGCAACGCCGCGATCCAGCGGACCGCCTCAGCGCCCTCGCGCTCCACCGGCACCCCCACGGGCACCCCGGCGTCGCAGAGCCGGCGCTCGGCGTCGAGGTCGCGGGTGGGCACCACGCGGGCGTCCAGGCGGCGCAGCTCTCCGTGCTCGACGCGAGCGTACGCAGGGTCTCCGTACACCACGCGGGCCTGGGCGCGCAGCCGGTGTCCGTCGGCGACCACCTCCCAGGCGAGTCTGGGTGGGTCGCGACGCGCATCGGGCAGGCGGGCGGTGCGGACCTCGACCTCGACGAGCTTGCGGAGCCCCGGCAAGAAGTCGGTCACCAACCGCCCGGCCTCCTTGGGGCCGAAGACCACACCCTGCACCAGGCGCTGCTTCAGGCCGAGGTCGATCGCCACGTCGCCGATCGGCCGCAGCGTGTCGCCCATACGCAGGATGCCGTTGACGAAGGCTTCGTCGATGCCCGGGCGCCGCACCAGCCGCACCCGCCAGCCGTCCCCGTCGTCCTGCACCACGACCATCGGCTCGACGGGTTCGGGTGCGCAGCGGATCGGCGCCCCGTCGAGCGTGACCACCAACCCCCGGAGTGGGCCCAGCGCTGCTTGCAGCAGGCCGCGCGGCGCGCCGGGCCGTCCCCACCATCCCGCGAGCACGCGGTTCACCGCCTCGTCCTCGGGGCGACGGGGGGCGCCGGCCGGCACCACGCGGTCGAACACCAGGCCCGACTCGTCGCGACGAAGCCGGTACATGACCGCCGATGCCGGTGTCGGCGACTGCGTCAGCAGGGCCTCCTCGACCGCGACCACCGCCGCCACCACGTGGGCGCATGCGCCAACTTCGGCGCCGCAGGTGCAGTCCCAGTCCTCGCCATCGAGCCACACCTCGAACCCTTCCTCCCGACCCGCCACGGCCACGAGGTAGCGGTCTGCCGCCAGTCGACGCACCCCCCCGGCCCGGGCGTAGGCCCCGCCCCGGCCGAAGAGCGCCGCCGGCGCAGCGCGGCGAACCCGGTCCATGAGCGACATCGGCCTGCTGCTAACCCCGCCGCCACCGGCAGTGTGCTACCATCGCGGGTCGGGGAGTGCTGAGCGATGGCCGTTTTTGCATACGAGGGGAAGACCGCCCAGGGCGAGACCCGCAAGGGAAAGATCGACGCGGCCGATCAGGCCTCCGCGCGCAACAAGCTGCGTGAGATGCGCATCAGTGCCACGTCGGTGACCGAGTCCAAGTCGGCGCTGGACCTGCAGATCAACATCCCCCTCCCGGCGTTCCTCAAGCCGAGCGTCAGTCTGCGCGACCTGGTGATCTTCTCGCGGCAGTTCGCCACGATGATCGACTCCGGGCTGCCGCTCGTCCAATGCCTGGACATCCTGTCAACGCAGTCCGAGAACCAGACCATGCGCGACCAGCTCAAGGTGGTCAAGGAAAAGGTGGAGAGCGGGAACACCTTCGCCGAAGCGCTCAAGACCTACCCCCAGACCTTCGACGACCTGTACGTCAACCTCGTCGCCGCCGGCGAGGTGGGCGGCATGCTCGACACCATCATGAACCGCCTCGCGGCCTACCTGGAAAAGAACCAGAGGCTGATCCGGCAGGTCAAGGGGGCGATGTCCTATCCCATCGTGGTGCTGGCCGTGGCCGGGGTGGTGATCGCCATCCTGCTCACCAAGGTCGTCCCCACTTTCGAGGACATGTTCGCCGACTTCGGCGCGGCGCTCCCGGCGCCCACGCAGTTCGTCATCGCGTTGTCGAAGTGGCTCACCGCGAACATCGGGTACTGCATCATCGGGATGGTCCTGGCCTACGTCGCGTTCGTGCAGATCACCCGTACCGCCAAGGGTAAGTACGCGTTTCACTCGATCCTCATCAAGCTGCCGCTGTTCGGCGACATCATCGTCAAGGTCGGCGTGGCTCGTTTCTGCCGTACGTTGTCGACCATGATCAGCTCCGGCGTGCCGATCCTGGAGGCCCTGGACATCTGCTCCCGCACCGCCGGCAATGTCGTCATCGAGGAGGCGATCCAGTCGGCCAGTCGCAGCATCAGCGAGGGCCGCACCATCGCCGAGCCGCTGTTGGAGTCCAAGGTGTTCCCGCCAATGGTCTGCCAGATGGTGGGCGTCGGCGAGGCCACCGGCGCGCTGGACGTGATGTTGAGCAAGATCGCGGACTTCTACGACGAGGAGGTCGATGCCGCGGTCGGTTCGCTCACCGCCGCCCTCGAGCCGATGATCATGGCCTTCCTGGGCGTCGTGGTCGGGGGTCTGGTCATCGCCATGTACATGCCGATCTTCGAGATGGCCGGAAACATCAACTAAGCCGTGACCGAGCGGATCCAGCGCTACAACGTCGGGCGCTTCGGCGTCGCCCTGGGCGTGCTGGCGGTCACCGGCGTCAGCGCGCTGGACCAGGGTCCCTTCGCCAACAGCGATCGGGCCTTCTTCACGATCCTCGCCGTCCAGTTGCTGCTGCTGATCGCGAGCGCGCTGTACACCAGGCTGCGGCGTCCGGGGGTGGGATTCCTCTCGCTGATGTTCGTCGTGGACGTGGTCGGGGCGTCGTTGCTGTCGGCGTTCACCGGCGGCGGTGGCTCGCTGCTGGTCTTCCTCTATTTCCCGGCCATCGCCGCCGGTGCGTACCTGCTCGGCCGCGCCGGCGCGATCGCCGTCTCGGTACTCGCTGCGGCCGGATTGTTGGCCGTGGCCCTGTTCGCTGGCGACGCCGCCGGGGACGACCTCCTGCTGCGGTACTGGGAGGTCGGTTTCCGCGTGCTATCGCTCTTGCTGGTGGGCATCCTCAGCGGGCAGCTCGCCGAGTCGCTCGAGCGCACCGGGAAGGCCCTCGTGGCGCAGAAGGTGGCCTCCGAGACGGTCATCGAGCGGGTGAGGGCGGGCGTGCTCATCGCGGGGCTCGATGACCGCATCGTGGAGATCAACCCGAGCGGTCGACTGCTGCTGGGAAATGCGATCGGCAGGCGCGTCACCGAGGTGTTCTCGGGTGCGGTCCATCACCGTAGCTGGGAGGAGACGCCTCCGGACGGGCGCCGGCTGGTGTGCAGCCAGGCGACGCTCCCGGACCAGGGCCGGGTCATCGTCGTGGAGGACGTGACCGAGCTGTGGGCGATGCGCGAACGGGCGCAACGGGACGAGCGCCTGGTCGCCGCCGGGCACCTGTCCGCGGGGCTCGCCCATGAGATTCGCAACCCGCTGGCGGCCTTGTCCGCAATCCTGCAACTGCTCAGGGAAGACCGCCCTTCGCGTCACCTCGACCTGGCCCTGGGGGAGACGCAGCGGCTCAATCGGCTGGTCGAGGACTTCCTGACCGCGGCGGCGGCGCCGGCGCTTCGGAAGGTGATGCTCGAACTCGACGGGTTGGTGGCCAACATCGTCGACGCCTTCCTCCAGGATCCACGGTTTGCCGGGGTGGTGCGGGTGACCCTGGACCTCCATCCCGTCCGGGTGACCGTCGATCCCGACCGGCTCCGGCAGGTGCTGTGGAACCTGCTCACCAACGCGGCCCAGTCGATGCCGGGGGGCGGTGAGGTCCGGGTCGGCGTGGAGGTGGCCGGTCGGAGCGCCTGCCTCCGCATCGCCGACGGCGGCGGGGGGATCGCGCCGGAGGAGCTGTCCAGGATCTTCGACCCCTTCTACACCCGCCGGGCGGGGGGCACCGGGCTCGGGCTGGCGGTCGTCGAGCAGCTCGTCCGGGCGCACGGTGGCACGGTGGACGTGGCGTCGCCTCCGGGCCAGGGTACGACGTTCACCATCCATCTGCCGGGAGTGGACTCCGCATGAGCGCCGCACGGGTGTTGATCATCGACGACGAACCGACCTTGCGGGAGGTGTTGAGCATGGTCTTGGGAAAGGCCGGCTACGAGGTGCGCGATGCGCCGTCGGGCGAGGCCGGGCTCCGGGTCGCTGCTCAGTGGTTCCCCGACGTGGTGATCACCGACCTGACGATGCCGGGCATGGACGGACTGGAGGTCTTGCGCCAGATCAAGACGCGGGCGGCCGAGCTTGGCCGCGACGTGCAGGTGGTGCTGATTACCGCGTATGCCAGCGCCGGCACCGCCATCGCCGCGATGAAGGAAGGCGCGTTCGACTATGTGGCCAAGCCCTTCGACAACGAGGAGTTGCGGCTCGTGGTCGCCAAAGCCCTGGCCATGCGCCGGCTGGAGGCGGAGAACGAGCGGCTGCACGCGGAGCTGGCCACGAAGTACCAGCTTGGCCAGCTCGTCGGCACCTCCCCGCCGATGCAGGAGGTCTACGGCCTCGTTCGCCGCATCATGAACACCCGGATCAATTGCCTCGTCTGCGGTGAGTCCGGAACCGGCAAGGAGCTGGTCGCCCGCGCCATCCACTTCGGCAGCGCCCGTGCCCGCGGTCCGTTCGTGGCGGTGAACTGTGGAGCGATCCCCGACGCCCTGGTCGAGAGCGAGCTGTTCGGCCACATGAAGGGCTCGTTCACCGGCGCCCTCCGCGACAAGCCCGGGCACTTCGAGGCGGCGGCCGGCGGCACCCTATTCCTCGACGAAGTCGGTGAGATGCCGCTCTCCGCGCAGGTCAAGGCGCTCCGGGCGCTCTCGGAGCGCATGATCGTCCGGGTCGGGTCCTCGGAGGAGGTCCCGGTCGACGTGCGCATCGTCGCGGCGACCAACCGTGACCTCCGCGCCGAGGTGGCCGCGGGTCGTTTCCGCGAGGACCTCTACTACCGGCTCAACGTCGTCCAGATCGACATGCCGCCGCTTCGCCAGCGCCGCGAGGACATCCTGGTGCTGGCCCAGCACTTCATCGAGAAGTACGCCGCCGAATTCGGCAAGCCCACCCGAGGCGCCACCCCGGAGGTACAACGGCTCCTGCGCGCGTGGAGTTACCCGGGGAACGTCCGGGAGCTCCAGAACATCATCGAGCGGGCCGTGGCCATGGAGCCGGGAAGCCTGTTGGCGCCGGCCTCGTTGCCGGAGCGGCTTCAGGGGGGGGTGGTGCCGTCCGTCGAGGAGGGCGACGAGGAGGCCTTTCCGGGCGACGGGATCGATCTCGACGGGCGCCTGACCAGCGTGGAGCGGAGGTACCTCGAAGCCGCGCTCGCGGCGGCAGGCGGCAACCGCACCCAGGCCGCCCGCCTGCTCGGCATCAGCTTTCGGTCCATGCGCTACCGCCTCGTCAAGCTGGGCCTCGCCGCGGACGAAGAATGACGCTCCGCGGCAGCTGCCGCAAATTGTCACGTCCATCGGTGACGACAATGGTCACAATCATCAGAAGGATCGAGGATCGTCCGTTGGCACGACCCTTGCGTAATGTCGCCGCGACTGGCAATCCCAGTGACTCCCCCAACTCAATCACGGAGCATACAATGCGTCAGAACAAGGGCTTCTCGCTCGTCGAACTCATGATCGTCGTCGCCATCATCGGCATCCTCGCCGCCATCGCGATCCCCAACTTCGCCCGCATGCAGCTGAAGTCGAAGCGCGCGGAAGTCCCGGGCAACGTCGACGGCATCAAGACCGCCGAGGTCGCCTACGAGGCGTCGTACAATGCGTTCATCGACCTGGCGGCCAACCCGGGCTCCACCAGCAAGACGCCCCAGGCGTTCAACACTTCGGTTACCACCTGGGATGCGGTCGGCTGGGAGCCGGACGGCCTGGTTCGGGGCAACTACGAGGTGACCGGCTCAACCAACACCGACTTCAACGTCACCGGCTCCTGCGATGTGGACGGCGACGCGAACGCGGTGAGCTACAGCGCATCGATGACCTCGAATGCGACGATCGCCGCCGGCCAGGAAGACGTCTACTAGTCTCTACTCGTCTTGTGGTGCAGCCGACTTGCTCGGCGTGAACTGAGTGAGGACGGGCCGATCGGCCCGTCCTGTTCGTTTTTGCCCATGCGAGGTGGCCGCAGGGCCAACGGTCGGGTGTGGTAGGCTCGCGCGGTGCGTACACCCGCCGCCCGCCTGCTCGTGGTGTGCCCGTTCATCGTGCTCGCCGCCTTGTTTGTTCCTCCGGCGCTCGACGCGGGCTGGGTGCTTGACGACGTGCGCGCCTTGTCCCGGCACGCTCACGACGGCCACCCGTGGGGGGAGTGGACGCACGCGACCTACGAGTGGTCCAGCGGCGACGCCGGCCACCTGTGGCGCCCGCTCCCCGCCTTCCTCCAGCATCTCGCCGCGCTGGCGGCAGGACGGACGCCGGCCACCTTCCGGCTTCTCAATGTGGTGCTGCACGCGGGCGTGGTCCTGGTCGTGATGGGCCTGGTACGTCGCAGCGCCGCCGGCCCCGGTGCCGCCGCGCTCGCAGGGACGGTCCTGGTCCTGCATCCGGCGGTGGCTGAGGTCGTGCCGTGGAGCTCGGACGTCTTCGATGTCATGCTGGCGCTGGTGTTGATGCTCGCGGCCACGCGAGCGCAGGCCGCCGCCTCCCCGACCCGCCGCGCCGTCGAGGCGGCGCTTTTCACCCTGACGGCCTGCCTTTGCAAGGAGAGCGCCGCCACCGCGGCCCCGGCGCTCGCGGCGGTGGCGTGGGCGGCCGCCGGTTGGCGCGCGGGCGTGGGCGCGGGGCTGGGCTCCGCGGTCGGGGCCGGGAGCTTCCTGCTCTTGCACGGCGCGGTCACCGGCCAGGGCTACGGCAGCGCCGCCGCGAGCCCGTTGCGGGACACCCTCCTCGCCGGCCTGGACACCCTGGGTGGGCTGCCCACCTTGCCGGCGCGGGCCACCGCGGCCCACCTCTTCGAGCCCGGGGCCGCGGCCGCGGCCCCGACGGGCGTCGCGGCGTTGCTCGCGGCCGCCCTGGTGGGCTGGCTGCTCCGCACCGACGACGCCGCCCAACGACGCTGGCTGGCCGCGGTGGTTGGCTTCGTGGCGCTGAGCGCCCCCGCGGCCATCGGCATCCCGTTCATCGGCGTGCAGGCCGGTCGCTACGTTTTCGTGCCCCTGGTCTGGTTGGTGGGCGTGGGCGCGCCGCCGCTCGCGGCGATGGCCGCCGGGCGCCGGTCCGCGCCCCTCCTGGTGGTCGCGGCCTGCATGCTCTGGGCGCCTCGCACCGCGGTGCGGGTCGGTGAGTTCCAAGACAACGTCACGCTGTTTCGCGCCGAACTCCGGAGTGAGCCCGACAACCCCTATGCCCGCGCCAGCGTGGCACGGCACCTCGTCGTCGCCGCGATCGATGGCACGGGTGGCCTCTCCATGTGGGCCGCAGCGCTGGACGATCTCCCCAGCGGGCTTCGCGTCCCCGATGCCCGGCGGGAGCGCTGGGACCTCGCCCAGGCGGCCTTCCTCGCCGGTGCCGCCCCCCTGGCGCTGCACCAGGCGTCCCGGCTGCGTGCGGAGCCGGGTTGGCTGCCGGGGCAGCTCGCCTGCCTGGAAGCCGACAGCCTCGATGCGATGGGCCGCCACGAGGAGGCGGCGCACGCGGCGTTGGGCTGCGTGCCGGAAACGTAGCCCCCGCAGCCGTGATCGGCTAGCCTGCCCCGATGGTGCAACTGCCGATCGTCCAGCGGCTCGTGTTCGCCGGGGTGCTGTGCGCCACGGTCGGGCTCACCACCGTTGCCCAACCCCGGCTCGACGCCACCCGTCGTGTGCGCAACCTCGACGCCGTGCTGGTCTTCTTCCCCTCCGCCGAGGGGGTACGCATGTCGAGCAGCGGGTTCGAGGATGTGGCCGCCGACCTGATGTGGGTACGGACGGTGCTCTTGTTCGGCGAGCGGTACGGCTCCAGCGAAGATCCCGCGTGGATCGAATGGCTCACCCGGATGATCGGCACGGTCACCCAGCTGGACCCTCGCTGGTCGACGCCGTACAAGTACGGGGGCTCGATGCTTCGGGTCGTCGGCGCCATCGACGAATCGTCAGCGGTGTTCGCCCGATGTACCGAGGAGCGGCCCGATGATGCGTGGTGCCCGCTGTCCCGAGGCATGAACGACCTGATCTACAAGGACGACCCTGGCGCCGCGGCCGAGTGGGTGGCCCGTGCCGCCACCCGCAAGAGCGCGCCTCCCTGGTACGGCGGCCTCTCCGCCGCCTTGCGTGACAAGGCCGGAAGCCGCCGGGCGGGCCTGGCCTACCTCGAGGAACAGCTCACCACCGCCACCGACCCCGCGGTCATCGAGAGCCTCAACTACCAGCGCGCGAAGTTGCTCCACAACGAGCTGGTCGCCGGCTGGGAGGCGGCGTGCCTGGCCTGGCGTGACGAGCACGGCCCGCTCGCCAGGCCCAGCGATCTGGCCACGTTGGGCATCGTGCTTCCCGAGAACCCGCGTGGGGACCCGTGGGTGGTCGGGGCCGACGGCGTGGTGCGCGGTGAAGGCGCCGAGGGCGAGCGCTTGCGTGTGCAGCGTCGCGACGAGTGGAAGCTCCTCCGCAGGTGATGGCGACGCTCGCCGTCGTCGGGCTCGGCGCCTCGATGGGCGACCGCGCCACCACGCTGGAGCTCGCGGCGCGCCTGCTGTCGGTATGGCCGGGGATCCGCGTTCGCAGGAGCAGTCGCCTCTACTGGTCCGCTCCCGTCGGTGGAGTCGCCGGTGCCGCCTTCCTCAACGGGGCGGTGCTGGTCGCGACGACACTCTCGCCAGCCGCGCTCGCGTCGTCGCTCCGTGAGATCGAAGTCCGCCTCGGCCGGCGTCCCACGCGGCGCTGGGCGGACCGCGTCCTGGACCTCGACCTGCTGTGGATGGAGGGCGTCTCCCTCGACGACGGCGCCCTCACCGTGCCGCACCCCCGCCTGCTGGAGCGCGACTTCGCGCTGGTCCCGCTGGTGGAGGTGGCGCCGGAGGCCCGAGATCCGCGCTCCAGCATCCGGTACGCGGCGCTGGCGGCGGCCATGTCGCGACTTCCGATCGTCCGCTCACTCCCGCGGGCGCGGCCGGGCGGACGGTCGTGACGACGACCCGCGTCGAGCGCCTGGCGCTGCCGACGTTGTTCGGCGCGTGCGTCGCGGTGTACCTGCCGGTGCTCGGGATGGGCTTCGTCTCCGACGATCCGGCGCTCATCCTGGTGAACCAGCCGTCGATCGCCCAGATTCCCGGGTTCTTCTTCGCCGACCTCTGGGATGGCACCGACACCGGGTACTATCGGCCGCTCTTCGTCAGCACCCTTGCTGTGGATCGCGCGCTCTTCGGGCACGAGGCGTGGGGGTTCCACCTGCATTCGCTGGGGTGGCACCTGCTCGCGGGCCTCGGCGTACACGGGGTGGCGCGCGCCTGGGCGGGCGGGCGTGCCGCGCTGGTCGCCGCCGCGGTCTTCCTGCTGCACCCCCTCCAGACCGAGGTGGTGGCCGGGGTCTCCGCGCGGAACGACTCGATGGCGGTGGCGCTGGCGTGTGGCGCCGCGGTGGTGCTGTCTCCTCCGCAGCGCCGCTGGCCGCGTGTGCTGCTGGGCGGCGCCCTCGCGCTGGGCGCGCTGTTGTCGAAGGAGAACGCCGGAGCCGCCGTTGTCGCGCTGTTGCCCGCGCTCGATCTCGCCCGACGGTGGGGCCCACACAGCATGATCGACGCGGTCCGGCGCTACGCCCCGCTCGCCCTCACCGTGTTTATCTGACTCACGATGCATCTCGCGTTCGGCCCGGCGTCCCTTCCCGGCGGCGCCGAAGGAACCGTCCTCGTGCTGCTCGCGAACGCCCCGGCGATCGCCGCCGTCTACCTCCAGAAGCTGGTCATCGCCTGGCCCCTCACCGACGGGCACACCGTCCCCTACCTCCCGGTGAGGCACCTGGAGGACCTCGCCACCCTTGTCGCGGCGGCGCTCGTGGCCGGTCTGGCGGTGAAGAAGGGAGGCCGGGCGGCCGCGGTGGCGCTGGCGCTCGTCGCGTGGTTGGCGGTGCCGGCCGTGGTCGGCATCGGAACTCGCCAGCTCCTCGGCGAACGGTACGCCTATCTGCCGATGGCGGGCGTCGCCCTCGTCGCGGCCACGACCGTCTCCGGCTGGCGGTCGGGCGTGTGGCTGGCGCTCCTGCTGCCGTTCTGGCTGTGGCGAATCGGCGAGCGTGTCCCCGAATGGTACGACGACGTCGCGCTCAACGCGGCCGCCCAACGTGACCTGGACACGCCGTACACCCAGGCATGGCTCGCCGATGCCTACAGCCGTGCGGGTGACCCGGCGGCGGCGCTGCCGTGGTACGAGCGGGCGCTCCAGGGTCAGCCGCCGATCTGCACCCTGGCCACGCGCACGCTGTCGGCAGCGCTGGCGGCGGGCCGTGCAGCGGAGGGGGTCCGTCTGGGCCGGCTCGCGTACGATCGCCGCTGCGCGGGTGTCGCCGGTTTTCGGGAAACCTGGGCGCTCACGATGTTGGTCGACCGTCAGTGGCAGGGCGCCGCGCGGTTGATGGAGCCGCGCCCGCCCTGCACCGCCGACAACGCCGTGGTGCTGGGCACCCTCTCCCGCCTCGCCGGGGACGAAGCCGGCGTGAACGGATGCCGTGCGGCCGTCGAGGATCCGGCTCGCTACGACGAGCAGGTCGCGAGCCTGAGTGCTCGCCAGACGCCGTGAGCCCCCACCCCCTTGCCCGCCGCCGCCCCCCGTCGTAGAACGCGGCACCGCCAGGACCCACCATGAAGATGTTCCTCGACACTGCCAACCTCGACGAAATCCGCGAAGGCGCCACCTGGGGCCTGTTCGACGGGGTCACCACCAATCCGTCGCTCATCGCCAAGGAAGGGCGCGACTTCATCGCCACCATCCACGAGATCGCCGAGATCATCGACGGGCCCGTCTCCGCCGAGACCGTGGCGCAGGACGCCCCCACCATGATCCGCGAAGGTCGGCTGCTCGCCAAGGTGCACCGCAACGTGGTGGTGAAGGTTCCCCTGACCATCGAGGGGATCAAGACCTGCAAGGCCCTCGCCGATGACGGCATCCGCGTCAACGTGACCCTCTGCTTCCAGCCGGCGCAGGCGCTCTACGCCGCGAAGGCCGGCGCGGCCTACATCAGCCCCTTCGTCGGGCGGCTGGACGACGTCAGCGAGGACGGCATCGACCTGATCGCCAGGATCGTCCAGATCTACCAGAACTACCCGACGCTTCAGACCGAGGTGCTCTCGGCGAGCATCCGCCACCCGATGCACGTGGTCCAGTCGGCGCTGGCCGGCGCCCACGTCTGCACCGCGCCGCTGAAGGTCTACAAGCAGCTCTTCAGCCACCCGCTCACCGACAAGGGCAACGCCGCCTTCCTCAAGGATTGGGAAACCGTCCCCGACCGCGACATCATCGGCCAGGTGGAGCGGTGGTTGGCGAAACGCAGCTGACCCCGTCCGCCGTTCTATGAATCGTAGAGCGTTGCTTCGATTCATAGCATCTATAGGCCTCGTCGCCTTTAGGGTCCGACGGCCGGCGCCGCGTCGGCGAGGTTCGAGACGAAGGCGCCGAACATCATCCACCCCAGGGCAAGGACGAGAAAGGTGTTCATCAGGGGCGAGGTACCTGGATTTTCTTGATGCTTGACGTTGAGGGAACGGGCCATGGGAGTCTCCGAGGGGCGCAGCGGGGTTCAGCGGGAGCGGGAGGTAACAAAGCAAGGGGCGTGCCAGCGGCGATAGAACGCGGCGTGCGCATCCTCCACGTGCTCGCGGACCTGTCGCCCGGCGGCGCCGAGCGGCTCGTGCTGGCGCATGCGCGCGCGACGTCAGGAGTGACGGTGGCGACGGTGTTCGGGGGCGGGGCGCTCGAGCCTGCCTTCGCAGGCGTGCCCCTGGTCCTCGGCGAACGACGGCGGGGTCGGCCTTCGGTGCCGGCGTTGGCGAGGCTGGTCGGCGCGGCCCGGGCGGCCGACGTCGTGCACACCCACCTCTTTGCCGGGAACCTGTGGGGCGGGGTCGCGGCGCGGCTGGCGGGGCGCCCACAACTCGCCCACGAGCACAATGTCGAGGTGGACGAGACCGGGCGGCACCGGACCGCGCGGCGGATGACGGCGTCCTGGCCGCGACAGACGCTCGCGGTGGGCGAAGCGGTCGCCCGCACCAGCCTGGGCCGAGACATCGTGGTGGTCGAAAACGGCGTGGACCTCGACCGCTTCTCGACGCCGTGGCGGGGCGGCGGCGGCGTTCTCGCCATCGGTCGGGGCGTGCCGCAGAAGGGCTTCGACGTCCTCTGCGCCGCGCTGCCAGACGGCGTCTCGGCGCGTTTCGTCGGCGACGGACCCCGCTTGCCGGCGGCGGCCCGCGTCAGTTGGCTCGGGCTCCGCGATGACGTCCCCGCCTTGCTTTCGGAGGCGGACGTGCTCGTCGTCCCGTCGCGATGGGAAGGCTTCGGTCTGGTGGCGCTCGAGGGCATGGCCGCCGGGGTGCCGGTGATCGCCTCGAACGTCGGCGGCCTTGGACCCCTGGTCGGCGACGCGGGCGTCCTGGTGCCCCCCGACGACGTTCCGAGGCTTCGCGCCGCCTTGGTGCGCGTGCTGGGCGACGCCGCGTTGCGGCAGGAACTCTCCCGACGAGGCCGGGCCCGCGCCGCGTCGTTCTCGTCCTCCCGGACGTTCGCGGGGTGGGCGGCGGCCTACGCTCGGCTGATGGCCACTACGGGAGGGTGACCGCCTTCTCTTTCTGCAGCTTCACGTCGTAGCCCTTCTCGGCCCAGTCTTTCTCGAGCGACTTGATCCAGGCGTCGACACCACTGTTCCCCCTGACCGGCGCGGGCGAGTGCACGACGGGCCACGGGGAATCGGTGGTGCATCCCTTGAGCTTCAGCTTCGCGGTGCGCAGGGGCGCCTCGACGTCCGCGCGGATGCTCCAACGTTTTCCAGGCTCGGCGACCGATGCGTAGTGGAGCACCGCCTGCTTCTTGCCGGCGCATTCGCCGGCCTCGATGCTGGCGGCCCCGTAGGTGTAGATGCCACCGTTGGCGTACTCTCCGTACAGCACCGGCAGCAGCTTGGCCGCCGCCGCCTCGGACCCGCTGTTGGCGAGTTGGCTGGCCACCGCCATCGCCTTGTCCTTGCTGACCTGGCTGGCCACCTCGACCATCGCCACCTCGAAGCGGGCGGTGGCGTCGACGGTCATCGTGGCGCCCATCTCCGGCGCCACCGCTTCGCCCATCTTGAACAACATCGCGTCGAAGGGCCCGGCTTCGGCGTTGGCCGCCACCACGGCGCCCAGCGTCAGGGCCGGGAGGGCGTCGACCTTGACCTTCTTCACGTAGATGGACATCAGATTCACGAACTTCTCGTCGAAGTTCTTCTTGGGGGGCGCCTTGATCTGCTTCTCCATCCACGTGGTCAGCGCCGGGTCCCCACAGGCGATGAAGGCGTCGTCCCACTGCTGGAACTCGATGTCACGAAGGCCGAAGTAGGCGCCCTGGAGGAAGGCGACGACCTTGGCATCCTCGCCGCATCGCGCGCCGACTGCGGTCGCGACCTCGTCGCGCGCGTCGTAGCTGCTGATCTTCCCAAGCGCCGACCACATCGGCTTCCACATGTCCTTCGCGATGGCGACCTTGGCGAGCGCAGTGAGCGCGTCGGTGTCGGTGGCCTTGGTGAGCGCGGCGGTAAAGCTGGCCTCGGCCGTGGCCTTGTCGCAGTCCACGAGTGAGCCGTACGCGTCGGCCACGCTGGCGGAGTCGGACCCCTTGACGGCGGCGAGCTGCTTGTCGCACGAGGCGGCGTGGCCGATGGCAACGGACGCGAGGAGGCTGACGATCATCGGGGGGGACTCCGGCGCGGCGGTGCTAACATCGAATTGGCGATGATGCCGAGCGCACGGATACAACCGGCGACGCTGGGCTGGCCTTGCGTGTGGATGGTCACCGTTGGTCACGGGATGACCGGCGCCCGCTCAGGAGTTAGCGTTCCCATCTGCGGAGTTGCGATGCTGCTTCCTCTCGTCTTCTGCGTCCTTGCCGGCGAGGCGTCCCCCGCGCCCGCCGCCGCTCCCGCACCGGCGGTGGTCGTGGCCGTGGAGCCGGCGCCCGCGCCCTGCGTCGTCGCCACGGTTGCGCCGGCGGCGCCGCCGCCCCCGGATGTCGCCCTCACTCCCGCCGCGCCCCAGAGCCCGGTCACCCTCGGCGACACGAGCGCGAAGTGTGTCGCCGCCGCGGTCGTGCCCGAAGAGGGCAGGAATAAGAGGTCGCTCAAGAAGACGAAGAACACCGGCATCGAAGCCGAGTCGACCGACGAATAGCGCGCCCGCGCCGCTACCCTGGCAGCGCGATTGGGTTCCGGGCCACCACCCAGGCCTGATCGGCCGAGAACGTCGTCGCCGTGCCCCCCAGAGCGGTCGGCCACATGACGTTGTCCGCGCCGGCGTCGGCACACTCGGTGGTGGTCAGGATGCCGTCGTCATCGGTGTCCGTGGCGCAGACCGGCGTATCGTCGAGTGGGTCCTGGCCGGACATGTCGCTTTCGGTGGGGTGGAACAGGCCCAGGAAGTGGCCGCCCTCATGCGCCATGATCCGCGCCACCTGGTCGGGACTGGCGACGATGTTGGCCACGTTGATCACCACACCCGACTTGGAGGTGCCGCCGTGGGCGGCGATCCCCGGCGCCCCGCCGCTCATCCCCAAGATCGAGGCGCCGTCGCCCAGATCGATGTCCTGGACGAAAAAGAACGTCAGCTCGGGCTCGTCCGCGGCGCTGCGCAGGAGTTCGCCGAACTCCTCGTAGCCGTCGACGCTGCTGTAGGTCGCGACGTCACCGGCGAAATCGTCGTAGCGGACGTCGCCGAGCGTGAGGCCGAGGCCGGCCCACAGCTCGCCCAGGGCGGCGAGGGCGGCTTGCACCCCGGCGTCCCCGGCGCCCGAGGTGGCGTTCATCCCCGCCGAGAGGCCGTCGACCCCGACAAAGACGATGGCGATGTCGACCGTGTTGTCGGCGGCAATGGTCCCGACCCGGTTGACCATGCCGCAGGTCACCGTCGTCGGCAACGCCGCCGCATCCACGAAGATGTCGAGCGTCCAGACGCCCGCGCTGGCCGGAAGCGTGGGTGAGACCGGGACCAGGATCGGCAACATGTCGTCCACGGCCCCGACCCGCAGGCCGCTGGCGAACGGCGCGTCGCCGTCGTAGACCGCGGCGCCCGCTGGGTCGGACACCCCGTCCGCCGTGGCGAGGGTATCGAACCCGTAGGGACCGCAGAACACCTCTGTGCTCACGACGTTTTCGGGCGCCTCCCAGCGGACGGCGGCCACGCCTTCGTCGTTGGTGGCGAAGCTGCCGAGGTCGGTGAAGGTGACGTCTTCGTCCACGAGCGCCTCGCCCGCGCAGCCGCAGAGCAACACCCCGCCAAACAGGCCGCGCGGGCTCATGGCGCCCCCCCCGCGGCAAGCAACGTCCGTACGGCGGCGTCGGGCTCCGCGCCGAGGCGCGCTCGCAACGCCGCGCGGGCCGCGTCGTCATCCAGGCCGGACAACGCTCGCGCCGCGCTCATGCGTACCTGGACGTCGGCGTCGCCCAGCGCCGCGCTCAGGGTCGGCACCGCCGCGCCGCCCCAGCCTCGGGCCAGGCCCAGCGCCGCTTTGCGCCGGAGGAGGGGCGCAGCCGATGTGGCGCTCACCGTCTCGGTGAGCAGGTCCCGCGCCGCGGGCGAGGGAAAGTTGCCCAGGGCGATGAGCGCGTTGCCGCGCTGCGTGGGGAGCGCCGCCGAATCGGTCGCCACCACGATGAGCTCGCCCGCGGCCGCCGGCCCGAGCGCCGCCCAATCGGCCGCGCTCGGCGAGGTCTCGATGCCGGACAACAGATCGATCACGCGCGCCCGGAGCGCCTCGTCGGCATGGGCGGGGTCGGCCAGCAAGGCCAGGAAGACCAACTGCAGCATGGAGACTCCGTCAGTCGGTGATGCGGTTGGGGGTGAAGGCGACGGCCACGTCGAGCGACGCCGGGTCGCCGTCAGTCTGTACCTCGAAGCCGGTCTCCACCAGGAGGTCCTGCATCGACGGGGGGTAGCCGCACAGTCCGACGTCCAGGAGGTAGGTGGAGCCCGGGCGGACCTCACCGAGCTCGGCTGGGTAGTTTTCCTTGACGAACCCGGCGATGCAGAAGATGTCGAGGTCGGGTTCGGGGAGCGTCAGGTTGCCGGCGGTCTCGCCGGCGTTGGTGATCGACAGCATCATCTGGGCATAGCCGTCGTCCGGCATCTCAGGCGGAAAGTCGACGATGCCGTACTCGAGCGTGGCCGGTTCGAAGCTGAAGGACACCGGCTCGGGACCGCACCCCGCCGCCAGGATGACGACCCAGCGCGTCATTGGACGTCGGCGCCGTCCCCGGGGAATTCCCTCCCGGCCAGCGCGTACCAGAACAAGCGGCGGATCTCGTGGTGCCCGCGGTCGTTGGGATGGATGCAGTCTTCGTCGAACCACACACTGGGATCCTCGGGGTCGTGGAATTCGTTGTCCGGGTCGTCGCCGTTCATTCCGTGCCCGAGGAAGTGCCCGCGCATGTCGATCCACGCCACGCCGCGTTCCTGCGCCTGGGCGAGGGTCGCGGCGTTGGCCGTGGCGAGCGAGCCCAACACCGTCTCGAGGTTCAGGCCGAAAAAACACTCGTCCGCCTGGCCGACGTTGTCCGAGGGCTCGTAGACATTGGCCAGGTAGACGTAGGCGCCGTCGGGAAAGCGAACCGGGTCCTCGAAGTAGTCGTAGAACTTACCCAGGTTCTTGACGATCTTCTCGACGGCCTTGTCGGTGCCCTCGGGGTTCCCGATGAGGCCCTGCACATCGTTGCCGGCGATGGTGACGACCACCGCGGTCGGTCCCGCGACGGTGTCGCCGAGGTCCTCGGTGACGTATTCGAGCTGCTGCAGTACCAGCGACGAGGTGGTCGCGCCGGCACGCGAGTCGTCCACCACGTCGGGAGGCGGATCGTAGATGCCGCCCAGGTCGAGCCAGCTCGCATCGGGCCAGGTGTCGTCGTCGTTGTCGGCGAGAAGCTCAGTAAACGCAAGCCCGTTCTTGGTGGAGCCGTTGCCGGCGGTGATCGAGTCCCCGACGAAGATGACCCGCGCCAGGGACTCCGGCGCGTAGTCCTCCGGAAGGTAGCTGCCGACGAGCGGATCGAGGTCGACACTGCCGGTGTCCTCGGTGTCGCCGCTGTCGGCGTCGTCGGCAGCGGTGTCCGTGATCGCGCCGTCGGGCATACAGGCGA
>SHYX01000002.1 GCA_009692585.1 Myxococcales bacterium
TGTCGACTTCGGCGTAGTAGTAGGCGTACATCGCGCCGCCGGTGCCGCTGCTGGCCTCGTTCCCGGAAAAGGTCGAGTCGCTGAGCGTGATCACGTCGTACAGTTGTTGCGCCCAGATGGCGCCGCCGTAGGACGCCTCGTTGTCTTCGAAGGTGGAGTCGGCGATGGCCACTTCGCCGTAGTAGTAGGCGTAGATCGCGCCGCCATAGTAGGTGGCGACGTTGCTGTCGAAGGTAGAGCCGGTGACATCGAGGGTGAAGGCACTGGACGCGAAGATGCCGGCGCCGTAGCCGCCCGAGGTGTTGCCGGTGAACGTGGAGTTGGTGACGGTGGCGTCGGACGCGCTCAGTTGGAGGGCGCCATAGTACAAGCTGGTGTTGTCTTCGAAGGTACAGTCGTCGAAGGTGCCTTCGGAGTAGTTGTAGAGGGTCACGGCGGACCCGCCGTAGCCCTCGTTGCGCGCGAAGGTGACCGACGTGGCCGAGAGCGTGGAGTTGGTCTCGATCCACACCGCGCCGTAGTACCCGGAGGTGGCGTAGGTCGCGACGTTGTCGCTGATCTCGCCGCCGGTGAGCGTCGCGTCGGAGCTGGTGCTGACGAGCAGCCCGGCGCCGTAGCCATAGCCGGAGATGTTGTTGGTGATGGCGAGGTTGGTGCCGACCACCGTGCTGGAGGCGTAGGCGTAGATGCCGGGACCGCCGTAGTAGGACTCGTTGGCGTCGACGGTGGAGTCGGTCAACGTGGCATCGCTCCCGGTCAGGAACATCGCCGAGCCGTAGTAGGACCAGTTGTCGGAAAACGTCGTGTTGCTGAAGTCCAAGGTCGACGCTGAAGCATAGACGGCGCCGCCCACGTAGCCGGTGATGCCCGAGAACGCGGAGTTGGCTACCGTCACCGAAGAACTGGCCGCGTAAAGGCCCGGGCCGTAGTACCCGGTGCTGCCCAGGTCTTCGACGACGACATCGTCCAGCGCGAAGTCGGCATTGTAGACGTAGATGCCGCCGTCGCCGGTATTGCGCACGGTGAAGCCCTGCAACGTGGTGCCTGGCGCCTCGCCGCTGGTCGCCTGGACGGCCCAGGACGCCGCGCCGCCCGCATCGATGATCGTGCTGGCCGACCCGGAGCGCGAGTAGATGGTCAGCATCTTCCCGTCGAAGTCGATGGCCTCGGCGTAGGTGCCAGTCTCGACGCGGATCAAGTCACCATCGATCGCGGCGGCGATCGCGTCGGAGATCGTGGTGTAGGTGGCGCTTCCGGACGCGTCGACGTCGAGCGTCGCGGCGTGGGCGGGAAAGGCGGCCGCAAGGGCGAGGAGGGAGACCAAGGAGAGCTTGAGCATGGGGCGCATTCTGCCTGTTTGGCGTGGCGCGCGCAAGGGGGTGGCGGCGGTGTTTGTTCACCCCCCCACGCACGCCGCGATCCCGGCCGCGACCACCCGATGCCCCTCCACCGTCAAGTGCCCATCGAAGGGGAGGAAGGGGCGATCGCCGCGCCGCGCTGCTTCGCGAAGCGCCGGTAGCAGGTCGCAGGAGGGGACCCCCGCCGCGGCCGCCGCGCGGAACGCCGCCGTCTGCGCCCCATCGAGATCGGGCGTGACCTTTTCCAGGCCGACGCTCGCGAACGTGCGGCGGGCGGTGGCGTCGTCCATGATGAAGGCGGGGGGCACCACCGCCACCAGCGCGCGGGCGCCGACTAGCGCACATGCCTCCCGAAACGACGTCAACGCCTTGATCGTGGCCGGATGATCGTCGTCGGCACGCGCCTGCCCCTCCACCGTGAAGATGCCCAGCTCCTCGCGGAAGCGTCGGGCGTTGGGGTCGCGCCCGCGCCGCACGCGCGCGGTCTCGTGCCAGGCCCAGTAATGCGCGGCGAGGACGCTGTGGTCGCGCAGAACGCGGAACCAAAGCGCGGTGTGGAGGCCGATCCCCACCGGCGGCAGTCCGTACTCGGGGGCGCCCGGCTCACCCGGACCGAGGCCCGGCGCGTCGAGGGTCAGCGGCGGCTCTTGCCGATTGTCGAAAAAGTCGTTGCCGGTGAAGAAGACGGCGACCACCACCTCGGGAGAGAAGTGGCGTCCAAGCTGGACGGTGCGGATCGCCTCCCTCCACGTGGAGTAGCCGTCCACGCCCGCGTTGAGCACCTGGATGCCGAGCGTCTCGGCAAGACGCGCCGAGAAGGTCTGGTCGTCGTCGACTTGCAGCCCGATGGTGAACGAATCGCCGACCATCAGCCAGGTGCGCGTGCCCCGGACCGGCTCGGCCCCGCGGGTGCCCCAACTGGAGAAGTGCGGGGTGACCGAGTAGCCAAAACTCTGGATGGTTCCGGTGAAGTGGGGGTTGGGATAGGTCATCGGCCCGTCCCGCACGTAGATGTCCTTGGGGTAGGACATCGGCGCCGAGAACACCAGGTCGTTCCCGCGGATCAGGCCGTCGGCGCGCCCGACCGCCTCGGCGACCACGAGGCCCACGACGAGTCCGCCGCCGACCAGCCCCAGCCGTCGCAGCCACCGCCAGCTCGAGGTGCCGGCCCCCGCCACCCCCGGCCGGCGCTCGGGCCGACGGACCCGCAACCTCACGCCGTGCCCATCCCGATGCGATCGGCTTCGGTCTTGCACCAGAACTGGACCAGGCCGTAGAAATGTTCGGTGAACTGCTCGATCTCGTGTTTGGGAAACAGCATCGCCACCTTCTCCCGGACGATGTCCTTGGCGTGGGTCGAGCGGAAAAACTCGATGCACACCTCGTCCAGGTGCGCGAGGTGGGTGCGGCGGAAGTCGTCGAAACGTTCGGCGTCGAAGTAGGTGCGGGCGAGTTCGTCGTACCGGGCGAGCTTGTCCTCGAAAGGCAACTCGGTGTCGGCGATGTCGAAGTAGGGCTGCCAGTTGGGGTTGAAGCGCGGCTTGCGCTCGGTGTAGGCGCAGAAGAGCGTCCACGCGATGAGCGAGCGCACCGTCCACGGGAAGTGGTAGTGCAAGGAGGTGACCTGGCTGTCCGGGCAGGCGTTGGCGAAGTCGATGGGGTGGAAGGTACCGCCGGAGCGCAACGCCTCGCAGGAGTTGTAGTCCCAGCAGAAGAAGGCGTTGATGACGCGCGCGTAGCGCTGCATCGTGAGCCAGCCCGGCGCGTCCATGAAGTTGAAGTCGACGACGTAGCGGGCGTGCAACGGCGCGGCGGGGTCGTACTTGACGCAGTTGACCTGGGGGCCGATGCCGATGGCGCGCACGAACAGGTCCCAGTCGTCGACCGCCTTCTGCAGGTGCATGACCTGGGTGCCGGAGGCGTTGTAGGCGGCGTGCAGCGCCGCGCGGTCGTCCACCTTGCTGACCCCGCGCCAGGCCCCGCCGTCGTAGGGCTTCATGAACAGCGGGTAGCCGACCGAGTCGCCGACCGCGTCGAGAGAAAAGAGCTTGTTGTAGCGGCGGATGGTGGTGTTGACATCCGATTCGTCGGGGTACTCCTTGGGGGGAAGCAGCGCGGTCCGGGGGATCGGGAAGCCGAGGCGCATCATCGCCACGTAGGTGGTGTGCTTTTCGGCTGCCTGGATCATCCACGGGTTGTTGAGCACGTAGGTGCCGTCGATCGCGAGCTTCTTGACCCATTCCCGGGTGGTGGGGAACCAGTGGGTGATCCGGTCGAGCACCACGTCGTAGTTGGGAGTCGCCTGCAGATCGAAGGGCTCGACCCTGACCCGCTCGACCGAGAAGTCGACGGTGCCGCCCGCCGCCGGCAGCTTCAGGTCCAGGCGCTTGACGATCTCTTCGTAGCAGGCGGGCCAGCAGTGGTCGGCGCCGAGTGACAGGCCGATGCGACGGGTCTGGGACATCGAGGACTCCGGGGCCGGAGGGCTAACGCCTGTCCATGCGCGGGGCCCGTGGTACCGTGCGCCGGTGTCGCGCCGACCGTGGTTCCCCGCTGCTGAAGTGCTGGTCGCGGCGCTCCTCGGCACCTGGCTGGTTGCCTTCGTCGTCGCCGGGGTCCGCGTGCGCGGCTTCGCGGTCACGACCTCGGACTTCCAGGACTACTGCTTCGCCGTGAAGTCCTTCGCGGACGGTCGCTTCGACCTGTGGCCCTCGCAGCGGACGGTGTTGGCGGGCGCGCTGCCGGGGCTCTTGATGCCGTCGATGGGCGCCATCGGCGCGTTGACCACGGCGTCGCTATTGGCCACCGTGGGCTGGGCCGCGGCGCTGTTTCTGTGGGCGCGCGCGATCGGCGGGCGTCGCGCCGGCTGGCTGACGCTGGCGTGGGTGCCGTGCTTCGGCTCGCTGGTCTTGTTGAGCCGCACTGTGAGCTTCTACCCGGAGGTCATGCTGGTGCAGGTCGCGACCGCGGCCACGGTGGCCGGCGCCGTCGCGCGGGGAGGGGTGGCCTGGTCGGTGGCCGCCAGCCTGTGTTTCTATCTGCTGCCACTCGCAGATCTGCGCAGTGTCACCCTGGTGGTGGCGCTGCTCCCCGGCGCGGTGCTCGGGGGCGCGTTGGCGAGGCTTCCGGGGTGGGGGCGCTTCGTCGCGGCGTCCGGGCCCATGCTCGCCGTGGTCCTGGCCTGGGAGACCGGCGCCTGGTCCTACCCTGCCGATCCCGCCTCGCTCCAGAGCGCCGTCCATCGCTACGCAGAGGACGCGGCGCGGCTCGCGGGCGTCAGCTGGTCGTTGCCGCGCTGGGAGGACTCGCGGCCCTTTGTCTGGGGGCGTGGCTCCCCGCTGACGCTCATCGACGCCGTTGCCTTCCTGCGAGAGGTCGAGCGTACCCGCCCCGCCGCGATGACCGAGAATTGGTTCCGTCAGCCCGGCGGTGGCGAGCTGTACGCGATGCGGGTGCCGATCGCGGTCGCGATGGTTGCTGCGTTGCTGGTGGCCGCGCGCAAGTGGCGGCGGGCGTTGGCCCTGGTGCTGACCGTGGCGCCCTTCCTGGTGCTGTTGCGCAGCGCGGCGCTCACCTTGCCGCATCCTCGGCAACTGGCGCTCGGGTCGGCGCCGTTGCCGCTGTTGTTCGGCCTGGCGACGGCGGCGATCCTGCTCGGCTTCGACCGCCTGCGCCGACGTGCGCCGGAGTCGATGTCGTGGATGCGGCGGGAACGGGTGGGGCCCACCGCGGCCGTGGTGCTCGTGCTCGTGGTCGTCGCGATCGTCGCGGGTTGGCTACCGTCGTTGTACGCGCCCGATGCTCGCTGGCGAGGGCAGCTCGTCAGCGATGACGAGCCCCGTGAGTCGCTGCGCGTGGCGCGCGGCCAGCTCCCGTTCGACCCTCGGCGGCTGTGCGCCAAGGTGCTCATCGAGGACGCCGCGCTGGGCATGTCGATCGAGGTGCCGTGGTTTGGGGCGGTGAGGGAGTAGGGGCCCTATTCGTAGTACATCCACAGCGGCCCGGGAAACAACCAGGTCAACCCCTCGCGAAGGCGATCACGCCAGTTGATCCAGTTGTGACCGTCGGGCGCCTCGGTGAAACGGGCATCTTCCGCTGCCCGCTGAAAAACGGGGACGAGGCTGCGATTGTAGTAGATCAGCGATTCGAAGGTGCCACAACTCTGGAACACGCGGGCGTCGAGTGACGGGGGATCGGCCCGGAAGTCGTTGACGAACTGGACGATCGGGTCCCACAGGGGGCCGCGTTCGTGTTCGCCGATGTCGGTGAAGGCGAAGCTGCCGCTCTCCAACAGGAGTCTGCCCCAGGTCCCGGGATGGCTGACTGCGGCGAACAGGGTCGAGACCGCGCCGAACGACGCGCCCATGAGCCCTTGGAACTCGGGACCCTCAAGCACGGGGAAGTGGTCCCGCAGATGCGGGAGCAGTTCGGTGGCCAGGAAGTCGGCCTGTTTCGGATTGGCCGCGTACTCCCAGTTGCGCTTGGTGCCGCTGGTGAACGCGACCAGGAGCGGGGCCACCTCGTGCCGATGGATGAGGTTGTCCAGGCACGTCTGCATCTCGGCGAAGTGCAGGAAGTCGTGCCCGTCGTGAACGATGAGCAGCGGGTATTTCTTGCCGAGGCGCGCGCCATAGGGGACGTAGACCTGGTAGTCCCGGTCCTCGCGAAACGCCTTGGAATGCACCGTGCCGCTCACCAACGTTCCCGCGCGGACGAAGGGGTCCGGCCGGGTCCACTCGGGGTCTTCGTAGGACGACGCCGGGCAGACCGAGTTGCTGCCGAAGGGATCGTAGGCGCGACGGGGGTTGCGGGGATCGGCGGACCAGCGCCCCGCGCCCTTGCGGACCAGCTCGAACTTGTACTCGACGCGCGCCCGTCTGGGCAGGTCCAGCGGCAGCCAGAATGCGTCGGTGTGCGGGATGCGCCGCAGCTCGATCCGCGACGGAAGCCCGAACACCCAGTGTTGGAGGAAGACCGCCTCCGTCGGCTCGCCGTCCCAATAGAAGAACACGGCGTGGTCGTCGCTGACCAACGGAAAAACGGTGCCGTCGACGAACGCCTCGAGCTGTTCGGTCGCCTTGACGCCCGCGCGTTGGATGCGCGCGATGAGGTCAAGTACGCTCTGCATGTTGACTCCCATCCAGGGTGAGGATGAACGCCGCCCCGGGCTTGCCGGTGTAGACGCCGTCTTCGTAGATCGCGCCGTTCTGCAGGCAGACGGCCTTTCGCGGCAGCAGCCGGTGCGCCAGCACCGACAGGTGGATGGTGTCGGTCAGGTTCAGCCGTTCCCTGGCGTGTGGCAACAACACCGTCTCCCGCAACAGGCCGAGGCCGTGGTCGAGGAACTCGGC
Source organism: Myxococcales bacterium (assembly GCA_009692585.1). The sequence continues at coordinate 6,710 of SHYX01000002.1, forward strand.
GGTACCGGGGCCGTAGGCGGTGTGGTCGTGGTACAAGAGCACCCGCTCGGTCAGGAGCATGGCGCCGGCGCTCCACGCGTACAGGGGGCGCTGGGTCAGGACCGGCCCCACGTCCAAGAAGACACAACGGTTGCGAAGGACGCCGATGTGCCCGCCGGCGATGAGCAGCGCGGCGCACCCGTCGAGGTCGGCACGCACCCCCTCGCGCTCGCGTCGGACCAGGGGATGGTCGCCCGGGCGCGCCTGCTGTTCGAACATCTCGTGGAGGACGCGGGCCTCGGAGAGGAAGAGATCATCGGTCTCGCGGAGCTGTTGCACCGCGTGGAGGAACCACTTGTCGGTCGGGGTGCGGAACTCGCGCAACAGGGCGTAGGCGCTGTCGAGGCCGGCCTGCACCCGCATACGGTAGCGGTCCTTGATCCGGCGGAGCAGGTCCTGCTTGGCCGTGTACCGGGACATCAGCTCGGCGGCGTCCCGTTCGAGGCTTCGAAAACGCTCGTAGAGGCGGAGGTTCTTGACCTCGTTGGGAATCGCGGCCCGCAGCGGTTCGTCGCGTGCTTCGTCGTACCGCCAGCCGGCGCTGATGAGCCCGACCGGCCCGGTGACGCCGTGCTTGACGAGCAGTTCGGGGAGAACGCCGTCTGGACGTTCCGGCCCCAGGAGGGTGAGCGACATGGACAGCGGCTGTTAACGGGCGGCGATGATCCAGGTGCGGGGGCTCCACAAGACGTACCGGGTGCCCGTCCGACCGCCAGGGCTGGGCGGGGCGTTTCGCTCGCTATTTTCTCGCGAGTTTCGAGAGGTCAAGGCCGTCCGCGACCTGAGCTTTTCCATCAAGCCGGGCGAGCGCGTCGGCTTCCTCGGCCCCAACGGAGCGGGGAAGACGACCACGCTCAAGATGTTGTCGGGGCTCTTGTACCCCACGGCCGGGGAGCTCTCGGTGGCCGGACACGTGCCCCAGCTTCGGGCCCCGGCCTTCCTCCAGCAGATCACGCTGGTCATGGGGCAGAAGCAACAGCTCCTCTGGGACCTGCCCGCGCGTGAGAGCTTCGAGCTCAACCGCGCGATGTACGGTGTCGAACGCGCGGCGTTCCGGAGCACGTTGGACGAGTTGGTCGCGATGCTGCGGGCCGAGGCGCTCCTGGACAAGCCGGTCCGCACCCTGTCGTTGGGCGAGCGGATGAAGTGCGAGCTGATCGCGGCGTTGCTCCACCGGCCGCAGGTGCTCTTTTTGGACGAGCCGACGATCGGGCTGGACGTCGAGATGCAGGTCCAGGTCCGCCAGTTCGTCGCCGAGCACAACCGCGAGACCGGCGCCACGGTGCTGTTGACCAGCCACTACATGCAGGACATCGCCGCGTTGACACCCCGCCTGCTCATCATCGACCAGGGCACCCTCCGTTACGACGGCTCACTCGACGAGTTGTCGCGACGCGTGGCGCCCGAGCGACGGATCGTGGTGCAGCAGGTGCTGCCCGAGCTGGGCGCGCTGGGTTTTGAGGTGACCGAAGGCCGGATGGTCGCGACCGTGCCCGCGACGGAGGCCAACGGCCTGATCCAGCGCTTGCTGGTTCTGGCGCCGCTTGTCGAGTTCGGGGTCGAGGTGCCGCCACTCGAAGAGGTGATCGCGCGCGTCTTTGCGGAGGGCAGGGCGTGAAGCCGGCGCCGCCGGTGCCGCTGGGGTCCGGCGTCGTCGCGCGGCTCCGTCACCTCGTTCGCGCCTGGCCGGCGCTGCAACAGGTGGCCTTCTCGGGGATGGTGGCCTACCGCGCCGAGATGGCGATCTGGGTGCTCAGCGCCACGCTGCCGCTGGTGATGTTGTCCTTGTGGAACTCGGCGGCGGCGGCGGGTCCGATCGGGGGGTGGGACCAGCTCGGGTTCACCCGTTACTTCACCGTGAACCTCCTGGTCCGCCAGCTCACCGGCGCCTGGATCGTGTGGGAGCTCAACTACTCCATCCGCCAGGGCGACCTGTCGCCGCGGCTGTTGCGGCCGGTGCACCCATTGGCGTTCAACCTTGCGGAAACGTTGGCGGCCCTCCCGTTCCGGTCGGTGATCATCGTGCCGCTGTTGGCGCTCATCGTGGTGTGGCGGCCGGAGCTGCTCTTTTGGCCGGAGCCGCTGGCCGCTGGCGCGTTCGTCGTGAGCGTGATCCTGGCATTCCTGGCGTCGTGGTCGGTGCAGGCGATGTTCGGGATGCTCGCCTTCTGGTTCGAGCAGTCGATGGGCTTCTGGTCGGCGTGGTTCGCGATCTGGGCGCTCTGTGCGGGCTACTTCGTGCCACTCGATCTGTTCCCTCCCGGCCTGGTCGGGGCGATCCGGTGGTTGCCCTTCTACTCGACGCTCGGCGCCCCGATCGACATCGTGCTGGGTCGAGTCGATCCGGTCGCGACACTAGGTGTGCAGGCGCTGTGGGTCCTGATCCTGGGCGGCGGGCTCGGCTCGGTGTGGCGCGCCGGCATCCGACGCTACGGCGCGGTGGGCGCCTGATGCGGGGCGTCCGGCTCGAGGTCGCGCGGGCGCTGGTGCGGGTGTCGCTTCTGACCGCAATGCAGTATCGCGCCAGCTTCATCGCCGAGATCCTGGTGGGCGGGCTGTCGGCGTTCGGGGTGGCGGCGCCGCTTTTCCTGGTGTACGCCCGCGTGGACGAGCTGCAGGGCTGGACGCTCGACCAGGCGCTGTTGGTGACCGGCTTCTTCCTCCTGTACAACGCCTTCGTCGCGGGGTTGATCGAGCCGAACCTCGGCGCGATCGTGGACGGCGTCCGAAGCGGCGCGCTCGACTACCTGCTCATCCGCCCCGTGGATGCCCAGTTGTTGTTGTCGGTGCGGCGCGTCGCCCCGGTGGCGATCTGGGAACTTCTGGCGGGATTCCTCGTCCTCGGCGTTTCATTGGGCCGGCTCGGCGAGCCGTCCGTGGCCTCGATGGCACTCGCCGCGCTGCTTTTCGCTTCCGGCCTCGCCGCCACCTACGGCCTGTGGCTGATGGTCATCTGCACCAGCTTCTGGTTCGTTCGCGTCGACAACCTGCGCTTTCTGCTCGGCGCCGTCAGCGACGCAGGGCGGTGGCCGGTGTCGGTGTACGGGCGGGGAATCCGCATTGCGCTTACGACGGTCATCCCGGTGGCGCTGGTGTCGAGCTACCCGGCGATGGCGCTTCTGGATCGGGTGGATGTCCCGCTCGTGGCCGGCGCGTTGGGCACCGCGGCGGCGATGCTTGTCGCCTCCAGGATGGTGCTGATGCGGGCGTTGCGGAGCTATTCGAGCGCGAGTAGCTGACGACGGGGCGGGGTGATCGAGAACGCGTCGTTGGCTCGGCTCCGGGCGCAGTTCAGGGAGCGTACTCGACCAGGCAGACGGAGCAATATGGCTTGGACGTATCGTAGGCGATGACGATGCGATCGGCGAACGCGGTGACGTGGGGTCGATTGCCGATCGGCGCCACCCTTCTCTGGAGGTGCCGATGGCGCGGACTCGCCGCGGACTCCAGTTCGCCGTCGGCTTCGACGAGCCGGCCTTCGTTGAGCAGGAAGGTGCCGAAGGCGGCGTGGGCGCGCGTGTCGCGGCGGGCCGCCAGCGCGGCGCGGAACGCGGCCGCCGCGCGTGCCCGCAGCCCCTCCACGATCGCGACGGCAGCGGGCGCGCGGACCAGTGCGCGCGCGTTCTGCGCCGCCGCCCATGCCTCGGCCGGGCGTCCGTCCGCCAACAACGATTGCGCCAGGCCCACCCAGGCATCGGCGTCCCGCGCGCTCGGTGCGCTCCGCAAAGACGCGTGCGGCCTCGGCGTAGCGCCCGGCGGCGTAGAGCGCCGCGCCGGAGGTCCCGGTCACTCGCCGGTCGGTTTGGGCACCTTCTCGGTGCGGATCGGCTTCTGCCCCGGTCGCCCGACCGGCGCGAGCTTGCCGGGAGGCGTCATCGTCGCCCGGGGGCCTTTGGTGGCCTCCTTGATCTCCTTGAGTTCGATGTCGAAGACCAGATCGCCCGACGGTGCGCCGGGGCGCTTCGCGGTTTCGCCGTAGGCGAGATCGGCGGGGATCCAGAAGCGCGTCTTCTCGCCGACGACCATGAGCTGCAGGCCCTCCGTCCAGCCCGGGATCACCCGGCCGAGCGGGAAGCTGGCAGGTTTACCTCGCGACACCGAGCTGTCGAACATGGTGCCGTCCTTCTGCCAGCCGGTGTAGTCGACCACCACCACCGACTCCTTGTCCGGCCGTTCCTTGCCGGCGCCCTTCTGCAGCACCTTGTAGGACAACCCGGACCTGGTCTTTTTCGCGCCCTTGCTCGGCGCGGCCACGTCTTCTGGAGCGGGGATAGGCTTCGGCGCCGGGGTGATCGAGACGAGTTCGACGTCGAAGACCAGCATGCCTGCGGGTTTTCCTGCCTTGCCCTTGTAGGCGAGGGCTTCGGGGATCCAGAAGCGCGTCTTGTCGCCCACGACCATCAACTGCAGGCCCTCGGTCCAGCCGGCGACGACACGCTCGACGGCGAACGATGTGGGCTTTCCCCGCTTGGTGCTGGAGTCGAAGGCCTTGCCGTCCGTGGTCCAGCCGGTGTAGTTGACCGAGACCTTGTCCTTGAGCGCGGGGTGCTCGGTGCCGGTGCCGGCGGCGAGCACCTTGTAGGCGAGCCCAGAGGCGGTGGTCGTGGCGTCGGCGGGGGCCGCGGCCACGTCGACCGGCGGGGGGATGTCCAGCGGCGGCTTCTCAGCTTTTCCGACTTTGCCCTTGGTCGCGGCGGGCGGTGCCTCGGCCGCCGGGGCGGGGCTGTCGGCAGTGGAACAGGCGAGGAAGAACAGGGTGAGGAGCAACATCGCCGGGCGCTATCACATTAAATCCCGGCGCGCGGGGCTTGCCTGACCAGAAGCACTGGTATAGCGGCGCGCACCCTCAGAGGCGCTTCATGATCCGTTTCCTGTTTCCTGCCATCATCCTCGCCGGCTGCGTGCCGAGCGGCATCTTCATGATCACCGTTCCCTACGCTGAGGACTCACTCGACTGTGCCGTGACCCTCGACGAGAACTTCAGCGATGGCTACCAGCCCGATGGCGATGGCGGTAGCGACGGGCCGTGGACCTACGAAAGCTCGTTCGTCGGGTCGGACGCGATCTTGTTCTTCCACATCTCCCCCACCGGCGATGGCGCGGTGCTCACCTGGGGCAACGACTCCTACCCCGGCGTCGCCTCGGGCGACGGGTGGACCTTCAGTTGGCCGACCCACAGCGCATCCGAGAACCTGTCCGAACACAACGACGGCTACGAGTACAACGAGTACACCGTCAGCGATTCCACCGTAGACATCCACATCGGTCAGGCCCTCTTCGCGGAGCTTGGTGGCACGGTGTCAGGGACGGACAAGTCCGAGTTCACCTGGGAAGAGAACGACAAGTGGGACTCTGACGAAATCGGGTATGGCAACGGCCAGATCCCATCGTCGGACTACCTCGTCTACAAAGACAGCGGCGACCTGTACCCCCAGGGCAACGACAGCGAAGATGACGATTGCGACGACAAGCTCTGCTCCATCACCATCACCGAAGAGTGCACCCAGTCCGCGGTGCCCTTCTACGCCACCCGGGTCGAGGGCAACGACGTCCTGATGTACAACGACAGCTACGACGACAGCCAGTAGCGTCGCGCCAGGGCGGGGGGAACCGCGAAGCGGTGCCCCCGCTCAAGCATCGGCGCCGCCTCCGCCAGCCGTCATCCGGAGGGCCGGACGCTCGCGTACGGCCGGAGGGAACGCCGCGGTAGGGGGGAACCGCGAAGCGGTGCCCCCCCTCCTACAAGGAAGCGGTGCCCCCGCTCAAGCATCGGCGGTGCCCCCGCTCAAGCATCGGCGCCGCCTCCGCCAGCCGTCATCCGGAGGGGGGAGAGCGGGGCCCGCGTCGCGTTAGCAACGCGACGCGGGCCGTAGGCCGGACGCTCGCGTACGGCCGGAGGGAACGCCGCGGTAGGGGGGAACCGCGAAGCGGTGCCCCCCCTCCTACAAGATCGTCTTGCCGAGCGCGCTCATCAGGAGCCACACGGCAAGTCGGCCCGTGCGGTTCTCGGTGTCGATCACCGGGTTGAGCTCGACCATCTCGAGGCCGAGCACCTTCCCGGTTGCCGCCACCTTTTCGCAGATCAGGTGGGACTCGCGCAGGTCGAGCCCGCCCGGCACGGCCGTGCCCACGCCCGGCGCGTGCTGCGGGTCGACGCCGTCCAGATCGAACGAGAGGTGGATGCCGACGGTGCCGTCCGCGCAGCGGTCGATGGCCTCGCGGACGCACAACGCGGTGCCGCGCTCGTCCAACTCGCTCATCGTGTAAACGCGCAGCCCGACCTCGCGCACGAACGCGCGCTCGCCGATGTCGACGTCCCGGGCGCCGACCACACAGACGTTGCGGGCATCCAACGCTGGCCGATCCCCGGCCAGGGCCACGAGCTCCGGGGGGCCGTGACCGAGCAGCACCGCCAGCGGCATGCCGTGGATGTTGCCGGTCGGGGAGGAGCCGGGCGTGTTGACGTCGGTGTGCGCGTCGACCCACAGCACCCCGATGCGCTTCCCGCGTTTACGCCAGAAGCGGGCCATGCCGCTGATGGTGCCGATGGCGACCGAGTGGTCGCCGCCGAGCACCACCGGCAGGTGCCCGGCCTCGAGCGCGGCCTCGACCCGGTCGGCCAGTTGCGTGCAGACGCGGGTGATTTCCGTCAGGTAGCGCGCGTGTTCGTCGCCCGACTCGATCATCTCCTGCGACCGGACGCCGAGCGCGAAGGTCTCCGCGACCTGGATTCCCAGCGATTCCACCCCGGGCTTGAGCCCGGCGAGGTGGATGGCGGAGGGCCCCATGTCCACCCCGCGGCGGCCGGCGCCGAGGTCCATGTGAACGTTGCCGATGACGATGGAGCGCATGCGGGCGTCTAACCGCCTACTCGACGTGGACGTCGCCGAGGCCGAGCTCGCCCATGGTCGACTCCTCGTCCCAATCGATGCCGGGGACCAGGTGGGCGGCGTCGAAGGGGCGGGTCTCGACGATGCCGGCCCGTGGGGCGGTGACGACGCGCATCAGTTCGATGCCCCCGGCGATGCCGGTGCCCGCCCGACCGTGCGGCGCCGTGGGCAGGCGAAGGCTGGCGCCAATGGTGCTGCGGTTGACGTTGAAGGCGCCGGTGCGCAGCCCCTCCCTGAGCTCGGCCACCACAGGGCTATCGGGCCTGGCGAACACACTGGTAACCGGACGATACATGGCGCGATTGTGCAAGTCGATCGCCTCATCCGGGCTCTGGACCCGGTAGACCAGGAGCAGCGGGCCCGGTGGCTCCTCGTTGAGGAAGGGCAGCCCGCCGCGCCAGCGCACGTCGTAGATGCCCGGCGCGCAGTAGTGGCCGCGTCGGCCGGAGAGCTCCATGGCATCGCCGTCGCAGAGCGCGACGTGGCCCTTGGCGGTGAGGGTGCGGCAGTACTTCCGAAACCGGGTGCGCAAGGTGTCGCTGATGACCGGCCCCATGAACACGTCGTCGTCGAAGCCGTAGCCGACCCGGAGGCGCTGGGCCCGGCGGACGAGGTCGGGCACGATCTCGTCCCAGGCCGCGGTGTGGACGAAGACCCGCGAGGTCGACGAGCTGCGCTGGCCCGCGGTGAGGAAGGCGCCCACCAGCAACTCGTAGACGGTGCGCTCCCGCGGCGCGTCCTCGTGCACGTAGGCCAGCGCCTTGCCGCCCGTCTGGAACAGCGTCGGTAGTTCAGGTCGTTCGGAAAGGGCGCGACGGAGGTCGCGGGCGGTTTCGTAGCTGCCGGTGAACAGCAGGGCGTCGATGCCGGGGTGGTTGACCAGGCGCTGTCCGACCGCGGCCCCGGGGCCCTGGACCAGGTTGAACACCCCGCGCGGGAGCTTCACCCTGTCCCACAGCTCCGCCACCGTCTGCCCGACCACCGGGCTGTACTTCGACGGCTTGTACACCACGCCGTTGCCGCCGAGAATGGCCGCCGAGGTGGTCAGCACAGCGTTGGTCAACGTGAGCACGGACGGATTCACGATGGCCACGACGCCGCGGGCGACGTAGTCGGTGCGTCCGGCGATGTCCTCCATCACCCGCGGGGCGACGAGGCCGACCCCGTCGTCAAGCAGCAGATCGAGGGCGCGCAAGCTGGCGGCCACCTCCTGGCGGGCTTCCCACAGGGGCTTCCCGGCCTCGCGCACGATGAGCGACGCCACCGGCTCGGCCAGCTCCTGCAGTTGCTCGCGGTAGCGCTGCACCGCGGCGGCGCGCTCCATCAGCCCGGTACGCCTCCAGGTCCGGGCCCCACGTCCGGCGGCCTCCACGGCGTCGTCGACCGAGCGGAGCGAGAAGGCGAATCGGCCGAGCACATCACGCCGGTCGCCGGGATTGGTGGCGTTGACGTAGCCATCCACGATCTCGGGCTTCAGGAACGAGCCCCAGACGTAGTCCCCGCGCCGGAGCACACGATCGGGTAGGCCGGCGGCGGGTGGGGGTGGCACGGACGCTACTATAGCGCGCGCTCAGCCGGGAGCGCCGAGGCGGGCGCACGCCGCGTCATGCAACGGGATGGCCAGGGAGTGGGCGCGCGCCGTCGCCTGCAGCCACCCGTTCCGCCACCGCCACTCCTTGATGCCCGCGCGCCAGGAGCCGACCGCGACGCTGTACGCGGAAAGGCGGGCCACGGTGACCTCCGCGGTGAGCGTCGCCCCGAGCCCGGCCGCGCAGACCGGCAGCAGCTCGGTGACCAGGGCGCCGACGTCGTCTCTGCGGGCAACACTGGCCAGGACCGTCTCCCGGTGGAGGTCCCCGAGCACGCCGAACACGGAGAGCCACAGGAGCTTCGCGGTGACCTCGTTGGGGTAGGCGTCGAATCCGGGAAGTACCCGCGCCGGCAGCCCGGCTCGGCTCAGCAGATACGCCAGGCTGGGGGCGTGGCGCCCCACCAGCACGGACTCGGCGCCCGCCTGGGGGGTGGCGTCGATGCCCGGCACCGCGAACCAGAGCTGCCCCTGGGTGGCGTGGCCCAGCCCACGCTCCTGGAGCCAGGGGTAGAGCGCCCCGTTCTGGACGATGACAAGATCGTCCGGGCGTGGGCACATCGCGAGCACCGCGGCGACGTCGTCGGCGCGGGTGCACACCACGATCGGACCGGCGCCGTCGTCGATCGCCTCGCCTCGTCCAAGCAGGCGGGTGTCCACGTCCTGGTCAGCGGCCAGCCGTGCCAGGGCGCGGCCGATGCGACCGGGGCCGACGATCGTGAGCATCCGTCCGGGCTATCACGGGGCGGGGGGAGAGGGCTCGCCGCCCTCTCCCCCTACCGCGCCACCAACTCGGGTCCGACCTCCGGCCTCCAACCTACAGTTTCCGGCCTGCGGTGCCCAGCGCGTTGCCCACCGGGCGGGACGTGGCGCTCTCGCCCTCACCGCGTCCCCCACGCCGCCTGGGCGTTTCATGGCCCTGGGAGCCGCGGCACGCGGCTCAGGTGACTATCCCCTCGGTTCACGCCAGCTTGCCCCCGAGCGCCTGCCACGCGGCCACGCCGCCCTCGAGGCTCGTGGCGTTGAACAGGCCCTTGGCGCGCAAGAGCCTGGCTGCGGTCACGCTCCGCATGCCGTGTGCGCAGTAACAGACAATTTCATTGCACTTCTCCACTTCACGCCAGCGGGCTTCGAGCTGGCCCAGGGGGATGGTGCGTGCGCCGGCGATGATGCCGTGCCGGGTCTCGTGCGGTTCGCGCACGTCGAGCAGGACCACGGGTTCGCCCGCTTCGACCCGCTCCTTGATCTCCTGGGCCCCCGCTTCGAGGTTGGCGAGCGCATCCGCGTCGGCGACCGGGCCCTCCTCGCCGGCGGTCACGGACACCGGCCCGCGACCGACCTGGGCAGGGGGCCGAGGGGGCGATGGGGTCGTCGCCGGCGCCGTCGCGGTCTCGCCCCCCATCCGGGACACCAAGCGCTTTGCAAACGATCGCAGCAGGCCCATCGGCCCTCCGTGGGGCGGGTATCACGATAACCGCTTGGGTCGTGAGACTCTCCCAGCTCGTCAGCATGGCCAGCGCGCTGTCGGCGTTTCGTCTGGTGCTCGCAGGGCTGCTGCCGCTCTTTCCGCGTGAGCTCTGGGTCGCGGTGTACGCCACCGCACTCTTGACCGACGTCCTGGATGGGCCTCTGGCCCGACGGACCGGGGTCGCGTGCTCGGCGGGTGCGACGCTCGATGCGTGGGCCGACAAGGCGCTCCACGTCAACACGGCGTGGGCCCTGGTGCTCAGCGACGTGGTCCCGTCATGGTGGATGCTCTGCTGGTTCATTCGCGAGATCATCCAATTGCCGATGGTGTTCGTCTTCGCCCACCGATGGCGCACGGGAGTCGGGGTGCCGGCGACCCGACCGCTCGGTCAGGCGGTGACGATCTCCCTGGCGGTGACGATCGTGCTCGCCCTGGTGGGGATTCCGTCATTGTCGGCCACGTGGCTGGTGGGTGCTCTCGGCCTCGCTGCGGGAATGGATTACGCGCGGATACACGTCTCCACACTCCGCCCGGTCGAGGTCCCATGAAGCTCCTTCCCCTGTTGCTGCTCCTTGGCTGCCCCGCTGACGCCGTCGTGGACGAGGCCACCGACCAATTCCCCGGCGACGCGGACGCGGACGGCTACACGGTCGACGAGGGGGACTGCGACGACGCGGACCGCAAGGTCAATCCCGGCGCGGCCGAGGTCTGGTACGACGGCTTCGATCAGAACTGCGACGGCGCGGACGACGACGATCAGGATGGCGACGGCAGTAAAGTGAGTCGCGACTGTGACGATACTGACCCCGTGGTTCTTCCTGGCGCGGACGAAGTGTGCGACGGCATCGACAACGACTGTAACGATGAGGTGGACGACGACCCCGTCGATGGCAGTTCGGCGTACCCCGACAACGACCTGGACGGATGGGCCGCCGATGGAGCGAACGAGATCCAGGTGTGCGACCCGGCCTCGGCGGGCTTCGCTTCGGTGACCGGGGACTGCGACGATCGCGACCGCGACGTGGCCCCGGATGCGCCCGAGCTTTGCAACGGCGAGGATGACGATTGCGACGGCGATATCGACGAGGAGGCCGTGGATCCCGAGCAGTGGTGGATCGACGCCGATGGTGATGGCTTTGGTGTCGCGACCGAGTGGGTTGTCTCCTGCACGCAGCCTTCCGGTTACGCCTCAACCCCCGAAGATTGCGACGATGCCCGGGCGGATGCCAATCCCGACGCGGTCGAGCTCTGCGATCTGGTCGACAACGACTGCGACGGCACCGTGGACGACGACGCCTTTGACGCCACCACGGTGTACACCGACGCCGACCTGGACGGCTTTGGCGTCGATGGCACCGAGGTCACGGCGTGCGCGTTCACCGGGGCGGCCATCGGCGGGGACTGCGACGACACCAACGCGTCCACCTACCCCGCCGCACCCGAGCTCTGTGATGAGCTCGACAACGACTGCGACGGCGGGATCGACGAGGACGTCTTCCCGGTCGACTACTACGTCGACGGCGACCTGGACGGGTTCGGAGCGGGCTCGGTGGTGGGGAACGACTGCATCATCCCCGCCGGCCACGCCACCAACGACGCCGACTGTGACGACGGGGACGCCGCCGTCTCTCCGGTAGCGATCGAGGTGTGCGACGGCGTCGACAACGACTGCGCCGGTGACCCGGACGTCGGGGCCGTGGACGTCTCGACCTGGTACCTGGACGCGGACGGCGACGGTTTCGGGCTCGACGATGACCGCGTGGAGGGCTGCGAGGCCACCGCCGACTACACCGCGTTCGTGGGTGGGGAGTGCGATGACGCGGACGACACGGTCAACCCCGGAGCAGTGGAGGTCGACGATCTCGTCGACCAGGACTGCGATGGACTCGTCGATGAGGACTTCGTGGTGGCCGGCGACCTCGTCGTCACCGAGATCGCGCGGCAGTCGTGGATGGGCGGAAGCTCGACCGATACGGCTGGCCAGTGGTTCGAGGTCTACAATGCCTCGGCCCGCGAGATGAGCCTGTCGAACTGGGCGATCGCACGCACCAGCACGGTGGGCACCGACGGTTTCCTCGTGGAGGACACGGCCCCGACCCTGGCGGCCGGCGAACTCTTCGTCTTCTGCGCGAGCGAGGCCTACACCATCGACAATGACGCCAGCAGCCTGTTGGCGTGCGACTACGTGTGGTCGGACGCAGGCTACCCCGACACCTACGAGGGCACCTACAAGGACAACACCTTCCACCTCCAGCGCGATGCCGACGGCCTCTCGGTGTCGGTCGAGGGTCGGACCATCGACGAGGTGACCTGGGACGCGACCTGGCCCGCCGGCGCCACCCAGTCCATGACCCTGGCGATCACGTCCCTCGACGCGATCAGCAACGATGATTCCGCCAACTGGGACATGGAGTCCACGTACGACTGGTGGAACGATGGGGTCAGCAACCCCGAGTACGGGACGCCCGGCACCTTCTGAACAGCGCTACTCGAAGTAGTAGCGGACCCCGAGGTCGGCGCGCGGCTGCAGGTAGCAGAAGAGTTGAACCGAGTCGGCGCAGTAGTCCGTTGGGTAGCCGCCGAGCCCCACGTCCACGAAGGCGTCGAGCGGAGCGTCGTGGAATTTGAGATCCACGCCGAGCCCGGCGCCAAATCCAAACTTCCCAGTTGCAAAGCCTGGGAAGAGCCACACGCCCGCGTCCACACCTGCCAACCAGTACATGTCGAAGCGACCGAAATCGGTGTCGCGCACGGTGAACAGGTCCATCTCGAAATTGGCGCGGAATTGCTGAAGAAGTCCGCCGTTGCCGAGGTAGGCCGAGACCCCGAGGTTGGGCTTGAACCAGATCTTGCCGTTGGCGCCGATGAACCCGTTCCCGGTGGCTGCGCCCACCCCGAGCTTGCGCACGGTCCCGACCTCGGTGGTGGCGTGGGCGCTGTCGACCAGGAACGCAAGCGCGAGGGTGGTGAGCATCCAGACTCCGTGCCGGCCCTGATAGCCGGTTGCGAGGGGGCCGACACTTGCGTCGGTGTCGACGCGGGTTAGAGGGGCGGGCCTTTCCCCTTCCGAGGACACCATGAAGACACTCGCACTCGTCGCCGCCACTCTCCTGGTCACCGGCTGTTCCTACAAGAAGCACAGCGCTCCAGGCTTTGGTGCCCAGTTCGCCAGCGTCGACTACACCGTGCTCGGCGAAACCAGCGCCGAGGCGTGCGGCACCTATGTCTTCGGCATCGACCTCGGCCACCTGTTCCAGGACAAGTCGGGCGGTAGCTCCGGCGGTGGCGGCGGGGATCCCATCAGCATGATTCTGGCGATGTTGAGCGGCAACGCGGAAGAGAGCCGGGCGCTCTACGAAGCGCTGGACAAGATGCCCGAAGCCACCAACCTGGCCGCGCACCGGACCCACATGACCTACGATGGGCTCACCATGGGCAAGTCCACCATGGTGCTGTTCGGTCGCAGCTGCGCAACCGTGGTCGCGCACGGGGTCAAGATGGGCAAGGGCCCGGTTCCCAACGCGAATTAGCGCCGCGCGTAGCTACAACAACGCGTCGAGCAGCGACGTGGCGTAGATCCCCGGACCCAGGGTCACCTCGAGCCAGTAGCCCTCGGGAACGGGCCGCACGCTGGCGTCGATCGCCTGGGCAACCAACGCTCGCCGCTGCCCCGGCACGATGTGGGCGACCCGGTCGAGGTGATCGAGCGAGATGCCCGATTCGGCCAGCACCCCCTCTTCCAGCGCCAGCGCCGCGCCGCGGGGCCAACGCATCCGCGAACCAAAGAGCGGACCGGTCGCGACACCGCGCTCCATCACGTCGCCGCCGAGGCTGCGCCCACCGCGCGCGTCGAGTACGCGGTTGAAGCCGGCCGCCTGCCAGGCGATGAGGGCGAAGCGCCGACGCTGGGGATCCAGGCGGTCCGATTGGCCGAGGAGGACGGCCCGACCCAACTCCGGAAGGTCGCCGCCCACGCGCTGGGGGCCGAACCGGTTGGGGAAACGCGCGAGATCGACGATGCGGCGGGCCGCGATCGCGGCGTCTCCGCCGCGCACGAGGATCGAGAAGCGGTTCCCGTCGAGGTCGCCGGGACGCAGCGGGGCGCGGGTTTCTCCCTGCGCGATGAGCTCCAATCCGGGCGGCATCGTGCGAATGCCGCGTGACCCGGCGATGGTGAAGCGTTGCTCCGTGGTCGCGTCCCGGTCCTTCAGACCCGCGTAGCCGACATCCTCGCTGTCGACGCCGGCCGCTCGCGCCAGCGCCCGGGCAACCTCGGGGGTGTCGCGACCCGAACGGCGTACGCGGTACCAGCGGACGCCGCGGCCTCGGGCGCACTCGAACGGCAGCTCGCTGACGCGGAAGTCGTCGTTGGCGACCTTGTAGCGCCCACCGGTTCCTGCCGGCGGGTGGTCAGTGCTCATCGCGAAGGTCCTGGCGCACGACCACCTTGCCGAAGACGTCACGTCGCTCGAGCAGGGCGTGGGCGTCACCCAGCCGGCTCATCGGGATCACCGCGTGTACGATGGGCTTGATCTCGCCGGCGGTGACGGTTCGCCAGGCGGCGATCATCTCGGCGGAGCCACCCATCGTGGAGCCGAGGATGTCGAGCTGCTTGAAGAACAGCGCCCGGAGGTTGAGCGCGACGTCGGCGCCGGATGTCGCACCACACACCACCACGCGGCCGCCCCAGCGGAGCGCGCTAAGGGAGCTGTTCCAGGTGTCGCGACCAACCGAGTCCACGACAACGTCCACATCCCTGATTTTGACCGCATCATAGGGCCACGCCGTGGCGCCCAGGGCCACCAATCGAGCGCGCTTGTCGGGGGTGCTGGCGGTGGCGTGCACCTCGCAACCCAGGCGCAGCGCCAGCTGCACCGCCAGCACGCCCACGCCGCTCCCCCCGGCGTGAACCAACACCCGCTCACCCGATTGGACGCGGGCGCGCGTCACCAACATGTGCCACGCCGTCAACAGCGCGAGGGGAAGGGAGGCGGCTGCCGCCGGGTCCATGCCCGCCGGGACGGGGAGGACCTGCCACGCCGGTACGACCACCCGCTCGGCGCACCCGCCGTCCACGCTCTCGCCGCGAATCGCAAACTCCCGGCAGCGATTCTGGCGGCCGGCCAGGCAGGTCTCGCACGTTCCGCAGCCCCAGCTCGGATGGAGGACCACCGGCTGACCGTCGACAACGCCAGCGACATCGCTGCCCGGCACCCGCGGCAGGTGGAAATCGTGCCCCGGGACGCCGCGCCGCACCCAGAGGTCCAGGTGGTTGAGCCCCACGTGGGTCACCTCCACGCACACCTCGCCTGGCCCCGGAGTTGGGTCGGCGACGTCGGCGACGCGGAGGACCTCGGGTCCCCCGTGCTCTCGGATCACCACCGCTTTCACGCACGCCCCCGGCGGGTTGTTATCGCGCGGCGCCGGGCGGGGCGCTACCTTCGTCCGATGGCTCCCCCGGCGCGACTCGGCCCCCTCCGCCTGGTCCGGAGGTACTTCGAGGCCCGCCGCGGCGATCCGCGCGCCAAGGAGGACCTGTACCATCTGCGCGGCGTGCTCCGGTTCGTGGCGCTCTTCGCGGCCACCATCGGCCTCCCTGGTTTGCTTCTGTCGTACTACGGCATTGCCGGCATCCGCGCGCAGCAGGATGCGGTCAAGGCCCGGGTGGCCCAGGATGCGGAGCTGGCGGCCGACCTCATGGGCGCGCAGATCGAGGCGGAGTTCACCTCCTTCGAAGACGCGGCGCTGGGACGGCTGGCGGCCGGGAAGTCGGTCCACAGCCGATTGAGTGAGCTGTCGCCGACGTTGCGGGTGGTCTTCCGCTTCGATGAGGACGGGGCCCTCGCGGCGCCCTTCGTCCGCGGTCCCCCGGGCGGCGTGCCCGGAGCCCCGTGGCGGACCAGCGCGGCGTGGCGCGCGGCGGCGCTGGAGGAGCAGCGGGGCGCCTATTCCTCGGCGGCGGCGGCCTTCCAGCGATTCGCGCGGCGAGCGGCGGAGCCCTCCGCGCGGGCCGACGCCGCCTTCGCTCGAGCGCGCTGCCTGCTCCGGGCAGGCGACTCCCGCGGCGCCGAGGCCGCGTTCGCCGACATCCAGCGCGAAAGTCCCTCGATGCGCACCCAGGAGGGCTTCCGCCTCGGGGACCTCGCCCGATTCAAGCAGGCGGAGATACTGCTCGCTCGCGACTCCGAAGCGGGGGTCATCGCCTTTGGGCGGCTCATCGCGTCGTTGCTTGCCGACGACTGGACCATGGGCGAGGGCGGCGAGGCCGCGGTCGTGCAACGGGCGCTCGACAACCTCGAGGCGATGGGCTCGTTCCGCGAGCAGATCCGCCGCGACCGCGACACCGTCGACGATCGACAGGCGCAGCTGTGCTGGGCGACAATCCTGCAGTCCGAGCTCGATTCGCTGGGTGCGAAGGGCCGACTGCTGCAACAGCCGATCGGGCGTTTCTACTACCTTTCCACCGACACCGCGCTGTGGGCCCGCACCTGGACTGCGGACGAACAGGTGCTCTTCGCGCTCGAGCCCGAAGCGCTCCTCAAGCGGCTCCGGGGGCTGGGTGAGGGGGCGATGGGCGTCAACGCGGATGTGGTGGTGACCGTGCTCGAGGCCGACGACAAGACTCCGCCGGATGTGCGCGTCCGACGACCTCTGGCTCGGGTACCGCAATGGTCGATCGTGGCGTATCCGCGCGATCCCGAGGCCCTGTCGCTTCGCCAGCGCGAGGACACCCGGCGCGGCGTCGGCATCGTGCTCCTGAGCGTGGCGATGATCGGCCTGGGTGCGTTTCTCAGCGCCGGGCTGGTGCGTCGCGAGTTGGATGCCGCCCGCCTGAAGAGCGAATTCGCCGCCAACATCAGCCACGAATTGCGCTCCCCCATCACGCAGATCCGACTCAAGGCGGAGGCCCTGCAGCTCGGCCTCGCGGAGACCCCCGAGGCGCAGGCGCGGCACTACGAGGTCATCGTCCGCGAGGCCGAGCGCTTGTCACGGATGGTGGACAACATTCTGGACTTCGCGGCGATCGAGCGGGGTCAGAAGACGTACAACCTGCGCCCTGGGGACCTCGCCGGGACGGTGCAGAACGTCGTCGACTCGGCACGCGTGGCCGTCGAGATGCGGCCGATGAAGATCGAGGAGACCTACCCGGAGGACCTTCCACCGGTCTGGCACGACCCGGATGCCGTGGCCCAGGTTATCGTGAATCTGCTCTCCAACGCGGCCAAGTACGGCCTCGACGCGGGGTTCATCGGAGTGACCATCCGCGCCGCGCCGGGCGAGGTGCTCGTCGAGGTGTCCGATCGCGGCATCGGGATAGACCCGTCGGAACAACAGGCGATCTTCGAACAATATTATCGCAGCAACGACCCCAACGCCCGTCGTCGAAAGGGGACGGGTATCGGGTTGACCATCGTAAAGTACATCATGGAGGCGCACGGCGGCAGCGTGACTCTCCACTCCACACTGGGCGTCGGTACAACCTTCGCCCTCCATTTCCCGATACGACCTCCGCAGAGCCCGGAACGGCAAGGAGCCTGAACCATGGCACGCATCCTGTTCGTCGAAGATGAAGAAGACCTCCTCAGTTCACTGGTGGCCTTCTTCACCCGTGAAGGCTTCGAGGTGTTTCACGCGCGGGGCGGCGAGGCCGCGATCCAGCTCAGCTCGCGGATGCGGCCCGACATCGCGGTGCTGGATGTCATGCTGCATGAGGGGCCCGAAGGTCCTGGGGGCAAAGACGGATTCGAGGTCCTCCGCGCCCTGCGCGACCGGGGCTTCACCGGGCCGGTCATCTTCCTGACGGCGCGCACGCTGGAGCACGACAAGCTCCTGGCCTTCGACCTCGGCGCGGACGACTACATCACCAAGCCGTTTTCGCTGCTGGAGCTTCGAGCGCGGGTTCGAGCGGCGCTGAAGCGGGCGGGTGGGGGCAAGTCCGTCTATCGGTACGGCACCATCGAGGTCGACCTGGACAACTACGTCATCCGGCACGGCGACGAGCTCGAACGTCTGTCCAACCGAGAGCAGGAGCTCCTCAAGTACCTGATCGAACACCGGGGGAAGGTGCTCCAACGGGACGAACTGCTCACCAGCATCTGGAAGTACAGCGCCGGGGTGACCACCCGCACCGTCGACACCCACATCCTCAACGTCCGGAAAAAACTACGAGACGACGCGAGCGAGCCTGCGTTCATCGAGACGCTTCACGGCATCGGCTACAAGTACATCGCGCAGGAGTTCTGATGCTGCTGTGGGCGGCCTCGGCGCTTGCCGACCCGACGGCGGATTGGCGCGCGCTCTACGAGGCGCGCTTTGTCGAGATCGCGGACGGCACCCCCAACAACGCCGTGCTCATCTACCAGGCGACGCTCCTGGACGGCGACCCGTCGGCCCCCCTGTTCAGCACCACCGCCTTCTGGTTGGGGCGCGCCCAGTTCGCGATGGGCTTGACGCCGGAGGCCCAGGCCACCCTGCGGGCCGCTGCGGCCGAGCCCGGCCCGCGTGGAGACCGGAGCGCCATCTTCCAGCTCGACAGCGGCATTCGGGCTTCGGCGTCCGCGCTCTTGGAGGAGTTGGCCTTGGACGCGGCCCAGGTGGGGTCATTACCCGCCGCCTGGAACTTCGCGACGGGGGACTTCCCGGCCGTGCGGGGGTGGCAGGGGGAGGCAGAGGATCGGGAGGCGGTGGAGGCGGTGGACGGGCAGCCGGCCCTGCGCTGGACGGCGAGCCTGGACCGGGCGGAACCCGCCCGCCTCACCCTTCGTTTCGGGTCCGGCACCGATCTTCAGGAGTTGGCCTTTCGGGCGCGCGCCGGCGGGCCGGGCCTTGCGGTGCGGATCGTCGTGATCGACGAATGGGGCGATCGTTTTCCCTCGGCGGTCACTCCGGTGCTGGACGGCGCCTGGACGACCGTGGTCATCCACGTGCCGGACCTCTATCCATCGGGGGGGGCGGCCACCGGTCCGCGGCAGCGGGGCCGGGTCGTCGACGTACGCCTCGAAGCGACGCCGCGGAGCCGCGGCGAGGGACCGGGCTCGGGGACGCTGTTCCTGGACGATGTGACGGCGAGCTGATGTTGCTGGTCCAGAAGTATGGTGGTTCGTCGGTCGCCGACGTGGCGAAGATCCGGCAAGTCGCGTCGCGAGTTGCAAGGTCCGTCGCGGCCGGTCACCAGGTGGTCGTCGTGGTGTCGGCGATGGGCAACACCACCAACGAGCTCCTGGCCCTCGCGCGCGAGGTCGCACGAACCCCCGGTCGTCGTGAGCTGGATATGCTCATCTCGGTCGGAGAGCGGGTGAGCATGGCGCTCTTGGCGATGGCGCTGCAGGAGGCGGGAGTCGCCGCTCGCAGTTTCACCGGTAGCCAGTCGGGCATCATCACCGACGAGGCGCATGCCAGCGCTCAGGTCGTCGAAGTGCGCGCCGATCGGCTCAAGGCCAGCCTCGCAGCGGGTGAAGTCCCGATCGTCGCCGGCTTCCAGGGGGTCAGCCGAGCCCACGAGGTCACGACCCTCGGGCGGGGGGGGAGCGACACCACCGCCGTGGTGCTGGCGGCCGCGCTGGGCGCCGACGAATGCGAGCTCTGTTCGGACGTGGATGGCGTCTGGTCCGCCGACCCGCGGGAGGTACCGGGGGCGATCAGGATCGGCGAACTCAGCCTGGACGAGGCGCTGGCGATGGCGCGGAATGGCGCGCGGATCCTGGCGGAGGACGCCGTGGCGTGGGCCCGCCGCGAGGGAATCACGCTGCGGGCCAGCGCGACGGTGAACGCGGACGGTGGCACGCTCATCCGCCCCATCGCACCGGCGCCGCGGGTCGTGGCGGTGGTGGCCGACCTGCAGCTCACCCTGGTTTGGGGCGACGCGTGGATTTCGCTCCCGACCCCCTGCATTCGTGCCGCCGGGCCGTGGGGGGCCGTCGTCGATTGCCGCAACCTGCATGGCGCCCAGCCGGGGGAGCCCATCGCAACGGTCGCGGTGGTCGGGGCCCGCTGTGGTGCCGATCCCACCCGCATTGTGGAGGTGTTGGGGCAGGCCAGCGCCTGCCTGGGCGAGCCGCCGCGGCAGTGGTGGACCTCGACCGACGCGCTGGTGCTGGTTGTAAAAAGTTCCGCCGCGGCGCGGTTGGAGCGCCACCTCCACTGTTCAATCCTCGGCTACTCCGGTAGTTCCGCGCCCCCATGATCCGGCAGTTCCTCAATCCCCCCAACTGGTTCAGCGCCGCGAGTCTGTTCTGCGGGCTGTACGCTGTGCTCCTGGCCGGAGGCGCCAAGGGGGACCCGACGGTGTTCTATCAGGCGGCGCTCTTCGTCTTTTACGCCGGTCTCTTCGACGGGCTCGATGGCCGAGTGGCTCGGCTCACCGGCACGGGGAGCGCCTTCGGGGTGCAGTTGGACTCGCTGATCGACATCATCAGCTTCGGACTGACCCCCTCGGCGCTGGTGTATTTCTGGATCCTGCACGAGCTCGGCCCACTCGGGGTGTTCGGGGCGTTCTTCTTCATGTTGTGCGGGGCGTTCCGGTTGGCGCGCTTCAACGTCATGGCCGACGGAAAGTCGCACACCTTCGGTCCCGGCTCGACGATCACCGTCACCGGCGGCACGCTCGCGGCGCTGGTGATGTGGCAAGCGGGCGGGGGTGACGGCATCGAGCTCGACGCCACCCACTTCTTCGTCGCCACCGTGGTCATGGGCCTGCTCATGGTCTCGAGCATCCCGTACCGTACGATGAAGTCGCTGCGCCGCAACGCCCGCACCTTCGCGGGCATCGTGCTGGTCGCTGGGCTGTTCGTCTACCTCGGGGTTCGCTACGACATCTCGACCGTGCTCGTCAGCTTCGGGTCACTGGCGGTCCTGTCCGGGCCGGTTGAGCTGGTCTTCAGCTACCCGTCGCGACGACGCGGCCGCGGGCGGCCAGTGGCTTCCGGTACCGGCCTTCCTGAACTCGAAGACTGATACCGCCCGCGCTTGCCGCGAGCCCGCCATCGCGGCTGGCTATTCGTCCTCGACCGGCTCTTCGACCTCTTCCTCGTCGTCCTCGATCTCGTCGTCCTCGGTCTCGGCCTCCGTTTCCTCGGCCTCTTCCTCCACCAACTCGTCCTCGGGGCGAGCGCGAACGGCTCCTTTGCCGCGGTACTTGGCAAGGATGGCGTCCCGCGGATCGGGGTTGGGATCGGTCCGCTGATCAGCGCCGCATTTGGGGCAGAGGGGATCGGGGCGGTTCAGGTCGTAGAACTTCAGACTGCACTCGAAGCAGCTGTAGCGCTTGCCGAGTTTGCTCTTGTCCTGCATGGTACTCTCGCGGGGCGCCCCCTTTACCGGATCGCGGCCTCGGCGCAAGCGCCGACGAGGGTGGGCGATGAGTTAGTCACCCATGCCGCCCGAGGCGGCGCCAAGAGCCGTGAAACTCGGGGCATGGGGGACCAGTTGATCAGCGTGCTTTTTGGCTTCTTCGCCTGCACTCCTGCCCCTGTCGATGAGGGCACGCTCGATGTCCGGGTCGACCACGCTGGCAAAAAAGTCGAGTCGTCGGCTCCGCGCACCTGCGTCAACGACGTCGGCAGGATCTTCGTGGTTTGGGTGGACGATCGTGAGGACGCCGACGGCGTGTGGTTCAACATGTCGGCCGACGGGGGGGCCACGTTCCTTCAGCAGGACACCGCGTTGAGCCATGGGACGGCGGCGGCGGCCAACCCCGCGATCGCCTGCGCCGGCGAACGGGTCTATGTCGCGTGGGAGGATAAGCGCGACGGCGAACTCGAGTACGAGAACATCTACCTCCAGTGGTCTGACGACGCAGGCCGTCACTGGCAGAAGCAGGACGTTGCGATCGATGCGGATCCCGACGGGCTCGCCGTCAGCATCGGGCCGGCCCTCGTCGCGGTCGGCGACCGGGCGTGGGTGGTGTGGTCCGACCAGGTAAACGGCGCCTACGATATCTTACTCTCGGCCACCGTTGACGGCGGCGAACGCTGGTCAGAAGCGCCACGGAGGGTAGATACCGACGAGCCGGGCGCCGCCTTCTCCTCCCACCCGAAGGTCGTCGGCGACGACCTGGGGAACGTCGTGGTGGCCTGGGAGGACCGGCGCAGCGGTGCCTCGGACATCTACGTCAACAATTCCACTGACGGCGGCGAGAGCTTTGCGGCTGACGATCGGCGGCTGGACGGCGGCGACGACGCCGGCGCCAGCAACAGCTTCGAGCCTCTCCTGGCTCTCTCCGGGGACCATGTCTATGTCGTCTGGCAGGACGAACGCTTCGGCGAGAACTCGGACATCCTCATGAACTACAGCCACTCGGCGGGGGACGGGTGGCAGGATGAGGCGCGCCGCGTGGAGAGTGACGCGGAGGGGGTCTCAGACTCGCGGTACCCCGCCCTCGCCGCCCAGGGCGATCAGGTTTTCGTCGCGTTCCAGGACAATCGTGCCGGCGGCTATGACGTCTACCTTCGGTGGTCGGACAACGGCGGGACGGACTGGGCGATCGAGGAAGAGAGGAGAATGGAGAGCGATGATCCGGGCCAGGCGCAAAGCTACAACCCTCGCATTGCGCTGTCGGGGGACAGTTGGGCTGTGCAGTGGCAGGACTATCGAGATGACCTCGCAGGCGTCTTCTTCAACGACCTGTACTACAACTACACAGTCGATGGCGGAACGACCTTTCAGAGCGCGGACGTTCGCATCAACAGCACCGACTTCGCGACCTCATACGCCATCGAATCCAGCATCTACCTCCGAAACGGCGTGGTCGTCAGCATCTGGGCCGATGGTCGCTTCGGTTCGACCGACATCTTCTGCGCCGCCCGACCCTTGGGCGAGGCGAGCGTGTGGATCGCGCCCGAGGGCGCCGCCGCCGCTGCGCAGTAGCCGGTCACGTGGGGCTCGGTCCGACTCCACGTGGGTGGGGCGGGAAGGCGGTGGCGCGGAAGGGCGAACCCGTGCCCCCCGCGTTCACCGGGGGGGCTGGCGATCCTGCGTGGGCTCCCGCCCGACCTGGGCGGGGTTGAGGACAGTCCTGAAGCGACGCCAACCGGGGCCCGGCGGGCGTTCCGGCGACCGGTGGCGCGAGGCGCTCCATCGCGAAGGCAACGCTCGCGAGGCGGAATTGGCCGCGCTTCAGGTGGACCACCCGGAGTTCCGCGGGCTCGCTCGGCCGCGGGCGGGCGGGCTCCTGCTTGACGGACCGGGCGCTTCCAGATAGTCGCGCCGGGCTTCGGGGGCCCGTCCTCCGATCGGGAAGTATCATGCACGCGCATCACACCTGGACCACCCACTCCACCTCCGCCCAGGAGGCGACGCACGATTGGTACGTCGTCGACGCTGCCGGCCAAACGCTGGGTCGCCTGGCGACGCGCCTGTCACAGGTGCTCCAGGGCAAGCACAAGGCGGCGTACACCCCGCACACCGACACCGGTGACTTCGTGGTGGTCGTCAACGCCGAGAAGATCGTGCTCAGCGGCAAGAAGCTGGACCAGAAGCAGTATCACCGCTATTCCGGCTTCAAGGGCGGGCTCACCTCGGTGACCGCGCGCAAGCAGCTCCAGGACCACCCGGAGCGCGTGCTCGAGGCCGCGGTTGGGGGCATGGTCCCCCGTAATCGCCTCGGCCGCCAGATGCTGACCAAGCTCAAGGTCTACGCCGGCGCCACCCACCCCCACCTGGCCCAAGAGCCCAAGCCCTTTCCCGAGTACGTCTGATGGCCACCAAGCAGCTCGTTCAGTTCTGCGCCACCGGCCGCCGCAAGACGGCCACCGCGCGCATCTTCCTTCGTCCCGGCTCGGGCAAGGTCACCGTCAACGCTCGTGATGCGGGGGCCTACCTGCACCGCGCCGTGCTCGAGATGGTCGTACGTCAACCCATGGTCGTGACCAACCAGCCCGATTGGGACGTGCTGGTCAACGTACACGGCGGGGGGAAGTCGGGGCAGGCCGAAGCCATCCGGATGGGAATTGCCCGCGCCCTGGTCATGGCCCACCCTGGGCTAAGGTCCGAGTTGCGCAAGGCGGGCTTCCTGACTCGCGACGGCCGCAAGGTCGAGCGGAAGAAGTACGGCCGTGCCGGCGCCCGTCGCCGCTTCCAGTTCAGCAAGCGCTGATCGGCAAGCGCTGATCGGCGAGCGCTGATCGGCGAACGGGCTCATGGCGCCGCTGGATCGATCCGATCCGTGCGGGGGAGGAAGAACCCCGATGCGCCCAGCCTGTCCTTCGCGCCAGCAGCCTGTCACGCCGGACGTGGCCGGCCTGACCCGTCTCATCGAGGAGATGGCGCTGGCGGAAGCGACCGATCTGCACATCAAGGTGCCCGGCCGACCGCAAGTTCGTGTCGAGGGTGCGCTGGTGCCGATGCCCCACGAGCCGGTGAGCCCGGCCGACACCTACGGTTTTGCGCAGGCCGTGATGGAGCTCGCCGGGGAGACTGAGCCCTTCGCGTCGATCCGGGATGTACGAGTGGCCTTCGCCATCGACGGCGTGGGGCGCTTCCGCGGTCAGGTGGCCCGTCAGCGGGGCTCGTTCGAAATCGTGATCCATCGTGTCCAGCTCGAGGCGCCCCGGGTGGAGGACTTCCCGGGGCTGTCCGCGGTCGGCGACGCCTTCTCCGGTCCGCGAGGGCTGTTCCTGGTCGGCGGCGGTCGGCAGCGTCGGGCGGCCCTGGCCGCCATCATCCGGAGCTTCAACGAGCAGCACTGGGGCCGCTTGGTGAGCATCGAGGATCCCATCGACTGGCTGCACCGCGACGCGCGCGCGAGCATCAGCCAACGGGAGGTGGGCACGGATGTCTGCACCATCCACGAGGGACTTGTGGGTGCGCTGCGCCAGGACGCCGACGCCATTGTAGTGACCGACGTCCCGACGGTAGAGGACGCGGAGGTCGTCCTGCGGGCGGCCGAGGATGGTCTGTTCGTCTTCGCCGGCCTGCCGATGGCCGGCGCCGACGACGCGGTGATGACTTTTACCGGCCGCTTCCCTGTGGCTCGTGAGCGGGAGATCGTCGCCCGCGTGGCGAGTGTCCTGCGTGGGATCCTCCTGGTCGAGGCCGACGGTTCGGTCACCTGGCGGACGATCGATGCCGCCGGACGTGCCGCCCTGCGCGCCGGACGGCTCGCGCTCGTGGGATAGCGCGCACCCGCCCCGCTCAGGGCCAGCCGGTGTCCCCGGACACCGGGGGCAGATGGGTGCCCGGGTCTCCGTCGAGGCGTGCCCCCCGGGCGACGTATGGCGTTCGCTCGACCTCCTCCGTATCGCAGGATGATGTCGTTTGGCTCTCTACGTAACTGCCGTCGAAGACACCGTAGCTCAACGTGCCAGCCAGCGTCCGGGCGGTGACCCAACTCTGGTCGCAGCCGCCGTCGGTCCGGGCATAGCGAGATTCGAACGCAAAGCTGGCCTGTTCGTCTTGCACCAGGCCGGACAGCGCGAAGCGGTCGCTCTGTACCAGCACCGTACCGTCCTCAAGCGTGCTGAACGAAGTCATCACGTCGGTGCGGGTGCCTGAGC
The DNA here is from genome assembly GCA_009692585.1 of Myxococcales bacterium. The sequence goes on from SHYX01000002.1 coordinate 32,186, forward strand.
GGTCGTCCTCGTCCACGACCAGGGACATGATCCAGGTGCCGTCCCACGCAACTCCACAACCGGCCAGGAGCCACAGGAGGATCACTCGACCTCCATGTAGTCGGCGCGGTTCGACGCCACGCGAGAGCCTGCGTACGCCCAGGCGCTGGTGCACGAATAATCGTTCCCGCCGTCGGTCTCCTCCCAGGTCTCCACGGTGTAGCTGCCGGTCAGGGTCGGGCTGTCCCACGTCCCTCGCAGGACCTCGCTGTTGGTCGCGGTGTACCCATCGTAGTCGAGCACTTCGACCCAAGCGAGTTCGATCTCGGTCTGGTTCGCGGTCCCGGTCATCGGGCGATCGATGGTCGCGAGCCAATGTCCGTTGGCTAGGTGGTAGAAGTCTACTAGTATCGGCTCGTTAGAGCTCGCTTCCTGGTCCGCCTGCTCGTCGGCGCAGTCGCCGGCGACGTCGGGGACCAGGTCCATGACCAGGGCCCAGGTCCCCTCGAATGGGCTGCAGGAGGTCAGGAGCAACAAGCTGAGCATGGGGCGCGAATCCTCGCCGACTGGGACGCTGGCACATGGTAGATTGCCTCGGTATGGCTCCAAACGCAAACTGCGTGCGCGCGCTCCGATGACCAGGTCCGGACGCAGCTATCGGGTTACGGCGCTCCTGGGACAGGGCGCATTCGGCGCGGTCTACCTCGCGGACACGCTCGGCACCGGCCTCCAGCGGCGCGTGGCGGTCAAGCTGCTGCGTCCGGAAAAGGCCAGTACGCCCGGGCTCGTCGGGCGGCTCCGGGACGAAGCGCGGATGTTGGCGGCGATCCGACACCGCGCCATCGTCCGGGTCGACGACCTGATGGAGCTCGATGGCACCTGGGCCATCGTCATGGAATATGTCGAGGGTTGCGACATCGGCGAGTTGTTGCCGCTCGGAGCCATCCCGCCGGTGGCGGCTCTCGCCATCCTCGAAGAGGTGGCCAGCGCCCTGCACGCCGCCTACCACCAGAACAACGCCGATGGTCAACCGTTGCGGCTGATCCATCGGGACATCAAGCCGTCGAACTTGCGCGTCACCGCCCAGGGCGAGGTGAAGATCCTTGATTTCGGGGTCGCGCGCGCGGAGATGACGGATCGCGAAGAGCACACCCAGGACGCCGCGTTCGGCACGGTGCCCTACATGGCACCGGAGCGCTTCTACGGCGAGGACAGCCACGCCGGCGACGTGTACGCCCTCGGGGTGACGGCTTTTGAAATGTTGACGGCGGTAAAGCCTGGAAGATCCGCGATGGATGCGGACAGGTCCCCCCCGGGAGACAAGCTTCGTGCGCAGTGGGCGTGGCTGGCCGAGATCTCGGAGCCGCTGCACGATCTGATCGCCCAGATGCTCAGCCCGAATCCAGCTGATCGGCCAACCGCCCGGGAGACGGCACGGCTGGCTGCGGCGATTCGTGCCTCGCTGCCCGGCGACCCCCTGGACGAGTGGGCCGAGGGTGTCGTTCCCGGCGCCCTGTTCTTGCAGCAGGAGCGGCGTGAGCAGACCAGCGGTGACCGCTCCGGTACCGTGCTCATCGAGCGCTCGGGGGCGCTGCCGGTTCAAGCGAGAGCGCCCGGACGCAACGTCGCTGCGCTGGTCGCTGCGCCGGTCGCACTCCTTGTCGCGGGCCTCGTCGCGGCACTCATCATCCTTCCCGTCTTCTGGTTCGGGCTCGGCGGGAACCAGGCTGCCGCGCCGCCGACGCCTGCGTCCGGGACTCCGGTGGCGCCCACGCCGTCGCCGCCTTCCAGCGCCGCGGTAGGCGCCGCCAGCGTGCCCGCCAGCGTGCCCGCCAGCGTGCCCGCCAGCGTGCCCGCCAGCGTGCCCGCCGCCCCCGTCCTGGCCCCGCCCGCCGCGGAGCCCCCGGCCAGCGGGGGGGGCGAGCGCCCTCCGCCGCCAGCGGCGCGGCAGGTCGCGACTCCGGCGCCCTCGGCTCCCGGCGAGGTCCAGAGTCCGGCGCCTCCGTCAGGACCCGGTCGCGTGCTCCTCAGCGGCGATGCGCAGGCGGTCAACTTGCATGGTGACGGGGGTTCCTTCGGGGCGGGCGAGGTGCCGGCGGGTACCTACAGCGCCGAGGTGCGCTTTGCGGACGGCACCACGGTCACCCAGCGGGCGGTGGTGGTCGAGAGCGGCAAGGCCACCACGCTGAAGTGCTCTGCTACCTTTCAGAACTGCCGCGTGGTCAAGGACTGACGTGCAGAGAACGCTCGCGTTCTTTGCCCTGGCCGCGACGGTGTTTTTGTTGGCGTGGGTCGCCTTCCGGGGCCGGGTGTCGGACGCGGTCGTGCCGACCGGAACGAGCTGCGAAGCGCGCTGCTTTTCGCGAGATCCCGTGTGCGCACCGCTGGCAGCCACGCAGGGCGGCTTCCCCTCGGCCGACCGGCCCGAGGCCGAGCGCCGCGCCGCCTGCAATGGCCTTTGCTACGTTCTTCGCGCCCAGGCGCCGGGACGGGTCGACGCCTGCCTGGAGCGGTAGTTACGGTCGACGTCGTGCTCGCTTCGCCGCCGCCGCGGTCTCGGCTTCCGCCTGTACGACGGCCGGATCGCGCAGGCCGGCCGCCGCGGCCAGATCCGGCCGCCAGGCGAAGGTGCGTGCGTCGGACTGGTGTTGGCGCCACGCGGCCACGCGGGCGTGGTCGCCACTGCACAGTAGCTCGGGCACCGGGTGCCCCTCCCAGACCCGAGGGCGGGTGTAGTGGGGGTATTCCAGGCGGCCGTTGGCGTAGCTCTCGTCGTCGGCGCTGTGGGCGTTCCCGAGGGCACCGGGCAGCAAGCGGACGACCGCGTCGATGATGACGCATGCCGCGAGCTCGCCGCCGGTCAGGACGAAGTCGCCGATGGACAGCGCCTCGTCGGCGAGGTGTTCGCGAACCCGCGCATCCACGCCCTCGTAGTGACCGCAGATGAACACCAGGCGCGGCAGGCTGGCGAGACGGGTGGCCGCGGCGTGATCGAAGCGCTGCCCGCTCGCCTCCAGGAGCACGACATGGGGAGGCGAGTCGGTCTCGGGCAGCGCGCGGAGCGCGGCGGCGACGACATCGACGCGGAGGACCATGCCGCTGCCGCCGCCGAACGGCGCGTCATCGACGCCGCGGTGGCGTCCGAGGCCGTGGTCGCGGATGTCGTGCGTGGCCAGGGACCAGACGTTGGCGCTCAGCGCGCGGCCCAGGACGGAGCCCGTCAGGATCGGATGGATCAGCCCGGGAAAGAGCGTGAGGACGTCGATGCGCATCACCGCTACTCGCCGGCCGCGAGCGCCCCACGCGCGACGACGATCACGCCGGCTTCCGCATCCACCCGAAGCACCGTCTCCGGTCCCGGCAGCAGGAAGGCGTCCTCACCGTCGGTCGCGATGACCCAGACGTCCCGGTCCCCGCTGATCACCTCGGAAAGGGTGCCGAGCACGGTGCCGTCTTCATCCTCCACGGGCATGCCCACGACGTCCGCGACGTAGAACTCACCGTCCGGGAGCGGCGGCAACTGGTCACGGTCGATCAGCACGCGGAAGCCCATCAGCGCGGCAGCGTCCTCCGGCGTGGTTATGCCGTCGACCAGGCCGATGATGCGTTTCCCGGCTCCGGGACGGATCGAAACAGTCGCGACACGCTCCTCGCCATCAGGGGACGCCAGCACCACCCGCCGAGGCGCTTTGAGCACGCTTTCCTCGCGGTTGTGGAGGTGCAGGCGCACCTCGCCGCGGACGCCGAAGACGCCGACCACGGAGCCGAGCTCGATGCGGTCGGCCACGCCGCTATTCGGCGGCGGGGGTGTTTCCGGGCTCGATGAGCTCGAGCACCGCGCGACGGTCGCCGCTCGACGCGCTCAGAACGGTGCGCAGGGCCCGGAGGGTCTCGCCGTCGGGACCCTTGACGCTGTCTACATCGGTGGGATCGACCGTCAGCTCAAGCAGTACGCTGGCTTCTCCGGCGACTTCGTTGATCGACACCCCGTCGGGCTTGGTGACGATGCCGCTGAGCAGGTGCTGGAGGAGGGGCTGCATGGGCTAAGCCTCGGCCGCGGGCCCGGCGGCCTTGCGAGCGAGGACCAGCAGGTCGGCCACGGTCTCTGTGGGCTGGGCACCCTGGCCGATCCAGAAGTCGGCGCGCGCAAGATCGACGTGGATCACCGGCGGTTCGACCATCGGGTTGTAGTGCCCGATGTACTCGATGCAACGCCCGTCGCGGGGCGAGCGCCTGTCCGCGATGACGAAGCGGTAGGAGGGCTTCTTCTTTGCGCCGGTGCGGGTGAGACGAATGCGGACCATGGTGTACCCTCGAACGAGCGGCGGCGTCTAACGAGGCGTGGCCCAGTCGGCAACTCTCGCCTACAGCGGGATGTTGCCGTGCTTGCGGGGGGGGTTGTGGTCTCGCTTGGTGTCCAGGCTGTCGAAGGCGTCGACCAGGCGCGCACGGGTGAAGCGTGGACGGAGCACCTCGTCGACAAAACCAAGTTCGGCGGCCCGCCATGGGTTGGCGAACCTCGCCCGATAATCCGCCACCAGGGCGGCGCGGCGGGCAACGGGGTCGTCGGCCGCCGCCAGCTCGTTGCGGAAGATCACGTTGACGGCGCCGTCCGCACCCATCACGGCGATCTCCGCCGTTGGCCAGGCGAAATTCAGATCGGCGCGGAGGTGTTTGCTGTTCATCACGCAGTACGCGCCGCCATAGGCCTTTCGGGTGATGAGCGTCACCTTGGGGACCGTCGCCTCGGCAAAGGCGTAGAGGAGCTTGGCGCCGTGGCGGATGATCCCCCCGTGTTCCTGCGTCGTTCCGGGCAGGAATCCCGGAACGTCCTCGACCACCCAGAGCGGAATGTTGAACGCGTCGCAGAAGCGCACGAAGCGGGCCGCCTTGACCGAGGCATTGACGTCCAGGACGCCGGCCAGCACCGCCGGCTGGTTGGCGACGACCCCGACACTGCGCCCGCCCAGGTGGCAGAAACCGATGACGATATTCGCGGCGTAATCCGGCTGAACTTCGAAGAACGCCCCATCATCGGCGACGGCGGTGATCACCTCTTTGATGTCGTAGGGTTTGTTTGGATTGGCGGGCACGATCTCGTCGAGCGCGGGGATCTCGCGGTCGGTCGGATCGGCGCTGGCGCGTCGCGGCGCCTCCTCCATGTTGTTCTGGGGTAGGTAGGCCAGCAGCGCCCGCAACAGCGCGATCGCGGAGGCTTCGTCGTCAGCGGCAAAATGCGCGACCCCCGAGATCTGGGTGTGGGCCGCCGCGCCACCCAAGGCCTCCTGCGTGACCTCCTCGTGGGTCACGGCCTTGATCACGTCGGGACCGGTGACGAACATGAATGAGGTGTCCCGTGCCATGACCAGGAAGTCGGTGATCGCGGGGGAGTAGACGGCCCCGCCGGCACAGGGCCCTAAGATCGCGCTGAGCTGCGGCACCACGCCGCTGGCCAAGGTGTTGCGCAGGAAGATGTCTGCATATCCGCCCAGGCTCTCCACGCCCTCCTGGATGCGCGCGCCGCCGGAGTCGTTCATCCCGATCACCGGCGCGCCGTTCTTCATCGCGAGGTCCATCACCTTGCACACTTTCTTGGCGTAGGCGCCCGAGAGCGTGCCGCCGAAGACCGTGAAGTCCTGAGCAAAGAGGTAGACCAGTCGCCCCTCGACGCGCGCATAGCCGGTGACCACGCCGTCCCCGGGGACCCGGCGCTTGTCCATGCCGAAGTCGATGCAGCGATGGACCACGTGGCGATCGAGCTCGCGGAAGGTCCCCGGATCGACCAGGGTGTCGATGCGCTCGCGAGCGGTGAGCTTGCCCCGGGCATGCTGCCGTGCGATGGCCTCCGCACCCCCGGCGGCCAGGGCAGCCGCGTCGTTTTTGGCCAGTTCGTCGATGAGCGCCTGATGGTCGGGGTGCATTCGGGTGCCTGTGGACGGCCGGGCTAACGCTGATGCTTGTGGAAATCCCGCGCGGACGCTACCGTGGGGCGCTGATGGAGTGCCTCATGCGTCTGCTGCCCTACCCTTGCCTGGTTGTCGCCCTGGCCGCCTGTACCGGCGACAGCGGGACGGACGAGGATGGCACCGACCCGGGCACCGAGACCGGCGATACGGACATCGACTGGGGTCCGCCGGGCTGCATCAACCTCAACGCCGTGGAAGGCGATTTTACCACGATAGGCGAGGCGGCGAACGCGGCCCTGGTCGGGGACGTCATCAACGTTTGTGCTGGCTCTTACAGCGAGAAGGTGACCGTTCCCGAAGGCGTCAGCGTCGCCGGTGCGGCGAGCGGAAGCACGCTCATCGACGCGCCCGTCAACGAAGTCGCGTTCGACATCGCCGGGGCGGGGAGCGGGGTCTCCGGCTTCACCATCACCAGCACTCGGTCGGGCATCACGCTGGATGGCGCGGTCCGGGCCACCATCAGCGACATCGTCTTCGACGCTCCGGCCAACTACGGCATCGAATCGGTCAACTCCACCGACGTCGCGATCTCGAATTGCACGTTCTTGCTCCCCGCGTTCGGCGGAATTTACATTTCTGGGGGGACGGCCACGGTCGACGCTTCGCTTTTTTCGGAGCCCTCCAGCTTCGGCGTGTGGGCCGCCAGCGGTGCGGTGGTGACCGTCTCGAACAACCTCTTCGGCGTGGTGTACGCCACGACCACCGACGGATCGGACGGGATCGCGGTCTTCTCGGACGAGGCCACCGTCGCGATGAGCAACAACGTCATCACCGCCAGCGAGTTCGCCGGTGTGCTGGCGAACAAGGGCTCCTTGTCGATCGCTGGGGACGTCATCACGGACACGCCCTACGGCATCATCGCGGACGGTGGAGACTTCAGCGCGAACGGGCTCGAGGTGTACGGCGCCACCCAGGTCGGCGTGTTGGTCAACACCAAGGCGGACGTGGTCATCTCCAATGCGACCATCCTGCTCAACGGCGGCGACACCACCGGCCTGACCTCGTGTTCCGAGGACTACGCCAACTTCACCGGCAACTGTGGCGGCGGGCTGTTTCTGCAAGCGGACGCGGCGACGGTGACCGGGGTCACGGTCGCGGACTACGAGAACTACGGCGTCTTTTTGGCGTCGGCGCGCAACAATGGCACCGTCACCGGCAGCCTCCAGGACGTCACGATCGACAACACTGGCCGCTGGGGTTTGTACGCCAACGCGTTCGAGGGCACCGTAGACCGACTGGTGGTGACCAATCATCGTGAGCCGGACCTGACCAACACCTCAATCTGCTACAGCGTCGACCGTGCTGGCGCCGCGGTCTTCTACGACTCGGCCGTGACGCTCACCAACTCCGCTTTCAACGCCTCGGAGGGGTGGGGTGTCGCGATCGTGTTCGGCACGGTGGACGTCAGCACCACCGACTTCCAGAACGCAGAGTGCGCCGGGATCGTCAACTACCAGGCCGTCTCGACCATGAGCGGAAACACCTTCGGCCCCAATGGCCAGCACGGTGGCATCTTCTCCTACGAGGCCGCGAGCGTCGTCGATGGCAACACCTTCGTGGATACGGCGCACGACGCCGAGTACCTCTACGATGACGGTGCCGGCGGGTTCAACAAGTACGTTTACTCGGGGTACGGCAAGGACGCGCTCTTCTACAGCTCCACTGCCTGTCTCGTGACCAACAACACCTTCACCGGTGGCGACACGAGCCTCGACTTCGAGGTGACGGGTTGCACGGTTACCGGCAACACCTGGACCAACTACAACGGCACCGTCATCAGCGTCTACGAGGGCGATCCCAGCGACCCCGTCGTCATCTCCGGAAACACCGCCGATCAGATCGGAGGCACCGTGGTCGACAGCGTGTACGGTCACGCTGAGGTCGAGGATCTGCAGGTTGGCACGACGGTGGCGTACAGCTACACGTACGCCTCCTACGCGGTCGCCGCGGACGGCACCGAGACCGAAAGCTACAGCTACAGCTACAGCTACGGCCAGCCGGTTTTCCGCGCCTATGGCTATTACAGCGCCTATTGGAGCGATGCTGACGGGGACGGGGTCAACGACACGTTCACCGAGTACGGCTACCCCTCGGGGATGACCATCAACAATGTTCGGGTCGAAGAGGCCTACGACACACTCTTGGAGGGGAGCGAAGCGGCGCTTGAGGTCACCGACCTGACCGCCGGGAACGTCGCTGGCTACGGCATCTACGCGACGTGGAGCCACTACGCGCCCGAGGTCGAGCTTGATGGTGTGGAGATCGCCAGTGTGCTGTACTCGGGCATCCACCTGGCGGGGAACACCCAAGAGGCCGGCTATGCCTCGGTGAGCGATGTCAGCCTGGACCAGGTCGGCATCGGCGCAGGCGTCTGGATCACCGGCTTTGCCGAGTGGACGCTTGAAGATGTCACCATCCTCGACTCTGCCGGGTACGGCGTGTACTCCACCGGCGACTACTCCTACTACGACTACGAGACGTCCACGAGCGTCTACGGCACGATCGAGCCGGTCAGTGAGTTGTTCGGCGTTGTCATCGGTGCCGCGACCTTGGACGGTATCAGCATCACCAACGGCACCCCGATCATCGACCGGAGCGAGGCCTCCGATGGGGCGGCGTCAGGGCTCGTGCTCACCGGCACCACGGCCGAGGTCGTGGACAGTGTGTTCACCGTCAACGGCGAGTACGGGATGGAGTGTGTGACGACCATTCTGGCGACGTGCTCCGGAAACGTGATCGACAGCAACCTCTCCGGCCCCCACCTGGACTGCACTGACGACTGCATGCTCTAGCCTGCGGGTCGTGGCGATCGTGCCGGCGCGTCGCGCCAGCACCCGGCTCCGCGACAAGATGCTCGCCGACCTCGACGGAGAGCCCGTCATCGTCCGAACGTGGCGTCGAGTGATGTCGGCGAAGCTCGATGCGGTGCTCGTCGCGACCGACGACGACGAAATCGCCGCCGTCGTGAGGGGTGCGGGAGGCGTTGTCGTGCGCACGGGACCGGCGGACAACGGAACCCAGCGCGTCGCGGAGGCTGCCCAGAACCTGGCCGCCGACGTGGTCGTCAACGTGCAGGGGGATGAGCCCCTGGTGGCGACCGACACCATCGATCGCATCGTGCAGGGCCTCTGCGATGCCGGTGGCGTCGGCTTTTCGGTGAGCACCGGCGCCGCCCCTCTGGCGGCGGCCGAAGCACACAACCCGGCGCGGGTCAAGGTGGTCACCGACGCCGACGGCCGCGCGGTGGCGTTCTCGCGGCGGGCGATTCCCATCGCCGGCCCATGGTCGGTCCACGTCGGGGTCTACGCCTTTCGGGCCCAGGTGCTTCGGGAGCTCGTGGTGCTGCCCGCGACGGCGAACGAAGTAGCCGAGCACCTTGAACAGCTCCGTTGGCTCGATCACGGCGTTGCCATCCGCGTCGTCGCGGTCGGCGCCCCGGGCCCATCGATCGACACCGCAGCGGATCTGGCCCGGGTTCGTGCGATACTCGTTGGAGCGCGATGACCGGAATGTCCCGTTGCGGCCTCTCCCCCCTTCACATGATAGCCCCGCCATAGGCGGGAGCGGCCATGAAGACCAAGTTCGTGTTCGTCACCGGCGGCGTGCTCAGCTCGCTGGGAAAAGGGCTCAGCGCCGCCGCGATCGGCGCGATCATGGAGGCACGCGGCCTGCGCGTGGTGAACATCAAGGCCGACCCGTACCTGAACGTGGATCCGGGCACGATGTCGCCCTATCAGCACGGCGAGGTCTTCGTCACCGAAGACGGCGCCGAGACGGATCTGGATCTCGGCCATTACGAGCGCTTCGTCTCCACGACGATGAACCAGCGTAATTCCTTCACGACCGGTCGGGTGTACCGCAACGTGCTGGATCGGGAGCGTCGCGGCGAGTATCTCGGGCGCACGGTGCAGGTGATTCCCCACGTCACCGACGAAATCAAGCGGCTGATCCAGGCAGGTGTGGACGACGCCGACATGTGCATCGTCGAGGTCGGCGGGACGGTCGGCGACATCGAGGGCCTCCCGTTCCTCGAGGCGATCCGCCAGGCCCGCGCTGATTTCGGCCACGAAAACGTCTGCTACATCCACGTCACGCCGGTGTTCTACATCAAGGCCGCCGGGGAGATGAAGACCAAGCCGACCCAGCACTCGGTGAAGGAGATCCTGTCGACCGGCATCCAGCCCGACATCCTGATCTGTCGCTGCGAAATTCCGATTCCCCGCGACCTGCGTCAGAAGATCGCCAGCTTCTGTAATGTGGGTGTAGACGATGTCATCAGCGCCCACGACGTGAACAACATCTACGATCTTCCGGTGGTCTTCCACGAGCAGGGGCTCGACGATCGCATCCTTCGGCGCTTCTCGTTCTTCGCAGCCCGCCCGCACATGAACCGGTGGGAGGAGTACGGCCAGCGCGCCCGCAACCCCAAGCACCACGTCCGCATCGCGATCGTCGGCAAGTACGTCCACCTCGTGGACACCTACAAGTCCCTCAACGAAGCCCTCGCCCATGGTGGGGTCTTCAACGAAGCAAAGGTCGAGCTCCGGTACGTTGACAGCGAAGAGTTGGACATCACCAACGTCGCGACGCTCCTTGGTGGTTGCGACGCGGTCCTCATCCCGGGCGGTTTTGGCAGCCGCGGCACCGAGGGCAAGATCGCCGCAATCCGGTACGCACGCGAAAATGCGGTGCCCTTCTTCGGCATCTGCCTGGGCATGCAGCTGGCGGTCGTCGAATTCCTGCGTTCGGTCGCGGGGATTGCCGCGCACTCCAGCGAATTCGAGCCGACCGCGTCGCACCCGACCATCCACCTGATGGACGCGCAGCGTCAGGTCACCGACCTCGGCGGCACCATGCGGCTTGGCGCTTTTCCATGCGAGCTCGCGGCCAACAGCCGAGCGCGGGGCATCTACGGTACGGACTCCATCAGCGAACGCCATCGTCATCGCTACGAGGTCAACCCGGCCTACCACGAGCTCCTGCGCACGCACGGCATGACCATCAGCGGCCTGTCGCCCGACGGCCTCCTGGTGGAGATGATCGAGCTCCCCACGCACCCGTACTTTGTGGCTTGCCAGTTCCATCCTGAGTTCAAGTCACGTCCGCTCGCGCCGCACCCACTGTTTTCCGCCTTCGTCAAGGCGGCGGTCGAGCGCCAGCTCCGGGTTGGCGGTGGCGCCCGGGCCGATGCGGCACTTTCGGCGATCGAGGCCAAGTGAACGGGGCGGCCCGGCGCGCCCGGCGCGCCGTCGGGCTGCTTGCGGGCTCGGCCTTCGGCCTCGGTCGTGGCCGACCGGCCGGGACGGCCGCCCTCCGCATCCCTGCCGCGGCGTGGGCCGTAGGGTTGGGGTTCGGTTGCGAGCCAGCTACCATCGAGCCGCTGCCGGCCACCGCCGTCGCAACTGCAGTGACGATTGAGGCCGTTGGCGCGGACGGCGCCGCGTACCGGGTGTCCCTGGCGGGGGCGTCGACGGACCGGGCGGGCGGAGCGCCCATCGACGCGACCACCACTGAGGTGGCACGCATCGGCGGCGGCGCCGACCTCCACATCGACGCGCCCCGCTCCTCGTGGGACCTCAAAAAGCATGTCGCGCGCTTCGATGGGGGGGTGCTCGTCACCCGCGGGCCGGTGGTACTCCGCTGCGATCGGCTCGATGTCACCTATGCGGACGGTGGTACGCTGGATATGGTTGTCGCGACCGGAAACATCAAGGTCGAACACGGTGTCCGCCGTGCCGCGGCGGATCGCGCCGAGCTGATCGGCAAGACCGGGCGCATCACGCTGACCGGGAATCCGCGCCTGTCCGAGGACGCAAGCACGCTGGTGGGCGAGCGCATCGTGCTCTGGCTCGACGACGACAAGGCCGACTGCGAGGGGACCGCGGGGTCGCCCTGTCGATTGGTGGTCGCGGGCACGGCGTTGGGAGGGTGAGCGGGGTCAGTCGGCCAGAACGAGCGGCGCGCCGAGGCCCATGGGCTCCAGCACCGCCCGCCCGCCGTGGGACTCGTCCGGCGGCGTGAGCGTGTAGGTCCATGATTCGTTGTAGGTGTCGCTGAAGGTGACCTTCCGGAACCCGATTCGCTGCAGGTTTCCGAGCAAGGACCCGTCGGAGACGGAGCTGTCGTCGGTCAGTTTATGGGTGGTGACCCTCGACATCGGGATCCATCACCATCGTGAGCTGGTCCTTCTGCTTGTCCGAGACCCGGACACGGACGTCCATGCCCTGGTCCAGAAAGTTCCGTTCCATCTGGCCCGCCATCTCCTCCCGCGGCGCCAGCATCATGCCGCGGAGCCCGGCAGTGAGGTCCTTTTCCATCCGAGAGCGGCACCGTTCGAGCTTGGCGGTCAGGGCTACCGCGTCTTTCCACTCCGGGTCGCCGCGCCGGGCGAGCCGCGTGCCCTCCCAGGCCTTGGAGACATCTAGGCCGGTGTCGCAGCGCGGAATCGCGCGCCGAGCTCGCCGAGTGAATCCGGGCCCGGCGCCGCCTCGAAGGTGACCACGAGGGCGCGGATCTCGTTCAGCGCCGCCAGTGCTGCCGCACCATCGCGCGCGGCGAGGTGCGCCTCGGCACGGGCTACGGTTTCGGTCAACGACGGGCGGGTCTTCTCAAGCTCGGCGGCGGCCAGCGATGGCGGGTCTGGGGATGGGGCAGCGCTCGGGGCGGGCTTCGGCCCACCATCGCCGCAGAGGCACGCCAGCAGCAACGCCAGGGCCCTGGCCAGCATCACCGTCGTGACGCGAGTGGGCTGGCGGTCGAAGCGCACGACGTCGGTTAACGCGACGCCCACCCCTCAGGCCTCGACATGCGCATCCTCATCGGCTCCGACCACGGCGGGCTCACCCTCAAAAACACCGTTTGTGAACGTGTGCGCGGCGCGGGACACGTAGTGGTCGACGTGGGCACCGACAGCGGCGCCACCTGTGACTACCCCGACTACGCCGTGTTGGTCGCGCGGGGCGTGGCCGCGGGGGAGGCGGACGTGGGCATCCTGGTCTGCGGCACCGGCCAGGGCATGGCGATGTGCGCCAACCGCGTCTCCGGAGTTCGCGCGGCCGTGGTCGCCGACGTCTTTTCGGCCAAGGCCACCCGTCAGCACAACGATGCCAACGTGCTGTGCCTGGGCGAGCGGGTGATCGGCGCCGGCTTGGCGGGAGAGATCGTCGACGCCTTCCTCGCGGCGCACTTCGAGGGCGGGCGCCACGCCGGTCGGGTCGCGAAGATGGTGGCGCTCGAGGCGAGGTAGGCGCTCCGGACGCCGCGCGGCAGGGACAGAGCGGAGGCCGGCGGCCACAGCGATGGCCCGGCGCCCGCGCTCGCGCGGGCGGCCGCCCTCGTGCAGGGTTAGCTCCCCGGCCCGTCGAGGTGCCCATGACGCTCCGCTCCCAGGATCCCGAGATCTACGATCTGATCGTGCGGGAGCGTGCCCGTCAGCGCCATGATCTCGAGCTGATCGCCTCGGAGAACTACGTGTCGCAGGCGGTGATGGAGGCCACGGGCACCGTGCTCACCAACAAGTACGCAGAAGGCCTGCCAGGCAAGCGCTACTACGGCGGCTGCGAAATCGTCGACGTGGTGGAAGACCTCGCCCGTACTCGTGCGTTGCGTCTGTTCCCGGGCAGCGAGGGGGTCAACGTCCAGCCGCATTCGGGCGCGCAGGCGAACGCTGCGGTGTACCTCGCCGCGCTCAAGCCTGGGGACACGCTCCTGGGGCTCGACCTGTCGAACGGCGGACATCTCACGCACGGATCCTCGGCCAACAGCTCCGGGAAGCTGTATCGGGCGGTGCACTACCGGGTGAACGAGCGCGGGATCATTGATCTCGACCAGGTCCGGGACATCGCACGAGCGGAAAAGCCGAGGATCATCGTCACCGGCGCCAGCGCCTACCCGCGGCTCTGGGACTTTGCGGCCTTCCGCACCATCGCCGATGAGGTCGGCGCCCTCCTGCTGGCGGATATGGCCCATTTTGCCGGGTTGGTGGCGGCGGATCTGCACCCGAGCCCCTTCGGCCATTGTGACTATGTCACCACGACCACCCACAAGACGCTGCGTGGCCCGCGCGGCGGGATGGCCTTCGCCCGGGAGGCGCACATGAAGGGGCTCAACAGCGCGGTGTTCCCTGGTCTTCAGGGCGGCCCGCTGATGCATGTGATCGCGGCGAAGGCGGTCGCCTTTGGCGAAGCGCTCGACCCGGCCTTCCGCGGCTACGCCCGGCGCGTCGTCGACAACGCGCAGGCCATGGCCACCACGCTGGTGCAGCGGGGGGTCACGCTCGTGTCGGGCGGCACCGACAACCACCTGATGCTCCTCGATTTTTCGGACAAGCCCTACAGCGGCCGGGACGCAGAGCAGGCCCTCGGGCGCGCCGGGATCACGGTGAACAAGAACACCGTGCCCAACGAAAAGCGCAGCCCGTTCGTCACCTCTGGCGTGCGCATCGGGACCCCGGCCATGACCACCCGGGGGCTGGGGGCGGACGAGGCGGTCCTGGTCGCCGGGTGGATCGCGGACGTGTTGGACAGGTGGCAAGACGAAGAGGCGCTGGTGCGCATCCGCGCCCAGGTCCACGAACTGACGGAACGGTTCCCGGTCCCGGCCAACGGTTAGTTTCCCATGCCGCCCGTGGGTCGGCTCCATGAGCCATGAAACTGCTGCGGCATGGGTGACGCCCAGGTGGGGGAGAGTCGCCGCCGGAGGGTAGGCGACGGTAGGGGGAGGGGACGCGCCGGGAAAGGTCCGGGGCGCGACCGTCCTCCCCCGTTTCTTGTTAGCCCGATTCGCCCCATGGACTGCCCCAGCTGCCAGCACGTCGACACCCGCGTCGTGGACAGCCGCGAGGCGGTCGACAGCATCCGCCGCCGTCGTGAGTGTCAGGCGTGCTCACACCGCTTCACCACCTTTGAGCGGGTGGAGTTCCGCCTGCCCGACGTGCTCAAGCGCGATGGGCGTCGGCAGAGCTTCAACCGCGACAAGCTCCTGTCGGGCATGCGGCTGGCCTGCAGAAAACGGCCGGTCAGCGAAGAGCAGCTCGACGCCGCGTGTGCGCGCCTGGAGCAGGCGCTGTCCCGCCGGTCCGGGGAGGTCACGACCACCGAGGTGGGCGAGATGGCGCTGGGCGAACTCGCGCGGCTGGACGACGTCGCCTACCTTCGGTTCGCTTCGGTGTACCACGAGATCACCTCGCCGGCGGACTTTCTGCAGGTGCTTCGCCCGTTGTTGGAACGGGGCCAGCCGACGTGAGGGCGGACGCCCGATTCATGGGCCTGGCGCTGGATCTGGCGCGCCGAGCCTTGGGCCGTACCGCGCCGAATCCGCCGGTGGGCGCGCTCGTCGTGCAGGACGGGGTGGTCGTCGGTGAGGGCTGGACCCAGCCCCCGGGGCAGCCCCATGCCGAGTCCGAGGCGATCGCCGCCGCCCTTCGTGGCGGTGGGTGGTCGCGAGGGGGAACCATGTACATCACGCTGGAACCGTGCTGTCATCATGGTCGCACCCCTCCCTGTACCGACGCGATCCTCGCGGCAGGGGTGGCGCGCGTCGTGGTCGGAACGGTGGATCCTTTCCCGCTGGTGGCGGGCAAGGGAATCGCCCAGCTCCGCGCCGCCGGCCTCGACGTGGAGGTGGGCGTTCGCGAGGAGGAGTGCAGGCGGTTGATGCTGGGATTCATCCGCGCGCACACCGAAGGCCTCCCCGAGGTCACGCTCAAGGCGGCGATCACGCTGGACGGGCGCATCGCCAGCGCCAGCGGCGAGTCCCGGTGGATCACCGGCCCGGCCGCCCGTGAGATGAGCCACCGGCTCCGCGATCAGCACGATGTCATTGTCGTAGGGGTGGGTACGGTGCTCTCCGATGATCCCGTGCTCACGACGAGGATCGCCGGTGGTCGCGACGCGGTGCCGGTGGTGTTGGACAGCACGTTGCGGACGCCGGCCGAAGCGCTCGTGCTGCAGCGCGGGACGGCGCTGGTCTACTGTGCGGACGACGCGCCACAGAGGCGGTTGCCGGCCACGGTCATCCGGCTTCCCCGAGGCGGCGGCGGGGTCGATGTCCGTGCGGTGGCGCGGGACCTCGCAGGGCGCGGACTGCATCGCGTGCTGGTCGACGGCGGCGCCCAGGTGCACCGCAGCTTTCTGGACGCGGGCCTGTGCGACCGGATCGAGCTGTTCATCAACGCTCGGGTGCTCGCCGGCGGTCCGGGCTTCGTCGCCGGCGAGGGCTACCGACTGGCGCAGGCCCCTGCGTTCCACATCGATCATGTCGAGCGCGTGGGGGACGACCTGCGGCTGGGGTTGGAGCGGGGGTAGGCGCCGGGCGTTCGACGGCGCTCGCAGTCCGCGGTCATGACAGTCACCCATGCCGCCGTTTGCCGCTCCCGGAGCCATGAAACGCCGAGCGGTTTGGGGACAGCGGTGTGTGGGCCGGCGGGGCCTCTCCCCCCATTTCATGATAGCCGCGCCCGCACGATGTTCACCGGTCTGGTCCAGGCGCTCGGAACCCTACGGTCGACCACGCTGCACGGCACGGGGAAGCGCTTCTGGATCGAATCGCCCTTCCCCGATCTTGCGTTGGGGGAGTCCGTGTCGTGCGACGGGGTCTGTCTCACCGTGGAAAAAACGGAGCGCGGGGCGTTCCAGGTGGCGGCGGGGGAGGAGACCCTTCGGCGTAGTACCTGTGACGATTTCACACCGGGGATTCGCATCCACCTGGAACGCGCCCTGCTCCCGACAGATCGGCTCGGCGGGCACATCGTAACAGGGCATGTTGACGGAGTCGGTACGCTATTGCACGTAGACCACCGCCCCGCCTTCGTGGAGATTGAGGTTGGAGCGGAGGCCTCGTTGCTGCCGATGGTCGTGGAAAAAGGCTGTGTGACGGTCGACGGGGTCAGTCTGACGGTAAATGCCGTCAGCGCGCGGGGTTTTTCGGTCGGAATCATCCCGCACACCGCTGCATTCACCAAGTTTGGCACCGCCCAGGTCGGCCAGCGAGTCAACCTCGAGGTGGACGTGATCGCACGTTACGTCCAGCGCATGCTCGGACCGTTTCTGAAGGAGAACTCATGAGCTTTGACGTCATGTGTCCCAATCCAGACCAACGCGTCGAGTTGGCGATCGCCGACATCGCCGCCGGCCGCATGGTCATCCTCGTCGACGACGAGGATCGCGAGAACGAAGGGGACCTGGTCGTCGGGACCGAACGCGTGACCGCGGAGACCATCAACTTCATGGCCACCCACGCCAGGGGCCTGATTTGTCTGACGCTCACCGAAGCCCGCGTCGAGGCGCTGGGCTTGCCGATGATGGCCTCCAACAACCGATCGCCGTTCTCGACGGCGTTCACCGTGTCGATCGAGGCCCGGGAGGGCGTGAGCACCGGGATTTCGGCGGCAGACCGTGCGCATACCTGTCGTGTCGCGATCGATCCGACGAAGGGCCCGTCGGACCTCGTCGTGCCCGGTCACGTCTTCCCGCTCCGGGCGCGAGACGGTGGGGTGCTCGTCCGCACCGGCCAGACCGAGGGCAGCGTCGACCTGGCCCGCCTCGCCGGGCTCACGCCCAGCGGCGTCATCTGCGAGATCATGAACCCCGACGGGACCATGGCGCGCCTGCCCGAGCTCAAGCTCTTCGGTGCGACCCACGGCATCCGCATTGTCGCGGTGGCCGACCTCATTCGGTGGCGCCTGACCCACGAGCGACTGGTCCGCTGCGAGATCGACACCGAAGTCGCGACACCCGATCACGGCGCCTTTCGGGCGAGGGTCTATCGTGGCACCGGCGGTGGGTTGCATCTGGCGCTGACGCGTGGTGATCTCTCAGGCGGGCCGGTCCTGACGCGGGTGCAGACCGCGGCGGGTCCAGCCGACGTCTTTCGTGTACTCCAGAGCGACAGCTCCGCCCAGATCGACGCCGCGCTGGCGGCGATCGCCAGGGAGGGTCGGGGCGTCCTATTGTACCTTCACCTCGATGGCGGCGGGGACGCCGCGCTCTTGGAGCGCCTGAGGGAACACCTGACGCCCGAGTCTACGCCCCCCCACGCTCCGGACGCGCTCCGCGAGCTGGGCACGGGTGCTCAGATCCTGGTGGACCTTGGCGTGCGTGAGCTCAGGCTCCTGACCAACAACCCCCGGAAGATCGTCGGACTGGAGGGCTTCGGCATCCAGGTCCGTGAGCGCGTCCCCCTGGCGATCCCGGCACACCCGGATAGGCGCCGCTTTCTCGAATCTCGTCGCGTCCAGCTCGGGCACCTGCCTGCGCCGGTTGAAAAGGAGTAAACATGCCGCGAATCCTCGAAGGCGCTCTGGTCGATAAGGGCGGCCGTTACGCGGTCGTCGCCGGGCGGTTCAACGAGTTCATCGTCGAGAAGCTGGTCGCAGGTGCCGTGGGCGCCCTCCACCGGCACGGCGTGGACGATGCGAACGTCGACCTTGTCCGCGTCCCTGGGGCGTTCGAGTTGGGCGTCACCTGCAAAAAACTCGCCGAAAGCGGCGAGTACGACGCGATCATCGCGCTGGGCTGTGTCATCCGAGGTGGGACGGCCCACTTCGACTACGTTGCGGGTGAGGCGGCCAGGGGCGTCGCCGCCGCCGCCATGTCCAGCGGAATCCCGGTGATCTTCGGGGTACTCACCACCGAGAACCTGGAGCAGGCGATCGAGCGTGCCGGAGGAAAGATGGGCAATAAAGGCTCTGAAGCGGCGGCGACCGCCGTCGAGATGGTCGACCTTTTTCGGAAGCTTCAGTAGCCATGAAGGCCGGCCGCCGCCGCGCGCGTGAGTTCGCCATCCAGGCGCTCTACGCGGCGGACATGTCCGGCGTCTCCGGCGGGCTAGCCCTCAGCGGCTTGTGGGCCTCTCAGCTTGACGAGCTGTCCGAGCCCTTGGAACAGCCGGTCAGCCCCGAGGAGGCGGAGTTCGCCGCCGAACTGGTGCGCGGCGTCATGGACGCGCGGGAGGAGATCGATGCGCACATCGAGGGCGCCAGCGAGCACTGGCGCCTGCCCCGCATGCCGGTCGTCGATCGCAACATCCTGCGGCTCGGAACCTGGGAACTGATGCAGCGGCCCGACATCCCCACCAGCGTGACGATCAACGAGGCCATCGAGCTTGCCAAGCGCCTTGGGGGAGCCGAGTCACGGGCGTTCGTCAACGGGCTCCTGGATCGAATCGCCGGCGAACTCGGTCGCGGCGGCCGTCGCACGCGATCATGATCTGTGACGGGGGGAGAGGGGTCCGCCCTCTCCCCCTGCCGCGCCACCAACTCGGGTATGCGACGTCCGGCATCCAACCTTCGGTTTCTGGCCTGAGGCGCCTGGAAGTCGGGGCACCCGGAAGTCGGGGCACCCGCCGCGTTGGCTAACGCCGCGTGCGTGGCGCTCGCGCCCTGGCCGCCGGACATCGCGCCGAGGCGCTATCCAGCTCCATGGCTCCGGGAGCCGATCGCGGGGCGGCACGCGCTCCCCGTCAGGCGGCAGCTGCTTCGCGGAGCACTCCGGCCATCAGCCTGAGACCAAACTCGGTCGCGATACTCTCCGGATGGAATTGCACCCCGAAGATCGGGCGGCTGCGGTGGCGTAGCGCCATGATCTCCCCGTCCGCGGTGTGTGCCAGCACTTCCAGGCTCATCGGCAGGCCCGCCGTCGCCAGCGAATGATAGCGGGTGGCGCGAAAGGGGGAGGGGAGACCCGCCAGGAATCCGTCAGCCTGGTGGTAGATCCGGCTGGTCCGTCCGTGGATGACCTTCTTCGCCGGGACGACGGCGCCCCCGAAATGTAGCGCGATGGCCTGCATGCCGAGGCAGACGCCGAAGATGGGCACGACCAGGTCGCTCAGCGCCGACATGGTGATCGGATGGTCCTCCGGCCGTCCGGGCCCAGGCGACAGCAGCACCAGCTCCGATCGATGGGCATCGTGGGGCAGCTCGTCTCTGACCACGCGAACCTCGTTGCCGAGAACCTGCAATTGCTGAACCAGCGACCAGGTGAAGCTGTCCAGGTTGTCGACGACGAGCACCCGCACGGTGAGGTGGCTAACGCTTTGCCGCCCCGATTGTGATTACACTATGGCACCTGGAGTACGCATGGAATCCGGAAACGTGTGGACTACCCCCGAGGCCGCCGGCGAAGGGCCGGCCGTCACCCTCACCGACGGCGCGGTGGGTCATATCCTCCGCATGCTCGCCGAAAACCAGATGGACGGCTTCGGCCTCCGCTTTGGCATTCAGGGCGGCGGGTGTTCGGGCTACAGCTATCAGTTGGAGTTCGAGGAGGCGCCGCAGCCAGAGGACGAGGTCTACACCTTCGGCGCGGTGCGAGTTTTCCTCAATCCGCTGCACCGGCAGTACCTCCAGGGGTCGGCGGTCGACTACCGGGACGAGCTCATCGGCGCCGGGTTTCACATCGAGAATCCCAACGTCAAGCGGTCGTGCGGGTGCGGGACGTCCTTCGACGTGTAGCGGGACCGCCCTGGGTATTCCTACCGGTGGGCTTGGTTGACGTGTCGCGCTCCGGCACATAGGAGGCGGGCCTGTGGGCCGGGTAGCTCAGTTGGTAGAGCAGGGGACTGAAAATCCCCGTGTCGGGGGTTCAACTCCCTCCCCGGCCACCACACTCTTCGTGGTGGCTCTGGTCGTCTTGGCGGGCTGTACCAGTGACACCTGTTACCAGCTCTGCGCGACGACGGCGCAGGCGATCGAACCCTGCCTGGGCGAATGGGGCGCCAGTTGGGACGACTTCGGCGCTGCCAGCCGTGTCGCGTGGGGCGACGCGTGCCGCGCCGACTGGGACGCGGAGCGCCTGCGCCTGGAGCTTCGGCAGGTCTCGGTCGCCAACGAGGCGTGCACCGCTGGCGCCACGGAGCTTGGCGAGATGACCTGCGACGAGTTGAGAGCGCTGTATTTCCATCCGTAGTGGCGCCGCCTCAGCTGAACCGGGGGGCGAGGGCTCGTGGCCCGGACCGTCCCGGCGCCCTCTCCCCCTACCGCGCCACCAACTCGGGTATCCGACCTCCAGCCTCCAAGCTACGCTTTCCGGCCGGCGGGCGACTCTCCCCAACCTGGGCGTCACCCATGCCGCAGCAGTTTGGACGAAACCGCTGTCGCGACGGCATGGATGCCCATCAACTGAACTTGACGTCCTGCAAGGTGATGTTGAGCCGTCCGATTCGGTAGTTCAGGTTGCTCCGGCTGATTCCCATCCGCCTGGCCGCCCGGGCCTGCACGCCGCCCTCGGCCTCGAGCGCCGCGACGATCAGTCGCCGCTCCCAGTTGTCCAGGAGCGCTGGGAGCCCGCCCGCATCGAGCTCGTCGAGCCCATCGCCGCCCGGCGTCGCCATCTGGTCGCCGGAGGAATCGTCGTTCGGCGCCGGCGCGGGGTCGTCGGGGACGGCGAACGCGCGGATTTCCCCACCCCCGCCAGACAGCAGGAGGGTGCGCTCCATGAGGTGCTCGAGTTCGCGGACGTTCCCTGGCCAACGCCAGTTTCGCAGCTGCGCAATCGCATCCGTGGTCAGTGTTGGCGCCGCGCGGGTGTGGCGTTCGGCGTAGCGGGCGAGGAAGTGCTCGGCCAAGAGCGGGATGTCGTCAGCGCGCTCGCGGAGCGGGGGCAGGCGGATCGGGAAAACGTTGAGTCGATAGTAGAGATCAGCACGGAACGCCCCGGCCTTGACCTCGGCGCGCAGGTCTCGATTGGTGGCGACGACGACACGGACATCGACCTTGACGGGGCGTTCGCCGCCGACCCGGGTGAAGCTGCCGCCTTCGAGGACGCGCAGTAGGCGCACCTGCACGGAGGCCGGGATTTCACCGATCTCGTCGAGAAAGAGGGTGCCGCCGTCGGCCTGCTCGAACTTGCCCTGGTGGGTGCGCAAGGCGCCGGTGAAGGCCCCCTTCTCGTGGCCGAACAGTTCGGACTCCAGCAGGTTCTCCGGGAGCGCCCCGCAGTTGACCGCGACCAGCGGCGCTTGGGCCCGACTCGAGCGATAGTGTATGGCGTGGGCGATGAGCTCCTTGCCGGTGCCCGTCTCGCCCTGGATCAGCACCAAGGCGCCAGACTCCGCGACGGCCTGCACCTGCTCGTACACCTCGTGCATGACCGAGGTTGCGCCAATAAGATTCGAGAAGCCGTACTTGTCGTCGACCTCGCGGCGGAGCTGGCGCACCTCGCGCACCAACGCCCGACTCTCCAGCGCACGCTCCAAGAGCAGCAGCAGCTCATCCCGTTCGATGGGCTTGATCAGGTAATCGGACGCCCCAGCCTTCATGGCGTTGACGGCGTCGGCCACCGAGCCGAAGCCGGTCATGATCACCACGCGGGTGTCTGGCCAGTGCCGGCGGGCCTCCGCGAGCAGGTCCAGGCCCGATCGCCCCGGCATCTTCACGTCGCTCAGGATCAGGTCGGCGGGATCGCCAGCCATGCGTTCGAGCGCCTCTTCAGCCGAGTCGCAGAGCGTGACGCGGTAGCCGGCCTTGGTGAGGTTGACGTTGAGCGCGCTGCGGACGGCACGATCGTCGTCACAGACGAGGATCCGCGGCGCGGGACGGGCCTCGATCACTGGATCCGGAGCGAGTACGGCAACAGCGCGAAGACGCGTTCGTCGCCCAGCGCGTTGAACCGCCAGAACTCCTTCATCTCGGCAGGGAGCTCCACCCGGGGTGCCAGCGCTACGCTGACTGCCCGACCAAGCTGGACGAGCTGCCCCGGGAGCGTCAACGCGCCCGAGTAAGGATCCAGAATCACCAGGTTGTAGGGAGCGGTGGGGTTCATGCCGGCCCGGAGGCGCGCATCGGCCAGCGCGTCGAAGAAGCCTCCGTGGCTGTCCACGAGCCCTTTTTCCTTGGCCCGAACGCCCGACCACACGCGGCCGCGGGCAACCAGCTCCACCTGTTCGGGAGCCAGATTCCGGCCGGTCGCGACCCGTTCCTTGAACTGGTCGTAGGTCTCGCCGATGAGGCGATCCAGCGCCGCGTACTCGATGTCATCCATCGGGCGCGACATCGAGAACATCGACGCGTTACGACCGCGCGCGGTGGTCTCGGTGTTGATGCCGAGCTTGGCGAACAGACCCTCGAAGTTGACCTTTCCGCCGTAGACCCCGATGCTGCCGGTCACGGTGCTCGGCTCGGCCCAGATCGAGTCGGCACCGGCGGCCACGTAGTACCCCCCGCTGGCGGCGTACCCTCCCATCGAGACCACGACCGGCTTTCCGGCCAGCTTGACCCGCTCGACGCCGCGCCAGATCTCTTCCGACGCGAAGGCGCTGCCGCCGGGGCTATCCACCCGGAGCACCACGGCCTTGATGGAGTCGGTCTCGGCCGCGTGTTCGAGGGCCGTGACGACGGTGCGGGCGCCGGTTGCGGCACTGCTCAGGAATCCGCCCGGGGAGGACTCGCCGTCGGCGATCGTGCCGTCGACGACCACGACCGCGACCGCGCGCTGGGGCTCCCACCCGCTGTGGTCGACCTGCTGAGCGTAGTCGCGGACGAGGTGGTACTCGCCCGGAAAAACCTCCCCCAGCTCCGACCGAAGCTCGTCCGAGTAGTAGATCCCGTCGACGAGCCCCTGGGCGAGCGCCTCGCGTGCGCTGTACGGGCCCCCGTCCACCAGGGACCTCACCTCATCCTCCGAGCGCCCCAGACCCTCCGCGATGCCGCCGACCAGCGTGTCGTAGAGGTCGTCGACCAGGGCCTCGGTCTGCTCACGCGACGGGTCGGACGATCCGGTTCGGGTCATCGGCTCCGGCCCGGACTTGTAGTCGGAGCGCTGCGCGTACTGGGCGCTGACTCCGACCAGTTCGAGGGCTCCCTTGAAGTACTGGACCTCGGCGGAGATGCCCAGCAGTTCCAGACTCCCGGCCGGATGCAGGTACACCTTGTTGCAGGCGCGAGCCAGCAGGTAGTCGCCGTTGGAACCGCCCGCGCCGAGCCATGCCGCGACCGTCTTTCCCTGGCGCCGGGCTGCCTCGATCAGCCCGCGCAGCTCCTCGACCTGGGCCATGGAGAACGCGGCCCCGTCGATGCGCAACAGGATGCCCTTGATCCGGGGGTCCCGGCCGGCCGCGTCGAGCCGCCGCAGCAGCGAGAAGTAGCTCTCCTCGGCGGGTGCCAGCAAGCTTGCCTGGGGCTGATAGGGGAAGGCAGAGTTAAGGTTGATCTCAGCGATTCTCCGGCCCGGCAGGAACAGTTGGTCGTCGCCCTCGACGCTGGTGACGTACCCCGCCAGCGCCGGAGTTCCGCCTCGGTCCGTCCCCGCACCGCCCAGCCCGACGGCAAGGTCCGCGAAGCGCAACTCCAGTGCACCGCCGAATCCGATGACGTCGCTGTCGCGTAGGCCGCGCCTGCCCCACGCACGCAGCCAGACCCCCCGCGTCGCGCGCACCCGAAGCGACGTCTCCAGGGAGTGCTGCACCGGGGCATCCACGGGGGTGTCCGCCAGGTAGTCCACCCCCAGGGTGACGACGTCGCCCAGCGGGCGAAGGGCGAGACCGGCATCGTACCGGCTGACGACGCCCAACTCGGGCGCGGGGGAGCCCAGGTTCAGCGCGCTGGCGCCGAGTCCGAGCCAGGGCGCCGGACGCCAGGCCAGGCCCAGGTCCCAGCTTACGAAGTTGTTGGCACCCCCCTCTGGAAGCTCCCAGTGCAGGGCGCTTCCGAGCGTCAAGGTCTCCTCGAGTCGAACGGAAACGCCGCTCGACAGCGTCCACCACGCGGTCTCCGAGGTGACTTCGCGGTAGCTGACGCCGATGCCCGCCCCTCCCCCGGCGGTGAGGAAGGAGAAGGAACTCCCGGTTCCGGTCAGCGGGTCCTGGAGTCCGTAATACAGCCCGAAGACGGGGTCCCGATCGAAATTGAGGAGGGCTGGATTGAGGTACAGCGTGTGCGCGCCGTCCTCGCCCGCGGCGCCGTGGAAGGAGAGCGACGGGCGCTCGACGGGAGCGGCGAACGCGTGGACGGCCAGGAGCAGCAGCATCATTGGAAGCTAACGGCATCCCGCCCCGGGGCGAACTCTTGACCCTGCAATGCACGGACTCGATTCAAGGCCAATGATGGATGGATATCTATCTTTTTTCATTACAACTATTGCTCTGTCATTGGCGTTGCGTGAGAATGCGGGGAGCGTCTACCCCTTCCCCGGTGTCCCAACCGGGACCCTCCTGCTACGGTGCCCCATGCGCAACTTCGTCGCCGCCCTCGTCTCGGTGTCCCTGCTCTCGTCCGCGTGGGCGCAGGATCCGCCGGCGTCGCTCCCGGCCGAGCCGGGCGCATCCGTGCAACTGCCGACTCCGGGTACGGTGCTGTCCAGCGTCCCCGCGAGCGAGTTGCTCACGTCGTTGGCCCAGCTCACGACGATGCCAGTCTTTTCGCGGTCCACGATCGCCTTGGAGGTCGTCGACGCGGCCTCGGGGGCGCGCCTGTATTCCTGGGGCGACGACCGCGTCATGCTTCCGGCAAGCACGCAGAAGCTGGTGACCAGTGCCGTGGCGCTGCGAACGCTCGGTCCGGCCTACCGGTTCCCGACCTGGATCAAGGTGGACGCGCCGCCCACCCCCGACGGCATCCTGGAGGGGAACCTCTATGTCGTGGGCCAGGGCGACCCGACCATGAGCGTGGAACGGATCTGGAGGATTGTCGCTGATATTCGGCACAAGGGCATCGTCGAGATCACCGGCGACGTGGTCTACGACGACACCTACAACGCGGGGCCGGGGGTGTGGATCCCCGGCTGGGACAAAGCCGACGACCTCGAGTCCGGGGAGGCGTACTACGCTGCGCTCGGCGCCCTGTCGGTCAACGAGAACATCGCGGCGATCCACGTGCGTCCAGGCGCGGCGATCGGCGCGGCCGGGGTCGCGACCTTCGATACCCCGAGCGACGTGATCGTCCTCGACAACCAGCTCACGACGGGTCGTGCGAAGTCGAAGTACTGGGTGAAGATCGAGCGGACGCTGGATGAGAAGACGTCGCGGATCGCGACGTACAAGCTTACCGGCAACGTGCCCATCGACCTCGACATCACGACGCGGCCCCTGGTCCGCACCCTGGCCGACCCCACTGGGAACTACCTGTCGATCTTCCGCGACATGCTGAAGTCGCACGGCATCAAGGTGCGGGGAAAACAGCGGGTCGCGGTGGCGCCGCTCGAGTCCACGCTCCTGGTGAAAGCGGAGTCCGAGCGACTCTCGGGCATCCTGACCGACATGAACAAGCGGTCGAACAACTTCATCGCCGAACAGGTGCTCCGGGCGGTGGCGGCGGAGACCGTCGGCCTTCCGGGAACAACGGAGAACGGGGTCAAGGTGATGAGCGAGTACCTGGCCTCCCTCGGAGTCCCCCCTCACCGTTACAAGTTCGTCAACGGTTCCGGGCTGGCGCGCGGATCGATGCTGGCCCCAAGCGCGCTCGACGCGATGCTGGTCGACATGTACGGAAACATCGATCTCCGCCCGGAATATCTCACGACGCTCTCGGTCGGTGGTCGAGACGGGACCCTGGCCAGCCGCTTCCGCGACGATGGCATGGAGGGTCGTGTTCGTGCGAAGACGGGCTCGTTGGCAGGGGTGTTCTGCCTCGCCGGCTACGTCACCGCGCTCGACGGGACCAATTACGCCTTCACCTTCCTCGTCAACGATCTGGAGGGATCGACGGCCCGTGCACGGGCCGCCCACGATCGGTTCGTCCGCTCGCTCGCGGGGGTAACCGGCAATCTCGCTGAAGCGGGCGATGGCGGAGCGGACTAGCGCCGCGTTACTGGCTCGCGCAGCCCCTCTGGAGACACCGCATGATGCAACCCCGCTGGCCCGTTGTTCTCGCCGCGATCGGCCTTATGGCAACGCTCGGCGCCTCGAGCGCGGCGCGTGCACAAGAGGGCGCCACCAAGGAACAGCCCGTAGGTGCTGGGGACGCGGCGGCCGAGTTCGACCGTGAGCTCTTGACGATCGAGCAGCAGGTCGATGCGCTCAAGGAGCGCGTATTCCGCAGCAAGGCCACGTTGCAACTGCTCAAGGAGATCGTGATCCAGGGCAGCTCCACCGGGGCCCGCGCCACGGTCTGGCATGTCAACAAGCTGTCTGCGGGCTTCCGGCTGGAGTCTGTGCAGTACCTGCTTGACGGGCAGTCGAAGTTCAGCAAGACCGATCCCGCCGGCAGCCTCGATCAAAGTCGAGAGTTCAAGATCCACGATGGGGCAGTGCCGCCGGGCAACCACAACCTGTCGGTGGAGCTGAAGATTCGCCCCACCGGCGGGGGCATCTTCACGTACGCCCGCGACTATGAGATCAACGTGCGCAGCAACTATGCCTTCGCCGCCGAGATGGGGAAGACGTGCACGGTCCGGACCATCGTGAGTGACCGTGGCGGTGCGATCAACTCCTTCGAGGAACGGGCCAGGGTGGACTTCGAGCTCAAATGTGAGCGGATCACGGATGCCAAGTAGGGCCTTGCTCGCTGCTCTGTTCCTCGTTCCTTCGCTGGCCCTCGCGGCCGACAAGGCGACGACAGATCGCGTGCGCGACCTCGAGGACGAACTCGGCCGGGTCAGCGGCGAGGTCGACGACACGCGCCTGAACTTCTCGGAGCGGTCCGGTCTCATCGGGGTTTCCGAGGCGCGGCGTCGCTACGAGGACGCGGTCTACGCCTTCCTCGTCGGGGATTACGAAGGAGCCGCCACCAGCTTCTACATCCTGGTGCAGTCCCGAGCACTCGGGAACGCCGACCTCGCACGCGACTCCGAATGGTATCTCGCGGAATGCCTGTTCGAACTTGAAAACTACCGAACCTCGGAAGAGGCGTACCGCTCCATCGTCGACAAGGGCGGCACCCACCCCTACTTTGCGGATGCGGTGCGCCGCAACCTCGAGGTCTACGCCCTGCTGGGTGATGACTCCGGGTTCACCGGCTACTACAACAACTGGATCGTCTCGGGCAAGGTTCCGGCGACGGATATCGTGAACTATACCCTGGCCAAGTCTTTTGCCCGGCGCGGCGAGCTGGCCCGGGCGAAGTCGATGTTCGACAACATCGGACCAACCAGCGCCTGGTACACCCGCGCCCGCTATCAGCTGGGTGTGCTGATGATCAGCGAGGGCAACCTGAAACAAGCCATCGTCGAGTTTCAGAAGGTCGAGGCTGCGGTCGTCACCGACGCTGACCAGAGGCGCGTGCAGGAGTTGGCATTATTGGCGTTGGGACGCGTGTATTATGAGCTCGGCGACTTCGGCCAGGCGTCCGGCTACTACGGAAAAATCGGTGCGGACTCCGATGAGTTCGCCGACAAGCTCTACGAGGCGGTGTGGAGCTACGTCAAGCAGGGTGCGGCCGCAGAAGTGGGGCTCGCGGCCGCGGCGCCCGACTCGCGGGAGGCGGAGATGGCGGCGGACGACGCCGACGCCCGCTGGCGGGACGCGCTGGGGCAGGTGGACAACTTCTTGATGGTCTTCCCCGAGCACCGGCACACGGCGCAGTTGCATGTCTTGCAGGGTCACCTGCATATGAAGCTCAAGGAGTACGACGCGGCGCGCACCGCCTATGAAGAGGTTGTCGCGGCCTACACGCCGGTCGCGGCGCGCCTCGAGGCGCTTGGTGAGGGCACGACGGAGGCACGTCGCTTCGTGCAGCGCATGGGCGACACGGGGGGGACCTCCGGTCTACCGGCGTACGCGGTCCAGATGTTGCTGGGCGGCGATCGTGTCAGCCGCGCCATCGCCGCCTACCTCGAAACCAATCGGCAGGAACAGGAGCTGCAGCGTGCCGAGCGGGACGTGGCCGACCTGCGAACGGCGCTCTCGTCCGAGAAGGACTCGCTCGGCATGTTCGTGGCCGCGCGAAATCAGCTGACGACCATGCGCGGTTCGGCGCTGGCGATGCGCTCTCGCCTGCTCAGCGCGGAGTTGCAGTACCTCCGCGGTCGCACGTCGGGGCCGGTGCGGGCCGAGCTGGTTTCGTTGTCTGGCGAACTCGACAAGCTGGTTGAGTCTGGCAGTGCGTCCGACTCCAGCGTCTCGGTGACCACCGACCGTCTGCAGGTCTACGAAGCCCAGGTCCGCGAGGTGCAGCAGCGGGCCTTCCGCATCCAGCAGGTGGCGGAAGAGGCACTCGCGAGCGGCCGCAGCCTCTCCGAGGTGCTGAGCGACGGCAGCACCAAGCTGCCACCGGCCGAGCAGGAACGAATGCGCGCCGAGCTGGAGATCGCATGGGCAGACCTCGCCAGATCGAGTGGCGAACTTGACTCCCTGCAGAGCGACGTCACCCGCAAGAAGGTTTTACGCTCGGTAGAGTCCGGGAGCGTGCAAGAGGATCAGGTCGGACGCGCGTCGGCTCTCGTCGCGTTCGCGAAGCTGCGCGCCCGCGTCGTCTCCTACCGGCGGGCGGCCCAGGACACCGACAGCGCGGCGATCTTCGCGCAGATCGATCGCCTGTGGACGACCTTGGACGCCCTCGAGAAGAACTCCGCCGAGGCGGCCCGCGTGGTGGCGGTGGGCGAGGCCCGTGAGGGCCAGTCTGTGCGCCAACGTCTCGCGGCGACGGCCCAGAAGGTCGCGGAGCTCCGCCGCGACATCGATGGCGCCGGCGTGGCGGCGGAGGTCATGGCGACGCGGGCGGTGTTGGCCGGGCTTCGGGACCTGGAACTCGAGTTCGAAGCCGACGTGATCGACGCCGAGAAGGGCATCGTCGATGTCTACTGGCTGCGCCGGGTGGAAAATGCCGACGAGCGAGACATGCTCGTCGACGAACGGTCCGAGCTTTTGCAGGATCTGGACGATCGCTTTCGAGTGGTCCGGGAGAATTTGGAGTGATGCGCAGCTCGTCCCGAACCCTCAACGTGCTGGTGCCGAGCGCCGTCGCCCTGTTCGCGCTGTCGATGTCGTCCTCCGCCAGGGCCGAGTCGGATGCGGAAGAAGTGCGCCAGTTCCGTGAGACCGCCGAACGCTACGGGCAGCGCATGCGGGAGTTTCACGGCGATGTGAAACAGCTGGTGGACTTGGCGGAGCAGGAAGAGCGCGAGCGTATCGAGCAAGGCTTCGGAGCGGCGATCAGCCGCAACCAGGACGACGGCAACACGCTCCGTCGCGTCGCGGTGGCCAAGATCGAGTCCTTCCTCCAGAAATATCCGGACAGCAAACATGTGCCGGACATGAAATTTCGGCTGGCAGACCTCTACTACGACGAATCCGAGCTGGACTTCATTGCTCGGAACGACGAGTACGCGGTGCTGGTCGAGAGTGGAACCGGCAACCCCGATCTGGTCCCAAAGAAGGACTATCGTAGGTCAATCGGGCTGTATCGGGACATCCTGGCCAACTCGCCCGCCTTCGCCTTTCGCGCCGACGTGCTCTACATGTTGGGGTGGTGTCTCGGCTCGGCAAACGCCGAACAGTACGACGAGACCGCCGCCCGGGACGCCTACCAGGCCATCGTCACGCAACACCCGCGTTCGGCGTTCACCAACGACGCGAACATGAGGCTTGGCGAATACTACTTCGAACTGCCCGCGCCCCGGCCGGACACGCTCGCAAACGTGCGTATCGCGGTGACCTACTATGACGCGGTGATGGCGGAGGGCCCGCAGGGCCGCAACTACGATCGAGCGATCTACAAGCTGGGCTGGTCGCATTTCAAGCTGGAGGACTTCCAGCGGTCGCTGGCGTACCTGGTGCAGCTGCTCGACTACTCCGATGCGCTGTACGACCGCGCCGGAAAGCTCGCCGACACGCGCAAAGAAGCGGTGGAGTACTTGGCGATCTCCTACGCCGACATGGCGGACCGGCAGGGAAAGAGGCCGATCGACGTTGCCCGCGCCCACCTGTCCAAGGTCGGAGACAAACGTTGGCAGCACGACGTTGTCGAGCGGATGGCGTTGATCCTGGAAAAACAGACCAAGTGGGACGAAGCGGTCGACACCTACCGCTTCCTGCAGTCCAGGTGGCCCACGCATCCCCAGAACCCCATCTACCAACAGACGGTGGCGGCCATCTACGGCGCGAAGATGCCGGTGCGCAACGAGGCCGCCGCCGCGGTGGCGCTGACCGAGTTGGGGACCAACTACAACGACCAGAGCGCGTGGTACGCCGCCAATAAGAACAACCCCGACGCCATCGCGGCCGCCCGGATATTCATCGAACGGTCGCTGGCCACGGTCGCGATCGAAAAGCTGTTGCGCGCCCAGGAGACGCAGAACCCGGCCGACTACCGGGACGCCGCCGACACCTTCCAGAGCTTCTTGCAGAAGTTCCCGTTCACGCCGGACTACGACGAGTATGAGTGGTACCAGGCGCTGTCGTTGTATGAAGGAAAGCTGTTCCCGAGCGCGGCGAGGGCCTACGGCCAGATCCTCAAGAACCCGCGTAGCAAGTATAAGGACGGGGCCCGCTTCCAGCTGATGAAGTCACGAGAAGAGCTTGTGCTCTCGAAGTACGGAAAGCTCGAGGACGTCCCTCAGGGTGCGTTGATCGCCAACACCCTTCAGACCAAGGCCGGCAAGCAGATCATCCAGTATATGGTCTCCGACGAGCAGAAGGCGTTTGTGGTCGCCGCCGACGATCTGGCGGATCGGGAGTTCACGGATATGGACTGGATTTCGGTTCTGGAAAAGTCCAGGCCGGCCTTGTCTTATCTCGCAGGGGTCGTCTCGTTCAATCACGGCTACTATGACGATGCGCGAAAGCGGCTGTGGGGGGTGGTCAACCGGTATCCGGGCTCCCCGGAAGCGGCCTTCGCCTCCAAGCTCGTCTTGCAGAGCTACGTCAACGAAGGCGATCTGGAGACGGTCAAGGCCGTGGCGCTCAAGTTCGGCGACCTGGAGATCGCGGGACAGGCCGGTCTGGAGCTGTGCTTGCAGTTCGGCAAGGCCGACAAGCACCTGGAGTCGGCCGCCTGCTATGGGCAATACATCATCGACTTTCCCAAGTCCGAGTATCTCAACGTCGCGTTGTACAACCAGGCCAACCAGCTCGACCTCGGCGGGCAGACTGCGCCCGCCAACGTGCTCTTCGAAAAGTACATCAACGATTACCCGGACGACGAACGCTCCAAGTCGCTCTACTTCCGGATCGCTGCGGGCTACAGTTCCATCCTCGAACTGGACAAGGCCATCCGCTACTTCGAGACCCTCGTCAAGAAGGCGCCGGAGCACGCCGATGCGGCTTCGGCCCTGTACAACGCCGCGTTCCTCCGCACCGGCATCGGCGATCACGTCGGCGCGGCCCGCGCGTACGAGCGCTATGCCAACCTGCCGAATGTGCCTGACGCTGAAGTCATCTACTGGAAGGCCGGAGAGCAATGGGAGCTGGTGGGCCCGCGGGAGGCTGTGGAATTCTACGACAATTACCTTCGCACCTTCTCTGCGGACGAGCCCAGCCATGCGATCATCGCGCAGCACAAGCTGTCCGTGCTGTACCTGGCGCGGGGCGACAAGCGAAAGGCGGCGCAAAAACTGTCTGATCTTGATGTCACCTTCCGCGACAACGTCGCGCGCGGGGTGAGTAGCGACGCCCGCGAGCTCGCCGCGAAGCCGCCCACGCAGAAGCTCCTCGCCGACCTCGAGTCGTACAAGGTCATCAAGTGGAGCCGCGATGAGAAGAGCAACGCCGAGCTGCTCCTGGTGACCAAGCGCGAGGACCTCAAGGTGCTCGTCGACGGGGCATTGTCCTTGATCCAGACCTACCAGGACTACGACGCGTCGGTGGCGGCGCTCTACGTGCAAGGCGCGGGCTACTTCGCCTACGCGGACTTCGTCTACGGCTTCCCGCTTCCGGCGGGCCTGACCGAGGCCGAGAAGGGCATCTTCCAGACCGAACTCGACGTCCGCTTCACCCCGATCCGCGTCGCCTCGGAGGACACCGCCAAGACCCGCCTTCAAGGCGCGTTGGAAAAGGCACGGCAGGATCAGCGGTGGAGCGAATGGAACGGAAAGGTGATGGAGTTGCTCCACGACCGGTACCCCATCGAGTATCCCTCCGAGCGGCAGGAGAGTCGTGGGGCCGTGGACTTCACCTCGATTCCCTTCGAGGCGCCCGAGTCCGCCCGAACCGGAGGTGCCCAGTGAGCCTTTTGCTTCTGGCCGCCCTCGCCTGCGTGCCCAAGACCCCCGAGCCCATGGGGTTGCCCGCCGCGGCGCCGGCTCCTGCGCCCGCGCCGGCTTCTGCGCCCGCGCCGGCTCCTGCCCCGTCGCCGGTCGCGGTTCCGTCGGTCGACGTCCCCTCGGTCTGGGATCCGGCGGCGACCGCCTCCGCCACGCCGGACCCGGCTTCCGAAAGCGGCCCGGATCGCACGATCAGCGACGCGGCGGCGCTGCTCACGACCAAGGACGCGGGGCGTGCACGGGCGGCCCTGGACATGCTCAAGCCGTTGACGCGGCAGTACCCCGATCGGGTCGAGATTCCCTACAACATCGGCGTGGCCCACCACATCCTTGGTGACGACACCGAGGCGCGTCGGGCGTGGCTTCGCGCGACGGAAGTCGAGCCGGGTTTCGCGAAGCCGTGGCTGAACCTGGGCGCGTTGTCCGCCCGCCGGGGCCAGATGGAGGCGGCGTTGTCCAGCTTCCAGGCCGGCATCCGGCAGGCGCACAAGGACGTCAGCCTCCGCGTGGCGGCGATCGATGCGCACCGCGCGCTCAAGCGCTACAAGGACGCGGAAGCCGAGGCGAAAGCCGCGCTGCTGATCGACAGCCGTGCGATTGAGATCTACAACGCGCTCACCGCCGTGTACCTGGAATCCAACCAACTCGACCTGGCGCGATTCATGTCGCTCAAGGCCGAGGAGGTGGTGGCAGGCGCGGAGCGGAATGCGGAACTTCAGGCCAACCTGGGTCAGATACACCTTCGCGGCGGCTACCCGGGCTCGGCGATTCTGGCGTTCCAGAAGGCGTTGGAGCTCGACCCGGACCAGGTGAGTGCCATAGCCTTCTTGAGCGGCTACTACCTGGATAATCGAAACTACCGCGACGCAATACCGCTCCTGGAGCGGATGATGGGCCTGTTCCCGGAACGCGCAGGACCGCGCATCAACGTCGCGATCGCGTATCGCGGCGAGAAACGCTACGAAGACGCGATACGCATGTACACCGATGCGCTGCGCCTGGAGCCGTCGAATCCCGAACCTCATCGCAATCTGGCGGTGCTCTACGGCGACTACATGAAGTCCTGGGACACCGCGATCGAGGAGATCGAGGCGTATCGACGTGCCGGCGGCGGGCCAGCCACCGAGTTGGACCTGTGGATCGCCCAGCTCATCAAGGACAAAGAAAAGGCGCTCAAGCGTCAGCGGAAGGACGAGGAGCTGCGCAAGCGTCGCGAGGCGGAAGAAGCGGCGACGCAGGCACCGCCCCCGGTGCCGGAACCCGCCCCCGAGCCCACGCCGGCCCCGGTGCCGGAACCCGCCCCCGAGCCCACGCCGGCCCCGGTGCCGGAACCCGCCCCCGAGCCCACGGCGGCCCCGACGCCTGAGCCCATGCCCTGGGGCGCACCAACTGAACCGGTTCCGGAAGCCCCGCCCCCCGCGGCGGGTTCCGAGCCATCACCGTGGGGAGGTTGACCGTGATTCTCACCTTTCTGTTCCTCGTTCAGACCGCGTTCGCCGGCACCAAGGGCTCTGATGTCCTGGTCGTGACGATCCAACGACCGGAGGTCGCGATCATCATGAACAAGCAGCATCTGACCCCCAAATACGACCTGGAATTGCAGCAGAGCTTCCTGCCCAAGGTGGTCGCCAGCGTCAAGGAAAAGCCCTTCTAGGCATCGGATGAGCTTCTTCCTTGATGGATTCGAAAAGGGCGGCATCTTCATGTGGCCCATCCTGCTGTGTGCGCTGTCGGCGCTCACGATCAGCGCCGAGCGCTTCCTGTACATCGTGTTTCGGGCGGGCGTTCACGGCCCGAATTTCATGGGCCAGGTCCAACGACATCTGCTCGATGCGGACAGCGACGCGGCGATGCGCCTCTGCAACGCGGAGCCGGCAGCGGCGCTCCCCAGGCTGGTGAAGGCGGCGCTTCTGCGCGCCGATCGCCCTGACGCGGAGGTGCGCGACGCGATCGAAGAGGCGACGCTGGAAGTGACTCCACAGGTGAATCGCTGGCTGCCGTTCTTGCCGATGATCGCCAACGTCTCGACGCTGATCGGCCTTCTGGGTACGATCCACGGACTGATCATGGCCTTCGAGGGCGTGGGTCAGGCCGATGCGGTGGCGCGGTCCGAGATGCTCTCGACCGGCATCGCGGTGGCGATGTACGCCACCTTCTTCGGATTGCTGGTCTCGATTCCGACGCTTGTGGTCCACGCGGTGCTCGCGGCGCGAGCCAACGCCATCCTGGACGAGCTCGACCACTACGGCTTGCGGATGTTGAACCTGCTCAACGCGCTTCGCGTGGCCGATGAGCCGCCGGGTGGCGCACCGGTCCTGCCGTTTGCGGGGCGTTAGCCGACGTGCGTCGTCGCGAGCGAAATCCGGTCGGCGCCAACATCGACCTGACGCCGGTGCTGTCCACGATCGTCCACCTCATCCCGATCGTCCTGATCGCGGTCCGCTTTGTGACCATGGTGCAACAGCCGGTCGATGCCCGCCCGCTCCACGCTGCGGAGGCCCCGAGCCGCGAGATTCTGGACGTCCAGGAGCGTGATCGTGTGGTGATCCGGGTGTTGGCGTCCGGCTTTCGTGTCGTCGGCGCCGGCGCGTCGGAGACCCTGCTGCCCTGTCGCGCACCGTGCGCGCCCGCCGACTACGATTATCTCGCGCTCTCCGACGCCATGGTCAGCGCTCGGGTCCAGCATCCCGCGCAGACGAAGGTCGTGGTCGCACCCGATGCCGCGGTTCCGTATGAAACGCTCATGGGGGTCTTCGACGCGGTGACCCTACGTCGTGAGGGCGATTCGGTGCGGACGCTGTTCGCGCAGCCGGTGCTGGTCAATGGCGTCGAACAGCGCGTGGCGCCCGGATGAGCAGGAGGCGGGCTCGAGCGCGGCGCCACACCATGGACGGCACGCTGATCATCACCTCGATGGTCGACATGTTCACGCTGGTCCTCTTGTTCCTGCTGGTTTTCTACGACCCCGACTTTCAGAGCGAAACGGCGCTCGAACTGCCCATGTCGTCGGCGGACGCGGCTCTCGAAAAAGCGCCAGCTGTCCGAGTGCTTCCGTCCGGTGTCGAAGTCGCGGGGCGGGTGGTGTTGCAACTCGACGCGGGGACGATTCCCGGCCACACGGTGATGCGCGGCAAGGCGTTTGCCGATGTCGTCGATGCCCTGGCCCCCCTGCGGGGCTCCGAGGCGCCACCCGAGGGTCCGGCGCTCGTCGTCGAATGCGACCGCCGGGTGTCGTGGGCCGTGCTCGGTTCGGTTCTGGAAAGCGCGGCGGAAGCGGGATTTGCCCGCTACCGATTCGCGGCGCTCGCAACCGAGTGAGCCGGGGGGCCTTCCAATAAATTTGAACTTCCTTCACCCCCCGATGTCACACAGCGCAGTAGATTTCCCCGACAGGTGACCATGTCCGCAGCAGCGCAGCCCCAAGCCGCCCCGAAGTCCCTCCCGAAGGTGCTCCGCATCGGCGTGGTGCAAGAAGGCAAGATCGCTCAGGAGCGGTTGATCAAGTCAGGCGAGGCGGTCACGGTGGGTGACGGCGCCAAGGTCACCTTCAGTTTCCAGGGCTTGGGTCTGGGGGTCTCCCACGCGCTCTTCGTGCCCTCGGCTGGGAACTACTTGCTCGTGGTCCCGGATCGGGTCGACGGGAAGATCTCTTGGAAAGACGGCATCCGCGACCTGAGCGACCTTCGCGCCCGCGGAGAGATGCGGAAGCGGGGGGAGTTCTGGGCGCTCCCGCTGACCGATTCGGTCCGAGGTAAGGTGTCTCTCGGCGACGTCACGCTGCTCTTCCAGTTCGTGAATGCTCCGCCAGAGCCGGTGCGGGCGGTCACCGCGGCCGACTTCAAGGCCACCGTGTTCAGCGATGATGACCCACTGTTCCTTGGGTTGCTCGGCGTCTTCAACCTCATCGCCGTCCTGTTCTTCGTCGTCACCGTCCTTCATCCGCCCATCGAAGACAACGCCCTCGACCACATGGACCGGGCGTTGGACCTCGTGGTGGACAAGATTGAGCTGCCCCCGGTCGATACGCTGGTGACCGAGGACAAAGGCCCGGAAGAGGTCAAGACGGAGGAAAAGAAACCCCCGGAGGAGAAACAGGCCACGCCGGCCAAGGCGGAGCCCACGGCCGAATCGGTGACGGAGAAGTCCCTCATCCTTCAGCTGCTCGGCACCACCGGCGAAGGCAGCGACCAGATCGCCAACGACATCATCGGCGACCAGCAGGCGATGGCTGGGAAGCTGGACGCCGCGCTTCAGGGCGTCACCGGGACCGAGCTGGCCGACGGCAACAACAGCGGCCTCAAGGGCGGCGGTGCCGGTGGTAGCGGCGACGCCGCCGTGGGCATCACGCAGGCGAACGCCGGTAAGGCGGGAGTTGGCGATGCGGCGATCGCGGTGAAGAAGCCCAAGGTCGACGTCGGCGACGGCGATGTCGACGCTGAAGAGGGCGATCCGGCGGACATCGGCCGGGTGGTGCGCGCGAGCAAGGGTCGGATCGAGACGTGCGTGCAGTCGGCCCTGCGCAAAGACCCGAAAGTCAACGGTCGGATCGGCATGGGGTGGACGATTCAGAAAGGGCGCGTCACCGAGGCGCACGCCACCAAGAACACCACCGGCAGTGACGAACTCGCGCGCTGTGTCAAAAAAACGGTTGAAAGCCTCCGATTTGACGAAAGTGTGATCGGCGTGGTCGATGAATGGGCGTGGGTCGTATCCGGGCAGTAGTTGGGAAATTTGGGCCGCTCGGGCAGAAGTACGGTAAGGTGGTGATGTACCGGCGCACGCCAGGAGCTCCGACATGACTCTGCTCCCCCTGCTTCTCATCCTCGCGAGCCCACCCGCTCGGGCCGACTCGCCAGGAATAACCACGACGGTTGAGCAGGCCGCCACTGCGACGCCGAAGGAGATGGCCCTGGGCGCCGCCGAGATGGTCAAGGACATCAACGCCGCCGTAGCGACGGTAGCCGAGCTGCTCAAGGCCGCGGAGAACGAGAAGAAGAGGAACGAAGTGCTCGTGAAGTGCCTCAGCGGGAAGTTGCCCCCGCTGGAGACGATCAAGGAGATCGCGGGAGAAAAGGACCGGGAGTTGAAGATCGCCCTGGCTTCTTCCACCCACCCCGACCGGACCTACCGGGAGCTGGTGGTGTTGCACGGTCGTGCAAAGGACCTGCTGGTTGCCGCACAGCAGTGCGCCAAGAGCGCAGCCGGGGACCCTGGGAAAACGGTCTGGACGGTTACCGGTGGCACCGGCGGCCTGTTGGACGGCGAAGAACGGGAGGTCGAGATCATTGACTGGGGCACCCCCGCCTGACGTGCTCGGCGGCGGTGTCAGAATGGTCGGCAATCTCCACCGGGTGGGTTAGCAACTCGCCACCGAAGCAGGTCAGGACGGGACAGATGCAGAGCGCGCGGATGAAGCTGGGTGGCGTTGCAGCGCTCGCGCTCGCCGTCTCGGCGCCCGCGGCTGCGGCGCCTGGCGATCATGTGCGTCTCGGCGATGTGGTCATCACGCCGGCGGTCATGACCGGCATCGAAGCGCACTCCAATCTGTATCTGTCCGATGGGGGACCGCAGACGCCGGAGGTCACGGCGATGGCGTGGGTGCTCAAGCCCAGCCTCGGTGTAGAGCTCGATGGCCGCCAGGCGAAGTTCGAGTTGGGGGCCGCCTATGGGCTCAAGAAGTTCATCGACTTCTACCCGGACGACGATTTTCATCCGGAGAACGCGGATCGATTCTCCGACTTCGACGTAGACCTTTCGCTCGCCGTGCTTCCACAGTCGCGGGTCGGCTTTCGGCTGGAGAATCACCTCGAGAACGAGTCCCAGTACGCCGAACTGCCTACCGCCGAGGGCAACGCCAGCGCCAACGTCACCCTCACCGGCAACGACGTGCTGGCTGGGGTGCAGATCCGACCGGGATCGGCGCTCCAGTTCGAGGTTCTCGGCCAGCTCGGCGTGGATATGTACTATGTCCCGGGCCCGCTCCTGAACCTGCCGGAGACAACCGCCTACAACGGCCGTCAGCAGTACGGACCCGTCGTCACCGGTACCTGGAAATTCCTGCCGAAGACGTCGCTGGTGGGCAGCTTCTCCTACAACTTCCTCCGCTGGGACAACAACCTCATCGAGGCTATCGGTCCCGACGTCGAGGGCTCCGCGATCGGCAGCTACATCGGCAAGCCCGACGCCGATGCGTGGCGGATCAACGCCGGGGTCACCGGCCAGTTCACGCAAAAGCTCGCGGTCTCGGCGCAGGTCGGCTTCGGTGCGATGACCTACGACGAGCAGTCCGTTCTGGATGACCCCGCCGTGGGTAACATCGTGAGCGCGGTCGATGAATTGGATGTCAGCGGTACCGAGACCTTCGCCACCGACACCTCGATCGCCGACGGGATCCTGGTCAACTTGCAGGTCGCCTACGCGCCGGTGCGCGCTCATTCGTTGACGGTTGGCTATCGCCGAGATTTCCAGGACGCTGTATTCACAAATTATGTCGTATTCAACAACGTGTTTCTGCGTTACGAGGGTTCGGTTCAGAACCGACTCGGACTTGGCGCCGAGGTCAGCTACCGCCTCGATGCCTTCCACGGCGAGGTGTTCCGGTCCGACCAGAACCTCACCGCGAAGCTCAGCGCCTCCTACAAACTCACCCAGTGGGCGTCAGCCGGCGCCTCGGGCAGCTGGCTGCGCCGGGCTTGCGCGGCCTCAGATTGCGACAACTTCTTCTACAGCACCCAGTACGACGACTTCTCCGGCACGCTCGGCGTCACGTTCGCCTACTAGTGCGCGGCGGGGGCAGAACGATCGCCGGAGCGGTGCTATGTTGTGTGCGAAGGTGGGATGGCTTCGTCGCTGATTCGTCTCTGGTTGACGCTCGTCGCGCTCTTCGGCGGGGTGATGGGGGCGGAGCCGTTGTCGATCGACGTCAGCTTCGAGCTGGGTATCGGTGACACGGTTCACCTGGAGGTGCTCGGCCAGTTGGAGATGAGCGGGTCCTTCCCGGTGGGTACCGACGGCGCCATCGACGTGCCCTACGCGGGCCGGGTGGTGATCGGCGGATTCACTCTCTCCGGAGCGAAAGAGCAGCTGGAGGCCAGGCTCCGCGACGGCTACGTGCTCAACCCGCAGGTCGTGCTGACGGTCGAACAGATCACCTCAAAGCTCGTGAAGGTCACCGGTGGAGTGGAGGCGCCCGGCGAGTTTCCGCTCACCAGAAAACACACACGGGTCAGCGATCTCCTGGTTCGGGCGGGGGGACTCCTCGATCCGAGCGCCCCGAGCGCGGAACTCTTTCGCCTGGGCGCCGGCGGTGCGCGGGTTGTGGTTCCCGTCGATCTGTACCTCATCGCCAAGGGTGACATCACCGCGGACGTGGAGGTGCTGGCCAACGACACTCTCGCGGTACCCCCCGCCCTCGAGATCTTCGTGGACGGCCACGTACAGAAGCCTGGATCTCTGGTGTTTCACGACGGGATGACGGTCGCGACCGCAGTGGCCGCTGCTGGCGGGCTCAACACCACGGCTCTCCCCACCAGGGTGAAGGTTCTGCGCGGCGAGTCGCAGATCATCGTCAACCTCAAGCGCGTGCTTGCCGGGAAGGACCCGGATGTGGCGGTCAAGCCTGGCGACCACATCAACGTCCCCGAGTCGCCGTTCTGACCCCACGTTGATGTGCTTTCGTGCGATCCTCTCGACGTGTCAAGAGGAAAGCGGTACGATGCCGGGTGACGAGGAGTCCCCGTGGCGCGCTCGCGACCGGATCGTAGTGATGACACCATTTCCGAAAGCCCGCTGGCGACGTCGTTGGCGCGGAGCGTGGAGCCTGACGAGCGGGTAGACGCTGCTCGCCGCCGATCGTCGGCGCGGCCCAAGGGCTCGGCGAAGCGGCTGACGTCTGCGGCGGTAGACCCAGCAGGCCAGCGGCAGCGCTCGCAGATATTCCTCCTGGTCGGCCTTGCCAGCAGCGCGTTTGTGAGCTTGAGCCTTGCATCCTGGTCCCCCTCCGACCCTTCGCTCTCGGTGGTGACGGTCGTCGAGACCACGGTGAACTGGTGCGGGCCGGTGGGCGCCTACGTCGCCGACGCGCTGTACCATGGCTTCGGTTGGGCGAGTTGGTCGGTCCTGGCCATCGCCGGCTGGTTGGTCCTCAGGTTGGCCGGACGCGTGACGCGCTCCTGGTGGAACGTGCTCTTGGCGGTGGGCGCTCTCTGGATGGCCTCGGCCGCCCTGGATCTGGGTTTTGGGCACGCTGCTGAACGCTCGTTCGCGCCGGGCGGACTGGTGGGGGTGCTGACTGGCGACCTGCTCGGCGCTCACGTCGGCCGAGTTGGGGGTGCACTGACCGTCGCCACCGCGCTCCTCAGCACGCTCACCGCGCTGTTTGGCATCAATTGGCAGCCGGTCGCGGCCGCGACCGTGGACCGGGTCCAGTCGGGCACGCCTGCCGTCGGTCGGGCGCTCGGCGCCATGACGGTAGCGGCGGGGCGGAGCGCGGTCTCGCTGGGCGCGCGTGCGCATGAGGCGCTACGCGGGCGACTCGATGATGAGGACGAACCGGGCGGCGAGGATGTAGCCGCGCCGCCACCGGCGACTCCGGCGGCGCTGATGCTGTCGCGACGAGCGCCACCCGCCGACGAGGTCCTCGACCCCGTACCGGACCTCCCCTCCGTCCACGGAAGTGTGTGGTCTGCGGCCTCGGCGCCTCGGCCGCGGAGCCTTGTCGAGGCGCCATCGGCCGTCGAGAGGCCGACCCAACCGAGCTTCCGCACCCTGGTGGAGGTGCAACTGGATGAGGACACGGCCGCCGCGCCGGTCCCGGGTACGCGGCGCGCCACGGGCACCACCGACGTCTACGACGTCCCGTCGCCGGGCCAACTCCCGGCGGTGCATGTCGCGGCAGCGTACGACGACGAGGAACTGGACGTGGTCGAGTCCCCCCTGGGCGTGGTCGCAGCCCCGGCGAACGCGTTTGGTTTCGGCCTCGGCGAGGATCCGCCTACTCGTCCGTCCGTGGCCGCGCTGGCCGCAGCCGCCCCCCTCGTTGCTCCCGCGACCGTCCAGGACGATTCCCGGTTCGCACCGCTCCCGGGCGTGGGCGAGCCCCTGGCTCTCCGACTGCCGCGCGCTCGAAAGGGCGTCGCGGTGGTGCCCGGAAACCTCTCCTCCGGTGGCCGCACCGACGACGGCCAAGCCGTGCGTGAGACCAACGCCCCCTTCCAACTTCCCCCCTTGGGACTGCTGGACGAACATCCGGCAATCGTCGCCGCGGCGGATGAGGGGCGGCTTCGCGACCTCGCGACGCGGCTCGCCGCCAAGCTACGCGACTTCGGCGTCGAGGGGCGGGTGAGCGCGATTCGCCCCGGCCCGGTCATCACCATGTTCGAGTACGAGCCTGCGCCCGGCATCAAGCTCAGCAAGATCGCGGCCCTCGCGGACGATGTGGCGATGGCGCTCAAGGCCCACGCGATACGCATCGTGGCGCCGCTCCCTGGCCGGGGCGTCGTCGGTGTTGAGGTGCCCAACGACATCCGACAGACGGTGTGGGCGCGGGACGTGTTCGCTTCCCCGGAATTCCGTGATCAGCGACACACCCTGCCGATCATGCTTGGGAAGGACACTGAGGGGCGCCCCTACGTGGCGGACCTCGCCAAGACGCCGCATCTGCTCGTCGGCGGGACCACCGGTTCCGGAAAGAGCGTCGGCATCAACGCGATGCTCGTCTCCCTGTTGATGACCCGAACGCCCGAGGAGCTGCGGCTGATTCTGGTCGACCCGAAGATGTTGGAGTTCGAGCTGTACAAGGAGATCCCGCACCTCCTGCACCCCGTCGTGACCAACGCCACGCTGGCCAGCAAGGTCCTTGCCTGGGCGTGCGAGGAGATGGATCGGCGTTACCGCATGCTGGGAGACTGGAAGGTCCGCAACATCGAGAACTTCAATCAGAAGGTGGAAGCGGAGTCCCAGGACTGGACGACGGAAAAGGCCAGGTACTATTTTCCGGACTGGCCGGCGGGCGAGTTGCGGCCCACGCCGCGGAAGTTGCCCTACATCGTGGTGGTGATCGACGAATTGGCGGACTTGATGATGGTGGCGGGAAAGGACGTCGAGATGAGCATCGCCCGCATCGCACAAAAGGCGCGCGCCAGCGGCATTCACCTGATTGTCGCGACGCAACGACCATCGGCGGACGTGATCACCGGTCTCATTCGCAGCAACATGCCCTCGCGCCTCGCGTATCAGGTCCGCACCGCGAGCGAGAGTCGCATCATCCTGGACGCCATGGGCGCCAACGCCCTGCTCGGCAAAGGGGACTCGCTGTTCGTACCTCCTGGCGTCAGCGCGCTCTCCCGCATGCACGGGCCTTTTCTGAGCGACGACGAGGTGAAGCGGGTGGCCGATTTCTGTCGTAGCCAGGGCAAACCAAACTACGCACCGGCAATCCGACTGGAGGACGCCGACGAGGTGCTCGACGACCTCGACGACCTGGACGAGGAGATGTCGGGGTACTACGACGAGATCGTGGAGTTGGCGCTGGAGAAGGGCCAGATGAGCACCTCGATGATTCAGCGACATCTGAAGCTCGGCTACAACCGGGCCTGCCTGTTGATGGAGCAACTGGAGAAGCAGGGCATCGTCGGCCCGGCCGATGGGGCGAAGCCTCGGAAGGTGTTGGCGCAACAGTAGCGTTGAGGCCGCGGATCACGTTGCGCGGCGGTCGGCCGCGTGGGCCGGCGCGGTCAGCGGTTGTCACCGCCGTGAATCTCGGGTGTCGATGGGCGTCTGCGTTTGCTGGAACGGAGCCTTGCGACCCATGGATCACCGGCATAAACACGCGTCCCTTTCGGAGTCCCGTCTGCGCCCCGCTCGTTGGATCGCTGCGTTCACCCTGGGCGTCGCCCTGTTCCTACCGGCCGCCGCGCTGGCGTTGCCGGCGGACCCCACCACCGCCAAGGACGTGGTGGTGGCGGTGCAAGCCACCTACGCCAAGGTCACGGCGGTCCGCGCCGATTTCACCCAGGTCACCACCAACATGCTCACGGGCGTGCAAGAGAAGAAGCGGGGACGCATCCAGTTGGAGCGGCCGCGGAAGCTGCGCCTCGAACTTGGCCTGCCGCTGGAATTCGCCCTGGTCTCCGACGGCTCGACGCAGTGGGTGTACTCCGCGCCACAGAAGCAGCTGGTTGTGCAGAAGGTGCTGGGGACCTCCAGCAGTGGCAGCGTGGATCGGCTCATCGACGATCTGGGGCAGCTCGGAGACCTCTTCGACGTCGTGCTCCTCCCACCGAGCACGCCGCCGAAGCCCACGCACGTGCTGATCCTGAAGCCGAAGACGCCAAACGGGGTCAAACAGATCGAGCTCATC
The DNA here is from genome assembly GCA_009692585.1 of Myxococcales bacterium. The sequence goes on from SHYX01000002.1 coordinate 76,555, forward strand.
GTCAAGAAGCAGAGCTATCTCCTACAAGATCTGACCATCACCGACGCAAATGACGCGGTGACGAGAATGGGCTTCACCGGGGTGGTGTTGGGGGGGGACGTTCCGGATGTGCTCTTCGCGTTCAAGCCTCCGCCGGGCGTGACGGTCGTGAATCAGTAGATGGAGCGCGTCCACCTCATCTCGCTCGGGTGTCCGAAGAACCGGGTGGACTCCGAGGTGATGGTCGGGAAGCTGCAGCAGGGGGCTTTCCAGCTGGTCGATTCCCCCGAGGAAGCGGACGTGATCGTGGTGAACACCTGCTCGTTCATCCGGCCGGCCACTGAAGAGTCGGTGGACACCATCTTGGAGATGGCCCAGCTCAAGAAGACTGGGAACGCCAAAAAGCTGGTGGTCACCGGGTGTATGGTGCAGCGGTACGGGCACTCCCTCGAGCTCGAACTGCCCGAGGTCGACCACTTCCTGGGCACGGGGGAATACCATCGTATCGCAGATGTGCTTTCTGCCCGCGAGGGGGAGGCGGCCCGCAGCTACATCGATACCCCGCTGTACATTCACGACGAGTTCGCCCCGCGGATCAACAGTTGGGCTCCGCATTCCGCCTACCTGAAGCTCTCGGAGGGTTGTGATCATCGGTGCGCGTTCTGCATCATCCCGCAGCTGCGCGGTAAGATGCGCAGCCGCACGGTGGCCTCGCTGGTGGCCGAGGCGCGCCGGCTGGGCGACGAGGGGGTCGTCGAGCTGAACCTCGTCGCGCAGGACTCCACGGCCTACGGTCGTGATCTGGGCGATGGCACCGATCTCGGAGCGCTCCTCCGCGCGCTGGGCCGCATCGAGAGCCTGCAGTGGATTCGCCTGCATTACGTCTACCCGCTCGGCGTGCCGGAGTCGGCGCTGCGTGCCCTGGCCGAGGAGGCACGACTGTTGAAATACGTCGACATGCCTCTGCAACACGCATCGGGGCGCATGCTCAAGGCCATGAAGCGCGGGGTGAGTCGCGACGGACAGGAAAAGGTCCTCCGCCGCGTGCGGGACGCCATCCCGAACGTGACGTTGCGCACGACGTTCATCGTCGGGTTCCCGGGTGAAACCGACGCGGACTTCGATGAGCTCTGCGACTTCGTGGAAGCCGAGCGCTTCGACCGCGTCGGCGTGTTCACCTACTTTCCCGAGGACGGAACCCCGGCCGCCACCCTCCCGGGGCAGGTGGATGAGGCGGTGAAGCTGGCCAGGCAGAAAGAGCTGATGAAACGGCAGGCGGTGATCAGCAGGTCAAAGCACCGGAAGCTGGTGGGTACCGAAGACGTCGTGCTTGTCGATGGGCCCAGCAAGGAAAGCCCGCTCGTGTTGGTCGCGCGACTTCGTTCGCAAGCCCCCGACGTTGACGGGCACGTCTGGTTGACCGAAACCGACGAGTCCGTTCGTGCGGGTCAGCTTCGGACGGTTCGAATCGTCAAGGCTACGGCCCATGATCTCGTCGGTGAGGTCATCGGCTGAGCTTGCCGGGCCGCCCGCGGGCCGATAGCGGCCCGGCTCCCACCGGAAGCTCCCCTCATGCTCGGTCCGTTCGGATTCTGGTCCTGCCTCCCCGCTGTCGCCGGGGTGGTCAGCCTCGTCATCGCCGCGTTCTTTTACTTCCGCGTGCGCGCCCTGCCCGAGGGCAACGAGACGATGTCGCGCATCGCCGGGTACATCCGGGTGGGGGCGATGGCGTTCCTCACGCGCGAGTACAAGGTGCTCGCCGTGTACGCCGTGGTGGTCTTCGTCGCGCTGGGGATGTCGATCAGCTGGCTGGCCGGCGCCTGGTTCCTCGCCGGCGCCTCGCTCTCGCTGGGGGCGGGCTTCGTTGGGATGAAAGCGGCCACCTACGGCAACGTGCGCACCGCGCAGGCGGCGGCGACGGGCTCCAGGGCAAATGCGCTGCTCACCGCCTTGGACGGCGGTGCGGTCATGGGCCTCTGCGTGGCGGGCCTGGGGTTGCTCGGCCTCTTCGCCGTCTACATGCTGCATCCGATGGGCGATTCGGCGGCCAACTCGGTGCTGGCCTCCAGCCTTCACGCCTTCGCCGTCGGCGCCTCGTCGATTGCACTTTTCGCAAGGATCGGGGGGGGTATCTACACCAAGGCCGCGGACGTCGGCGCCGACATCGCCGGCAAGGTGATCGAGAACATTCCCGAAGACGACCCGCGCAACCCGGGCGTCATCGCGGACAACGTCGGGGACAACGTGGGCGACGTCGCCGGAATGGGCGCCGACATCTATGAGTCGCTGGTCGCCGCGATCGTGGCCACGATGGCCATCGCGCTCACGGCGCCGGCGGCGGACATCGCGCAGCTGGTGGTCAGCGGCAATGCCGATGCCCGGCAGGTGGCGGTCGGCCTGCCCCTGGTGCTGTCGGGACTGGGCCTGGCGGTGAGCATCGTCGGTATCTTCGTCGCCCGCGCGATGCGGAACAGCGCGCCCAGCACCGTCCTGCGCGCCGCAATGGTGCTGCCGCCGCTGGCGATGGTCGCGCTCACGGCCATCCTGCTTCCGACCTTCGGCATCTCTCAGAACGTGACCGTGGCCCTCGCGGCGGGCGCGATCGGTGGGGCGGCCATCGGGCTCATCACCGAGTACTACACGGGCAGCTACGGCCCGGTCAAGGCGGTGGCGGAAAGCTCGAAGACGGGGGCCGGGACCAACGTCATCCGGGGGATGGCCGTCGGCATGGAGAGCGTGGGGGTATGCCTGCTCCTGGTCGCGGGAGTGGCGGTGGTCGCCAACGCGTTCATGGGGGACCTCGGGCTCTACGGAATCGCGCTCGCCGCGGTCGGAATGCTCGGCGGGACCGCGATCGTCATGACGGTCGACGCCTACGGGCCGATCTCCGACAACGCCGGCGGCATCGCCGAAATGGCGGGTCTCCCGCCCGCCGTCCGGGAGATCACGGACGAGTTGGATGCCGTCGGCAATACCACTGCCGCCATCGGCAAGGGCTTCGCGATCGGGTCGGCCACGCTCACGGTGGTCGCCTTGTTCTCCGCGTACAGCCTGGAGGTCGGTCACGCTCGCTCGGCCGCGTCGCTGCCGCCGATGAACCTGGCGCTGGACAACCCCGAAATCCTCATCGGCATCCTGGTGGGCGCAGTGCTTCCCTTCGTGGTCGCCGCGTCGACGATGCTCGCGGTTGGAAAAGCTGCCGGCGCGATCGTGTTGGAGATCAAACGGCAGTTCGACACGATCCCTGGCCTGCGGGAGGGCAAGGCGGAGCCGCAGCCCGGCGCGATCGTCGACATCGCCACGGCCGCAGCCCTCAGCGAGATGATCCTCCCGGGTCTCGTCGCGGTCTTGGGGCCGGTGGTGGTGGGCTTCGTGATGGGGCCGGCGGCGCTGGCGGGGACGCTCGCGGGCGCCCTGGCGGTCGGGGCGTCGATGTCCTTGTTCATGGCCAACGCCGGTGGGGCGTGGGACAACGCCAAGAAGTACATCGAAAAGGGCGGCCTACCCGGGCATCCCAAGCGTAGCGAGACCCACAAGGCGGCGGTCATCGGTGACACGGTGGGCGATCCGTTCAAGGATACGTCCGGGCCCGGGGTCGCCATCCTCATCAAGGTCATGAGCGTCGTCAGCCTCCTGATCGCCCCACTGGTGGCCACCGCGCGCGGTTGATCCCGCCGCGCTAACGAGTCCTTTACGGGCGCGATTCTGACCGTGACCCCTGAGTATTTCGAGGGTGGCCGCCGAGATTGGAAACTCTCTTGATCGGTTGGGCGGCGCCGGGGCATGACCGTGGTAGATTGCTTCACGGCAGCCTCCCTCACCGGAGGTGACCCGACAGCAGGACTTGAAACGACAGGACTCCCACCCGGGGGTCACATTCCCCGAGCTTCGGCGGAGAGTGCATGGAAGGCGTGATCGGTTTCTTTAAAGATGGCGGACCATTCATGGTCGTCAATCTCTTCTTCCTGGCCTTCGCCCTGGCGGTGGTCGTCGAGCGCATGTACTCCCTGTTCATGAGCTACGGAATCAACGAAAAGCCGTTCGTCGCGGCCGTTGACCGGTATCTGCAGGCGGGCAACATCGAGGCTGCGGCCAAGGTTTGTGCCTCCAGTCCCACGCCGGCTTTGTCGCGCGCCACCCGGAACCTGCTCAAGCTGATGCGCAACGGGTTCGAAAGCCCGATGCTCGCGGTTGAGGAGTGCCTCATGGAGGTGCGGCCGCTGGTCCAGTCGCGCGTCGGCTGGCTCTGGTCCATCGCGAACATCGCCACGCTGATCGGGTTGATCGGAACGGTGCTCGGGTTGATCGAGGCCTTCAAGGCGGTCGGTGCTCTCTCGGCGGACCAGAAAGCGGCGGCACTGGCGAAGGGCATCTCCGAAGCGATGAACAACACCGCGTTCGGCCTCGGCATCGCCGTGGTGTGCATCTTCTTCCACCTCATCCTGAACACCCAGGCGGTCAAGATCGTCGAGAAGACGGAACACGCCCTCTTCCACTTCGTCAACGTGCACGCCCAATGGCGCAAGGGTTATCGCCCCGCCGAGGGCGAAGGGAAGAAGGGCTAGCTCATGGCTGGTGGTGGCGGCGGCACCGAGGAGTTGAACCTCGTTCCGTACCTGGACATCATGGTCAACCTGATCATGTTCATGGTCACGGTCACGGCGTACCTCGTGCAGCTCAAGGAGGCGCCGATCCTCGCGCCTACGTACGGCCGGGAGTCCAACGGGTCGGGAGAGCAGAAGCCCTTCCTGACCGTGGCGATCTCCTCGACCCAGATCAAGGTCATCGGCGGCGGCGCCATCCAGGGTTCCGAGCAGTCGCTCAAGCCCGATGACTTCCGCGGCCTCACGACGCAACTGCGCTCGCTGAAGTCCACGATTCCGAACATGGCGGAGAACCTGGTGGTCACGGCGGATAAAGAAGTCGTGTACAGCAAGGTCGTCAAGGTCATGGATGCGGCCCGTGACGACGCGACGGGTCCGCTTTTTCCGAACATCACGCTCAGCGTGGTGCTGCCATGACCCCGTCCGCAACCTACAGCAGCGAGGTCAACGAGAGCGTCCCAAGCTCGGAGTCGGACGACGAATTCATGCTGCGCCGGCGGCGTCATCGCAAGCACGGCGAGGCGATCGAGGGCCTCAACCTGACGGCGATGATGGACATCATGACCATCATCCTGGTGTTTCTGATCAAGCAATATGAGTCCTCGCCGCAGAACATCACCTTGAGCGATGACCTCACGCCGCCCAAGACCACGTCCGAGGCCGAGATGGTGCCGGCCGTGGCGCTCACCATCGCCAAGACCTCGATTCTGGTGGACAACAAGCTCGTGGTGAAGGTGGTCGCGGGCACCGCCCTGACCTCGGAAGACTGGGCCAAGGTCAGGAAGGCCCTGGGCGTCCGCCGCGACCAGATCAGGGCCATCGGCGCTGCTGGCGGCGCGAAGTTCGACGGCAACATCATGCTGATCGCCGACGATGATACCCCCTACGAGATCATCAGCGACGCGCTGCTGGGCGCCGGTGCCGAGCAATACACGACGTACCGGCTGGTCCTGCAGGCGGGCGGCAGGAAGTAGGAGCGGCTGGCGGTCCCGCCACGCTACATTGAGCCCGTGAGTGGGGGAAGGGGTCCGATGACCATCATGCTGTTCTTTGTTGGCTGCACGGGAAACACCCTGGTGCCGGGAGTGGACGTGCATGGGGGGGACACCGCGTTCGACCAGACCGACGCGACCGCGCCGGAGATCGTGTTTGTGCCCTTTTCGGAGAGCGTTCCCGGCGGAACCGACGTCGAGGTGACGGCGGTGATCACCGATGACGAAGGCGGAACGGGTGTTTTGCTGGCCAGGCTCTACTTCCGCAGCGAAACGGCCAGCAGCAAGGACTGGAAGCGCATCGGCTTTTTGGGGCCTGGCTCGGGCGATGAATGGACCGCCACCATCAGCGGGGACGAGCAGCGTTCGGCGGGGATGTGGTACTACCTGCTGGCGATTGACGGCTCCCTGAACGAAGCCGTCGACCCTCCGCACGGCGCCGAGCAACCGTACCACTTCAAGTACGCGGACTGAGTCCGCCTCAGATGCGACGCAGCTTCATCTGCACGTCGCCGACCCAGTGCGCGGCGAACCCGCGAACGCAGGTGTCCAGGTAACGCTCGTAGTCGTCGAACAAGGCGTTTCCCCAGGTCTCGCGGATGTAGGCTTCGTGCAAGCGCATCCGGCGCAGCCACTCGGCGGTGGTGCGGCCGTAATGCTCGCGCCGCATGTGCAACTCCTGGATCTCCCATCGGGGATTGACCGCGGCCACCAGCTCTTCGACACGCGGGTTGCGGCCGCCTGGGAAGATGATGTCGGCGGTGAACTGCAGGTCCAGGAGGGCCTGCCGGGTGCGCGGAACGCGGTTGGTCAGGATGGCCTGGAAGCCGAAGTGGGCGCCCGGCTCGACCCACTCTGCCAGCTTGGTGAAGTATTCGCGGTAGATGTCGACGGCCTTTCCTTCACGCGCCTGGGCGGGTGAGCACAGGTGATCGATCATTTCGATGGAGACCAGACCGCCGTACCTCTCGGCCGGCTTCCAGTCCCGGTAGTCGCAGATGTGGATCTGGGTGCGCTCGAGTTTTCGGGCGTAGCACCACTCGGCCTGCGCCGTGGAGAGGGTCACCCCCTCGGCGCGCTTGACCCCGCGGCGGATGCAGTAGTCCAACATCGAGCCCCAACCGCAGCCGATGTCGAGCACGGTCTTGTCCGGCGTGAGCTCGGCGAAGTCGTACAGGACCTTGGCCTTGTGCTCCTGCGCGTCCTCGAGCGACTGGTCGTCCGACTCGTAGACCGCGCAGGTGTAGTGCATGTTGGTGTCCAACCAGAGCTTGAAGAACTCGTTGGAGACGCTGTAGCTGACGTCGATCTCGGCCTGGGTAGAGGTCACGGCTCGCCTGGAAGTGGGGCCCGGCTAACGCAATTCCCTGCCGGCCGCCCGTACCCGGCTACGCCGTCGGCGGGATGAGCGGCCAGAGCTCGGGCGGCCACGCTCCGAAGACCTGCACCTCCGGAACCAGGGCGACACCTGTCTGTTGGCGCACGCGGCTCCAAGCCGTGTGCAGGCAGGTCATGACGTCGAGCGCGCTGGCGCCGCCGTGATTGACGATGAAATTCGCGTGCTGGGCGCTGAGCTCGGCGGCGCCCGAGCGCCAACCCTTCAAGCCCACGCTCTCGATGAGCCTTCCGGCGTGGTCGCCCGCCGGGTTCTGAAACACGCTGCCGCAGCTGGGCAGATCCAGCGGCTGCGTCGCCTTGCGGCGCGTCAGGTGGTGGGCGATGCGCTGGCGTTCGGCATCGACGCCGTCTGGTGACGCGCGAAGCTCGGCCGCCACCACGACGAAGTCGCGTGGGAGGCCACCTTGGCGATAACTCATCGGGAGCAGCTTCCGTTCGACGCGCTGTCCGTCGAGGCCGATGACCGCCACGAGGCAGTCCGCGAGCTCGCCCAGCGCGGTCCCCGCGTTCATGGCGACGGCGCCCCCGACCGAGCCGGGAACCCCGGCCAGGCAGGCCAGCCCTCCGAGTCCCAACCGCCTGACGCGGGCGAGGAGCACCGTGTTGAGCAGCCCGGCGCCGGCGCGCAGGATCACGCCGTCGGGGCCCTCACCGAGCACCTCCAGGCCTCGGAACTCGCCCCCGAGGCGCACCGTCGTTCCCGGCAGCCCGGTGTCTGGAATCAGCAGGTTGGAGCCGTTGCCGAGCACCAACCGCACGTCGGCGAGCGCGGCCAACTCGGCGGCCGTCTCGACGACCACAAGCCGCTCCAAGGGGCCACCCACGCGCCAGTACCCGTGACGGGAGAGCGGTTCGTCGACGAATTCGCGCATTTCGCCGCTACTGGTCCTGGTCCTGGTCCTCGTCTTCGTCCTCTTCGCCGGAGTCGGGCTCGTCCTCGATCATCTCGGGCTCGGGAGCGGCTTTGGGCTTTCCCGGTGTCGGCTTCGCCGACTTCGTGGGCGCAGGCTTCGCTTTGCGGACCGGGAGCACGACGGCCGCCAACGCGGCGTCGTCCACCGCGACCTTGGACGCCTTCTCGATCTTCGACAGGCGCGCCTTCTTCGCGGTATCCATCTTCTCCGCTTTCCACCGTTTTTTTACATCGGCATGGGCCTGCTCGAAGGTCTTTGGGGCTGGCGCACGCCGCGCGGACACGTACACGATGTTCGCGCCCTCCCGGGTCAAGAACACCTTGCTCACCGTGCCGGATTTGGTCGCGAACAGCGTCTTGAGCACGGTCTTGTCGAGCTTCTTGTCGGCCCGGGTGACGAAGCCCATGTCGCCGCCCTGGTCGTGATGTTCGTCACCGGACGACTTCTTGGCGGTGGCCGCGAAGGTGCGTTTCGGGTCTTTCGCCACGGTCGCGAGCAGTTTTTGGGCGGTGGTCTTGGCTGCTTCCGCGGTGACCTTGGGCCCGACGCGCACGAGAATCCGGCTGGCGCGCACCGTTTCCGCCGTGGTGTACCATCCGGGATTTTGGTCATAGAACTTCTGCAAGACCGCGTCGCTCGGCTCCTTGATCTCTTCGTAGACCTCCTCCTCCAGGTAGGCGCGGACGAGTGCTTTCCGCACCAGCGGGTTGTTCAAGGTCTCCTGGCTCTTCTGCGCTTCCAAGGCCAGGAGCCTCTCGTCTACGAGCCCGTCCAGCACGGCCCTGCGCTCTTCGGGGCTCAGGGCGATGCCGTCGGCGGGCTTCGCCTTGCGGGCCACGGCGGCGAACTCGCTGGCGTGGATTTCTCCTCCTTGAACGCGCGCGACCACTGGGTCGGCGTCGGCCGCGTGCGACGATGGCACGCTATAGAGACCCAGACACAGGGCAAGAAACATCATTCGCTCCGCTCGGGCCGCTGTAGCCCGCCTGACAGGCACTGGCAGGGCCCTGGCGCTATGGTCACCCACGATGCGCGTACTCCTCGTTCAGGCCTTCACCGCCCTCGACATGGAACTCGTCTATCCGCTCGGTCTCGCCTACCTGGCGGCGCACATCCGTGATCGGCACGCGGTCGAGATCTTCGACGTCAATCTGCATCGTGACGACCCCTACGCGGCGCTTGAGGCGCGGGTCCGGGCGTTTTCGCCGGAGGTCGTCGGCTTCTCGCTCCGCAACATGAAGGTCGGGATGCCGCATCTGCACACCGACGATTTCGAGCCGCAGCAGCGGGCGATCCAACTCGTCAAACGGTTGGCACCGCGCGCCAGGATCGTAGTTGGCGGCACCGCATTCTCGCTGTACAGCGAGGTGATGATGCGACGACTTCCCGAGGTGGACATCGGAGTATGGGGCGAAGCCGAGCTGAGGTTCGCCGCGTTGTTGGACGACATCGAGCACCCCGAACGTCTACGCGGCCTCTACTTCCGCCGGGGCACCGATCTGGTGTACACCGGTCAACCACCGGGCGTGGAGTGGGCCGAGAATCGGCCGCCGTCGCGGGATCTGGTCCCGCACGAGCCCTACCTCCGCTCATCTTTTGTGTCGGTGGGGGTGCAAGCCAAGCGAGGGTGCTCGTTGCACTGCGTCCACTGTTCGGACACGTTTCTGCTCGGACATCGGGTGCGTCAGCGTGATCCGGTCGATGTGGTCGATGAGATCGAGCTTCTGGTCCGGGAGCACGGCGTGCGCCAGCTGTTCATCTGCGACCAGATCTTCAACATCCCGGTCGGTCATGCCATCGCCATCTGTGAGGAGATCACCCGTCGGAAGCTGGACGTGAAGTGGTCGGCGTGGTTCAACGAGCATCGAAACACGCTACCGGACGAGTTGATGGTGGCGCTCAAACGGGCGGGTTGTGGATTGCTCTCGTTCTCGCCCGATCATGTCGACGATCGCATGCTGCGCAACCTCGACAAGAACTTCCGTCACGAGGACATGCTCTACACGGTGCAGGTGGCGAAGAGGCACGGCATGGACGTAGAGTACAGCTTCTTCCTGAACAGTCCGGGTGAGGACTGGCGTTCGCTGTCGGCCATCGTCCGTTTCCTCGCCCATGCTCGGTGGGAGTTGGGTCCCCAGCTGCGGCTCTTCACGCTCCTGATGATGCAGCCGATTCGGGTCTATCCGCACACCCGCCTGCACGAACTGGCGAAGGAGACGGGGCTCATCGACAAGGACCATGAGCTGGTCGAAGGGCAGTTCTGGAATCCCGGTGGCCTGCAGTACGCCGTCGCGGGAATCCAATCCGCGGCGCACACCGTCTACGACCTGCGCCAGAGCTGGCGAAAAATGAGCGGGCGCACCTTCGATTCGGTCACTCGACCGTAGCTGGCCGTTTTCCGCAGATCTCCCCGTTCTGTTGGCGTTCAGCCTCGAGGAAGCTGCGAATCGTGGATGCGGCGACCGGTTCGGCGCCGAGTCCTCGCGCCCACATCATCGCGCACTCCTCGCACACGGGTTCGCCCGCGCGTGCCGCTTCCCCACATCGACAGCCGCCCGCGCGCACCGCGCAGAGCTTGCACGGGGTCTGGATGCAGCAGTCGTATCGGCCAGCCGCTTCGAGCTCGCTGACGAGCACCCGCACCTCGGCACTGAGCGCCTTGCGTCGCGTTTCGAGGGCGTCAGGCGCTTGGGGCGGTACGCCGCCCGGCGTTCCGACCTCGTCGCCATGCTCGGGCTCCCCGGCGCCGCAGGCCACCATCGCCGCCATTAGAATCGACCGCATCGGACGGCGCTATCGGCCCGCATGGGTTAGCGCACCTCGCATGCGCAACGTTCTCGCCACCCTACTGCTCGTCAGTTGCTCGGACTACGATCTGGCCGCGGAGAACGAGGCGACCAACACCCCTCCGGGGCGCCAGGACGACCACGATCCCGACGCCGACACCGCCGACTCCGGCGACAGCGGCTCGACCGACACCGGCGGCGGCGACGTCCCTGGAACGGATGTTCCCGACGGCAAGATCGACGTGGTGCTCCTCATCGATGGGGCCTACTGGTACGACTGCTACCACGCCGATCTGGCGCTCAACACCGCCGCCCTCATCGATGCCCTGTTCGACAGCGGCGCTGATGTGGGCATCGCGATCGCGAGCTTCGACGACTACTATGTGGATGGTGAGTGGTACACCGCCTGGGACGGCCACCCCTACACCCTGCAAACCCAGCTGACCACCGACCGGTCGCGGCTGCACGCGGCTGCGGCGGGACTGTCGATGGAGTGGGGCGGGGACGGCCCTGGAGACGGGTACGAGGCGCTTCTCCAGGCTGCGGCCGGTCAAGGCTACGACCAGGACTGCGACCAGAAGAATGACACGGCGACCGACATCGCGCCCTTCCGCAAGTCAGCTGGGGACGCCTTCGCCGGCAAGGTTGGTGGGCTGTACGACAGTTCGGTTTCGGGCAGCGGCGACGAAGGCGGCATCGGTCTTCGCGCCAACAGCAAGCGGGTGTTCGTGCTCATCACCGAGAACGGGCTTCGCGAGGCGAAGTATGGCGACCCGATGCCCCGCCGTCCGTGCCCCGACGGTGCCGACAAGGGCGACGCGGTCGGCGCGCTCCAGGCGATCGACGCCCGGTTCTTGGGGATCAACGCCTACGAGTTCTGGGACGAGGACGACAAGCCGCAAGAGCAGCTCGAAGCGCTCGCGACGACGTTGGGTAGCAAGATCGACAAGGATGGGGATGGCGACAAGGACGACCTCGCGGTGTTCGGCCAGGACTGGAACTGGCCCGCCACCGCGGTGATGGTCGACGCGATCTGGCAGCTCGCGGGAAAATAGTGCTTCGCCGAGCCTTGTGGGCGGTACCGCTCGCGCTGGGCTGCCCCGCGCATCGCGTTGCCCTGCTGGTGCTGCCGTCCCCTCCGGAGCTGCGGGCCCCGCCGCCGCCACCCTCCGCCGAAGAAACCGCTCGGTTCGAAACGATCACCGTGGACTACATGCGGGGTGACGCGATCGGCGCGCTCGAAAAAATCCGCGCGTTCGACATCGAATATCCGAATTCCGTCGGCCGAGGCATGCTCGCCGATTGGACCGCGGCCCTGGCCCTCGTCGGCCGGTCCCCCCCGTCGCTCCAGGGCGTGCGCTGGTTCGCGGCGGCGGGCGCGTACGACGAACACCGGGTGACGCTGGTTGCATTCTTCGAGCCCTGGTGCCCCCATTGCCGGGTCGAGCTGCCGAAGTTGGAGCTCGCTCGTCGTGACTTCGAGGCGAGCGGTTTCGGAGTCATCGGGCTCACCCGGCTGTCGCGCGGCAGCACCGATGCCGACCTCGCGGCGATGATCGAAGCGGGCTTCCTGCGCTTCCCGATCGCGATCGAGGACGGGACCGTGACCGAGGACTTCGGCGTGACCGGCGTGCCGTTCCTGGTGCTGGTCCGCGACGGGCTCGTGGCGTGGGCGGGCCACCCGGAGCTGGTCACCGTCGACCTGATCGCTGGGCTCCTCTCCGCGGCGGCGCTGCCGTTCCCTCGTGAGGGTCTGCCGCCGAGCGGGCCGTAGCGTTGCCGTCGCTTGCGGTCACCGCCGGCCGGGGCTAACGTCCGGCCATCGTATGGTGACCCTTGAAAGGCCTAATCCTCGTCCTCTTCAGCGCCGGTTGCTTTCCCGCCTCGACGGCAGAGACCCCCGGGGCGGATGACCCGGTGGACGTTGATGGCGACGGCCATGTGGCGGACGAGGACTGCAACGAGGCCGACGGCGTCGTCTACGTAGGTGCGCCCGAGCTCTGCGACGGCCTCGACAACGACTGCGACGGCGTGGTCGACGACGACGCCGGGGACTCGACCGTCTTTTTCGCGGATGTGGACGAGGATGGCTACGGGGACCCCGGCTCGCTGATCGTCGCGTGCGCCGCCCCCGAGGGCTTCGTCGCCGAGGGCGGCGATTGCGACGATGGAGATGCGGCATGGAATCCAGCCGCGGCCGAGGCGGACTGCGCGGACTCGAACGATTACAATTGCGATGGTTCTGTGGCGTTCGCCGACGACGACGGCGACGGGAGCGCCGCGTGTTTGGACTGTGACGACGACGAGCCGGCGGTCTTCCCGGGCGCGGTTGAGGTGTGCAACGACGTCGACGACGACTGCAACGGCACCGCCGACGACGAGGCGGCCGATGCGACGTTCTGGTACCAGGATGATGACGCCGACGGCTACGGCACCGACGCCACGGTTTCGGCCTGCCTTCAGCCAGCCGGGCACGCTCGGTACGCCGGCGATTGCGACGATGCGAACAACGATTTCCATCCCAACGCCACCGAGACCGACTGCACCGATCCCAACGACTACAACTGCGACGGATCGGTGGGCTACGAGGACGCCGACGGGGACGGCTTCCCCGCGTGCCAGGAGTGCGACGACAGCGAGGCGGGCCACAACCCGGACGCCACCGAGGTCTGCGACGGCTTCGACGACGATTGCGACGGCACCGTGGATGAACCCGACGCCGCGGACGCCTCCACCTGGTACGCCGACGGCGACGGCGACGGGTTCGGGGACCTCGACACGCCCCAGATTGCCTGCGATCGGCCGGTGGACTACCTCGCGGACAGCGCCGACTGTGACGACTCGGACGAGACGGAGAACCCGGACGCCGACGAGGTCTGCGACGGCGACGACGACGACTGCGACGGCGAGGTGGACGAAGCCTCGGCGATCGACGCTTCGACCTGGTATGCCGACGCCGACACCGACGGGTACGGCGATGTCGCGACATCCGCAGTCGCCTGCAGCCCGCCCGATGGGTATACCGGCGACGGTGCCGACTGCGATGACACCGACGAGGCGGAGCACCCGGGCGCCGATGAACGCTGCGATGGTGACGACGACGACTGCGACGGTGAGGTCGATGAGGCCAGCGCCATCGACGCGGCGGCCTGGTACGCGGATGCGGACGGGGACGGGTTCGGAGACGCCGCCAACTGGGCCGTCGCTTGCGACGCGCCTATCGACCACGTGACCGACGCGACCGACTGCGATGACGTGGACGATGACGTGTTTCCTGGCGCACCCGAGTCCTGCAACGGAATCGATGACAACTGTGATGGGGACGTGGACGAGGCGACCTCGGCCGATGCGCTCGAGTGGTACGCCGACAGTGATGGCGACGCGTACGGCGATGCCTCGGTCGTGCAGGTGGCATGCGAGGCACCCGCCGGGTACTCGGTGCTCGACACCGACTGCGATGACGGCGATGCCGACGAGTATCCTGGCGCGGACGAATATTGTGACGGTGACGACGACGACTGCGACGGCGACATCGACGAGGACGCCGCCGTCGACGTGGCCACCTGGTACCGCGATGCTGACGCCGACGGGTACGGTGACCTCGCCACCACCGACGTGGACTGCGATCTCCCCGCCGGATTCGTCGCGGACGCCACCGATTGCGATGACGCCGACGGTGGCGTGAACCCTGCCGAGGTCGAGGTCTGCGACGCCACGAGCGTCGACGAGGACTGCTCCGGCTCCGCCGACGATGCCGATGCCGGCGTCGCTGGCCAGACCGATTGGTACGCCGACAGCGACGCCGACGGCTACGGAAACGCCGCCAGCGGGCTGACCCGCTGTGATCAACCAGCCGGCTACGTCGCCGACGCCACGGACTGTGACGACGCCGATGCCGACGATCACCCCGGCGCCGCGGAGACCACTGGGAACGGGGACGACGAGGATTGCGACGGCGGCGAATCGTGCTGGACGGACGCGGACAGTGACGGCTATCGGCGCATCGGTACCGCGACAGTGCTCTCGCTCGACACCGACTGCGCCGATGCAGGGGAGGGGAGCGACGCCGAGCCGGCCACGGACTGTGATGACGTAGATGCCACCGAGTTCCCAGGGGCCCTCGAGTATTGTGATGGTGACGATGACGACTGCGATGGTGTGATCGACGAAGACGGAGCGGTGGACGTGCTGTCCTGGTACGCGGACGTCGATTCCGACGGCTATGGCGACCTCGCCGCCACCGACATCGACTGCGATCAACCGATCGGCTACGTCGCCGACGACACCGACTGCGACGACGGCGATGATGCCGTCCACCCCGGCGCGGCCGAGGTGTGCGACGCGGGCGACACCGACGAGGACTGCGACGGGACGGCCGACGACGACGACGCCGGCGCCACGGGCCAGACCGCCTGGTACGCCGACGCCGACAACGACGGCTACGGCGACGAGTTCGCGATGAACATGGCTTGCGATGCGCCCAGCGGCTACCTCGCTGACGACACCGACTGTGACGACAGCGACGACACGATCAGCCCCGCGGCCGCGGAGGTCTGCGACACCGCCAGCGTGGACGAGGACTGCAACGGGCTCGCCGACGATGACGACGCCGGGGCGACGGGCCAGACCTCATGGTGGGAGGACGACGACACCGACACCTACGGCAGCGAGGTACTCGGGGTGTCGGCCTGCGATCAGCCTGCTGGCTACCTCGTCGACAACACCGATTGCGACGACACGGACGACACCGTTCACCCGGCCGCTGCCGAACTTGTCGGCAACGGCGTCGACAATGACTGCGACGGGGACGAGACCTGCTACGACGACGACGACGACGACGGCATGCTTGACGCCTCGGCCGACACCCGGACCTCGGCCGATGCCGACTGCGACGATGCCTCCGAAGCGTTGTCCACGGTGTCGACGGACGACTGTGACGATACCGACGACACCGTCTACCTGGGCGCGCCGGAGCTCTGCGACAGCCTGGACAACGACTGCGACGGTACGATCGACGAGGGCGCCACCAGCACCTGGTACGCGGACGCCGACGGGGACACCTACGGCGATCCCGCGGTCACGGCCTCGGCGTGTACGGCGCCCAGCGGCCATGTGGCTGACGACACCGACTGCGATGACACCGATGACACCGTGTTCCCAGGGGCTGCGGCGGTCTGCGAGGACTTCGTGGTCAACGACTGCGAGGCCACCTCCGACGACTGCGCCCTGAGCGGGGTCGCGCTCGTCACCGCCCACGACCAGGCCTACTGGTACGGCGTCAACTTGTTCAGCGCCACCTCTGGCGACAACGTCGGCATCACGATCGCCGGGGTGGGTGACCTCAATGGAGACGGCAACGCGGACATCGGCTTCGGCGCCAACGCCTACGACCCGACCACCAGCGCCTCCAATGCCGGGCGCGCCTGGATCTACTCCGGCGGTGCCACGTCCGGCGCCGTGCAACTTTCGGCCGCTGCGGCGGGCTACGCGACGGTCACCGGCACCTCCGGCACCACCAACCCCGACAACCTTGGCTACCAGGTGGCCGCCGGGGGGAACTTCACCGGCGCCAGCTCCGTGGACTTCGTCGTGGGCTCGTACAACACGCGGTACAGCTCGGTGTCGCCCGGCGACGCCATGGTCTTCTCCTCGCCCTCCGGTTCGCTGACGCGAACGAGCGCGACGCTGGTGATCCAGAGCATTCGCAGCTCCGACAACCTCGGGTTCGACGTGTCGGGTGGGGTGGACGTGGATGGCGACGGTCGGGCCGACGTCATCGCGGGTGCCTACGGCTACGACATCGCGACGACGACCAGCTCCGAGGGTGCTGCCGTCTACTTCCCAGGGGGAACCACCGGGATACACGCGATGACGTCGGCCAGTGGGGAGTTCTTCTTTGGCTCCGGAGTCACCGACCAGGCCGGGCAGATCGTGGCGTTGGTCTCCGACCTGACGGGCGACGGCATCGGCGAGATCGTCATCGGCGCCTACAAGGCCGAGGCCAGCGCCAGCTACCTCGAGCAGGGCGAGGTCTACGTGATCTACGGAGAGACGACCGTCGTCGGCGGCAGCCTGTCCACGGTACCCGACGTGACCCTGGTCGGCCCGTCGTTGAGCTTGGCGGAGTTCGGCCGGAGCATGGACGGGGCCGGGGACGTCGACGGGGACGGGAACGACGACCTCATCATCGGCACGCACCAGGACACCGTCGGCGCCTACGCCACTGCGGGTTCCGCCAGCGTCTTCCTGTCGAGCGGGAGCGGTCTGTCGAGCACGTCCAGCATCGAGTTGGAGGGCACGTTCACCGGGGACGCCTTCGGTCGCTCCGTTGCGGGTGGCGGGGACTTCAATGGGGACGGAAACGACGACATCGCGGTCGGCGGTACGTCCTACGACACGACCAGCTTCGCGGGCGCCGGGGCGGTGGGCCTCTGGTACGGTCCTGTCGCCTCTGGAACCTACTCGGTCTCCGCCGCGGACTTCTTCGTGACCGGCACCACGGCGAGTGAGGCCCTGGGCGCGTCCGTCGCCTTCCTCGGGGACACCGACAACGACGGCTTCGATGACCTGGGCATCGGCGCGACGAACTGGGACTCGTCCACCACCGCCAACGTGGGTGCGGTGTTCCTCCTCCTCGGCACGGGCGACTGACGCTGTCCAGAAACGGGGGAAGACGCTCGCCGCCTCCTCCCCCTACCGTCGCCTACCCTCCGGCCTCCAAGCTTCGCTTTCCGGCCTCCGGCGCCCGGTGCGTTGAGGAACGCACCGGGACGTGGCGCTCTCCCCCTCCCCGCAGTCCCCCATGCCGCTCGGCGTTTCACGGCTCTGCGAGCCGCAAACGGCGGCGTCGGTGACGATTCGGTGCTAGGCTGGGCGGGGGAGGCCCGATGTTTCTGGCCCTGTTGTTTGCTTGCGCCCCGAACTCGTCCAAGGGCGACACCGCTGGGGAGGCCTGGCCAGAGTGGACAGACCAGTCGGAGGAAGACAACGAGCCCACGCCGCCCGGACAAGACCCCG
The DNA here is from genome assembly GCA_009692585.1 of Myxococcales bacterium. The sequence continues at coordinate 94,245 of SHYX01000002.1, forward strand.
ACGGGGAAGAGGGTGAGGCCAACGTCGATCCCGGCGAGTGCGAGCCTGACGCCTGCATCGAGCTGGCGGAGGCGGTGGACCGGGGGTTCGCGACGTTGACCTATGGCAGCGCGGGCTTGACGATCGACAACATCGGGCCGTACTCCGTCTGTTTCGAGCGCTGGTACACCTTCCTCAGCCCCGAGTCGCAGGACGCGGTCGGGGGCACCACCGACACTTCGCTCGAGATCCCGCCGGACTCGATCTTGACGCTGCCGTACGCGCAGTGGAGCAGCTCCTCCGAGCAGGAAGCCTGGTGGTGCATCGAGCACAACCAGTACACGGCGTCAGGTGCCACCTACACCTTCAACGGAGCGCGGGCGCCAACCCGCATCGCCTCGTGGACCAACGACTCCTCGGACGAGGACCGCGACGGCAACGAGGACCACCACGACTGGTCCCCGGAGGATGGCCTGGCCGAGACGCAGCACAGCGTGTGGGACTACCTCGACGAGGAGGCGGTCTTCATCGTTGGCCGCAGCATGAATTGGTTCGAGTTGGGGATCGGGCAGTCCACGCGGGTGGTGATCGAGGTGACCAACCTCGGGCGTTCGTCCGGCAGGGCGAGCATCAGCGAGAAGGTCCCGAAGGGTTGGGCGGTCTCGGGGCTCTCGCCGACACCCTCATCGAACCGCGTAGATGACGACGGCGCGACCGTCCTGACCTGGGAGGTCGAACTTGGTGCCGCGGTCGAACCGAGTGATACCGACGCCGCCGCGCGCTACCAGGAGGCCGAGCTCGAGTACCGGCTCACGTACAACGGCAGCTGTAGCGGCCGGGAAGTCGGCTTCGCGCCGAATGCGCTGTGGAGGTCGGCGGGGGACGGCTTCGTCTCCGAGGGCGCGCCGCTGGTGGTGCAATGCTGCGGGGGCGAGGACGGTGGGCTCGGCGGCGGACCCTGATCGCGCGCGGCTACTTCAGCAGCGTGCGTTCGTACCTGAGTCGGCCGTCGGCATCGTAGAAGGCCACGGTCATCTTGACGCTGTCAGCCTCGATCCAGACGAAACCTTCGTCGTCGTCCTCGTACCAGGTGTCGTGGCCTGGGTAGAGGCTGGTGGTGTGCGCCCCGGCGCCGCTGACGATGAGCTCGGTGCCGCCGCAGGTCTCGGTGATCCACTGCAGGCTGTGGTCGTGTCCGCACAGGTACATGTCCACTACGCCGCAGACGGCCTGGTCCATGAATTCCTTGACGTAGGTGCCGTTGCCGATCGGTGAGGCGGGGCCGCCGTCGTAGTCGCCAGCGTCGCCGTGCGGGCCATTGCTTCGGTACGGGTGATGGCCGTACGCCAGCGTCCACGGCGCCGTGGACAGGGGCGCCCGCTCCTTCATCCAGGCCAGCTGCTCGTCGAAGAATCCCCACATCATCGCGTTGGTGTCGAGCGCGAAGAGCTCCACCGCGCCGGCGTGCACCCGGTAGTACTGAGCCGGGAACACCCACTTGTCGGAACGGTCGGTGTACTCGACGTAGATGGGGGCCCGCCAGAACTCGTAGCCGGCGCCGCCCGCCCCGTAATCGTGATTGCCCAGCGCTGGGTAAAACGGAAAGGACAGGTTGGCGTAGGGTAGCTCGAACTTGCTCTCGAACTGCACGTCGAAGCGGTCGTCGACGCCGGTGTCATAGAAGTTGTCGCCCAGGTAGATGGCGAAGTCGCAGCCGCGGGCGGCGCAGACCAGCTCCATGCCATCGGCGACGTCGTATTGCAGCGCCGTGCCCGTGCCGGCGTCGCCCAGGGCCACCAGACGTACGGTGTCCGCGGCGGGGCGGGTGACCACGGTGTCGGTGATCGTGCCGTCCGAGTCTGGAGGGGGCGCGGCCGTCTTTCCTGGCTGTGTCCAGATCGGCGTGGCGGGCGCGCCCTCCGTCACCGGTGTGGGTGGCGGTTCACCGCAGGCGAAGAACAGGACCGGCAACAGCATGGTGGCGTACTGTGACATGAACAGCGGACGGTGGCCAACTTCGTCGCCAATGCCAGGGAGCACGCCATGAAACTTCCCCGGCACATGATATCGGCCCCCATGGCCGCACCGCCGCTGGACCTCGCGGAATTTCGCCTGCTCCAGGCCCTCAGGGCGTCGCCGGCCGGGCCCGTCTTCACCCAGCTCTGGAACGCGCAGGCGGGCGCGGCCTGGTCGGTGTTTCGGGCGCTGGTCGACGGGGACGACCAGGCGATCGGCTGGATGGCCTCCTTCCGACTCGACCTGGCCGAGCGTGCGGCGAGCTTCCGCGTCGACGAGGGCGTGGCTCCCCAGGTCGGCCGGGCGCTGTACGGGCACGCTCACCCGGCGTTTCTGGCGCCCGGCCTCCTTCCGACCGCGGCGCTCAGCCCGGACGAGATCGGGATCCGGGCGCTGCCGCCGTCGGCCCGCCTCGCGTACCTCGTCGACCTGTTCTTCGATTGGACGCCACCGGACCCCGCCGTCGCCGGCGCCTACCGCCTGCTGGAGCCGGCGGGGGACACCAACGCCCGGCTCCTGGTGCACACCGCGCTGTTGCGAAACCCGCCGGCCGAGGCGTTGATCCTCCCGCCTGGGGTTGCCCCGCTCCGCGACCCTTCGATCGGCGTTCGCGCGCATTGGCCGTGGCTGCTTGGCGCCTTTCTCGCCGCAGCTCTCGCGGCCGTCTCAGCCTACTGGTAGCGGCCGACCCGTCGAGAATCGCACGATCACCCGCGCACCGAACGGGCGAGTGCGGTAGGATTCGCGCGCCGAGGGACTCTGCATGGCTGACGAACGTAAGTCGACTCCGACCGCCACCGCCTCCAACGCCCGCCTGGGCGAGCTTCTCGTTCGCGAAAGTCTGATCTCGCCGTTGCAGCTGCAGAAGGCGATGGAGGGTCAGCGCGCCGCCGGCGGCCGGTTGGGCCATCAGCTCACCAAGCTCGGATACATCGAGGAGAACGAGCTCACCGCCTTCCTGAGCAAGCAGTACAGCGTCCCCTCGATCAATCTGCGCGACTTCGAGATCGACTCCGAGGTGCTCAAGCTGATTCCGAAGGAGGTCGTCGTTCGCCACCAGGTGATCCCGATCAACAAGTCCGGGAACACGCTGATCATCGCGATGGCGGACCCGTCGAACATCTACGCCGTCGACGACATCAAGTTCATCACCAACTTCAACATCGACATCGTGGTGGCGTCCGAGGGCCAGATCGCGGAGTCGATCGAGAAATACTATACGAGCAACGTCACCTTCGAAGACGTCATGGTGGACTTCTCGGGTGGGGAGGACGATGTTGAGCTGGCCGGCGAGGTCGACGAGGACATCAATGTCCTCGATCTCGAAAAGAGCGCCGGCGACGCGCCGGTCGTCAAGCTTGTCAACCTCGTGTTGCTCGACGCGATCCGCAAGGGCGCGTCCGACATCCACATCGAGCCGTACGAAAAGCAACTCCGCATCCGGTATCGGATCGACGGGATGCTGTACGAGGTCATGAAGCCGCCCCTTCGCCTGAAGAATGCGATCACCAGCCGTCTGAAGATCATGTCCAACCTTGACATCGCCGAACGGCGACTGCCCCAGGACGGGCGCATCAAGCTCAAGATGGGCAAGGGCAAGGAGATGGACTTCCGCGTCAGCATCTGCCCGGTGCTCTGGGGCGAAAAGACGGTCATGCGACTGCTCGACAAGTCCAACCTTCAGCTCGACATGACGAAACTCGGGTTCGAAGAGTCGATTCTACGCAGCTTCAAGGAGGCGATCGCCAAACCCTACGGCATGATCCTCATCACCGGCCCCACCGGCTCGGGAAAGACGACCACGCTCTACTCCACGCTGTCAGAACTCAACAAGAGCACCGAGAACATCAGCACCGCGGAAGACCCGATCGAGTACAACCTCTACGGGATCAACCAGGTCCAGATGCACGACGAGATCGGGCTGAACTTCGCTGCCGCGTTGCGATGTTTTCTACGCCAGGACCCGGATATCATCATGGTCGGCGAGATTCGAGACTTCGAGACGGCGGAGATCGCGGTCAAGGCGGCGCTCACCGGTCACCTCGTGCTGTCCACCCTTCACACCAACGACGCGCCGAGCACAGTCAGCCGCCTCCTGAACATGGGCATCGAGCCCTTCCTCGTCGCCAGCTCCGTCAACCTCATCGGCGCGCAGCGTCTGGTGCGGAAGTTGTGTTCGGACTGCAAGGGGCCGGTCGAGGTCACCCGGCAGCAGCTCATCGACGTGGGGATTCCGCCCGAGGAGATCGACCAGGTCAAGCCGATGCGTGGCCAGGGCTGCAAGACGTGCAACAACACTGGATACAAGGGCCGCATCGCGGTCTACGAGATCATGGTGACCAACGACGAGGTCAAGGAATTCATCCTCAATGGTGCGTCGACCTTGGAGCTCAAGCGCGAGGCGATCCGGCAGGGCATGAAAACCCTGCGGATGAGCGCGCTGACCAAGTTCCGCGAGGGCATGACCTCGCTGGAAGAGGTCGTTCGCGTGACCGCCCCGGACTAGCCGGTGCTGCTTCTGGCGCTCTGGACCCTCGGCTGCTCATGCGCCGAGCCGAGCCGAGGTCGGTCGCCGAAGCGGGCGGCGAAGGGTGGGGAAGCGATGCTCGTGGAGTGGGCCGCTCTCCCCAAAACGCTGATGCTGTCGGACCGAAAGGCCCTGTCGGCCGCGCTGGCCCAGGCGGCCACGTCGCGACAAAATCGTGCCGTGGGCGCGGGTGGCGACGTGCTCGTGGTGGTGCTCGACACCGTTCGGGCCGACCACCTGGGCATGTATGGGTACCCAGAGGGAACCACGCCGCGGCTGGACCGGTGGGCCGCTGGCGCCCGGGTGTGGGACAACGCCTGGACCGACGCCCCGTGGACCCTGCCCGCGCACGCCTCGATGTTCACCGGCAAGAGCCAGCGCGAGCACGGTGCTCGTAGTGTCGGTCGCGACGACCCGCGGAAGGGAGCGCCGCTCGGCGAGGGGCAGGACACGGTCGCGGAGCGGCTCCGGGATGCGGGCTGGCGGACGGTGGGGATTGCGGGGAATCTGGCTTTTCTCCATCCAAGCTACGGCTTGGGCCAAGGCTTCGACGTCTGGATGAACGACGGACTCGACCGTGATGCGCGGGGGGTGCCCTACCTCGCCGCCGATCGGGTGATCGCGATGGCGGATGAGGCGCTCAAAGAAGAGGATGCCCGCCCCCTGTTGCTGTTCCTGAACCTGATGGATGCCCACCGGCCCTACAAGCCGCGGCGCGGGTATGTCAAGCACCCCGAGCGACTGCGCAAGGCGCTGCCGGGGGGGCGCGGCTACCGGAAGGTGGTCAAGGCGCTCCTCAAAGGGGGCGCCCTCGACCCGGCCATCCGCGACTCCTGGATCGAAGCCTACGACGCCGAGCTGCGCTTTCTGGACGATCACCTTGGCCAGTTCCTCGACCGGGCGGACCGATTCGAGCACATCTTCATCCTCGCCGATCACGGGGAATACCTGGGGGAACATGGCCTGGTCGAGCACGCGAAGGACGTCTACGAGCCGGTGTTGCACGTGCCGTTCCTGGTGAAGGGCGCCGGTTTCGAGGCCGGACGTGACCCGGCGCCGATCCAGACCCACGACCTCGGTGCGATGATCCTCGGCGCCGCGGGGCTCCGGACCGACGGCTTCAGGCGCACTGAGGCGATGCAGGTCGCCGACCTGTACTACACCCTCAAGAAGGACCTGACCTCTCCCGAGGGGGCGCGCTTCGACCGGATCCGGCGCGCCTTCCGCATCGGCCCGCTCAAGCTCATCGTCGGCGACGACGGCAGCCAGGAGGTGTACGATCTCGCCAGCGATCCGGGGGAACTGTCCTCGCTCGGGGCGCTGCCGCCGGTTCTCCAGGGCGTCGAGGCCGCGTGGCTGGCCGCCCATCCCGAGGTGCCGCTCGTTCCAGCCGGAGGCGCCGCGCTGGGTCCCGATGACGCTCTGCTCAAGGCCCTCGGGTACGCGGAATGATACCCGACGCGTCATGGTCCCTCTCCCCACCCTGACCGGCGACCTCGCCGTCTTCCGCGCCGCCCTCGCCAGCCGCCCCTTGGAGGAGCGGCTCAACTTCATGCACGGCCTCGCCAAGCGCGAGATGCGCCGGCTCTGGCACGAGGGGCTGCCGCTCGCCCTGGCGGAGATGGTCGCAGGGGAAGGGGATATTGTTCGCCATGAAGGACAGAACGACCTGCTTCCGTTTTTTGATCGCTTCGAGAAGCACCTGGTGCTGAGGTCGGGGCGGGTACAGGGGATCAACGTTCAGAAGTTCGCCTTCGCCACCGGTCCGGGTCACTTTTCGGTCCGGGCTGACGGGGACGAGGTGTGGTTCGACTACACCTCACTTCCGGAGTCGGTGCCCGAGGGTTGGCCCGCCCTGGTCGGCAACGAAGGGGGGATTTCCGGACTCGTGTACGGCCATATGATCGACAAGGTCCGCAAAGTGATCGACGGCATGGTGGTCGGGAAGGTGTTCAAACACGGCAAGCCGGAAGAACACTACTTCATGCTCGCCCGGCGCTGAGTCCCTCGCGCACGCAGAGTTGCGCCATCCGGAGCGCGAAGAGGGCGCTTTTGCTGGGGCTTTGATGCTGGGACGAGCCGCTCAACCGCGGACGCATCGCGACGGGCACCTCCCGCACGCGCCAGCCGGCCCGCAGGGCGCGGACCAGCACATTTCCGTCGGCGACGTCGACCGGGTAGTCCGAGGCAAAGTCGGCGACGACACCGGGGCGCATCGCGCGAAGGCCGCTGGTGACGTCGGTCAGCGCCTGCCCACCGAACAGGCTCGCCCACGCCGAAAGGGCGCCGATGGCGAGGCGGCGCCTGGCGCCGACGGGGTACCCCGGGTCCTCCAAGAATCGGCTGCCGACCACGAGGTCGGCGTCGTCCAGCCCTCGAAGCAGCGCGGCCAGCGCTTCGGCGGGATGCTGGCCGTCCCCGTCCACGGTCACCACCCACGGGGCGCCGGACGCGTGGGCGTGTGCGAAGCCGACACGAAGGGCTCGAGCGTAGCCCACCTCCGAGTGCAGCACCCTGGCGCCGGCCTCCTGCGCCCGTGCCGCGGTGTCATCGCTCGACCCGTTCTCGATGACGACGACCTCGACCCCGGGGAGCACGGCAACAACGCCCCGTACGACGGCGCCGATTCGCGGGCCTTCGTCGCGGGCGGGCACGAGAACCATGGGAGAAGTCTATCAGCTCCCGGCGAGCGCCTTCTGCAACTCGCCGCTCTGGTGCATCTCCATCATGATGTCGGAGCCGCCGACGAACTCGCCGCGGATGAACAGCTGCGGGATGGTCGGCCACTGGCTGTACGCCTTGACGCCCTCGCGGATCTCGCCGTCGTCGAGGATGTTGACATGCGCAAACTTGACGCCGCATTCCTTGAGGATCGCGGTGGCCCGGCTCGAGAAGCCGCATTGGGGGAACATGGGGTTGCCCTTCATGAACAGCACCACGTCGTTGGCCTTGACGATGCTCTCGATCTTTTCGTGGGTGGTCATGGGCGCTCCTTGCCGGCTTTTTGCCAGGCGTCGGGGGTGTAGGTCTTCAAGGCGAGGGCGTGGATTTCGCGGCCCATGCGCGGGCCCAGCGCGGCGTAGACCGCCTGATGCTGCTTCACGAGGTTCATCCCTATGAAGCTGGGCGACATCACCTCCCCCTGGAAGTGCTCGCCGTCGTTGGCGTCATCGACGATGATCGCCAGCGCACCCGGGATGGCGGACTCCACGAGGCGTTTGATTTCAGAGGCCTGGAACATGGGCCCGGCCTAACCAGATTCCGAGGATGGTGAGCCGGCGGTCGTGCGGTGCGGGCTACAGGCCGCGAGGATACAGCGCGCCGTGATGTTCGGCGCCTTCTGGGCCATCTTCGGTCTGTGCGAGATCATCCTTTGGGGTGCGCTGGTCACCCCGTTGATCCTGCCGTTTGCGGTGATCCCCCGTGGCCGGCGCGAACGGTTTTCGATCGTCGGCGGCCGGGTGTTCGGCTGGTTGTGCACCTACGTCACCTGCATGGGCCGGACCACGATCCTCGGTCGCGAGAACCTGCCGAGGAAGAGGGGCTACCTGGTCATCTCCAATCACCGGAGCTGGGAGGACGTGGGCCTGCTGATGTACGTCACGTCCAGCCAGGGCATCAGCAAGAAAGAGGTGGCCTACATCCCTTTTTTTGGACTCACCGGCTACGTGAGCGGCGTCATCTACTTCGACCGCACCAGCAAGGAGTCGCGACAGAAGGTCGTCACCGACGCCATCGCGATGATGAAGCTCGGCGCCAACCTTCACGTCTTCCCCGAAGGGACCCGGACCCGCACCGGCCGTGTCAACGAAAAGGTGTTTCTGCGGCTGGTGCAGGCCTGCTGGGAGCACGGTGTGGACGTGATCCCGGCGGCGGTCTGGGGTACCGAGCGGGCGGTTCGGGCGGCCGGGGTTCACGCGCTCCCCTTTCAGCGCTTCGGTATGCAACTGGCGCCGCCGGTGGATCGGCTCGCCTACGGGTCCGCCGACGCCTATGCCGCGGCCGGTTGGGCCATGGTCGTGCGGATGGCGCGTGCGCATGGCGCTGATCAGCCCTTTTCACCCGTCGACGAGATCGATCACCACGCCGCGGCTCGCGTCGCGCTCGGTGAGGATCCACCGGCCGGGGAGCTGTGCGCCGAGGGATAGGTACCGGATCGGTCGGGAGTCCAGCAGCGAGACGTCGCGACCGACCATCACCGCGGGGGTGAGCGCGATACTCCCGTCGTCACCGAACTCTGCGCCGACCACCGACCACGCGCCGAAGGTCGCCGGGCCGGCAGGACCGTCGACCCGAAGCTCGGGCGAGGGGAACAGCCGGGTTGCTCCCCAGCCCGCGAGCCCGGCACCGGCGATCACGATGTAGTCGCCGGCCTGGATGTCCTCGGCTTCCCCGGGCAGGACCAGCGGGTACCGGAGGTCGCCGCCGGGCAGGTGCAGGCTGGCAAGCGGGGTATTGGTCGTCAGCGTCAACAGCTCGTCGCCGCGGAGGCGGTAGAGGCCGTCCGCCGCCGGGGCGGGCCACCCGTCCAGTTGAAGTGGGGACGAGCCGTCGAGAACCACGGCGGCGGTGAGCGCCCACCGATCGTCAACGGGAGAGAAGGTGCTCCCGGCGCAGGGCGCGTCGACCAGGAAACGGCCCGCGGAGTCGGTCACGCTCGACGCCCGCAGGCAGGCAGGGTCGGCCGCCTCCGCGCGCACCGTCGCCCCCACGATCGGCGTGCCACGGAGCGCATCGGTGAGCACGCCTTCCGCCCGTTGGGGCGGGGAGCAGGCCAGGACGAAGGACAGGATCATCCCCGCGCCAACTCGGCCCGTGTCTCCAGGACGCGCGCTCGGATCCATGCGGCGGGGTCATCGTCGTAGGCGTCGTCGGGTGCGGCCGGGAAGGTGGCGCCGCGGGAGCTGTTGATCAGGGCGCCGAGGCCGGTATCGTGCAGGAGCGCTCGCGCATCCCCAGCGGAGCCGCCTTGGGCCCCGAAGCCCGGCACCAGCAGCCAGGTTCGCGGCAGGCGAGCTCGCAGGTCGTGCGCCTCTCGGTGAGTGGCGCCAAGCACCGCCCCGACGGGGCCGTAGGGATCGCCGTCGGTGTTTTGCGCCTCGATCCAGGCGGCCAGGTCGTCCGCCACGGGCGCCTGCCACCGCGCGCTCCCCGGGTTCGACGTCCGCAGGAGCACGAACAGCCCCTTGTGCTCGGCGCGGGCAACCTGGACGAAGGGTTCGAGGGTGTCGGGGCCACAATAGGGCGAGACGGTCAGCGCGTCGCACGGAAAGGGCGCGTCGGGGCCGAGGGTGGCCGCGGCGTACGCCGACGCGGTTGAACCGATGTCGCCACGCTTGGCGTCGCCGACGACCAGGAGCCCCGCCGCCTGCGCGGCGCGGCAGACCTCGGCGAGGGCGGCCATCCCGGCGGGTCCAAGCGCCTCGAAGAACGCGAACTGCGGCTTGACGCTCGGCACCACGTCCGCGCACGCGGCCACGACGGCCAGTCCGAAGCGGAGCGACAGCGCGGCGAGGGCGCTGCGATCGGCTTGTAGGAGTGAACGACGCCCCGGCAGCCGATCGGCCCACGGGTCGATGCCGACGCACAGGGGGGTGCCCGTTCGGACGATGGCCGCCGACAGCCGTGCAGAAAATCTCATGGGTCCGGGTCGCCCGCGGGCGGGGCCTTCCAGCCGTAGGCGTCGTTGGTGACGCGGGTCACCTGAAAGATGGCCCCGAATACCCGGTCGTCGAGCGTCTTCTTCCAGCGCGCAGGCAGCCGGGCGACGACCGCGCGCGCCGTGCCGACCACCGCAGCTGCGAGCGGGACCAGAAGGCTCATGAGCCGCAGCTTAGCCCGTCGGATACCAGGGGCGCATGATCCGTCTCGTGCTCACCGCGCTCCTGGTCGCCTGTGAATCGTCCAAGGAAGAGGCGCCGGGTTTCCAAGGGGGGGGCTTCGAGGTGACCGTCAACAACGCGACCGACATGTGCCTGTCGGGCGGGTTCGAGGACGCTTTGCTCCCCGACGATGGCCTGGAGACCTTTGAGGTACCGATGGAGTTGCCCGGAGTGGCCGACCTCCCGTGGACGACGACCATCGACATGCTGGACCCCCTCGGGCAAGCGCAGGTCACCTTCGAAACCGGTGAGCAGGGAGAGGACTTCATGCAGGCGATGGGCGGTGTCCTGCCCACCGTCGAGTATGACCCGGTGGTGGCGCCCGGGTGCTTCGTCGAGGTGACGGTCGATCTCTACCTCAAGATCGTCGACGAGAACGCAGCGGCGGGGTCGGCGGTCCTGCACCTCGCGAGCTTTGACGAGGCCGCGTGTCCGGAGCCCGGAGCGGAGATCTGTGACGCCCGCCTGGATCTGAGGTGGGACCGGCTTTGAACCCGCCGCCGCCCCTGGTCGCCCGGTGCCTGCGCAAGGTGTACGCCGGCCGGGCGGTGGTGGATGGCATCTCCTTCGAGGTCGGCGCCGGCGAGATCCTGGGGCTGCTCGGTCCCAACGGCGCGGGGAAGAGCACGGTGTTCCGCATCCTGGCCGGGGTGGAGCGCGGCGACGGCGGGACGGTGAGCCTGGGCGGGGTACCGGTGGACGGCTTGCCGCTCGATGCGCGCGCGCGCCGCGGGCTCGGCTATCTCCCCCAGGAGGACTCGCTGTTTCGCGACCTGAGCGTACGCGACAACGTGGCCCTCGCGCTGCAGGTCAGCGGGCGCCCGGGTGCCCCGGCGGCGTTCCTGGCCCGGGTGGGAATCGCGGGGCTCGCCCATCGCGCGGTGTCCGGGCTGTCCGGCGGTGAGCGACGTCGGCTGCAGATCGCGCGGCTGCTGGCGATCCAGCCCTCGGTGATCCTGCTCGACGAGCCCTTCGCGGGGCTCGATCCGGCGGCAATCCAGGGTTTGCAGGTGATTTTTCGCGAGCTCGCCCAAGGTGGCGTCGGCGTGCTCTTGACCGACCACGCGGTCCGCGAGACGCTCGCCACCGTGGATCGCGCCATCCTCATCGACGCCGGTGTCATCCAGGCGCAGGGCACGCCGGCCGAGGTCGCGGGCGACCCCCACGCACGAGCCCGCTACTTTGGGAGCGAGTTCCGTTTGGACTAACTGCGCGGCGGCATGGGTAACTAAGCGCGCCCGCCCCTTGCACGGTGCGTGCCAAGTGCGATACCCTGTGGGGACAAGACGACCGAGCGGGCCCGGAAGCGGACCTCCAACGTTGTTTTTGCCGGGAGCCTCGCGCCGGATGGCTATGGATTTCAAGCAGAGCCTGCGACTTCAACAAAAGCTCACGCAGACGCTCGCGATCACGCCCCAGCTCCAGCAGGCGCTCAAGCTCCTGCAGCTCAACCACATGGAGCTGGTTGAACAGATGCAGACTGAGTTGATGGAGAACCCGACCCTCGAGGAGGTGCCTGGGAGCGTGCAGATAGAGGGTGCCGACCAGGCCACTGCCGCCCAGACCGCCGAGATCAACGACTCGGCCGAGCAGCAGAACGGCAGCTCGGAAGGAGAGACCGACTGGAGCCGGGTCTTGGAGAACATGACCGATCGCGGGCCCACCAGCGAGCGCGGTTCCAGCGGCATGGACGAGCTGCCGCCGATCGAGACCAATCTCACCGAGATCGAGGGGCTCGCGGCACACCTCGCCTGGCAGCTCCAGATGCAGAGCTGCACCGACAAGGAACGAGGCGCCGCCATGCTCATCATCAACAACCTCGACGATCGCGGCTGGTTGCCCGTGTCGTTGCAGGACATCGTCGATGAGCACAACGCCGACACCGAAACCGACGACGAGCGCATCGATCTGGAGGACGCGGAGGGCGGGCTCCTGGTCATCCAGGCGTTGGACCCCTTCGGGTGCGGCGCCAGCGACCTCGTCGACTGCCTGTTGACCCAGGCGCGGATGCTCTTTCCGGAAGATCCGTTCCTCCCCGAGATCATCCGCCACCATCTGGGCGACCTGGAAAAGCGCAACTACGCGGGCATCGCGCGGGCGCTGGCCCTGGTCGAGGAGGATGTGGTGGAGTACCACCGGATGCTCAAGCAGCTGGAGCCGTGGCCGGGTCGCAATTTCACCGGGAGCGAACCGCAGTACATCTCTCCCGACGTCTACGTGTTCAAGGTCGGGGACGAGTGGCAGGTGGTGCAGAACGAGGACGGGCTCCCCAAGCTCCGGGTGTCCAAGTACTACAAGAGCGTGCTCGAGGGAAAAGACAGCACCCGCGTCGAGCGGGACTACATCAAGGAGCGACTGTCGAGCGCCGACTTCTTGTTGAAGTCGATCTGGCGGCGGCAGGACACCATCGGCAAGGTCATGAAGTCGATCCTTCGGCGGCAGTACCAGTTCTTCGAACGTGGACCGGACTTTCTGAGGCCGATGGTGCTCAAGGACGTGGCCGATGAGGTGGGCGTGCACGAGTCCACCGTCTCGCGCGTCACCAGCAACAAATACGTGCAGTGCCCGCAGGGGCTCTACGAGCTCAAGTTCTTCTTCAACAACGGCGTCAACGCCGTGCACGGCGAGCAGGTCGCCGCCGAATCGGTCAAGCGTCGCATCCGGAAGCTCATCTCGGCCGAAGACCCGAACGCGCCCTTCTCCGACGATCAGGTCGTCGGCTTGTTGCAGCGCGAGAACATCGACATCGCGCGTCGCACCGTGGGTAAGTATCGCGAGGCGCTGGGAATCCTCCCGTCGTCCAAGCGTCGCAACCTCTGCTAGGAGTCAACGTGGAGCTGGAATTCACCTTCCGAAACGTCGAGAGCACCGAAGCGATCAAGGGCTGGGCCCTCAAGCGCTTCCACAAGGTGGCCAAACACGTCCGCGGTCCGTCGTTCGCGCACCTGACGATCATCGTCGACAAACATCGGCACCGCGCTGAATGCACCCTCCGCACCGGGGGCGAGCTCCTGCACGCGTCGAGCGAAACCGGAGACATGTACACCAGCATCGACGGCGTCGCCTCGACCATCGAGCACTCGGCGCGCCGATTGCACGAGCGGCGGACCAGCAATCACGAGCTGTGATGCACACGGAGCTCTACGAGAGGCTCGGCATCCGACCGGCTGCGACCGAAGCCGAGATCAAGAAGGCCTTCCGTGCGCTCGCCGCCAGGTTGCATCCGGACAAGAATCCGAACAATCCGGCCGCCGAGACGCGCTTCAAGAAAATCACCGCGGCCTATGATGTGCTCTCCGACAAAGACCGACGCGCCAACTACGACGAGTTCGGTCCGGACTCGTTGGCGTCGGGCTTCGACGCGGCGCGCGCGCGTACGATTCGGGCGGGGGGTGGCCGGCGCGGCGGTGGCTTCGGGGCCGGCTTCGGCGGCCAGCCGCTCGACTTCGACATCAACGACTTCCTGGGCGGCTGGGGCCGCGGCGGCGGGCGCGGCGCGCCTCGCCAGCCGCCGGCGCGCGAAGCCTCGCTGGACGTGGACCTCGGGGAGGCGCTCCGCGGCATCGAGGTCGAGGTGGGCGGCCAGCGGGTTCGCATCCCGCCCGGGGCGGAGGACGGGGCGTCGGTGAAGGTGACCACGCCCCAGGGGCCGTTGCGCATCCGGATCCACGTTCGTGAGCACGCGCACTTCCGTCGCGACGGCCTGGACCTCACGTTGCGCCTGCCGGTCACGCTCGCGGAGCTTGCCCTGGGAGGCAGCGTGGACGTCCCCACTCCCGATGGTCCCGTCGCCATGAAGATCCCGCCACGGACGGCCCCCGGGGCGCGCTTGCGCCTGCGCGGAAAGGGCGTGGTGCGCAAAGAGCAGCGCGGCGACCTGTACGTAGAGCTGATCGCGCAGCTGCCTACGCGCTGGGACGATGCCTTCGTCGCGGCCTGCGAGAAGGTGGAGGGGCTCTACGACAAACCGGTGCGGGCGGGGGTCGAGCTGTAGTCGGCATCAGGCCCTCACCACCAACAACCTCTCCTCGGTGAAGTCCCGAATCGCCCACCGCGGACCCTCCCTGCCCACGCCGGAGTCCTTGACCCCCCCGTAGGGCATGCCGTCGACGCGGAAGGTCGGGTAGTCGTCGTGGATGACCCCACCCACCTCCAGCCGGTCGAACGCCCGCCAGAGCGCGCGCACGTCGCGCGTGAAGATGCCGCACTGCAGGCCGAAGCGGCTCCGGTTCACGATGTCGAAGGCGTCATCGAGGGTAGCGAAGGGGCGAAGCACCATGACGGGGCCGAAGGCTTCGTCCCGCGCCAGGGGGCTGTCCTCGGGCACGACTTCGAGGAGCGTGGGCGCGATCAGGTTGCCGTCGCGGCCGCCTCCGTACGCGCGCGCCCCGCGGCCGACGGCCTCGCCTACCCAGGCGGTGATCCGGTCGAGTTGGCGTTGATCGATCATCGGCCCGCACACCGTGGCCGGGTCGCCAGGGTCACCACGCGGGACCTGCGCCGCCTCTACGATCAGGCGCTCACGGGCCTCGCGGAGCCGGTCCTGGTGGACCAGCACCTGTTGGACCGAAATGCAGGTCTGGCCGGCGTGCGCGTACCCGCCGAGGGCGATCCGCGGGAGCGCGGCGTCGAGATCCGCGTCGGCGTCCAGGATCGCGGCGGCATTGCCGCCGAGCTCCAGGAGCACCTGCTTCCGCGGCACCCGGGCGCGGAGCTGCCAGCCCACGACATCGCTTCCGGTGAAGCTGACCACGGGGAGTCGGGGATCGTCGACGAGGGTGCCGGCGACGCTGCGATCGCAGGGGAGCACACTCATCGCCTCCGCCGGCCAGCCAGCTTGCACACAGAGCTCGCCGAGCACGATGGCGGCCGAGGGGGTCTGCTCCGCCGGCTTGACGATGACCGGGCAGCCGGCGGCGATGGCCGGGGCGACCTTGTGGGCGACGAGGTTGAGCGGGAAGTTGAACGGGGCGATGGCCAGGACCGGCCCGCGCGGCATGCGGCGCACGATCGCGGTTCGGCCCACGCCGCCGGCGGTACCGTCCAATCCGAAGACCTCCCCGTCGATGCGCGTCGCTTCGTCCGCGGCGAGGGTGAAGGTATCGACGGCACGGGCGACCTCGCCCTTGGCCAGGGCGATCGGCTTGCCACCTTCGTCGCGGATGAGCGCCGCCAGTTCGTCGCCACGCTCGACCAACAGCACCGCGACCCGACGGAGGATCTCGGCGCGTCGATGGGCGGGCATTGCCCGCGTGGTGACGAAGGCGCGCGCCGCCGCGGCGGCTGCGGCCTCCATCTGGGCCGGTCCTGCCTGCGCCACCTCGTCGAGTCGACGACCGTCCCACGGGGCGAAAAGCGTCAACCGACCGGTCGTGGGGGTGGGGACGCCGGCAAGCAGGAGGGAGCGCATGCCGGAGTCTACCCGGCCGACTACTCTTCGGGAGGTGCGACCCGGTAGACGCAGAGGGACGCGTAGGCGCCCGGGACGAGTTCGTCACCGACGAGGAGCATCTTCCCCTCGACCAGGATCTTGATCCAGTCCGTCGGGGCCACCGCCCCGCCCACGCTGGCGGCGAACGGGGCCGCGCCGGTGACGGCCTCCGGATCGAAGGAACCTTCCACGCGGACGGTGGGGTTGATCATCCCCGCCGGCAGGAACACACCCGACAGCGACACATTCGCGAACGGGGAGGCGTGGTCGATCCCCGCCATGCCGCCGAGTGCGAGCGTCACGACCTCGGCGGGGTAGGCCTCGGCGCCGAGGACCGCGGCGTAGCGCTGATCGGCGGGGTAGACGGCGACACCGGACCACACCGCGTAGGCATCGCCCTCGGCGGTGATGTTGGCCTCGACGATGGGCATGTCCCAGTCCAGGTCCAAGCCGCCGCCGAGCGCGATCGTCGGGCCGCTGTCGCCGAGCGTCCAGGCGAACTCGGCGCCGGCCATGCGACCGGGTGAGAAGGCGAAGTACTCCCCGTGGGTGGGCAGGTACAGCGCCCAGTCGTCCCAGTCCTCCAGGCCGAAGGGGGCGTTGACGATGCCCCCCCGCGCCGCCCAGGAGTCGCCGGTGACCTCGACCATCGCCCACTCGGGGCGCACGATGTTGATGCCCGGGACGTCCGGCAGCACCGTCACGTAGCCGAGGGTGGGCAGCACGGTAGCCTGGAAGTCCAGGTCGAGTCGACCGCCGAGCATCCCCTTCTTGAAGCTCAGGTCGGCTTCCGCCTCGCCGCCCAGGGAGAAGGTGTCGGCGGCGTAGGCCGGGCGGATGGCGAGGCCACCCCCGACGAAGAAGAAGTCGCCGTCAGCGGCGAGGGAATCAGCACAGAACAGGGCGAGTAGCATGGGACCTCCGGGGTGTGATGGTACACCAGAGCGGATCGGCGGCATATGTGCCGGACGTCATGTCACCGACACGACCCTTCGCCATCGATCCGGCCGACCTGCACCCGGGAGAGGGCGTTGCCCGCTTTGAGCGCGCTGTGGAGCGCTTCGTAGGCACGGAGGTCGTCGATCCCGACGGCCCGGCCTTCGCTGAGGCGTACGGCGCGCTCGACGCCTACTTCGGGCATCGCAACGAGATCGAGCCGCGCGCCGCGTTGGCGCGATGGGTGCGCGAGCCGATCGAAGACGGCGCGGTCCGTTGCCGGTACCACATGCTCGCGTGGCACGATCGCGACGGGACGCTCGCAGCGGTGCGTGACGGGTTTGTCGCCACCGATGTCGTCGAGCGCCGCTGTGTGGTGCTGCTGAGCCATAGTTTTGTGACCGAGCCCTACCGACGCGCCGGCATCGCCGGGGTGTTGCGCACCGCTCCCGCCACGCTCGCGCGTCGCGACCTGGCCGAGCGTGGCCTCGACCCCCGGACGACGCCGACGCTCCTGGTCGCCGAGATGGAGCCGGTCGAGCCGGCGCGACAGGACACGCTCGTCCGCCTCTTTGCCTATGGCAAGGCGGGGTATCAGGCGCTCGACCCACGGGTGGCTCCCTACTTCCAGCCCGACTTTCGCGATCTGGCAGCGCTGGGCGTGCCCCCCCGGCACGTCCCCATGGTGCTGGTGGTGCGTCGGCTCGACCCCGCCTCCACCACCAGTCTCTCGCGCGACCTCGCCGGGGCGATCGTCCAGCACCTGCGACGGATCCACGGGCGCGCGGTGCGTGAATGCGACCTGGCCTCCGCCGCTGCGTGGCCCCTGGCCATGCTCGCCGCTGGGGACGGCGACGTGCCGCTCCTGACCCTCCCCACCCGAGGCGCGCATGCGGCGCGCCTGGGTCCATGTTTGCGCGTCAACATGCTCCCGGGGTACCCGTCCGCGTACCACGAAGCCCTCCCCGCCCTTGCGGTGGTGTTGGCCGAGCTCGAGGCGGCCGGTGCCGCCATGGAGGGACCGGTGAAATTCGTCGAGATCTCAGGTGAACCTGTGGCCGCCCACGTGGCGACCGCCATCCCCGGACCGCGCTCCCAGGCGCTTCGGGCGCGCCACGGGTTGATCCAGGACGCCAGGACGATCCATTTCTACCAGGACGCCAGGGCGAGCATCGGCAACTACCTCCGCGACGTCGATGGGAACACGCTCCTGGACGTGTACGGGCACATCGCCGCGGTGCCGCTCGGCTACAACCACCCCGATCTGCTCCATGCGTGGCGTGGCGGCCGCTTCGATTGGTGCGCAGGCTGGCGGCCGTCCTTGGGCGTGGCGGTCCCCCCGGAGTGGGTGGACGTCGCCGAGGCGCTGATGGGTGTGGCTCCGGCGGGGATGTCCCATGTGTTCACGGTCACCACTGGCGCCGAGGCGGTCGAAAACGCGCTGAAGGCGGCGTTTGTGGCCTTCGCAGCCCGGCGCCGGGGTGGCGCGCCGGCCACCGTGTCCGAGTTGGAATCCTGCATGCAGAACGCCCAGGAGGGCGCCAACCGGATGAAGGTCATCTCCTTCGCCGGTGGGTTCCACGGTCGCAGTCTGGGCGCGCTTTCGGCCACCCGCTCCAAGGCCGTGCACAAGCTTGACTTTCCCGCCTTCGACTGGCCGATGGTGGAGTTTCCGGCCAACCTTTTCCCCCTCGCCGAGCACGCGGCGGCCAACGGTGAGGCCGAGCTGCGCGCGCTTGCCGACGTCGAGGCTGCGTTCCGGCGCCATCCGGAGGACGTGGCGGCGTTGATCGTCGAGCCGATTCAAGGCGAGGGCGGCGATCGGCATGCCAGCCCCGCGTTCTTCGTCGGGCTTCGCCGCCTCTGCACCCGCTACGGCGCCGCGTTCATCGCCGACGAGGTGCAGACCGGCGTGGGCAGCACCGGCCGGATGTGGGCTCACGAGGCGTGGGGGCCGGACGGCGCTCCCGACCTGGTGACCTTCAGCAAGAAGATGCAGCTCGGCGGCTACTACGGTCGACCGGAGTTCGTGGCTGCCGAGCCGCTGCGGCTGTTCAACACCTGGTTGGGGGATCCGCTCCGCGGTGCGCAGGCGCAGGTGATCCTCGAGGTCATCGAGCGCGACCGCCTCGTGGAGGCCACCGCCTTGGTGGGACAGGAGCTCGTCGCCGGGCTGGCCGCGTTGTGCGACCGGCACCCCGGAGTGCTTTCCCAGGCGCGGGGGCAGGGGACCTTCGCGGCGATCGACGCCGTGGATGCCCCCACGCGCGATCGTATCGTCCGGGCGGCGTTGGCGCTCGGCGTGGAGATGGGCGGCTCGGGTACCCGCAGCCTCCGCTTTCGCCCGGCGTTGGTCTTCGCGCCGCGGCACGTGGACGAGCTGCTCGACCGCCTCGACCGGGCGATCAGGGGCTGATCGTCAGCGTCGCGGAGGATGCGGTGGTGGTATCGGTGCCGTCGGACGCGGTCACGAGACACGTCCAGGCGTCGCCTGCCACCAGGTCCGCGGCAGCGATGGTGTCATCGGCGTAGGCGGTGCTGCTCGTCGCGCCGGTCCACGCCACCCCGTTTTCTTCCCAGCTCAGGATGCGGGTGAGCGGCTCGCCGTCCTCGTCTGCGGCTGAGGCGGTGCACTGGAGCGCATCGATCCCGGCGCGGGCGGGGGTAGGGCTCACGCTCGCGGAGGCGGTGGGAGGCGTGTTCGAGATGATGAGCGACGCGGTGGCGCCGGCGCCCGTGCCCGATCCGTCCTGCGCCAGGGCGGTGACCTCGACGACGTCTCCGTGCACCACCGCGCTGCTGAGGGACGAGCCCGACCCGGCGCCCGAGCCGTTGAGCGTCCACGAGAACAACACGGTGACCCCGTCCCCGTCGAGGTCGCTGGCGCTGGCGCTGGCGCTGACGGTATCCCCAGCGACCGCCGGGTCAGGCCCGATGGTCAGGCTGTCGATGGTCGGGAGGTGGTTCTCGATCACCAGGCTCCCCGACTGGTCGCGACTGTCTTCGTCGCCGTCGTTCGCGGTGGCCTCGCACACCAGTAGGGTGCCCCGGGGGTGGGTCTCCGACAGCGTCGCCTCGCTGCCTGCCGAGCTGCCACTCGCCGTCCAGGAGTAGGCGAAGGTGAGCGTGTCCCCATCGTGGTCGGAGGCGCTCACCACACACTCGTAGGGCCCGCTGCCGTTGATGGTGACGCTGTCGATTTCGGGTCGGGTGTTGACGACCGTCGCGACCGCGATGTCGTCCCATCCCACCAGGCGCCCGTCGTTGGCGGTCACCGACACGACCCACTCCTCGCCCTTCCAGATGACCCCCTCCGGCACCGTGGGGCCGGTGCCCCACTCCACGCCGTCGACGGTCCAGGTGTACGCGAGGGTCAGCGCGTCGTCGTCGGGGTCGGTTGCCGAGGCGGTCGCGACCAGCGCATCGAAGGACTTCGGGGAGACGGAATTGATGCGGACGGTCGGCGTGCCCGGGAGTTGATTGACGTAGAGTTCGATGCTGTCGGAGGAGGTGGCGCTGTAGCGGTCGGTGACGCTGAGCGTGATCGTGTGCGCACCCCCGCTCAGGGTGAACGAGTGTTCGGAGGTGCCGACGGACGGCTGGGTGAGCTGCTCGAGGAGTCCGTCCCTGTCGCTGCTCCAGCTGACCAGGAGGGGCGCCATCCCCGCCACCGTGGCCTGGAAATCGGCCGCGATTCCCACATCCAGGATGTCGGCGTCGGCGGGTGCGAGGATCACGCCGAGTGCGGCGAACTGGGTCTCGGCGTAGAAGGTGGCGGTATCCGTGGCGACGCCTCCGGCGGCGTCGGTGGCGGTGGCGACCATGACGTGGGTGCCGAGCGACGGCCGAAACGCACAACTGCTGGAGCCGTCGGCACCGGCAGTACCCGCGCAGAGCTCGGCGCCGTCGAGGGTCCAGACTACGGTCACTGCGTCCGCGGGGTGATCGTCGGTGAGGGTGGCCGTCGCGACGGCGCTTGCGTCATAGGCGATGGAGTCGCCATCGGTGGGCGAGACGATGCTGATGGTCGGGGCGGTGTCCGCCGCGGAGGTGTCCTGCTTCAGCGGGTCGGCGATGCAGGCGCCGAGCGTGAGCGCGAAGAAGATACGCATGCGCGGTAGTTTACCTCACCTCGGGTAGGTTAGGCGGGGCGGTTGATGATGTTCCTCTTATTCAGCGCGTGCACCTTTGTGTCCGACGACGAGTGGGCGGGACGCTCGACGAGCTGCGTCCTGGAGGGGTTCTACCTCGACCTCGACGGCGACGGCTTCGGTGGCCAGCCGGTTCGCGACTGCGACGAACTCGAGGGCGCCCTGCCGAGGGCGGGTGACTGCAACGACGTCGACGCCACCATCAACCCCGGCGTGGACGAGGTCTACTACGACGAACTCGATGCCAATTGCGACGGGCTCGACGACGACGACGCCGACCTCGACGGGTACGCCTCGGCTCGGTTCGGCGGCGCGGACTGCTACGACGACCCCGCAGTCGACGCCGTGCCCGCGGCGGTCGGCGATTGTGAGCTCCCCAGCGACGACATCAGCGCCGACCGGATCCACCCCGGCGCCACCGACGTGTTGTACGACGGGGTGGACGCCGACTGCTCGGGAGGCACCGATTTCGACGGGGACGGTGACGGCTTTCGGTCCTGCGACGAGTGCGCCGACACCGACGCTGACGTCAATCCGGAGGTGCAGGAGGTCTGGTACGACGGCATCGACCAGAACTGCGACGAAAACGACGGCGATCAGGACGGCGACGGGTACGTGGTGGCCGGCTACGTCGAGGCCGACCCCGGGAATCCGATCCACGTCGAGGGCGCGTATGGCGTCGACGACTGCTGGGATGATCTGGCCGACATCCCGCCCGGCTACGACGCCACCAACGGCATGGCCCAGCCGAGCGCGGCCGCGGTTCATCCCGACGCCATCGAGACCTGGTACGACGGCGTCGACCAGGACTGCGCCGGCAACGACGACTTCGACCAGGACGGCGACGGGTACAACTCTACCGACGACTGCGACGACGACGACGCGACGCGCAGCCCCTCGGCCCCTGAGGACTGTGACATCGCGGGCGACGACAATTGCGACGGTGACGACAACGATGCCGACGCCGTGCGTTGCACCACCTGGCACCAGGATGCGGACGCCGACAGCCTCGGGAGTGTGGTCGCCAGCCAGTGTAGGTGCAGCGCGGTCGGGGACTTCAACACCAAGGATAGTCGCGACTGTGACGACGCCGACGCGTCGATCGGCGAGCTCACCTGGTATCAGGACGACGACGCCGACGGCTACGGCGCCGCCGCGTCGGTCTCGTCCTGCACCGAGCCGGCGGGCTACGCGAGCGCGGGTGACGACTGCGACGACAGCGACGGCAGCGCCTACCCGGGTGCAACCGAGGCTTGCGACGCGGTGGACTCGGACTGCGACGGGGAGGTCAACGACGCCGAGGTGATCGGGCTGTGCACCACGACCTGGTACGCCGATGTCGACGGCGACGGGTACGGCGGCGAGGGGGTGTGCCTGTGCGCGGCCGAAGCGCCCTACACCGGCGCCATCGGCGGCGACTGTGACGACGCCGATGGCGCCGTGTCGCCGGCGGCGGCCGAGGTGTGCAATGACGGGGTGGACAGCGACTGTGACGATGCCCCCGGACCGTGCGCGTTTGGGGGCAGCAAGCTCAGTGGGGACGCCGAGCTGTCGTGGTTCGGTGCCTCCGCCGCCGACCTGGCGGGGGTCACGATCTCTGCGGGCGGCGACCTGGATGGGGATGGCCTTGACGAGCTGCTGGTGGGGGCGACCGGCTACGACGCTGGTTCCGCGTCGTACTGGGGAATGGTGAGCGCACTCCGGCCCGGCGTCGACCTGGCGATGGATGCGGGCGCGTTTCAGGTGGTCAACGACAACTACACGGCCGAATTCGGCGGCGCGTTCGCGGCCCCGGGCGACGTGGATGGGGACGGTGCCGACGATCTGCTCGTCGGCTTCCCCAACACGGTCGATTACACCGACAGCGCCGTCCTGCTCTTTCGGGGTGTCGGCGCCGGCTACGCGTCGGTCTCATCGGCGGACCTCGTCTTGTTGTCCGGGAACGCCAGCCGCCCGATCGGCGGTGTGGTCGCCAGCCCCGGGGACCTCGATGGGGACGGCTTCGCGGAGATCCTGGTCGGCGTTCCCTACGATCCCAGCTACGGCGACGGGTCGGTGTTGGTGATGGACGGCTCCGTCACCGGGACCTGGTTCGTGGAAAGCGTGGTCGAGCGCGCGTTGTACGGCAACGGAGACAGCCGCTTCGGCACCACCCTCGCCACCGGCGACGTCGACGGCGACGGGATGAGCGACACCTTCGTGGGGGCTCCCGCGATGGACCGGAGTGCGACTGACGACGGCGCCGTCCTCGGCTACTTCGGATCGTTCGGGAGTGTCGGGGTCGGCGGCGCGGACTTCCTGGTCGGCGGCGCGGCTGCGGACTGCGCCTTCGGCGCGCTGCCGCCAGTGGTCGCGGACGTCGATGACGATGGCTATGGCGAGGTGTCGGCGGCCTGCAGCGCCGGCGACGTGTACGTGATTCCGGGCACCAGCAGCTACGGTACCCTGGCGCAGGACGTCGCCTATGCCACCCTCAGTGCCGGCGGCGTACGCTTTGGCGAAGCCTTGGCCGCCGGCGACCTGGATGACGACGGCAGGGTGGACCTGGTGATCGGGGCGCCGGGCGCGGACGCCGCGTACGTCTACGCGGGGCCCCTCGCCTCCGGGGTGATGGGCACGGCGTCGGCCTCGGCCAGCCTGACCGCATCGACGGCCGGAACCGACTTCGGCGCGGCGGTGGCGGTGCTCCGCGATGCCGACGGGGACAGCATCGGCGACCTCACGATCGGCGCCCCGCTCGACGATTCCGCGGGCGTCGATGCCGGCGCCGTCTATTTCTTCGCGGGTGGGGGCTACTGATGGGGGGCGGTCGCCGCTGGCTCCTCGGTTGCCTCGGCGTCAGCGGGGTCAGCGCGCTGCTGTGCTGCTGCGGCGCGGGGATCGGAACCTGGTACCTGCCCGAAATCGTGGTCGCGTTGGCCACGTCGGATGCCCCCCTCGACATCGAAGCCACCGCCCATGATCCGGCGCGCCAGGAGGCCCTCAAGGCCGAACTACGCGCCACGCTGGACCGGGTCGGTACCGTACGGATTGACGCGCCGACGCTCAACGTCCTGTTGGCCCCCGGGGACGACGGACGCATTCAGGTGGCGATGGACGGGGGCACCGGGACCTTCGACGCGTCGATCCCGACGGACGGCTCAGGCTGGGTCAACGTCCACGTCAAAGGTACCTTCGTCATGGAGCACGGCTGGGTCGAGAGCGCCACGATCGACGAACTGAAGCTCTCGGACTGGGACCTCGGCGGGTTCATGGTGGGCCAGAACGTCGCGCCGCAGTTCAACAAGAGCCTTAGCGACCAACGCGTCCAGCACCCCGAGTTGGCCGCGCTCCTCGACGCGACCGAACGGGTGGCGATCGAGGACGGCGTCCTGGTGGTGACGCTCGATCGGGAGCGCACGCCGGCTCCGCCCGTGCCATAGTCTTTCGGCCCTCGCCCAGGATTCCCATGCGCCGTTTTGTGATCGCTTCGCTCCCGTTCTCACTGCTCTGGGCGTCGGGGTGTGGACCCATCGCGCTGGGCGATCCCCACGAGGAGCGCCCGGTGACCGACGTCGACGGCGACGGCTTTATCGGCGGCGACGACTGCGACGACGGCGACGAGGCCGTCAACCCCGCGGCCACCGAGGTCTGTGACGAGATCGACAACGACTGCAACGGCGACATCGACGAGGCTGGCGGTACGACCGGGTACCAGGACGCCGATGGCGACAGCTACGGCACCAAGTCCTTCGTCGACTACTCGTGCACCATGGGTGACGGCTACGTCGGCAATTCCGGCGATTGCGACGACGCCAACCCCCTGGCCTGGACGGGGAACCTCGAGGTCTGCGACGGTGTCGACAACAACTGTGACGGCGGCATCGACGAGTCGGCGGGCGACACCTGGTACAGCGATCTGGACGAGGATGGGTACGGCGACGACCTCAGCTCCGCCATCACCTGCACCGCGCCGGGAGCGGGGTTCACGCTGGTGCCCGGTGACTGCAACGACGCCGACGCCACCGTGAATCCCGCCGCGACCGAGGTGTGCGGCGACGCCGCCGACAACGACTGCGATTTCACCCTCGACTGCGACGACGGCGACTGCACGGCCGACCCGGTCTGTCAGCCGGCGGAGGGAGATTTGTGACCGACTGACCTGCTTCGAGCAGTAGCCGCGTCTGGCTAACGCTTCCGCCAGGACGACGTCTTCGGCGTCCACTCCAGGTCCTTTTCTCGATTCGGATACACGAAGCGCTGCCGCGACTCCAGGTCGTCGGACAGGCGATTGAGTTCCTCCTCCAAGAAGCGCGGATTTGCCTTGACCTTCTCGGCGATTCCGCTCTCCAGGTAGGCCCTGGTGTCGGGCTCGCCCGGGTAATAGCGCGAAAAGGCCGTGTAGCGGAACAGGGGGCGCAGGCGGTGAAGATCGCGGGCGCCGGTTGGAAGGGGCAGCAGCTCGATTCCGCCGCGCGATTCACGGGCGTTGAGTCGCGTCAGGACCGCGTCCAGACTGCCCTTGAGGTTCTCGGCGGAGCAGTGGGTGGCGAAGTCGTCGTACAACAGCCGCATCACCGCTCGCGCCTCTTCGGTGGGGATGACCGCTTGACGTTCGCGGCCCATACGGCGCAACAGCATCATGTAGGGGACCGGTTGGTTGCCGGTGGTCCTGATCATCTCCGGATCCCGAAAATCCGGTTGCCGGTAGGGGAAGTACCTTGGGTTGATCGCGTCGAATCCGCCGCGGCCATAAAACAGGATTCGTTGGAGCGAGATCGGGTCCTCGGGCGAGAAGTACTCCATCTCGGCGGCGAGGTTTACCTTCATCCCGAACTGCCGCGCCGGCTGATCGGGTGCTGGCACCTTGATCTTTCCCATGCTGTGCAGGTTGGCGAGGTAGCTGGTCGCCAGCTCAACCGGGGCGATGCGCAACCAGTACGACAGGACGGTTCCACGCGCCTCGGGCTTCATCACGATGTGACTGAGGAAGACCAGGACGAGGTCGGGGTCGTATTCCTGATTCAGGAGCAGCACCCCATCGCGAGCGCCGAGGATCTCGCCCTTGTGGTCCTTCGCCACCAGCATGAAGTACCGCATGAACGTTCCGTTCGGCGCCGGCTCGTACGGATCCTCGAGCAAGAAGCTCTTGACCGCTTCGATGCGCTCCATGCCCCCGTGCGGACCGAACTCGCTCCACAACAGTTCGTAGGCTGCGGCAAAGTCGGGATGACTGGGGAACCCGATCGACCAGATCTGGAAGTTTCTGGTTTCTCGCTCGATCATCTCCACCAGGTCTTGCTGGTAGAGGTCCTTCATGCACAGGCGGACGCGATGGGTTTCTGGCACGCTGCTGGCATGTAACCGAGCAGAGTATAGGCTCGTCTCGTGCTGGCCCAGATCGACGAGAACCGCTCACTTTGGGCGCTGCGGGCGACCCCCCGCGAGGCGATGCCCGCCCTGGTCGGCAACATCGACTGTGACGTCGCCATCGTCGGCGGTGGGTTCACCGGCATGTCGACGGCCTACCACCTGGCGCAGCGTCACCCGCACAAGCGCATCGTGCTCCTGGAGGCCCGGCGCGTGGCCAATGGCGGGAGCGGCCGCAACGGTGGCCTGATGCTCAACTGGGTCAACGGCGTGGAGCCCGGCGATCCGGGCCGAGCCGCAGCGATCTGGCGGGCCACACGCGCGGGGATCGACCTGGTGGAGGGCATCATCCGCGAGCACAAGCTCGACGTCCGCTGGCGGCGGGACGGCACCCTCAGCGTGCATACCCGGGCGTCGGGCGCTGCCGACGCCCAGCGGGAGGTCGAGGCGCTCCGGGCCGAAGGGCTCCCCCTCCAGTACCTCGATGGCAGCGCCCTCCCGGCGAGGTTGCGTCTGGTCGGCGCCATCGGGGCGACCTTCGATCCGACCTCCGGTCATCTTGACGGCGTCAGCTATCTGGAGGCCCTGCTTCCGGTCCTGCTGCGGATGGGCGTTCACGTCTTCGAGGGGTCGCCGGTGACCCGGATCGTCGAGGGCGCCACCCATCGCCTGGAGACCGCCGGCGGGGTGGTCACCGCGGCCGCGATGGTGTTGGCGACCAACGCCTATACGCCACGACTTGGCTATTTCCGAGACCGGCTCTTCCCGCTCTTCGCGCATGTTGTCGCGACAGAGAAGCGCTCGAAGGCGGAGTGGGCGAGCCGCGGCTGGGCGCCCGACGTAGCGGGCTTCGACGACGATCTCGATCGCATCGCCTACGGTTGTATGACCAACGACAACGAGTTGGTCTTTGGCGGCGGGCACAACGCCGCGTACGGCTATCGGTACGGCGGTCAGACGGCGTGGACCGGCGAGGCCGACTACGACGCGGTGTATCGGCGATTCCTCGCGTACATGCCGGGCGCGGCTGACATCAAGGTGGCGCACCGGTGGAGTGGACCTGTCGCGCTCACCTTGAACCGCATCTGCGCGATGGGGGTGCGAGGCGACGCCAAGAACGTCTACTATGCCCTCGGGTACAGCGGCCATGGCGTGACGCTGGCCAATCTCGCGGGGCGAGTCCTCGCCGACCTGTACGACCAGGACGACCGTGCGTGGAGGGGGCTGCCGTTCTACCAGGGCGCGATGGCGTGGATGCCGCCGGAGCCGGCGCGATGGGTGGGCTACCACGCGGTCACCCGGTTGACCGGGAAGTCGCCGCGAAAGCGGGGCGTGAAACACTGATCTACACGATCGGGACCAGGCGGACGCGAAGCGGTTCTGGTGTCGCGACCGATGCCTCCTGCGCGAGCGCGAATGTCGCCAGCTAGAGCATCATCGGCCCCACCACCACAATTGCGGAGTGGTGACGATTCCGGCGTGCACCGCGGCGATCCTGCCACCCGGCGCGACCACCACCGTCGTCGGCAGCGTGCCGACCTTCCAGGCTGCCTTGGTCGCCGAGTCGGCGCGCAGCACCCGTTCGACTGGGAGCCCGTTGTCCTCGGCAAAGGCGTGGAGTGCCGCCACCGTGCCGTCGACGGCGACGTAGAGGATCGGCACCGCCGGGTGCCCGGCCCCGTAGCTCGTCAACATCGGCATCTCCAGCCGGCACGGCCCGCACCAGGTGGCCCAGAAGTTCACCAACACGGTCTGCCCGGCGAAGGACGCGAGGTCGATCTCGGCGCCGGCGAGGTTCGGAAGCACCAGGGCCGGGGCCCGGTCCGGAAGGCTCGGCGCCCGCAACCACCCGGTGGCGACCAGGAGCGCGGCGATGCCGGCCATCGTCCACGCCAGGGTGTTCGCCAACCCGAGCACGCGGCGAGGCCAGGGCACCGGAGGCTCCTCCGGCGGCTCATCGCCGCGAACCACGAGCCCGTCGTCACGCACGGCCGATCACCCGCTCTTGATCTCGGTCCAGATCTGGTCCCAGACCGCCGTACCGGCGGCAAGGTCCTGCTGGTATTCCAGGGACTTCATCTGCTCGTCGGACGGGTAGCTCACCGGTGTGGCCATCTTGGCGGTGGCCAACGCGTTGGGCGAGCCGTAGCCGGTGAAGTCGCTGATCTTCGCCCCGACGTCGGGACGGAGGATGAAGTTCAGGAACTCATGTGCCGCACGGGGGTTCTTGCTGCCCTTCGGCACCATCATCGCGTCGCACCAGATGGCCGCCCCCTCCTTGGGAACCGCGAACTCGATGTTCGCGTTCTCGGCCTTGGCCTGCATCGTGTCGCCGTTCCAGAGCTGCGCCGCCCAGACGTCGCCGGTCACGAGTTGGCCTTTGACCGGGGCCGAGATGTAGGATTTCAGGATCGGCTTGGCGAGCATCGCGTCGGCCTTGGCGGCGGCGAGGTCGGCGGGGTCGACGGAATTGATCGACTTTCCACGGAACTTCAGCCACGCGCCCAGGTTGTCGCGCATGTCGTCCATCATGGTGACCTTGCCTTTGTTGGCGGCGTCGTGGAACGCGGCCCAACTGTCCGGGGCCGCCGCCATCAGGTCCTTGCGGTAGGCGATGCCGGTGATGCCCCATTGCCACGGCACGGTGAAGGCGCCGTCCGGGTCCGAGGCGGTCCTGGCGAAGATTGGCGCGAGATTCGCCAGATTGGGCAAGTGCTGTTTTACCAGCTTGTCCACGAGCCCCAGCTTCACCAGGATGGTCACGGCGTAGCCGGACGGGCAGACCAGATCGTACCCGCCGCCCCCGAGCTGCAGCTTGGCGATCATCTCCTCGTTGGATTCGTACGTGTCATAGGTGACCTTGACCTTGAACTCCTCTTCGAAGCGCTTCACCGTGTCCTCGGCGATGTAGTCGGACCAGTTGTAGATGTGCAGCTCCGCTTCGATGGGGCCGAGCTCGGGTTCGGGTGGGGGCGCCGCCGGGGCGGCGGGAGGCGGCGCCGGAGCGGCCTTTTCTTCGGTGCCGCACGCCGAGAGCACCAGGCCGATTGTCCCCAGGGACATCCCCAGCCCCAGCGCTCCCCGCAGGAAAGCACGACGCTCGATCTCGCCGTTACGGAGAGCTTCGACGAGCTGAATCTTGGCGCGTTCGTTGGACATGGGAGGCTCCGGGGCGGTGGCTAATGGGAAGGAACGGGTTTGTCGCGACTGAGCCGGTCGGAAACCCAGATGAGGACGGCGGTGCCCACGAGGATGATGGTGGAGATGGCGTTGACTGACGGCTCGATGTTCTTGCGGGCCATGGTGTAGATCACGATCGGCAGGGTGGAGGTCCCAGGACCACTCAGGAGCGAGGTGATCACGTAGTCATCGAAGGACATCGTGAACGCCAGGAGCGCGCCCGAGAGGATGCCGGGCCACAACTGCGGCACCGTGACCTTCCAGAAGGCGGTGACCTCGTCCGCACCGAGGGTCATGGCCGCCTCTTCGAGATTGCGGTCCATGCCTTCGAGGCGGGCGCGCACCACGATGGTCACAAAACTGATGTTGAACGCCACGTGGGCGATGACGATGGCCACGATCGACGGCGTGTCCACGCCCAACTGCATTCGCAAGCTGCCGAAGAGCAACAACAGCGAGATCCCCACCACGATTTCTGGTGTCGCGACAGGGACGTACAGAAGGCTCTCCACCGCCGTCCGCCCGCGGAACCGATGGCGCGCGAGTCCGAGCGCCAAGAGCGTGCCCAGGAGCGCGGAGATCGCCGTCGACGCGAGGCCGACCTGCAGCGAAACCCACAGCGAATCGACGATGTCCTGTCGTTCCCACAGGCGCTGGTACCACTGCAGCGTGAAGCCCTCCCAGCTCACGAACTTGCTGTCGTTGAACGAAAAGATCACCAGCACCAGGAGCGGCAGGTGGAGGAACAGGTAGACCGAGATCACGATCGCGAGGAGCCAGCGAGGCAGCCTGCGACCCACGCTACGCCCCCATTGCCTGCGCCCGGTCGCGCTGCTGGAGGTAGACGAACACCGCCGCCAGGACCATCGCCATCATGACGAAGCTGCTGGCCGAGCCGAAGGGCCAGTTGCCGGCGGTGGTGAACTGCCGCTGAACGAGGTTCCCCATCATGTCGGACTTGCCGCCGCCGAGCAGGTCGGCCGTCACGAAGGAGCCCAGGGAGGGAATGAACACCAGGAGCGATCCCGCCACGATTCCCGGCATCGACAACGGCAGGATTATCTTGGTGAAACGGGCCACTGGCCGCGCGCCCAGGACCTCGGCGGCTTCGAGCAACGAGGGGTCGAGCTTTTCCAACGAGCTGTAGATCGGAAGCACCATGAACGGCAGGAACCCTGAGACCAGGCCGACCATCACCGCGAGCGCCGAGGGCATGAGGGCCAGCGGTTCGTCGATCAGCCCGGCGGCGAGCAGCACCGTGTTGATGACGCCGGTGTCGCGCATCAGGAACATGATCGCGAAGGTCCGAACGATGAAGCTGGTCCAGAACGGGAGCACCACCAAGAAGACAAGGAGATTCTTCCAGGATCCGGCCCTGGTGATCACATAGGCGACGGGGAAGCCCGCCAACAGGCACAACGCGGTGCACGCCAACGAATAGAGCACCGTGCGCCACAAGATCCACAGGTAGAGCGGGTCGAAGAAGCGCCGGTAGTGATCGACGGTGAAGCCGAGATCGACGCCGCCGTAGAGCCGCGCCGGCATCAGGCTGGCCGCGAACATGAGGAGCAGCGGCAGGAGGAAAAACAACAGCAGCCAGGCTGCACCGGGAGCCATCAGCGCCCACGCGCGGGCGGCCGGTCGGCGACCCGACCATCGCAACCAGGCCAGCCGCAGGTTCATGCGGGCTCGGCCTCGAGTCGGCGCAGATCGTCGGTGGCGAACGCGACCAGGCAGCGGGCGCCTTCCTTCCAGGGCACCGGGCTGCGCAGCTGGCCTTCGTTTCGGCTGGCGGCGACCAGATCCGCGCCGTCGTCGAGGACCACCCGGACGTGCAACATCTCGCCGCGGTAGACCACGGCCTTCACCGTTGCGGGCAGCTGGGTCTTGCCGGAGGTGACGGTCCCAGGCGTGACCAGGTCCAGCCGTTCGGGGCGAAGCGCGTAGGTGACACCGGGCGTGCCCAGCCCGGCCTGCGCGCCGTCGAGGAAGTTGCTCTCGCCGATGAAGCGGGCGACGAACGCGGTGCGCGGCTCTTCGTAGATCTGCGGCGGTGTGCCCAACTGCGCGACGCGGGCGTTGTCCATCACCGCGATGCGATCGGACATGGTGAGCGCCTCTTCCTGGTCGTGGGTGACGTAGACGAAGGTGATTCCCAGGCGCCGGTTGAGCGACTTCAGCTCGAACTGCATCTCTTTGCGCAGCTTCAGATCGAGCGCGCCGAGCGGCTCGTCCAAGAGGAGCAGGGTGGGTCGGAGCACCAACGCTCGAGCCAGCGCCACCCGCTGTCGTTGGCCGCCCGACAGCGCCGCGGGCGCACGCGGGCCGAAGGTCGCGGGGTCCAGGCGCACCATATCCAGCGCCGCCTTGACCCGCTCCGCCATCTCGCCCGCGGGTGTCCGTTGGCGCTCCAGACCGAAGGCGACGTTCTTCTCGACGCTGAGATGTGGGAAAAGCGCGTAGTTCTGGAAGACCATCGCGAGCTTGCGTTCGTAGGGGCGGCGCTGGTTGACCACCTCCCCGTTGATGCGCACCTCGCCGCCGTCGGCGTCGGGCTCCTCAAAGCCGGCGAGGAGCCGCAAGGTCGTGGTCTTGCCGCACCCCGAAGGGCCGAGGATCGAGAAGAACTCGCCGTCGTCGATCGAGAACGAGATGTTCCTGGCGGCCCGGTGCGCACCGAAGGTCTTGTTGACATTTCGGAACTCGACGACCGGTGCGCTCATGGCCGGGGAGCATAACCGAGCGGGAGGTGAGGGCGACCACCGCAAACTCGCCTTGACGGCATCGCCCTGACCGGCGAGATTGCGCCGCTTCCCGAGGCACCCTGTCATGGCCCTGAAGAACTACTTCTTTACGTCCGAATCCGTCTCCGAGGGCCATCCCGACAAGATGTGCGACCAGATCAGCGATGCGATCCTGGACGCGCACCTCGAAAAGTGCCCCACGGCCCGGGTCGCGTGCGAGACGCTGGTGAAGACCGGTCTGGTCGTCGTCGCCGGCGAGATCACGTCGACGGCCGCCATCGACTATCCACCGATCATCCGGCGGGTGGTCAACGACATCGGCTTCAACAGCAGCGACAAGGGCTTCGACGGCAACACCTGCGCCGTCATGGTCGCGTTGGAGCAGCAGTCGCCCGACATCAGCCAGGGGGTGACCGCGGGCGAAGGGCTTCACAAGGAACAGGGCGCCGGCGATCAGGGCATCATGTTCGGGTACGCCATCAACGAAACGCCCGAGCTGATGCCGGCCACCTTGCAGTACAGCCACCGGCTGATGGAGCGCCTGGCGTGGCTCCGCAAGAACCACCAGGATTGGGGGTGGGTCCGTCCGGACAGCAAGTCGCAGGTCACCATCGAGTATCGTGACGGTAAGATTGCCCGCATCGATGCCGTGGTCGTCTCCACCCAGCACGACCCCCGCGACCACGCGCTGATCGAAGCGCAGATTCGCGATGAACTCTGCCGCAAGGTGCTCCCCACCGAGCTCCTGGACAGCGCCACCAAGTTCCACATCAATCCCACGGGCAACTTCGTCATCGGCGGGCCGATGGGGGATTCGGGTCTCACGGGGCGGAAGATCATCGTCGACACCTACGGCGGTCACGGCGCCCACGGCGGCGGCGCCTTCTCCGGAAAAGACCCCTCCAAGGTCGACCGCAGCGCCGCCTACATGGGACGGTACATCGCCAAGAACCTCGTGGCGGCCGGCGCGTGCGACCGCGCCCTGGTGCAGCTCGCCTACGCCATCGGGGTCGCCGAGCCCATGAGTGTGAACGTCGAGACCTTCGGCACCGCCCACGTGTCGGAAGAGCGCATCAATGGCTGCATCCGGGAAATCTTCCCCGTCAAGCCCGGCCAGCTCATCAAGCACCTGAACCTGCTCCGTCCGATTTACCGAAAGACGGCTGCATACGGTCACTTTGGGCGTGACGACGCCGATTTCACCTGGGAGCGGACCGACAAGACCGCCGAGGTCAGGGCGGCCGTCGGGCTCTGATTCAACGCCGGCCCGCGCGGGCTACCCGAGGGCCGACAGCAGGTTCATCTCTTCGAGCGCCCGGCCGCTGCCCTTGACCACGGCCGACTGAGGATCGTCGCAAAGCAGTACTGGCAGACCCACCGCTTCCGACAAGCACTGATCGAGGCCGCGGAGCATGGCGCCGCCGCCAGTCATGATGATGCCACGCTCCATGATGTCGCCGACGAGTTCGGGGGGCGTGCGCTCCAGGGACGCGCGGACGGCCTCGACGATGAGGCTGACGGGCTCCTCCAGGGCCGCCCGGATCTCGTCGCTGTGCACGGTGACGATACGGGGGAAGCCGCGGATGAGGTCGCGTCCGCGGACGGCCATCTCGTCGACACGACCGTCATGAATGGCGTTGCCCAGGCGGATCTTCACCTCTTCGGCGGTGCGCGGGCCGATGAGCAGGTCGTGCCGGCGGCGCATGTGCAGGGTGATCGCGTCGTCCATGTGGTCGCCGCCCACCTTGATGCTGCGGCTGTATACAATCCCCGCCATGGAGATGACCGCGACCTCGGTCGTGCCGCCGCCAACGTCGACCACCATGTTTCCGGTCGGCTCGGTGATGGGAAGGTCGGCCCCGATCGCGGCGGCGAGCGGCTCCTCGATCAGATGCACCTCGCGCGCGCCGGCGCATTCGGCGCTCTCGCGGACGGCGCGTTTCTCCACCTCGGTGGTGCCGTAGGGGATGCAGACGACCATGCGGGGCGCGATGAAGCTCTTGCGACCGTTGACCCGTTCGATGAAGTACCGGAGCATCTGCTCCGTCACCTCGAAATCGGCGATCACCCCGTCCTTCAGCGGGCGAATCGCCTGGATGTCCGTGGGACAACGTCCGATCATCGCCTTCGCCTGCGTGCCCACCGCGACGACCTTCTTGTTGCCCTTCCGGTCATGATGGATGGCGACGACCGAGGGCTCGTTGCACACCACACCGCGGCCCTTGACGTACACCAGGGTGTTGGCGGTGCCGAGATCGATCGCCATGTCCTGCGAGAACAAGCCAAGGAAGGAACTGAACATTGGGCACCCGGGTGGGGGAGGGCGGGGGGGGGGCGGGGGAGTGCAGCGGAGAGGGTGCTTCGAGACGCGAAGCGGCGGGGCGTCCAGGATATCGCGATTTCACTTGACATGACAAGAGCCGGCACGTGCAAATCAGGGAATTGTGGTTAGCTCCGCGGCCGGAGTCGCCATGACCGTGATCGAGAAGCTGCGCGCGAGCACCGAGAGCACCAGCACTCGTTTCATCATCATCGTCGTGGCCGCGATCTTCGCGTTCGCCGGCGGCAACAGCGCAAGGGGGGATGGCTGCGCCGGCGGCATGGCCGCGACCGTCAACGGCGAGACGGTGAGCACGACCGAGTTCGACAAGGCGTGGCGCGCCAACTCCCGCCGGGCGGGGTCGGACCTCGACGACGAGCAGCGCGGCCGCCTCGCCAGCTCGACGTTGGACCAGCTGATCAGTCAGCGCGTCCAACTCCAGGAGGCCCGCCGCCTGGGACTCGCGGTCTCGGACGCGGAGATCGTCCGGTCGATCCGTGGGGAGAAGGCCTTTCAGAAGGACGGCGTCTTCGACGAGAAGACCATGCTCGACGTCCTCCAGCGGATGGGCGTGGGGCGTGCCGAGTTCGAAGCGGAGCAGCGCGACTTCCTCCTGCTCCGGAAGCTCGAGGAGATCGCCGTGCGCGGCGTTCTGGTGACCGAGGCCGAGGTCCGCACCGAGTGGACCCGCGACAATACGGACGTGGACCTGACGGTGATCCGATTCCCACCGGGCACCTTCTACGACGACATCGAGGTCCCGGACGCGGACCGGGATGCCCATGTGCTCGCGTACGGGCCTGCGATCGAGTCCCGGTACAAGGCGGACTACGACCGAAGCTACAGCCTGCCGAAGCGGTACCATCTGCGTACGATTCTGTTGCGCACCGACCTTCCGGGTGTGGACGAAGCGGCCGTGGCGGCCAAGGCAGAGGCGGTCGCCAAAGAAGCGCAGAGTGGCGTGGATTTCTCGGGGCTGGCGCGGCGGTGGAGCGAGGACCTCAGCGCCAAGGACGGGGGCGATCTCGGGATGCTGGCGGCGGACTCGGTCGATCCCGCCCTGGCCGCGGCCGCCGACGCCGCCGGTGGTGGCAAGGTCACGGGTGTGGTCAAGACCGGACGCGGCTTGCAGGTCCTCCGCGTCGAGGCCATCGAGGCGGCGCGCGTGATCCCGCTGGAGGAGGCGAAGCTCACCATCGCCGTCCAGATGCTCAAAGATGCCAAGGTGGAGGGCGTGGCGGCCGACTACGCAGCGAAGATCATCGCCGCGTGGACGCCCGGCGGGCCCCCTCCCGTCGAGCTGGCGGCGGCGCGGTCGTTGGCGGTGGTACAGACGGGTAGCTTCAGCCTGGGCGAGTCCAGCGTTCCGAGCGTCGGTGACGGTCCGGACGTCGCGGAGCTCATGGCCGCGGTGGCGAAGATCAAGTCGGGGGACGTCCTTCCGGTCGCGCTGACCATCAAGGGCATTCCCTACGCGGTGCAGTTGACCACGCGGGTGGAGCCGGACCCGTCAACGTACGAGGAGGGCGCCCGGCTGGTGCGGGGTCGCCTCGAGTACCTCCGCCGGCAGACGTTCATGGCGGCTTGGGCGGAGAGCCTCGAGGCCGACGCCACCATCGTTCGGTACCTGGGCCAGGGAAGCTGATCGTCGAACGCCGACAACCGCCGATCGAGCCTCCGCCGGGTCGCAAATAATCGGGGGGAACACTTCCCTTGCTCGAACGCGCGTGGTACACAACTCTTGACGCGGCAAGAGCCTCCCCGAGCCTCGGCTCTGGCTCTGGTCGGGTCTCATTGGAGGACGGACAGGTTCGCGTGTCGTTGAAGTAGACGCTGTGCATCATCTGCTGGCTGCAACGCCGGCCGGGCGAGGAGCGCGCCCGGTCGTCGATTCGACGCTGCGCTCCCGCGCGACCTGTCCGTCCTTCCGTGATTCTGTGCCCGCCGGATTCACCACGCATGGCTGACGGAAGCACCCTCCCCGACCTCCGCCGCTCCGGACCGCGCTTCGATCGGGCGGACCTGCTCCGCACCGTGGGCGACGGCATGCTGGCGCTGACGTGGCGTCTGTGTTCGCCGGGCGACCGGGCGCCATTCCTGCGTGCGGGGCAGCAGCCGCTCACCCGGCTGCGGTACCGCGCTGACGACGGGTGGGGCGCCGATCTATTCCACCTCGCCCCGCTACCAGGGGCCTCGGCCGAGCCGGTCGTACTGGCGCACGGGCTGGGCGGGAGCCACCGCGACTTCGCACTGGAGGCGGGGAGGGGGCTCGCAGCGGCGCTGCGCGCGGCGGGCTTTTCGGTCTACCTGCTCGAGCACCGGGGCGATCCGTGCGCGGTTGCGCCGCCGGGTGCGGCTCCGTTCAACGTGGACGACATCGCGACCAGGGATGTGCCCGCGGCGCTGGACCGTGTGGTGGAACACAGCGGGTTTCCCCGCGTGCTCTGGGTCGGCCACGGCCTCGGGGCGCAGCTCTGGTGCCTCAGTCGGGCGCTTGGTGGCGAGGACCGATTCGCCGCG
The DNA here is from genome assembly GCA_009692585.1 of Myxococcales bacterium. The sequence goes on from SHYX01000002.1 coordinate 131,280, forward strand.
TCCTCGCTCATCGCGCCGGCGGTGCGCTTCCGTCCGGGGGCCAGCGCGCTCCGTGCCGCGGGGCTCGTGGCGGCGCTGCTCCCGCGCGGCTGGGTGCTCCCGACGCGCCGCGCGCAGGCCCTCCTGACGCCTTTTGTCGCGGGTGGTGCCGACGTCGCTTCGCCTGACACGGACGGCGCCCGCGCCCGCGGACGGCTGCGCTACGGGGCGGGCGACCTGCACGGCGGGGTGGTGCGTCAGGTTGCCCGGTGGGTGGCGGAGGGCAGCTTGACGGACGCCACCGGGCGGCTGGACATCGTGTCGGCGCTTTCCCCGGCCGTCGTGCAGGTGGTGCTCCCGACCGAGGATCCCGCGTGCCCTCCCGGCGCTGTCGAGCCCTTGATCGTTCGACTCGGCGCGGACGTGGTCGACCTCCCGGCCGGCTTCGGCCACCTCGACCCGCTGCTCGGAGAGCACGCCGCCGCCCAGGCGCACGCCCCCATCGTCGCGTTCCTGTCGTCGCACCGGCGGTTGGTGAATAACCTTGACAGCAATGCCTACCGCTGACCAGGACCCGCCCACGAACCCCTCGAGTCCCCCGCCTCTGAGCGCGCCCATTCGGAAGCGACCCCGCGCGGCGAGGCTGATCCTCGGAATCGCGCTCGTGGGCGCGCTCACGCTCGCAGGGGGAGTGGCCGGAGCGGTCATCCTCTTGAAGGGCGACTACAGCCCCTCGGTGAAGGATGGGTCGTACTTGGAAGTGGTGGTCGACGCCAAGCTCCAGGATGCGCCAGGAGCCACCGGCTTCGTGCTCGACCCGAACGACTTCCCGGTGCTGTTGACCGAGGCCACGGCCGACATCCGGCGTGCCGCGGGCGATGCGCGGATCACCGGCCTGTACCTGGAGGTCGAGGGAACCAGCCTCGGCTGGGCCGGGGCGGGCGAGCTCCGGGCGGCGATCGTGGAGTTTGGTGCGTCGGGCAAGCCCTGCCACGCCTGGGCGGACGCCTACGACAACAAGGCCTACTACATCGCCAGCGCCTGCAAGGACGTGTACGTGTCGCCGGCGGGCGTCATGCTGGTGAATGGGTTCTCGCTCACGACAGAATACTACGCAGGGACCATGGAAAAGCTGGGGGTCACTTCGAACTTCGAGCACGTGGGCGACTTCAAGAGCGCGATCGAGCCCTACCAGCGGACCGAACCGAGCGAGGCCGCCAGCGTCGCGATGGACTATATGCTCGATGGGCTCTACGAGGAGCTGGTCAACGGGGTGGCAGCGGGGCGGGGCGTGCCGGTCGAGACGGTCAGGGGCTGGATCGACGACCCGCCGATCACGCCCGAATCCGCGGTCACCCGGGGAATGATCACCGGGGCCAGGTACCGGGACCAGGTGGCCGACGAGTTGGGCGGTAAAGAGCGGACCGAGCTGAGCGACTACCACGAGGACCCGAGTGGGTTCGGAGGTGGGAAGACGGTGGCGGTCGTCCATGCGGACGGAGCCATCGTGTCGGGAGAATCTGGCTCGCCGATGTTCGGCGGCTCGATGGTGGGGGATCGGACGTTGGTGGAGATATTCGATGACCTTCGCGAGGACGAAGCTGTGGCGGCCGTGGTGCTGCGGGTGAATTCTCCGGGCGGAAGCGGGTTGGCGTCCGACAACATCTGGCGTGCGCTGATTCGCCTGAAAGAGGCCGGGAAACCGCTCGTGGTGTCGATGGGCGACTACGCGGCCAGCGGTGGGTACTACATCGCGGCACCGGCGGACTGGATCGTCGCCCAGCCGGGCACCCTCACGGGCAGCATCGGGGTCTTCGGCGGCAAGCTCAACCTGGGCGGGATTTACGGGAAGCTCGGGATCACCACCCACACCTGGCGGCGGGGCGCGATGAGCGATCTGTTCTCGCCGATCTCGGACTTCAATGACGGGGAGCGAGCGAAGTTCCGAGAGTTCCTTCAAGGCTTTTACGACATCTTCCTGGTGCGGGTGGGGGAGGGGCGCAAGCTTGGGCGCGATGCGGTGCACGAGGTGGCGCAGGGCCGGGTATGGACCGGGCTCCAGGCCAAGGATCGTGGTCTGGTCGATGAGATCGGCGGGCTCGACGCGGCGCTCCTGAAGGCCCGCGAGCTGGCTGCGGTACCACAAGGCGAGGAGCTTCGTATCGAACGTTACCCTCGTCGCCGCACCTTCATCGAGCAGCTCTCGGAAGACCTCCAAAAGGCGAGGCTGCCCGCCGAGGCTACGCTACCCGAGGTCAAGCGCGCGTGGGCCCAGCTTGAGGTACTTGAGCGCGTGCTGGCGGATGGTGGCGTGGCCGCGATGCTTCCGGCGGCGATCGACGTGCGTTAGGCGGGAGTCCGGGGCCGCCCCGCGGCCGCCACTCACGGCCCGCCGTCCACCGCCCCGGCCACCGAAACCACCTGCAGGCCCAGCTGCCCCGCCGCAAAGGTGCTGAGTGCCTGGTTGACGCCCTCGAAGCCGTCGGAGTCGCCCAACTGGAGCCCGGCGAGGCCGATGATGTACGTCGACTTCCGCTTGAAGGCCTCGCCGGGGATGATGAGGCTCGTCGCCGGCTCGGCGCCCGCGCTGTTGAGCTCGTAGGCCGCTTCCACATCGTCCGGAAGGCTGTCGTAGGCGAGCTGGTCGTGGTCGAGGTCGTACACCAGCGCCACCAGGTGCGGAAACTCGCCCTCGGTCACCGTCAGCGTGACCGGCTCGTGCGCCCGCGCCGACAACGACACGCTGAACGTGGGGGCGACCGGCGCCTCCACTCGCAGCTCGCCGGCTCCGCTACCGGTCTCGAAGGCGACGATCGCGGCCTGCCCCGGGGTGTAGCTGAGCCCATCGTCGCTGTAGAGTTGGTACGCGCCCGGTTCTTCCTCGTCGAGGACCAGGCGGCCGGTTTCGGCGGAGTTGAAGCGGACCTCGGCGCCCGACACCGGGGAGTTGGTGAAGTCCGAGACATCGGTGACCTCGGCGAGGAAGACCTTGCAGAACGAGGTGTAGAACTCGGCGTCCAGCGGCAGCTCCACGAAAGACGGAATATCGGCGCCCAGGAAGATCGCTTGTGCGACCGTCGTGTCACCCAGGCCGTCCACGACGTCGCCGGCGGCGGTGAGGCGATCGCATCCGGACAGCAGCAGCGCGGACAGCAGGCTCATGGGGGCGTTTGTACCTTGACGGGGCGGATATCGCCACATAGAGGGCGGCCCGCCGAACCCGGAGTTCCCATGGCTTCCAAGACCAATCAGACCACCGTGCGCCGCGAACTTCGCAAGGACAACGCCGGTCGCACCGCGCGGAACCAGCGCGAGAACCGGGGTAGCACCCCGGTGTTCCCGGTGCATACTCCTGAGGCCGACGCAAACGCGGCGGCCAAGGTCAAGAAGTAGCCTTCCAGCGGAAGAAACGGCGCGTCGTCGCGGTCGTCGCCCTGTCCAGCGCCGCCGGATCGGTGCCCCGCAGGCGCGCCACACACGCCAGAGTATGGGTCACGAAGGCCGGCTCGTTCTTTTTTCCGCGGTGCGGCACCGGCGTCAGGAACGGGCTGTCCGTCTCGACCAGCAGGCGATCCTCGGGCACCTGCTGGGCGACGATCTGCATGTCGCCGGCGTTCTTGAACGTCACGATGCCGGGAATGGAGATGTAGCCGCCGCGGGCGATGATCTGGTGCATCTGGGCAAGGTCGCCGGTGTAGCAGTGGTACAGGACGCCCGTCTCCCAGGCGGCCTCGTCGTCTAGGATACGCAGGGTTTCGCCGGCGCTGTCGCGGTCGTGGATGATGACCGGCAAACCGCGCGTGCGTGCGGCGCGGAGCTGCTCTCGGAAGACCGCGCGCTGCTGGTCGCGCGGCGAGCTGTCGTAGTGGAAGTCGAGCCCCATCTCACCGAGGGCCAGGACCTCCGTCGCATCGGCCATGGCGAGGAGATCGGCGAAGCGGGCGTCGGTGAATTCCTTGGCGTCGTGGGGGTGGAGCCCCACCGAGGCGCGCACAGTGGGGTGCCGGCGAGCGACCGCGAGCGCGCGCGCGGCGCTGTCGAAGCCATAGCCACTCCCGACCGTGAGCATCTGCGTCACCCCGGCCGCGTGGGCCCGGGCGACGACGTCGTCCACGCCCTCGTCTCCGCCGAAGACGCTGGGGTCCAGATGGCAATGGGAGTCGATCATCGGAGGGGTGTCGCCGAGAGTTCGAGGTTGAGGCGAGTCAGGAGGGCCTCGAGGACCACGCGACCGTTCACGTTGAGGTACAGGCGGTCACGCGCCACGGCCACGGCCTCGCTCATCCGCGCGTTGCCGCCCGGCCACAACGCCGCAGACCAGGCGCGCAGGCGGTCTTGGGTGTCCGCGTCGGCGTCGCCGACGGCTTTGCCGTTCGCCAGGTACACCGTGTCGCGCAGCAGCTCCTCCACCACGTCCACCGCCAGGGCGGCGTGGTTGACGCCAGCGTCCCTTTTGCCCTCGGCTTCGGTGAACGCGAACAGCGTTCCGAGCGGTTGCCCGATGGCGCCGAGGACGGCGGTGCGGAGCGCGGCGCGGGCTTGCCCTTCGCCTCCGGCCAGACGCACGGCCAAGCCCGGCGAGCCGTCCGCGGCCGCGAGGGTGGTCGCATCAAGGCCCCGCCCCTGGCCCCACTCGGTCAGGGCGGCGCGGGCCACCGGGCCAAAGCGGATGCGCTGGGTGCGGCTGCGAATGGTGGGAAGCAACGACGCCACGCGCGCGGTGATCAGCACGAAGTGGGTCCCGGTCGGGGGTTCCTCCAACGTCTTGAGGAGCGCGTTGGCAGCTTCGTCGTTGAGGAGGTCGGCGGGGTCCAGGATCACGAAGCGGTGGCGTGCGCTGTGCCGCTTCAGCTTCAGTCCACCGACCAGCTCTTGTGCCTGTTGGACCGAGATCACCGCGGTGGCACGCTCAGGGTCGGGGCCGACGACGATGAGGTCGGGGTGCGTTCCGGCGAGGAGCAGGGAGCACGAGCGACAACTGCCGCAAGGGCGCGTCGCCGCGTCGCAGTTCACATACCGGGCCAGCCACAGCGCGAAGGTGCGCTTCCCGACGCCTTCCGGCCCCTCGAACAGGCAGGCGTGGTGGAGCCGGCCCCCGTCGGCGACCTGGACCATCCGGGCCTGGACGTCACGATTGCCGGCGAGCGGAAGGGCGGTGGACACCGGCCCCCATTACCCTGTCCGGGCATGCTCGCCCTGGACGACTGGAACGCACGCGCTCAGGCGGCGCCGCGCCCTGGCTTTTTGCGCGAAGTGCTCGACGCCGGGGCTCGTCACGGTGACGGTCCGGTGTGCGTCCACCGCACGCCGCTCGTTCTGGACCAGGCGGACCTGCGGATGTGGCAACGCGTCCTGCCGCGTATGCACCGGATTCTGGGCCGTGTCCGCGCCGCTCTGCTGGCCGACCTCGATCGGGGTCCCGAAGGCCTCGCCGCTCGCCTCGGCCTCCCGCCCGACGCGGTCGAGTGGGCATCGATCGACCCGGGCTTCGAAGGCGTGGCCCCGCTGGCGCGCTTGGACGCCTACATCGTGGACGGCGTACCGCGCTTTTTGGAGCTCAACGCGGAATCGCCGGCGGGGATGGGGTACGCCTCGGCGCTTGCTCCGCTGCTCCTCGGCGATCCCGGCGCCATCGGAGTTCCAGGGCTGTCCTTCCTCGACCCTATACCTCATGTGGTCGCGACAATTCGCGCACTCTGGGCGCAGTGGGCAAGGTGGGCGCAATCGACCGCCTTCGACCCGGGGGGCGGTCGCATGCGCGACGATCGGCAGCGCTCCCGTCCGTCCATCGCCATCGTCGACCGGCCCTCGGTGGCGACCGCCCCCGAGTTCGACCTGCTGGCGGCTGCGTTTCGGCGCCGCGGGCACCCGGCTGTGGTCGCCGCTCCGGAAGCGCTGACCTTCGACGGCGAGCGACTTCGGGCGGGGGAGTTCGTGATCGACGTGGTCTTCCGGCGGCTTCTGGTCAGCGACATCCGCCGCGATCTCCGTGCGGCGGCTCCGTTGCTCACCGCCTATCGGGCGGGTCGCGTGTGCATGGTCAACTCGCTCCGGACGGTGCTGTTGCACGACAAGCGTATCTTTGCGCTCCTTCATGACCCCGCGTTCCCGCTGTCGGACGAAGACCGACGCTTCGTCGGCCGCCACATTCCGCTCACCCTGCGCCTGGACGACGCCGCGCGAGAGCGTGTCCGCACCGACCCCGCGCGTTGGGTGCTCAAACCCGCCGCCGGGCATGGCGGCCAGGGGGTCGTGCTCGGGTGGACGGTGTCGCGCGCCACGTGGGAGCGGGTCGTGGAGGCTACGCCCGATGCCATCGTGCAGGAGCGCGTGGTCGCGCCTCGCGGCCGATTCCTGGACGCACGCGACGGGGAGGTCCACGAACGAACGGTCGACCTGGGTCCCTTCCTGGCGCGCGGGCGGCTGGCCGGCTTCCTCTGCCGGGTGGCGGAAGGCGAACTCGCCAACGTCAGCGCGGGCGGCGCATCTCAGGTCCCGGTATTCTCTACGGTACGGAGGTGTTGATGCTGGTCCTGATCGTGGTGGGTGCGGCGCTGGCGGACGCGCCCGTCTGGTGGACGGAGGAAGGCGTCATGCGCCGGTCGGCGACCTTCGGCAAGGCGCAGGCGCGGGACGCGGAGGCCTACGAATCGGTCGCCGCCGAACTCGCTCGCGCCCGCAAGGCGGTGGGTGACCTCGAATTGGGCAGCGCCCTTCTGGAGCCAGACGCCTCGCGGTCCGCGTACGCGGTGCGGCTGGACCGCGCCCTGAGCGGTCAGTTCCTGCGCTTGCAGAAACACGTGGACCTCCTCGGCGGAGACTACTCCCGGGTTTTCGGGGACGCCGTCGAACGCGTCATCTCGGTCGCTGCCCCGGGTCAGACCGTGACCCAGTGCACGACCGTCTCACCGGTGCAGCGGATGCTCGGCACCGGCCCCAAGTGCCCCGGGCGGGACATCTCCGCCGTGGTCGGCGCCGCCCTCGACCGCGATCTCGCCCTGAAATCCAAGGTGGAGTCGATCCTTTCGGTCGAGTGGCCGACGATCGCGATCGTGGGGGAAGTGCAAGCTCCCCTCGCGCTCACCGGAACTGAACGCAGCGTGGACGTTGCGGCGCTGGGTCGGGCCTGGGCCGGCGACGCGCTGAGGGCGCTCGACGACGAGCGGGAGGCCGACCTGGAAGAACTCCAAGAGGAGTTGGACTCGGAGATCCCCGCCACCAAGGAGGCGGCGGTGAAAAAAGGGGCCGCGATCACCGAATCCTGGCGAGCGGCCGTCGGCGAGCTCGGCCGGAAGTGCTGGCCGGCGATCAAGAAGAGGTTGGAGAAGGCAGCGAAGACGGGCGGACCTGCTGGCGTCAGCCTGTGTGCGAATCCCGTTTCGCTCGGGGGCTGCGGGCTCCCGGACGCCACGACGGCGGTGCTCGCGGCGGTAGCCGGTTCTTAGCCCTAACGCTTCGCGAACTCCTGACGTCGGCGCTCGGTTCGACGACATCTGTGTTAGCAGAGTGTGCCTCATGTCGTCGATCCCCATCCTTCTCCTGCACTTGTCCGCCGGATGTTCGGAGGCCTACCCGGAGCCGCCGGACGCGCCGAGCGATGACGGAGCGCTCGACACCGCCGCCGGGCACGCCGACACTGCCACGGACGATACTGCCCCGGTCGAGGATCCCGCCCCGAGCCCCTGCACCAGCTACGGCGACCCCGCCCAGACCGGCATCGTCGGGGACGTCGCCCTCGACGAACTGAGCGGGCTCGCAGTCTCCTGGAAGAACCCCGACGTCCTCTGGGTCATGGAGGACCACGCCGGCGAAAACGCCGTCTACGGGCTCGACGCGGCCGGCAACACCCTCGCGCGCATCGAGCTGACCGCCGTGGTCAACAACGACTGGGAGGATCTCGCCGTGGGTCCCTGTGGGGACGACGTGTGTATCTTCGTGGGTGACATCGGAGACAACTCCCGCGATCGGGCGTGGCACGGGGTCTTGCGCTTTCCGGAGCCCCAACTCACCGGCGCTGGCGACGAAACGCTGAGCGTCACCCCCGAGGTGTTCCCCTACGTGTACCCGGACGGCGCGTGGGACAGCGAGTCGATGGCCATCCTGCCCACGGGGATGCCGGTGCTCTTCTCCAAGGAGTACGACACCGCACAGTCCACGGCGTACAGCTTCGGCGCGCTCGACGCCTCGTCCACCGCCACCCTAGATCGGCGGGGCCGTTTTGCCACCGGTGCCGAGGACGAAACGGGCAGTGCGGCAGCCACGAGCGCGGACCTGTGGCCGGACGGCACCCGTTTTGTGATGCGCACCTACGGCCACGTCTGGGAGTACACCCTGACCCCGGGCGGGCTCGATGACCTCGCCAATGCCGCGCGGACGGAGCTGTCGACCGGCGAAGAGCGGCAGGGCGAGGCGGTGGGCTACGATCCGGGTCGGCCCGGCTTCGTCACCGTCTCGGAGGGACTCAATCCGCCGCTGTATCGGGTGGGTTGCGCAGAGTAGTTCCCCATGCCGCCGCGCGCGTCGGCTCCCCGAGCCGTGAACCGTCTCGGGCGGCATGGGGGACTGCCTGTTGCATAAAACGCTACTTCCGCAGCTCCAGCCTCACCCCGAAGTCCGGCAGCGCTCGGTCGGGCGCGAACGCCGCTGACAGCAGGAGCGCCGAACAACCGTCGTCGTAGCCGAGCCGGGCGACGCCGCTCGGGGCGTCATCGGCAAGCAGACCGCGGCTGGCCCCCCCCCCGACGACGATCCGCTTGACGTGCAGGCTGGCATCGGCCCAGGCCACGGCGGTGTCGGCTGAGAAGAGGACGCCGGCGTCCACCTCGACCGCGCCGTGGGTGCGGATGGCGAGGAGTTGTCGGGTCGGCGCCAGCTCGGCGCGGGCGACGACGTCGGCGCCCGCCGCCTGCACGCTCGCCAGGGGCGTCCACGCGCCGTCCCAGACCACGGCGGCCTCGCCGGTCAGGACCGTGCCGTCGAGGGCGGTCTCGGCCCGCACGCTCGGTCCCAGTCCCGGCAATTCGCCGAAGGGCAGGGCCGCCCCGCGGTCCGCGGCGCGCACCCCCGCGAAGAACTGCCATCGGCGATCCCCTGCCTCGACCCACACCGGCACCTCCGCCCGTGCCGACAGGGCCTCCGTGAACGTGACACCAGCGAGCTCATCGAGGGGACCGTCCACCGCGACGAGTGCGCGTCCCCCCAGATGCAGCACCGGCCAGGTGTGCGCCGCCCTCGCCTCGGCCGCGAGTTGGCCCACCGCGGTGGCGGAGGCCGCGTCCCACGCCGGGGACACCGTTCCGCGCAGCCCGACGGCGGCGCTCGGCGCCAGCAGCCAACCATCGCCGCGCAGCTCCGGTCGCACCCGCAGCTGCGCCAGGGTGCCGACGCTGCCGTCGTCCGGGAGCTGCCCCAGCAGGCGCAGGGGCCCCGCGGACAGGAGCAGCCTCGATTGCCGCCAGGCGACACCCCGATCGACGAAGGATGGGCCGTAGTCTCCGGCGTAGGCGGCATCGCTCTGCACGGTGAGGTCCCATGCCGCACGGGTCTCCCCTCTGGCCGCGAACCCTGCTCGGGATGATGCGGCACCGCGTGCGGAGGACGTCGACGCGTCCCAACCCCCGACGCCCTCGAACCACACCGGGCCGGTCATGGCCAGCTCGCCGCGGAATCCGCGGTCCTCTCGCCAGGCCGGGCCGAAGGTGAAGAACTCGGACTCCACGCCTACTCGCGCGCGCCAGCGGGCGTTCCAGCCATCCGCGCCGTAGCCCAACTCGGGGAAGAGCGGCCTGAATCGACGCGGGTCCAACGGCTCGCGCCACCAGGGCACGGGCAGGATCGGCACGTCGAAGAGGCGGACGCTCCCGTCCCGGACGATGGCCACCTCGGCGCCCAGCACCTCGATTTCGCGGGCGTGAAAGCTGAGCGCCGGGCGCTCCCCGTCGGGGCACCGGCACGGGGTCAAGCGTGCGTCGGACGCCAGGAGGTTTCCTGTCGCATCGGCGGTCAGCTGCGCTGCGTCCACCGTGATTTCGCCTGCCTCTACGTGAGCGGAAGTCAGGATGCCCGATCGGGCCCGCAACCGGACCTCGGCCGTCGCGAAGGTGATCGAGCCGCTCGGGCGCTCCCAGACCCCGTCTTCCACGGTGAGCAGCTCGGCCGTGCCGGTCGCGCTTCGGGCGCGCAGCAGGTCGGTCCCTACCTCTACGATCACGTTGCCGTCGGCCTCGAAGCGGCCGGCGAGCCAGCTGAGGCGGTCGGCGCGGACCGTCACCCGCCCCACGTCGACGGGCGCAGGATCGGCCGCCTCCGCTGCGGTCACGCCGGCGCGGCCCCGACAAGGTCTCGCAGCTCTCCGACCAGGTACAGCGAGCCGGCGACGACGACGAGGTCCCCATCGCGCCGCGCGGCCGCGAGCGCTTCGGCCAGCGCCCCGGCCGCAATGACCGGGACCGAGAGGCCCTCGCACTGGCCCGCGACGTCGGCGGGGTTGCGCGCGTTGGCGTGGCTGCCCGCCGTGGTGAAGATGCGGTCGACGACCGGCGCCAGCGTGGTCGCGACGCCACGGATGTCCTTGTCCGTCCCGCCGCCGAGCACGAGGGTGCGGCGCCGGTCCCGCGGCAGCCGGGCCAGGAAGTTGGCCAGCGTCGTCGCGCCGTCCGGATTGTGGGCGCCGTCGGCCAGCAGGTCGGGCGCCAGCCACTCGAGGCGACCCGGATGGCGCGCCGCCGCGAGCCCCTGCCGGATCGCGCCGGGCGAAACCTCGAGGCCGGCGACTTCCAGCACCCGCAGGGCCACCCCGGCGTTGACGACCTGGTGATCGCCCGCGAGGCCGAGCGCGAGGCCGTCGAGCGTGCTTGCCCCGGCGTACCGGAAGCTGCTGCCGTCGCCGAAGGCTTCAAAGTCGTGGCCCCAGACGTGGAGCGGCGAGGACCGCTCGGCGGCGACGGCGCGGACGATGGCCAGCGCCTCGGCGGGCAGGGGCCCGACCACCATCGGGACGCCCGCTTTGATGATGCCGGCCTTCTCACCGGCGATCGACGCGATGTCCCAGCCGAGCTCGGCGGTGTGATCGAGCCCGATGCTGACGATGGCGGTCGCCCGAGGGCTCACGACGTTGGTCGCGTCGAGGCGTCCGCCCATGCCGACCTCGAGGACGGCCACGTCCACGCCTGCCCGTGCGAAAGCCTCGAAGGCACAGGCGACGGTGAACTCGAAGTAGGTGAGCGGGTAGGGCTCGTCGCTCGGCAACGTCTGTCGTGCCCAGGCCAGCCGCGCCGCGTCCACTTCGGTGATCACCGCGGCCAACTCGTCATCGGACAGCGGCGTTCCGTCGATCCGGATGCGCTCGTTGACCATCTGAAGATGGGGCGAGGTGTGTACGCCGACCCGCTGCCCGTTCGCCTGGAGGACGGCGCCCAGCAGGCGGCACGCGCTCCCCTTTCCGTTGGTGCCGCCGACGTGGAGCACCGGGTAACGCCCCTCCGGATGGTCGAGGCTCCCCAGGAAGTCGCGCATCCGGGCCAGCCCGAGTCGTACACCTGCGCCGGCAAGGCGGTCGAGCGCGGGATGAGAGATCATTGCCGGGGGCTGAGGTGTCGGCAGAGCCGGGCCAGCGTGTCCTTCAGCTCAGAGCGGGGGACAATCAGGTCCACCATCCCATGCTCCAGCAGATACTCGCTGGTCTGAAACCCGTCTGGCAGCTCCTGCCCGATGGTCTCCCGGATGACCCGTGGCCCGGCGAAGCCCACCAGCGCGTGTGGTTCCGCGATGATGACGTCGCCGAGCATCGCGAAGCTGGCGGCGACGCCACCGGTCGTGGGGTCGGCCAGGACCGAGATGTACGGCATGCGGGCAACGTCCCGGAGGCGGGAGAGCGCCGCGCACGTCCTTGCCATCTGCATCAGCGACAGGAGCCCTTCCTGCATCCGCGCTCCGCCGGACGCCGAAATGACGATGGCTGGACGGCGGAGCAGCGTCGCCCGCTCAAACTGCCTGGTGACCAGTTCGCCCACCACCGAGCCCATACTGCCGCCCATGAAGCGGAAGTTGAAGGTGCCGATCTCCACCTCAACTCCGTGAATCGCGGCGGAGCCGGCCACGTAGGCATCCAGCTCGCCGAGGTTCCGTTGGGTGGCGCCCAGGCGCGCCGCGTAGGACTGGCCGTCCGAGAAACCCAGCGCGTCGACCGGCGCGACGTATCGGTCGTGGCGGACGAAGCTGCCCTCGTCGCAAAGGGCGTGGAGCCGGGCCAGACTGTCCCACCGGTGATGGTGGCCGCAGTGCGGGCAGACGCCCATGACGTCGGCCAGAGCGGCCCGGAAGAGAATCTGGTCGCACCCCGGACAGCGCGCCCACAGGTCTTTCTTCGCGGGCTGCGACCGAGGTTCGGTCTGCAGCGGCGCTGGCGACTGCTCGAACCAGCGTGGGGATGAGGGGTCCTGCGGCATCGCGCGGGCTTAAGCGGCTAGGGCGCCGCCAGCCACGCGGCCTGGTGCCACGCGTGCCGCAGCGCGCGGATGCGCGCGGGATCGCGCCCGAACGCGACCCGATTGGTGAGCAGGACCGCGACGATTCTGCGCTCGGCCGACACCCACAGGCTCGTCCCGGTGAAGCCGGTGTGGCCGACCGCGTCGGCCGGCGGGGCCGGGCCGGCGCTGGATTCGCTGCCCGAGGGCGTGTCCCAGCCGAGGGCGTGGCTGCCGAGCCCGCGTTCGGTGAAGGCGCGGGAGGCGAGGGGCACCTCTCCCGCCAACCAACGCCAGGCCACGGCCGCCACCGAAGCGGCGTCGCCGAAGAGTCCGGCGTGCGCGGCCACACCGCCCATGGCGCGGGCGTTGTCGTCGTGGACCACGCCCTGCAGTCCACCCTCGGTCGCCACGGCGTCCGGGTGACCCCAGCTGAGCCGCCGCGCCGCATCGGGCGCCAGCTGGCGAAACGCGTGCTCGAGCGGCGCGCCGGCTTCGGCCTCGATGGCTGCGCCGAGCGACAGAAATCCGAGGTCGGTGTAGGCATGGGCGGTCCCCGGCGCGGAGACCAGAGGCTCCGAAAGGGCGGCGCGAACGATGTCCTCGCCGGTGCCTGCCCGCCAGAGCTCTTTCCACCACAACGCGCCGGCGCAGTGTTGCAGCAACAGCCGCGTGGTGATGCCGGGCTGCCACAACCGATGTGGACCGTCCAGAGGCAGCCGGCCAGCCTGGACCAGGCGGAGCGCCAGCTCGGTGGTGCACAACACCTTGGTCAACGAGGCGAGGTCGTACACCCGCTCCGGGGTTCTCGCGTAGGCCACCTTGCCGTCGACCATCACGCAGGCGGACAGCGAGGGCGCAACCACTCCGGTCGCATCCTCCAGCAGGCGGTCCAGGTCCGAGGTCAGGCTCGCACCGCGTCGACCCGGAGCCGCTCGCCGCTGATGCGCGCCCGTCCGCCGAGTGGGAGCGCCAGATTGGTGCGTCCGTGCCCGAACGGCAGGCCCTCCAGAATCGGGACCCCGGCGGGGCCGAGCACGTCGCGCACCACGTCCGCCACCGTCCACTCCGCACCAGCCGGGAGGTGCGCCTCCAGGAACTCGCCCAGAACGAAGCCGAGCGCCCCGTCAAATGCACCACTATCGCGACATTGGACCAGCAGGCGATCGAGCCGGTAGGGGGCCTCGCCCACGTCTTCCAGCATCACGATCGCCCCCCTGGCATCGAGTTGGTGCCGGGTGCCGCAGGCCGCCGCGATCACGCAGAGGTTGCCTCCGCACATCCGCCCGTCGGCCCGGCCTTCCACGAGCGGCCGCCCGACGAAGAGGGACTCGCCGCCCGACGCCAGCAGTACGCGCAAATGGGTTTGCGACGCCTCGTCGTTGTGGGCGGCGAGCGCGTGGAGCACCGGGGCGTGGACGGCCGGGCGGCCTTTCCGCGCCAACGGATTGAGCAACGCGGTTCCGTCGGAGAAGCCGATGAAGGGAACCGGCGCGAGGCGCTTGACCTTCAGGAGCGGTAGCAGTCGCGACAGGCCATAGCCTCCGCGGGCCATCCACACCGCATCCCATCGTCCGGAGAACGCCTCCAACAAGTCCGAGAGCCGCGCCGCATCGGTCCCGGCGAGGTAACGATGCCGGTCGTGGGCGGCTCCCAGCAGGGTCGGGACGTAGCCCCACGAGCGCACCAGCTCCAGCCCCTGGTCCAGGCGCCCGGGATCGGAGATCCCTGAGGGAGAGACCACCGCGATTCGGGCTCCGGGAGCAAGCATTCGCCGGCTTATCGCCGAGCGCTGCCCGCTGCGCTACGGTTCTGGCCATGGTCCTCTTCCTCCTTGGGTGCTGGCAGCCCGATGCCTACGCCCCGCCGCCGCCCGCCCAGGTCGAGGCCAGCGACGTTCTGGCGGGCACGGCCGCGGCGATCGAGCGTCCCGCGAGGGTTGACGGGGACGCTCCGGAAGAAGCCGGACCGCCGGCGCCTGCTGACGACCAGGCCGTATCGCCGCCTGTCGCCGAGGACATTCGCCCCCGGTCGGCCCGCACGGTGGGCAAGCCGCTGACCCTGGTCGGCGACGACGGCGCTCCGCTTCAGGTGGTAGGTGACGGCATTGCGGTCACGGTTTTGATGGAGGGTGCCGATCGCGTGAAGGTGCGCTGCGACGGCTGTCGGCCGGTGCAAGAGGGGTGGCTGCAGCGCGGGGCGGTTTCGCCTTAGGAGCCGCCGCGCGTCGGTGCTCTGGTACACTCCGGGCGTCATGTCTGATTTCGGTCCTGGAGTGAGCCTGTGTGTGGCGGCGATCCTGCTGTGGTTGTTCGCCGAAGTCGCACGCCGGACCGTTGCCCGCGACGGCGGACGGCTGGTCGGGGCCGGGGCCGCACGCTCGGTGCGCGTCGGCGCCGCGTTGTGCCTCGTCTGGGGCGGGCTGTTGGAGATGCGCGCTGGGCAGTTGTGGGAGATCGAGACCGGCACGCTTCTCGCGTCCTCGTTCGCTCGGGGCCCAGCCTGGCTGGGGGCGGTACCGCTGCTCGCGGTGGGCGTGGGAATATCCTCCGTCGCCACTCGCGAGTTGGCGCTCGGCCACCTCAGGGGCGCGGCGGGTTGGGTGGGCGGTGCGATGGTGGCGGGCTTCGTGGTGGTCGTCGAGCTTTCGGGGGGAGTATGGCTGGACGAGGCTGGACTTCTGCACGTGCGCGAAGGCGTCATGGTGGCCCGTCGCGCCAGCGTCCGTCCGGGCGAGGTCGGGGCGGTGACCATCACCGAGCACCTGTCCCGCGGGGCCCCACGCTGGCGTGTCTCGCTCACCGGGCCGCGACTGCCTGCGGCGTTCACCCGGTATTCCACCGACGTAGACACCCACCAGGCCGCCCGCACCGAAGCGGAGCGCTGGGCGGCGGCTGGCCGCTGGTCGGTGACCGAGGCGCCCTGAATCGCCCGGGTGACGGGCCGCTTAGAGCTGGAAGCCGACCGAGAGGACGCCGCCGTTGGTGCTGTCGGTGAGCTCCCCGACCGTCGCCCCGGCGTTGTTCTCGATGCCGATGGTGCGGAAGGCGCCGTCGTAGCCGACGCTGGCGTACAGCCACGGAAGGAACGCGTACCCGACCTCGGCGTCCACGTCATGATTCCAGGGCTGGCTGCCACCCGCGAGGTGATGACTGTACGACACCACCGCGAACAGCTTGTCGGAGACGTCCACCGACAGCTCGCCGCCCAGGATCAGCGAGTTGATGTTGAGCTGGTCGAGCTGGATTTCCTGGCCACCCTTGATCGAGAAGGTCTGGACATCGCTGATGCCCCAGCCGACGCGCGCACCGACGCCGAACTGGTTGGGCCCGGAGGTGACGTACCGGCCGATCCCGACGACGCGCGTGGACAGGACGGTGTCGCTGACCAAGCCCTCCTGGCTACATTGGTTGTCGAGCGCCACGCAGAGCGGCTTGGGGTCGAGGCTGTAGGAGACGGCGCTGAAATCCGCCTCGGCGCCCACGTACCGGAACATCGGCAGGAACACCCGACCCTGAAGATGCGCCCCGTAGGCCGGCGACGACAACTTCAGCTCGTTGGGGAACAGCACCGTGGCCTTGGTGAGCGGCTTCTGGTCGTAGTCGTAGAGCGCACCTTCGAAGCCCGCACGGATGCGCAGGAAGGGCGCTCCGGACCTCGGCGTCACCGTGGTGGTGGTGGCGGTCGCCACGGGCGGCGGCGGAGCGACGACGACCGGGGGCGGGGGCGGGGGCGGGGGCGGGGGCGGGGGCTTCGCCGCGTAGGGATCAACCGCGGTGGTCGTGGTGTAGGGTGTGCCGCTGGACCACGCCGCGGCGGCGCCCCCGACCGGTACGCGCATGAAGCTGGACGTCGTCCCATCGCTGGTGGCGACCGAGACCTTGACGTCGCCGGCAGCGCCGACGGGAACAGAGAGACTGGCCTCATAGGAGCCGCCTCCCAGGTCGGTCACGGGGCCGACCGTCCCGGCATTGACCATGAAGTCCAGCGTCTGGCCGGCCACGCCGCGTCCCTGATCGTCGCTCACGGTGACGCGGAGCTTGACGGTACCGCCGGGTGAGAGGCTGGCCGGGTCCGAAACCATCGCCACGCGGCTGGGACGGATTGCGCCCCCCGCCGTCACCACGGCCGGGGCCATCACCGCCGCGGTGGAACCTTCACGCTCGATGCGGACCTCGCTCAGGGCCTTGTCCCATTCTGCGACCAGGCGGGCATCGGCCTTGGCGCCGGCGATGGGCAGCGTCGGCAGTGTCAGGGATTCGGGAACCTGCACGAGCGCGGCAGCAGAGAGTAGATCGCCGGCCGACACCTCGAAGGTGACCAGCCCTGCCTTGCGCCCGGCGGTGTAGAACACCTGGGCGAGGCCTTCGCCATTGGTGGTGGCCTGCTGGGGCATCGTGCCATCGCCATTGGTCAGCTTGACGGCCAGCGGCACGTTGGGCACGGGGTACCCGTATTCGTCGACCGACACGATCGTCACCGGCGCCGCGGACATGCCGTCGTTGGCGACGCGCGTGCGCGCGGGGACGATGAGCAGCCGCGCCAGCGGGTTGCCGGTGATCGGCGCCGCCACGCTGGCGGTCACCTCGACGGGTCCGTTGCCGGTGGTGGTGAACAGGGCCTGATAGTCGCCGTTGCGGAGGTCCTTGACCTCGCCCTTGATGCGGGCACCGCTGGCGCCGATGGTGATCGTGCGCGCGCCGAGCCCGACGCCATCGGGGCCGGTGACCTTCGCGAACAGCTTGAAGCCCTCGGCGCTTGCCGGCAACCTGGTCGGCTCCGCGGTGAGGTCGACCTTCGCCGGGCGCACGCTCACGAGGCTCAGGGTGACGCTGGCGTTCTGGAACTCCGGCCTGTCCGCGAGCGCGCTGGTGAGCGTCACCTGCGTGGCGCTGGCGGTGGTCGGGGGCGAGAAGATGGCAGTGTAGATGCCGTTGCCCTCATGCTTGGCCGGACCGATCGTGCCTCCGGTGGTGCTGAACACCACGGCGGCGGACGCGTCCGGCTTGCCGTCCCGGGTCACGACCATCGCGTGCACGGGCACCTGGACGCGCGCGTCGCCGGGGAGCGCCACGGCGGTCGGCACGAAGCTGATCCGCTTGCCTTCGGGCGGCTTGAGGTCCATCGGCTCGGCGACGCTCTTGCCGTCGATTCCGATGGAGATCTTCTCGGCCGCTGAGGCCCCCGGCGCCACGAGGATCGGCACCCGGGCCCGCCCCTGGGCGTCGGCCTGGATCGGCCCGAATTGCTGGTCGCCGATGTTGATGATCGCGCGGGCCCCGGGCGCCACGGTGACGGGAAAGTCAATCTTGCTCCACAGGGGGATCGCGAGCGCCCCGTAGGTCAAGGACGCGTCGCGCTTGTCGGCGACGGTGATGAGGGCAACCTGCGGAAAGTTGCTGGCGGGCGCGGTGTAGAGCGCGCTGAACTGGCCCCCACCCAGATTGGTGACGTTTTCCACCGTGCCGGTGTTCGCGCTGATGATCAGGTCGACGCCGGCGAGGGCCTGCCGGTCGCCGCCGGCGAGGTTGAACGACAGGGTGGCCGTGCGATCCTGACCGAGGGTCATCCGCGCCGGGTTCGCTGCCGCGCTGAGGCGCTGACTACGGGGCGGGGCGACGCTGAAGTTCCAGTTCTTCTGGGCGGTCTCTTTCCCGATCTTGCCCTTGAGGCTCAGCGTGATGGTGGCGCGCGCCTCTACCTTGGGGGGGGTGTAGGCCAGCCGATAGAGTCCGCCACCGGCATCGGTGAGGGCGCCGACCGCGCCGGAGCTGACCGACGGCTTGAGGGCGAGGCCTGCGATCGGGACGCCGTTGGCGTCGAGGGCCATGACGTAGAGGTCGGCTTGAGTGGACCCGTCGCCGACGATGGCCGATGCGGGGATCATCTCAAGCAGGCCCGTACCCTCAAAGACGGCGGCGGGCTGCGCATATGCGGGGTTGGCAGCGGTAGACACTGCCACGATGGCGGCGGTGAGAGACAGTCCGAGGACAAGAGACAGCTTGTGCATACTTGGGCTCCGCAGCGAGGCGCGCTAAGGTACTTCGTGCAAGATTCATGTCAACGAGGGGAGTGACCGACTCCACGATCTTGCGAGCCTTTGACCGTGAGGCCGGAGGGTACGCGGAGCGTTGGGACGTTAGCCCGCTGGTCCAGTTCTGGCGAGGCCGGGTGCTGGCTCGGGTGCTCGCTGCGGTGCCTTTCGGCGCCCGCGTGGCCGATCTGGGCTGCGGCATCGGTACCGACGCGCGGCTGCTCGTGGCGGGGGGCTACCGGGTGATGGCGCTCGATGGCTCCGGCGAAATGGTCGCCCGGGCCCGCGCCCGCGGGGTCCCGGCGCTGGTGGCGCCCTTGGCGGAGGCGCCTTCCGCCCTCGGCGGCGGCTACGATGCCGTCGTCTGCAACTTCGGCGTGCTCAACTGCCTGGGGTCGCTCGCGC
This sequence comes from Myxococcales bacterium, assembly GCA_009692585.1. Next base: position 150,162 of record SHYX01000002.1, read on the forward strand.
CGCTGAGTGCCGCCGTCGGTGGCCTGCTCGGCCCCGGCGGGCATATCTTCCTGGTCTGGATGTCGCGCCACTGCCCGGCTGACAGTCTGGCCCGTGTGCGGCGGGGGCTCAGGCCACGTCGCGGGCGGCGGCAGGCCACCGTCGCCGGCGTGCAGGTCGAGCTGACCTGGTGGTCGGTGGCCGAGGTGGTGGCGGCGCTGGGCCGCTCGGTCCGCGTTCGCCGGGTCGAAGCCGTCGGACTCCTGGATCCGCCCCCTGACCTGGGCGGCAGGCTGGGTTGGCGTTCGGCCGCGGAGGTCCGCGTCGCCAGTCTGCCGGGACTGCGCCACCTCGGCGATCATACGCTGGTCCATGCGGTCCGCTCGTGAGGGTGGTGTGCTTCAACCCGCGAGCGCAGCGCTCGCACCGGCGCCTGCCCCTCTCGGTGCTGCACCTGTCTCGCGGGATTCCGCCCCACCTTCCGGTGCAGATCATCGACGGTAACGTGGATCCCGACGCGGTCCACGCGCTCCGTGCAGCCTGCGCCGAGGGAAAAGTGGTGTTGTTGGTGACGGTCATGCCTGGGCCGCAATTACGCGTCGCGACACCTCTATGTCGAGAGCTCAAGGCGCGCAACCCCGAACTCGTCGTGGTGTGGGGCGGGTACTTCCCGTCCGTCCACCCCGAGGCGGCCGCGCGGGACGCTGGCGTCGATGTGGTGGTCATCGGGCAGGGGGAGGGGACGATCGGGGAGTTGCTTGGGGCGCTCGAGCAGGACGCGGACCGCCTTGTTGCCGGAACGGCGATGTGGAGTGGCGCGCGGCTGGTTCGTGGCGATGCGCGGGCCATCGTCCCCAGCGAGCGGTACGGAGCCACCCCGTTTCACTCGGTGCCCATGGAGCGCTACGCGGCGAGCACCTTCCTCGGTGAGCGAACATTCAACCTCCATACGAGCGTGGGTTGTCCCTTCCTGTGCAACTTCTGTGCGGTGGTCAACCTGTACGCGGGCCGGTGGCTCCCGGACTCGGCCACGCACATCGTCGGTGAGGTGCAAACCCTGGTCTCCCGCTACGGGGCGGACGCAATCGAATTCCATGACAACAACTTCTTCGCCTGGGAACGGCGCTGCCGTGACGTCGCCGACGGACTCCGCAGCATGGGGATTCGGTACTGGGGAGAAGGGCGCGTGGACACGATGCTCGGCTTTTCCGGCGCCACCTGGGAGGCTATGTCGGCGTCTGGACTGGCGATGGTCTTCTTCGGCGCCGAAAGCGGTGACGACGAGGCGCTCGCCCGCATGGACAAGGGTGGGCTGCAGACGGCGGACACGCGCGCGCTCAATCGGCTCGCCCTGCGCCATGGCGTCATCCCGGAGTTCAGCTTCGTGCTCGGCAATGCCGCCGACCCCGAACGCGACGTGAACATGAGCCTCGAGCTGATTCGGGCCCTCAAGAAGGACAACCCGGCGTGTGAGATCATCCTGTACCTCTACACGCCGGTGCCGTTGCCCGGCCAGTGGGACGAGGCGAAGCGACTCGGCATGGCCTTCCCGGAGACGCTCGACGCTTGGCTCGCGCCACCGTGGTCCGATTTCGATCACCGCCGCACCGAGAGCACGCCCTGGATGACGCGCGCCCTCCGCGAGCGGATCTACGACTTCGAGGCGGTGCTCAACGCTCGTTTCCCCAGCCGGACCGACCGCAACCTCGGATCGTGGCAGAGGCGGATGTTGTCGGTCTTTGCTCGGCCACGTTGGCGACTCGGTCTGGACCGCTCGCCCGTGGAGTTGAAGCTCCTGCAGCGGGTTTGGGGCTACCGGCGACCGGAGGAGATGGGCTTCTGACGCCGATCGCGCGGGGATGGGTGTTCCATCTGCCTCGAAGCCGTCCGTCGCCGCCCTTCGACCGAGGGCGCGGTGCCGGCTGAGCCTCACCGGGCGAGGGTGAGCAGGAGCCGCTCGTACGCCATCCAGGTGGCGTTCCATCGGTACCGGCTCACCCATTCTCGCCCCTGGGCCCCGCGCCGCGCACGCTCCGCGGGGTCGTTGGCCAGCCGGAGCATCGCGTCTCTGAGCCCCACGATGTCGTCCCGGGGGACCGCGAAGGTGTGCCCCCCCGTCGATTCCCGCACCGCGTCATCGTCGAAGTTGACGACCGGTAGCCCCACCGCCATCGCTTCGACGGCGCCGTACCCGAAGCCCTCGGGCATGCGGGTTGGAAACAACGCGACGTCGGCCGACTGGTACCAGGGCAGGACGTCGGGCACGTCGAAGTGGAAGCCGACCGGCAGTTGCCAGGCTTGCAGGCGGAGCTGGTCGGCGTAGCGCTGGTCGACGATGGTGCCGACGATGTCCAACCGGAGGTGAGTCCGTTGGTCCGGTCGCATCCGGGCCAGTGCGTCCAGCGCACAATGCTGGCCCTTGCCCGGCATGATGCGGCTGACGTGCACGAAGCGGAGCTCGGCGTCCGGGGCGCGTGGTGCCGGGCGGAAGTGGTCGAGCGCCACGCCATTGGGGATGGTCACCACCTTTTCCGGGGGCACCCCGATTCGGAGGAGCGCCGAACGGGTGGTCTCGGACACCGCCACGACGCGCGCCAGTGCGGAGGACTGGGCCCGATAAAACGTACGTCTCGCCGCGGCCGCGGTGCCGCCGACGGTCCCCCCGAAGTTCAGGTCGTGCACGATGGTGACCGTCGGCACCCCCGGCACCACCACCTCGATCGAGTTGCTGACGACGACCTCGGGGCGGACGCGCCTCGCGGTCGAGATGGCGGCGAGTGCCATCCGCGCCCACGCCGAGGCGGTGCGTCCGCGAAGGTCCACGGCCGTCGCGTCGGCGGGAACGCCGGTCCGGTCGTGGCGGAAGCCGCACACCAGGTGCACGTCGTGTCCGGCGCGCCGGGCCTCGGCCACCAGGTTCTCGAAAACGGTCTCGGTGCCGCTGCGCACGTCGGGCGGGTACCGTCTTGCGACAAAGAGTAGCTTCAAGGCTTTGATCCGTCGTCGATGTATCCCAACTCCTTCAGCATCGCCTCGTCGATTCCCGAGGCCCCCGAGGCGAAGCTCAATGTCGGCAGCAACCAGTCCCAGCTCGCGACGCGCGGAGACTCGGGCCACACCTGGGCCCGGCCGGGCATGTCCATCGCCGCGGGAAGCCCGGCACCGGCCAGGATCGTCGGCGCGGCGTCGAGCAGCGGAATGTCGCCCGCATCGATCCCTCTGGGCACATCGCCGCCGAGGGCGAGGAAGATGCCGTGCCTCTCGTGCATCCCGGTGTACGCCGCGGTCATGGTGACGTACTGTGCGATCGGCTCGCCGCCCACGGTTTCGCTGGCCAACCGCTCGGCCGAGAACGACTCGTCGGTGAGGGTGAGGGCGAGGCTGCCGTCGTCGTCCGGGAAGGCCGCGACCTCGTAGAAGGGCAAGCCGCCCCGGTCCACCAGCGACGTGAGCCATGTGCGTACGGTCGCCGCGCCTTCTGGCGAGCCGACCCCGACGACCAGCTTGTGGCCGAGCCTGGTGACGTCCACCGGGGCCACCGCGGCCGAGATGCGCGCCCGGAGCCGCTCCGTCTGGGGCAAGAACTGGCCGGCGGTTCCGGCGGAGTCCATGGCGGCAAAGCCATGGTCGCTCACGACGAGGATCCGACCGCTGGGTCCCGCTCGTTCCGCCAGCTCGCCGAGCAGCGCGTCGGCCTGGCGATAGGCGGCGCTCAGTTCGGTGCCGCCGGCCTCGTAGCGCTCCCAGTAGAGGTGGCTGAGGCCATCGATGGCGTAGTAGTTCAGGCTCGCGACGGATGGACGCTCGACGTACAGCTGCTCGATGAACACGTCGCGGTCGATGTCCCCCCGGAGCAACTGGAGGCTCACGTTGCGCGCGGCCTCGTCGGGGTTGCCGAGCCGGTCTCGCAGGGTCCAGCGCGCGGCGTCGACGAAGGTGCTGAGGCGCACCCCCACGTTCACCAATCGTCGGACCCGCTCCCAACTCGCTCCTCGCGCCCCCACCGTCTTTCGGCGCTGGCGGTTCCCCAACTCCACCTCCTTGACGACGGCCAGCCGAGCCGGCCAGGTCTCGGGGGCGGGGGCGAGCCAGCCCGGGACCCAGAAGCCACCGTGCGCGAAGCGGCGGGGGGGGTAGTCGACGAGCCACTTGTAGAGCCCGACCGCGTCGCCGTTGTGCTCCGCGATGTCCCACCAGCGCGCGACGCGGCAGTCCGTGCTCTGCACGCGGAAGCCGCGCACGCCGTGGTCGCCGACGGGACGGCCGCTGGCGATGGTGGTCCACAACAGCGGCGAGAACATCGGCTCCATGGAGATCAGGTTGGCGCGCGTCCCCTCCGCCAGGAGGCGGTGGAAGTTCGGCAGCGGCTCGCGATCGATCACCTGCCAGGTGGCCCCGTCGACACCGAAGACGAGCATGCGCGTCGGCAGCGCGCCGAGGCGGTCGCCCGCGGACCCCAACCACGCGGCGGTCGCGCCGATGTAGGCGACGGCGGCCCAGCGCGCGCCGAGGCGCAGGCTGACGCCGGCTGCGGCGGGGATCGCGAAGCCCATCGCGACCCACGGCATGTCGTTGAACATCGGATGGGCGGCGTCGACCGCCGCGACCGCGACCGCAGCGACGACGGCGATGGCGGCTCCGAGCGAGAAGAGTCGTGGTCCGGCGCGCGCGTTCATCGGATGAGTCCCCCGGGCTGGAACTCGTCCCAGAAGAGCCAGGCCTCGGGGTGGCGCGTGAGGATCAGGCTCAACCACGCGGCGGTGAAATCGGCCCCGGCCTCCAAGGCGGCCGCCAGGGCGCCGCTCCGGTCGACCGGCACCTCGGCGCCGATGAAACTGGCGTGGCGCCGGGGGTCCAGGGGGTCGCGGGCCGTGTAGAGCGTGTGGATGCGAGCGCCGGTGCGGTGCGCCAGCCAGAACGGCGTGACCGGCACCCCCATCGTCTGCCCCAGCACGCGGCGGTCGAGCCGCCTCCCCAACTCCCGACCTCCGCCGGTTCCATCGCAAGCGGTCAGTAGTACGGATCCGGCTTCCAGCGTGCGCAGAAGCCCCCGAAGGAAGGCCCCCCCGTCGTGAAGGGTCACCTTCATGCGCGCCTCGAGGCAGGATCGCCGGGCCGCCGCCCAGCGTCCCGTCGCCGACCGCTCCATGTCGGTGACCCCGCCGCCCACCTGCCCGACCTGCCGTCCCAGCGCGCCGAGCACCGCCAGGGGCAGTTGTGCCGGGCCCATGTGCGGGTGCATGAGCACGACGCCCTTGCCATCACGTTCGGCTCGGTCCAGGTGCTCCACGCCCTCGATGCGCAGCCAATGCTGCCAGTTGCCTGCACTCAGTCGGCCGAAGGCGAAGGATGCGTACTGGTTGCAGAAGTGTGAGCCGAACGCCTCCAGGGCGATGGCGTCCAGGTCGTTGCGAAGGGGGAACGCCCGGCGCAGGTTCGCCACGACCGCGGCCTTCTTGGTGCGCGACACCCTGCCGGCGACACGTCCGAGTCGTCGGGTCAGGCGGTAGTCCCAGCCCGGCGGCGCAGCCTCCAACACCTGGCGCCACGGCCCCCACACCAGCCGGCGATACCCGTCCTTCATCGGTGATTCCGGGATCACCACGTCATGGCTCCAGGTACCCGAGGGCTTCCAGGCGCGCCCGCTCTTCGTTGCTCAGAGGGGTGGCGGAGCGACTGCTGTCGCTTTGGAGCAGTCGCTGGCTCTCCACGCGGAGCCGGTCGACCTCCGCGATTCGCTCCGCATCAGCCTCCCAGGCCCCCGCGACGTCTGTCGTGCCGCGGGGATCGTTCTTCAGATCGAAGCCTTCGCCGCGCGCGTCGAACTCGCGCTGCACCCAGCGAGCGGCGCCGGTCCGCAATCCGGCGAGGCGCCACTGCGGCTGGGAGATGCGCCCCGCCTGGCGCTCGACCAGGTTGGTGGCCCGGTCGAAGCACAGCGCGGCCGCCGTCTCCCGCGGTTCGACCAGCACGTTGCGGCCGGTCATGCCGTCGGTCGGCAGCCCCATCAGGCCAAGCAGGATGGGGGCGAGATCACTGCCTTCGACGGGTGACTGGATCAGGCGTGGGGCCAGTCTGCCGGGCCAACGGATGGCGAAGGGCACGCGCAAGCTCGTCTCGTACAAGTCGTCCCCGTGGTTGAACCAGACCCCGTGCTCTCCCAGAGACTCGCCGTGATCGCCGATGGCGACGACGATGGTGTTGGCCGGAACGGCGTCCATCAAGCGCCCCAGTTGCCGGTCGGCGTAGCTGACCTCGCCGTCGTACTGGCTCAAGACGTAGTTGAGGTCGGTGATCCCGACGAGAGAGGGCAGCAGGTAGCGGGCGACGTGGGTGACGTCGCGCATGGAGGTGTGGCTGGGATCGCGCGGATCTCCGGCGTAGTAGGCCGTGTCCCACGGTGGGGGTGGAGCGTAGGGTCCGTGGGCGTCGAACAGATGTACCCAGGCAAACCAGGGACCCGTCTGCGTTTGGAGCCACGCGAGCGCCCGATCCGTCGTCAGACCGCCTCGCCGCTCCAACACCCAGTCCGGGTCGCGGTGACGGTGGGCCATGTCGAGCGCACGGGAGACGAAGAGCTCGCGGGCCCCGGGGAACAGGCCGAAATCGTCGTCGTAGACCGAAAATCCGCGTGAGAAGCCGAGGTCGCTGTCGAGCACGTAGGCGCTCACGAAGGCCGCGGTGGCCCAACCCGCCCGGTGCAGGCGCTCGGCAAGCAGCGGGGTGTCGCCCGGCAGCGGGACCCCGTTGAGGAGGACGCCGTTGTCCCAGGGACCCGTCCCCGACAGCATCGCCGCGTGGCTCGGGCCGGTCACCGCGGCCACCGCAGAGGCCGCCTCGAAGAGGACCCCCTCCTCGGCGAGTTGGTCGAAATGGCGGGTGTCGATGGCGGTGTTTCCATAAGCGCCCATCCGGTCGGCGCGCACGGTGTCGAGGGTCACCAAGAGGACGTTCGGCGAGCCGGGCGGCGCCGTGGTCGCAGTTGGAGGGATCGCCGAGCCGGCGGACCAGGCCCACGCCGCGCCCAACACCGCCAGCAGCATCACCGCGCTCACGACGTTCCTCAGACCGCGAGCCGCCTGGTAGATGCCGAGGGCGGCGGCGCTGACCCCGCCGCTCAGCGCCAGCCACGCCAGGAGGCTGCCCTGGAGCGGCCCCGCCTCGGTGAACGGAGCTGGGTCGGTGAAGATGTCGATGGCCAACTCGGCCGCCGCCATGACGGTGACACCGAGCAGGAAGGCGGCCCACCGCGACCGTCCGAGCGGCCGTGGCGGTGCGACGGCCAGCGCGACCCCCACCAGGGCGCCGAGGGCGGCGGTGCAAAGCACGCCCGAGGTGATGAGCAGCAGCACGCCGCCCGCGCCGACGTCGAGCCGCCCGCCGGTCACCGCCCGCACCGCGTCGAATCCTCCCACCGACCCGGCGCCCAGGGCGGCGAAGATCACCCGCTCGCGCGCGAGTACCCAGCGTCGTGGCAACTCCGTCATCGGCCGCTCTCGATAGCTCCGCGACCACGATCCCGCCAGCGCCTCGACAGTGCTCGCTGCCCGTGACAAGATAGTCGGTTGGTCCACGAGGTTCTGATGCGTCAGTCGGTTCGGTTCTTCTCCTTCGCGCTCGCCCTGTGCCTTCCGGGGCTGGCCTGGGCTGGCGGTACGGCGGTGGTGGCGCCGCTGGTCTCCGCCGGCGTCGATGGAAAGGTTACGAACAACCTCACCAGTATCCTCGGGTCGGAGCTGGACTTCTCCGGCTTCTACGACACGGTGGTCGAGGTGGCGGCGCCCTCGTCACTCAACATCTCCTGCCTCAGTTCGACCAGTTGCCTGGGTGGGATCGCCAAGGCAAACGACGCCGACGCGGTGATCACCGGGTCGATTGCGCCCGGGGGCTCCGGCCTGAAAGTCAACCTCGTCCTCTACGATGCGAAGAAGAACGCGATCGTGCGAAAGAAGAGCTACGACCTGACGACCGAGGTATCGGCCCTGACCTCGGCCGCGCCGCGCATGGTCAAGGAGATCACCGGGAGAGGAGCGGCGGCCGTCGAGGAGGAACAGTTGGCCAAGGCTGAAATCTTCGAAGATGAAGAAGAATTTGACATGGAGGACGGCGATCTGAAGGGGAAGACTCGCTTCACGCCGGAGACCAAGAAAAAGGGCAAGATCGAGGACGCCGAGGACGCCGAGGACGCCGATGACGCCGATGACGCCGCCGAGCGGGCCGCCGCGCTCGCCAAGGCCAAAGTCACCATCGAAGCCAAGGCCAAGCGGGACGCCGAAGCCAGGGCCGACGCGGAGGCCAAGGCCAGGGCCAAGGCCGAGTCTGAGGAAGCGGCCCGGGTGGCAGCGGAAGCCAAGGCCAGGGCCAAGACGGAAGCCGAGGCTCGGGCGCGTCGTGAGGCGGAGGCGCGTGCGGAGGAAGAAGCGCAGGCGAGGGCAGTCGCGGCGGCCAAAAAGAAGAAGCCAAGCAAGTCGGAAGAGGAGGAGCTCGAGGAAGAGCTGGCGAACTTCTCCTTCGGCGGGGGCGGCAAGGTCTCCGGCGAGGACGCCCCTTCGGCCAATGTCAAGCCCACCGTCGAGGAGGAGGAGACGGACGAGGAAGAGGGGCCCAAGGATACCCGGTCGTTTTCGGAACGCTACGCGTCCACCGCCCCCAAGCCGACCAAGAGTCCCGCCAAGACGACCACGTCGAGGGCGCGCGTGGACGAGGAGGACGAGGCCGAGGACCCTGTAGACGAGGACGAGGAGACCGCCGCCGAGCCGGAAGCCGAAGAGGAGGACGACCGCCCGCGCGCCGCGCCGTCGCGCGAGAGTCGAGAGGAAGAGGAGGAGGAGCCGCGCGCGTCCGCCCGCAGGACCGCCGCGGACGAGGAAGAGGAAGAAACCCCCCGCTTCGGCGCCCGGACCCGGGTGGAGGAGGAAGAGGCCGATGAGCCGCCGCCGCCCCGGAAGCGCGTCAGCAGCGTCGAGGACGACGACGAGCCCCCGCGCCCTCGGATCGACGACGACGCGACCTCGAAGTTCGGGATCCTCGTGCGCGGGGGCTGGGCACGCTACGGCACGCTGGATTTCGTGACCTACGGAGTCGAACTCGCGATCCCCGTCTCCAAGCGTTTCGTGATCCTCGCGGGGGTGGAGGGCGCGTCGACCAACCGGAACTACAAAGAAGAGGAACGTGCGGCGATCGCCGCGGCAGCCGGAGTGACGCCCGAGCAGATCCAGGATTGGAACGCGATCCTGCCGATCGACGTCGGCCTGGTGTACAAGGTGCCGACCTCGGCCATCCAGCCCTATGTGGGCGCTGACTTCCTCGCCGTGGTGTACACCGCGAACGGAGACTTCGCTTTTGGCGGTCGCGTACGCGGTGGATGCGATTTCATGGTCAGCGACAACTTCGGCTTCAACCTTGATGGCGCGATCGGATACCTCGCGGGCGACAAGTTTGATCTCATCCAGGTCGGGTTGGCCGATGTCGGCCTGTACCCGGAGGTCAGCCTTGGGACGGTTCTGGGGTTCTGAGGCTCAGATCGCGATGACCACCGCGACGCCGACGAGCACCAGTAGGAAGGCGATGACCCCGATCGCCAGAAGTGCCGGCACCGACGCGGCCGACACCATGCCACGGACCCTTCGCTCGGCGCTCGGCGCCGAAGGAGGGCGCGCCGTCGGACCCCCCTTCCGGATGCCCTGCCAGCCCGCAATTCTCCGCGTTCCGGAGTGGGCCGGGGGCTCGATCGCCAGGAGCGCGAAGATCTGCGCGAACCAGGGCAGGGCGTAGACTGGGATCAGGTCGTCGCTGCCAACGTCGGGACGCAGGTGCGACGTGATCGGGATCTTACCGGTGTAGATCGCCTCACGAACGGCGTAGAAGCTCTGGCGTGGCAACACCGCCCCGTCGGGCAGGAAGACGTCGAAACGCCGCGGGACCTGGTCCGCGCCCGGGGCCTCGAAGCGGGTGAAACACGCGGGGCAGACGACCTCTTCACCGGGGCCGGCTTCGAGCGGATTGGTACAGTCAGGGCAGGCGACACGCACCCCAGCCACGTAGCGCGTCGGATACGGCGCGGGGATGTCCGACCTCGTCCTTGGCACCGCCGGTCATGTCGATCACGGCAAGACCTCGCTGGTGCGGGCCCTCACCGGCGTCGATCTCGACCGGCTCCCGGAGGAACGGGCGCGAGGAATCACCATCGTCCTGGGCTTTGTGCCACTGGTGTTGCCGGACGGCAGGGTCGCCGGCCTGGTGGACGTTCCCGGGCACGAGACGCTCGTGCGCACCATGGTTTCGGGGGCGACGGGGATGGACGCGGTGATGCTGTGCGTCAGCGCCGTCGAGGGCGTGATGCCGCAGACGCGGGAGCATCTGGCCGTCCTGCGCCTGTTGGGCGTGCCCCGCCTGATCGCCGTCCAGACCATGGCCGATCTCGTCGATGACGAGCTGCTCGGGTTGGCCGCCGACGAGCTGCGGGAGCTGCTGGCGGACACGCCCTGGCCCGACGCCCCGATCGTGGCCACCAGCACGCTGACCGGGCGGGGCCTCGAGCCGCTGCGGGCGGTGCTGGGCGCGCTGCCGACCTCGGGGCGCGCCGGCGACGGGCCGTTCCGCATGCCGGTGGACCGGGCGTTCGTTCGCCGGGGTTTTGGCACCGTCGTCACCGGAACGGTGTGGGGCGGGCGATTGCACGACGGCAACGAGGTCGACGTCTTTCCCGGCGGCCATCGCGCGCGGGTCCGCGGCATCCAGGTGCACGGTCGCTCGGTCAGCCACGCGGCGGCGGGCTCGCGGGCGGCGCTCAACCTCACCGGCCTCGAGATCGACGACGTGGGCCGGGGGATCTGGGTGGCGTCGGCCGGCGCCATCGAAGACTGCCGCGTGATCGACGTGACCTACCATCATCTGGAGACCTCGCCGCTCCTCCTCGGAGAACCCGGGGTCCTGGTCCTGCACGGCACGCGCGAGGTGAGCGGCCGGCTGTACCCCATCGGGGCCGAGGGGCTCGAGCCGGGCCAGTCCATCGTGGCGCAGCTCCATCTGGCTGAGGCGCTGCCTTGCCTGCCAGGCGATCGGTTCGTGGTGCGGAGGGCGTCGCCGGCGGCGACCCTCGGCGGGGGCCTGGTCCTCGACCCCTGGACGACGGTCATCCGGAGGCGTCGCCACACCGAGGCGCTGGTGGAGCTTCATCGGCTGGCGGCCGGTGATCGGGTGGTCTACCTGGAACGGGCGGGGACCGCCGGAATGACCGAGGCGCACTGTGTCGCGCGCTGCGGCGCGCTCGTGGGAACCCGACTGGGCGAGCGCCGCTACGCAGATGGCGCCGTCGCCGCCTTCCGCGACGCCCTGCTCAAGGGGCTTTCCGATCGGCACGCGGCCGAGCCCCTGGCCCCCGGGGTCAACCGGAAGGCCGCCTGGGTCGGGGCGCTCCGGGCGTTGGACGAACGCACCTTCCTCACCTTGCTGGAGGGTGAAGCGGCCGCGGGCCGCGTGCGGCTCGACGGGGGCCGCGTGCGGCTGCCGGAGTGGCAGGTGCGACTGAACGCGGACCAGACCGCGTGGACGGCGTCGGTGCTGGCGGCTGCCGAGGCGGCTGGGTACGACGGCGCCGAGGTGCCGGCCGCGCGCCCCGACCACGACGCGCTGGTGTTCCTTCTCCGCGACCGAGGCGAAATCGAGATCATCGCGGGGAGGACCTACTCCGGTCCGGTCCTGGTGCGGCTCGCCGAGCTGGTGAGGGGCCACTTCGCAGAGCACCCCACGCTCGAGCCTGCGGGCTTCAAGACCCTCACCGGGCAGAGCCGACGCACCGCGATTCCGCTCTTGGAGTGGCTCGATTCACAGGGGGTGACCCGTCGGGTGGGGGACGCCCGCGTGCGGGGCTGAGGCGGTCGCGGTCACAGGCGTACCAGCCGATTCACTCGGTTCAAGAGGCGGAAGCTCGGGGCGCTGCGGAGCGCCGCCAGTTCACCGCGCAGACCGTCGCGCTCGATGGTGAGGGCCAGGAGCGCATCGGCGGCCGGGGCGGGGGCGCTCCGGACGGGGGCGGAGGCCCACCGCCTCAGGGCGTCCGCCGTGGCGACGATGGACCTCGCGGCCAGCCAGGCGTCCCGCTCTTTCGCTGGGGGCGCCGCGTTCGGCTTCAGCAGGGCGGCGGCGAGGGCCTCGGCAGCCGCACCCGTGCCGGGACAGCTCGCGACGACGAGGGGCTCTACCAGCCCGGCGGCAACGGCTTCGGCGACGACGGGGGAGGCCGGCGTCGCCAGCACGCGGAGGCCGCGATGGAGCGCGTAGAGCACCCGCGTGCGTGCCCCGAGTCGCGCTTCGGCGCCCGGCCGGTCCAGGCACACGGTCAGGTGGTTCCCGGCGGTGCGGGCGGCCAGCTCCGCGTGCGGCACCCATCCATGAAAGGTGAAGCGCGCCGGCCAGGGGCCGCCCAGCGCGCGGGCGCGAAACCGGGCGAAGCCGGCCTCGTGGTGGCCTTCGATCGTCCCCCCGAACACATCGACGTGGACCGCCGCGTGCGCCATCGCGAGTTCGATCCCCGCGGAGAGTGTCTCGTCGTCGAACCAGGTGTTGAACCCGCCCAGCAGCGCCAGTCGTAGGCCGGGACCCCGTGGTTCGCCGCGGGCATCACCGAACTCGGCGGCGCACGGGAGCACGTGGAGCGGTTCAAGCCCTGGGACCCAGAGCGGCAGCCGCCCAAGGACGCCAAGGGCGCCGAAAAGCGCGTCGCGGCCTGCGTTGCAGATGGTGGAGAAGGCGTCCCCACGCGCCAACGCCGGGGCCCAGACCGCGGTTGCTTCGGTGGCCGCCCGCGCGCGGGGCTCAGCCGCCGCGGCTTGCGCCTCGGCGAAGGGATCGCCCGCGACGTCGATCCACGTCGGCAACTCGGGATCTACCTCGCCGAGAATGCGGAGCGCGGCGCGGGTCGGGCCGTGGTTCCCCGCGGTCACCATGGCGCGTGGGCGCACGGACCTTGCCACCGCGAGCACGTCGTCGCGATGATCGACCACCACCGCCATCTCGCCCACCGCCGCGGCGAAGTGCCGGGTACGGAGCGCGGCAAAGCCGTGGTCGCCGCGGTCGCCGACGACGAGCACCGACGCGCTCAACGGTCACCCGTTCCGTGGTGATGAGCCAGGAGTCCCCATCGGTGCACGAGTCGGACCAGGCCGTGGTCCTCCACCGCTTGGACCACCGTGAACTCGTACAGCTGGTTGTGCCACGCCATCGGCCGCACATGGCCACGATCGTAGATGGCGACGCTCACCCGGTAGGTGCCCGCCAGCAGCGGAAGCTCGGGGTAGTGGCAAAAGACGGTGTAGACGCCGTGGTAGTGCCCCTTGAGCACCTCGTCGAAGCCGGTGTTGGGCCCAAAGACATAGGTGCCGTCGTTCCGAAACAGCGCCACCCCGAAGATCGGGTCCTCGATGGGCTCGGTCGTCCGGAAGCTGACCGCCACGACCAGCGCCTGGCCCGTCTGGAACTGTTGGTGTTCGACGCCGGCCTGGTCGAGGAGTTGGACGCGGAGGATGCGCGCCTCGCCGGTGCCGCTGACCAGCAGGGTCTCTCCCTCGGCGACGCGCGGCGCCTCGCCCGCTGCCTCGCGGAAGAGCTCGGCGGCGTCGGGGAACGCGGCCGCGTGAAGCACGGCGGCCTGCACGGCCGCGTCGGTCTCCACCACGGGCCCGGCCGGCTGCGCCAGCACGCGGGAGGATTGCCGGGGCGCCAGCGGTGCCGGCTCCACGGCGTCGCCACGCGATCGAGCGCTCCGGACCCGCTCCAGGTCCATGTACGCGTCCACCACGTGCCGTGCTGGCCCGCGCGCCCGCGTTCGCCCCTCTTCGAGCCAGACCACCTCGTGACACAGCGCCCTGACCGCGTGAAGGTCGTGGGTGACCAGGATGAGCGAGGTGCCGCGCTCGAGGAGCGACTCGATGCGGCGTATGCACTTCCGCTGGAAATACTGGTCGCCCACGGCGAGCACTTCATCGATGACGAGCACATCCGCGTCGACATGCACGGCAACCGAGAATCCCAGCCGAAGCGACATTCCGGTGGAGTAGGTGCGGATGGGGTCGTCGATGAACTCGCCGAGTTCAGCAAACCGGATGATCTCCGGCATCCGTTGTTCAATCTGCTCGCGCCGCAGGCCAAGGAGTTGACAGTTCAGCTCGACGTTCTCGCGGCCGGAGAACGCGTCCTGGAAGCCGACGCCGAGGTCGAGCAGGGCCGAGACCCGACCGCGCGCGGTGACGTGCCCTTCGGTGGGTTCGGTGATGCCGGCCAGCAGGCGCAGGACCGTGCTCTTTCCCGCCCCGTTGCTGCCGACGACGCCGAGGGCCTGTCCCGGTAGAACCGATAAATCGAGGCCGCGAACGGCCCAATGTTCGCGGTGGTGGTTCCGGCTCCCCAGGAACTCGAAGAAGCGTGATCGGTCATTGTGGTAGATGTCGAAACGTTTTCCGAGACCGTGGGCCTCGAGGTTCGGCAGCGTCGATGCGACGGAGATGGGAGAGGGGTCCGACACGGGCCTGCGGGTCGTGCGCATGGTACCCTGTCCGGGCGTCGAGGTGGCGCAGGGTCATGTTGCTGTTGCTGTCCGCCTGTTCGCTCGACGAGGTTCCGATCGTGGAGGGTCCACACTGCGCTGCGGACGTGCTGGGCTACGTCGTGGAGACGCTCGACGGGGACACGGTGAAAGTGGTCACCGCGTCAGACCTCGACTTTGACGCGCAGGCCGTGGCCGACGACACCGGCGACGGCGGGGGAGTGGCCGCGGGGAATGGCGAGGTGACCGTCTTGACGGTCCGCATGCTGGGGGTGGACGCGCCTGAAATCGCCCACGACGTCGGTGAGGTTGCGGATTGTTATGGCGTGGAGGCTGAGAACTTCACCCGCGATACGCTCCTGAATCGTCAAGTGGTCCTCAGCTTCGACCGGACCTGCGCCGATGTCTACGACCGGGCGCTCGCGTACGTCTTTCTGACCGCGGAGGCCGCCACCTTCGACCTCAGCGGGTGCAAGTCCGGCGACTGTACCCTGCCCAGCGCGTCTGCGGCCGACGCGGTGGTGCTGTTCGACGACGTGATCATCCGGAGTGGCTACGCTCGGGTGTACGAAGAGTTCGACAACATCCGCCTAGCGGACGTCCTGTACGCGTCTCAGGACGCCGCGATCGCAAAAAACCTTGGCCTCTGGGCCAGTTGTGAGTAGGGGAGAAGGATGAGTGCAAACGCCAATAATCCGGCGGTGATCGCGGTTCTCGAAGAAATCGCCACCTGGAAGTCCAGGGCCGATGACGAATTCTCCGGCTCCATGGCGGAGGTGGACCAGGACGAGGACGCTGCCCGCCGCGCCATCGAGGAGGCGCAGCGTCAGCTCCTGGCGCTGGCCACGTTACGCGCCGAGCTTCGCGAACGGCAGTCCGAGGTCGCGATGGAGGCGGAGCGCCGCGAGCGCGCGGCGCTCCGCGAGGGCCTCAGCACCGACCGCACGGTCATCGAAGCGCGCGCGGCGGCGCTCGAGGCCGCCATCCAGGTGCGTGAGGCCGCCCTCGCCAAACAACTCGAGGATCCTGAGGTGGCCGCCGCGCTCGACGAGTACGAAAAGTTCGTCGAGGTCGAGGCGCAGCTTGGGTCCCTGCCAGCGAGCTACCGTCGCGCGATTCTCGACCACCACGAACGCGTGCGCCGTCGACTGGAGCCGGTCATCGCGGCCAGCAACGCCGGGCCGCCGCCCCTGGGGCTCGAACCGGTGGGGGTGGGCGTCCTGTTCGCGGTCGACCCGATCGAGGGCACCCCCGAGGCCCTGGTGGCCGTGCTCCCCGTTCCATTCGCGGTGTGTCGCGACTGGGCAGAGCGAAAGGAGGACCTGGCTTCGCTCTTCGCCTACCGGGTCGTGGCCGCGGTGTCGCGACTGCTTGCCGCGGTGGGTGCGGGGACGGCCCCCATTCAATACACCGAGCTCGCCGGTTGTCTCGCGGTTCAGGTCTGGCTGGGCGACTGCGCGCTCACCGGAGACCTCCACGAGCGCGCCCTGGAGGAGATCGATGCGCTCCGCGAGGAAGCCGACGAACTGTCGGCGGCGGGTATCGAACTGTACGGACTCTGGGTGCGGGCGACGATGCTTGCGGATGAGGAGGGCTGATGGCTGGTCTCGAGTTGTTTCAACGGATGAGCGTGGAGCAGGTGGCCAAGTGGCTGGAGTTGCACCCCTTCGAGATCATCCGGGTGCTCGTCGCCGACGGGACGCTGCCGTCGGACCTCAGGTTGGATGCGGCCGCGGTTGAACGCGTTCGGGTCACGGGCGGCTTGGAGACGTGGTGGAACGGGGCGCCGACGCCCCAGGGGAACGAAACGCTGGCGCGGGCGCTGGTGCGCGGGCTGATGGGGCTGCTTCTGGAAAAGGGGTACGTCGAGCCCAACCACGTCCGCGCGGACAACCTGTTTCGCGGCCTGGACGCCGATCAACAGCGTGCCCTCCGCCGGTCCGTCAACGCCCTCATCCGGGGAGGGGTGTTCACCAGCGCCATGTCGTCCACCGGTCTCACGGTGGCCGTCGCCACCTCCCGCGAGGCGGATGCTCGTTCGTTCTCCACCAAGGGTGCGGGGTCGATCGACCGGCTTTGGGACCAGGACTGACGCTTGTCTACTGGCGGAGGAGCTCCCAAGAATCGGTTGTTTGCGCGGCCCACCGCGCTTTTGGTCGACGGCCGACCGCTCCGCAGCGACCTGCCCAACCCGCCTCTGATCTCGATGCCGTCGTTCGAGGTCCCACCTCCACCGGCGGAGGCGGGGTCTCCGGACGATGACGAGTCGCAGCACGGCCCGGTCCGGCTTTTCACCGGCCAGCCTCGTACCGTGGCCCCCGCTGGAGTTCGAGCCGCCGGGTTCACCGAGACCTCTCGCCCGTCTGAACCCGCCAACGCCGTGGTGGACGAGGCCTGGGAGTCGCGCTTGCCATGGACGGGCCTTGATTGGAGCGCTGACACGGAGGAACGTTTCTTGGATGCGACCGCGTCGCCGTCGCCGCCGGTCGCCGGTCATGGGCCCGACCCCTTTGCGCTCCCTGTCGCGAAGTTCGTGCCGCGGACGCAGCGTCCGGGCGGCGAGGATCGGCCGATCCCGGCGGCGGCCTGGGCCGCGGTGGGCCTCGCGCTCCTGATCGCGGCCGCTGGCTACGTCTGGTACCGCGTTCACCCCCGTGTGCAGGGCGCGGTCCCGGTGACCGCGGAGCCACCTCCGCCCGTCGCGCCGCTGCTGCTGGAGTCGCCGGCAGGCCCCGAGCCCGCCGTGGTCCCAAGCGCCGACGGGGCGTCGCTCCCGAGCCTGCCGCCGCCGCCGCTCGCGCTACCCGCCGCTGTGGTGGAGGCGCCGGTTGGGCCGCCGGTGCGCGCCGATCAGCCCGCGAGCGTGAGCGGCACCCCTGAGACCCCGATGGGTCGACTTCACCTCTACACCGATGAGGACGCTCACATCCGCATCGACGGTCGCGGGCGCGGGGACGTGACCAAGCTCGACGATTACGAACTCGAGGTCGGCGACCACACCGTCAAGCTCACGTCGCTACGGACGGGCCGGACGTTGACGCAGCGGGTGCGAATCGACACAGGGCGCGGGAGTCAGCTCGTGTTCACGTTTCGCTGACCGGCCGTCGGGAGCCAAAAATCGCCGTGCCCACCCGGACCAGCGTCGCGCCATGGGCAACGGCGATTCTCCAATCGTGGCTCATGCCCATGGACAACTCGTGGAGGGGGAGTCCGTCGGCGCGACCGGCCGCAGCGAGCGCTGCCAGCTCAGCAAAGTACGGTGCCGCGTCCGCCGGGTCCTCCGTGGCCGGGGGGATCGTCATCAGTCCCCGGAGCGAGACGCCGGGAACACGGAGCACCGCCCGGGCGAACTCCAGGGTGCGCGCCGCCGGCACGCCGGACTTCTGCGCCTCCCCCATGTTGACCCCGACGAGGATCGCGGTGGGAGTGTTGCCGGAGCGTTTGCCGATCTCCTCCGCAAGCTCGATGGTGTCGACATCGTGGATGAGCATCGCGCGCCCGACCACGTATTTGACCTTGTTTCGCTGCAGGCCGCCGATGAAGTGCCACCGCGGGCCCGGCCCGATCTGGTCGGCCTTGTCTCGCAGCTCCTGCGCGTAGTTCTCACCGAAGTCGAGTTGCCCGGCGGCGAGCGCTTCGGCCACGATGCTGGCGGGACGCGTCTTGCTCACCGCGACCAGCGTCACCGTGGCGGGGAGCGCGGCGCGGATCGCCGCGAGGTTGTCGGCGATGGTCATGCAGCCGCGCCTATCGTGCGGCCTGGAGCAACTCCAGGGTCTCGCGGAGCGGCAGGCCCACCACGTTGGTGTAGCTGCCGACGATCCGGTCGACGAAGGCGCCCCCCCCGCCCTGAATCGCGTAGCCGCCGGCCCGATCGAGCGACTCGCCTCCGGCGGCGTAGGCCTCGATCTCGTCGCGGCTCAAGGTGCGAAAGCGCACGGCGGTGGTGACGAGGCGGCTCCAGAGGTGTCGGTGCTTCCGGACCACCACCGCGGTAAACACCTGATGGGTCCGTCCCGACAGTCGCGACAGCATCGCGATGGCGCGTTCGCGGGAGCCCGGCTTTCCCGGGATCCACCCGTCCAGCGCCACGGTGGTGTCCGCCGCCAGGACCACCAGGTCGGCCCCCCCTCCGGGGTCACGGGGGTCGGCCGCGCGTGCCTTTCCGGTGGCCACGCGCCGGGTGTAGGGGCGCGGCGACTCCGCGTCGAGGACGGCTTCGTCGAACTCCACAGGTCGAACCAGGAAGTCAACCCCGATGCCAGCCAACAGCTCGCGCCGCCGCGGTGAGGCTGAAGCCAGGACGATCGGGCGGGTCACCGTCGGTAACGCAGGCGGTGCGCACGCCGGGCGTTCGCCTCTGCCACGCGGCGCACCTCGTCGCGACCCTCGGCCAGGAGCGTGGGCACTCGTGCCTTCTCGCCATCCGCTTCCAGGGCCACGAACGTCAGGTAGGCGCTCGAGGTGTGCGTCCGGTGCCCGGTGAGCGGATCCTCTCCCTCAACCCGGACGCCCACTTCCATCGAACGCGTCCACGCCGCGTTCACGGTCGCTCGAAAGATGGCGATGTGGCCTCGTTGGATGGGGTGGAGGAAGATGAGCTCGTCGATCGACGCGGTCACGACCTGTCGGCGGCAGAAACGCTGGGCCGCGATGGCCCCGCAGATGTCGATCCACGCGGCCACCTGGCCGCCGAAGATCGTGCCGAGCGCGTTGGTGTGTTCGGGAAGCACGAGCTGGGTCATCTCCACGCGGCTGTCCGCGGCGCGGGCCTGGCGTTCTACGGGCAGCATGGGCCGTCCCGGCTGGGCAGGGCGCCCCACCCATAGCCAGGATCCGCGCCATCATCGAAGCTCGGATCGATGATCTGTACGCGCACCGTCCCGTCCACCTCGGCGGCCTCGGCATCGAGCAGGGCAAGGCCGTGTGCGTGGGCGACGCCGAGCACGTTGCTGCTGCCCTGGTGCCCGCCAGCGGCCGTGGCGAACAGCCGCCCGTCGACCCGCTGCAGCGCCACGCGCAGCAACTCGACGCGGCCGGTGGACCGACGGATCGGTTGCCGCAGCTCCGCTTGCACCACGGGCAGGAAGGGTCGTGGATCGCCCATCATCATCCGAAGTGCGGGCCGCACGAACTGGAGGAAGTTGACCACGCAACTGACGGGGTTGCCCGGCAGGCCAAAGAAGGGGCGTCCGGCAATCTGTCCGTAGGCGAGCGGCTTTCCGGGCTTCATGGCGACGCGCCAGAACTCCACCTGGGACAGTACGTCACGGGTGTAGTCGAAGTCGCCCACGCTCACGCCGCCGGTGCTGACCACCACGTCGGCAATGCCCGCGGCCTCGGTGAACCGCGCGCGCAGCGCGTCGCGGTCGTCGGGGCAGTTTCCGCAATCGATGGGCAGTCCGCCGGCCTGATGGACGAGCCCGACCAGGGCGTGGTTGTTGCTGCTGTAGATCTGTCCGGGCCCGAGAGGGCGTCCGGGCGCGACGACTTCGTCTCCGGTGGACACGATGGCCACACGCGGTCGGGTCGCGACGAGGGCGTGCGAGAAACCGAGGCTGGCAAGCAGTCCCACCGCGCCGGGGGAAAGCCGGGCGCCGGTCTCGAGCACCCGTCCACCCATCGCGACGTCGCTGCCGCGTCTTCGGACGTGCTGACCCATGCGGGTCGTGCGTTCGATCACCACCCGGTCGCCGTCGGTGCGCGTGTCCTCCACCATCACCACCGCGTCGGCACCATCCGGCATCGGGGCCCCGGTCATGATCCGCGAGGCCGTGCCTGGTTCGACGCGGCACCGCCCGACCGCGCCCGCCGCAATGGTCTCGAGCACGCGGAGGCGTCCGGGCAGGTCGCTGCTCCGCACCGCGTACCCGTCCATCGCGCTGTTGTCCCAGGGCGGCAGGTCCAATGGGGCGACGACGGGCGCTGCGAGCACGCGATCGTATGCGTCTGCCAGGGGGACGGACTCGGCGGGCAAGGCGCGTACATCGGCCAAGATCCTGGCGAGGGCCGCTTCGACCGTGAGCATGCTCAGCGCCGTATCCTAAGCTTCTGCCCGGGGTAGATGGTGGTTCCCTTGATGCCGTTCCAGGACTTCAACTGGGCGACGCTGCAGTCGTACCGGGCAGCGATACTTCCTAGTGTATCGCCGCGTCTCACAGAGTGTGTCACGGACTTGGCGGTTGCCGGCTTGGTGCGCGGCGTGTCCGCCTCGGGGACGGCTTCGGCGCCCTTCGTGGCTGTCTGAGTAGAAACCTTGAGTTTCTGTCCAGATAGGATCGTGTCTCCCTGGAGATCGTTGAGCGCCTGCAGCTGGGCCACACTGACATCATATTTCGCCGCGATACCTGAGAGAGTGTCGCCCGAGCGCACCGTGTGGGTGCGGACAGGTCCGGGGCTTGGGGTGGGGGGACCCTCGCTGGTGGGCGCGGCGTTGGCGTTGGCCCCCGGCTTGTCACCCGGTCTGGCGGGCACCAGCAACTCCTGGCCAATCTTGATCTTGCTCTTCGGCTTGAGGTGATTCAGGCGAGCGACGTCGTCGGCGCTCACCCCATATTTCTTGGCGATACTACCTAGGCTTTCTTTGCGTTTCACGATGTGTCGGACCAGCGTGACACGCTCGTCGGCGGGGACCTTGGCAAACTCGACCGCGAAACGTTCGCCGGTGCCAGGTGGCAGCCGCACCACCCACGATTCGACGTCGGGGGGCAGCGCCCAGCGGCGGAGTCCAGGATTGAGGTCCAGGAGCGCGTCTTCGGTGACGCCGGCGCTGCGGGCGATGATGTCGAGGCCGGTGGCGCCAGGAATCGTCGCTTCCTCGTAGGCGAAGGCCTCCTGATACGGCACGCCGACAAAACCGTACCGGTCCGGGTGTTTGCCGATGATGGCGGCCGCGATGAGCTTTGGAACGTAGTTCTGGGTTTCGCTGTGCAGCGCGCCCCGACTGACCAGGGTCCAGAAGTCGGTCGTGCCGTGGCGGCGGGTCTCCTTCATCACCCGACCTTCGCCCCCGTTGTAGCTGGCCCACGCCAGCCACCAGTCGCCTTCGAAGAGCTTGTTCAGGTAGCTCAGGTAATCGAGCGCGGCGTGTGTCGCCTTGGTGGGGTCGCGACGGTCGTCGACCCACCAGTCCACCCTCAGATGGTACTGGCGCCCGGTGGCCGGCATGAACTGCCAGAGCCCGGCGGCCGAGGCGTAGCTGGTGGCGCTGGTGGTGAAGCCGCTCTCGATCATCGCCAGGTACACGAGATCCCTTGGCATGCCCCGCGCCTCGATCTCGGCGTGCATCATCGGCAGCCAACGCGTGGAGCGCATCAGATAGCGTCCGAAATACTTGCGGCCATTGCCGAGGAAGTACATCATCCACTTCTTGACGGCGTCGTTGACCACCACCGGGATGTCGAATTCTGACGGGTCGATCCGCTCGAGATGCAACGGGTCGAGTTGGGTGGCGCCCAGCGGGTCCAAGTAGAACTCGACGGGCGCGTCGGCAGCGAGTCCGCCGGTGTAGCCCAGCTCCGCGGACCGCTCGGACGCGAGCTCCTTGGACGATTCGCGCGTTGTTTCGCCGCCGGCCTCGTCAGGTTCGTCCTGCGGCAGGCCCTCGGGCTCGTCCGGCTCGAGGGCGGGCGCATCCACGTCGGGCGTCGCGGGCGCCAGGGCGTCGGCAGGGGTCAGTAAC
The DNA here is from genome assembly GCA_009692585.1 of Myxococcales bacterium. The sequence continues at coordinate 172,364 of SHYX01000002.1, forward strand.
GGCCGGTCGCTTGCCGCGGCGGGGGCGATCGCGAACGCGAGCAGCGCTGGGAGGGCCCAGAGGGGGGGGGCCCGGGGAGGGGAGGGGGGCATGGAAGCGGGGGCAACAGGATAACTGGTCCGGTGCTGATCTTCGCCACAGACCGAGAAACTTGTCGGGAGCGTTGGCTGCCCAGTCTGGCCACGGGTCGGTGGGCGCTCGCGACGGTGGCGGACTGGCCGTCCCTCTTGGTCCGGCTCGTCCAGCCGCGGGTGGGAATGCTCGTGGTAGATCCTGAGCTTCCAGGACTTCGCCCAGCTCTTCTCATCGATCTCGCCGCCTCGTTGCCTCATCGGCCGCTGCTCCGTGCGGTTGATCAACCCCTTCCGGGCATCCCGGTCATCCCCTCCCGCCCTGCGGCGTTGCATGCGCTGCTCGTGCGCCGGCTGGCGCGGGGTGCGCGCGATGAGCTGCACGGGCGGCTCATCCACAGCGGGCTGGGCGCCGCGGCCGAGCGGCTGGTCTCGCTGGCTGCCGCGGCGGAGGGTCCTGTCATCGTCCTGGGCGCGCGGGGAACGGGAAAGGAACAGCACGCTCGGCTGATTCACGACCTCGCCGGTGGCCCCGGCCCCTTCGTGATCCTCGAGCCAGGCGAAACGGTTCGGAGCGAGCCGAAGGCGGGCACGGCCTACTTCGAGTCGGCCCACCTGGTGCCGGATCTGGCGGAACGGGTGCGCGAAGCGGAGCGAGCCGGCTGGCGGGTGATTGCCGCGGCGCGGACGTCCATCGAGATCCCGGGTGCGCTGGTTCTGAGCCTCGCGCCGTTGCGTGAGCGCCCGGGGTCGATCGTCCCGCTGACCCACCACTTCCTGGACCTTCACGCCCGCCGCCTGGGCACCCCGCGTCGGCGCTTCGATCGGCGCCTGCTCTCGCTGCTGCAGGCCTGGAGTTGGCCCCTCAACGAGCGGGAGCTCGATCGATTCGTTCACGACGTGCTCGGGGAGGTCGACGGGCCGCTGGTCCGTGCGGCGTCGTTGCCGCCGACCCTGCGCGCCCGACTCGACCCGGCGGCCCCGGCCCCGGGCACGGATCTGGAGGGTTTCGAAGAGACGGTCGCGGCCCGCCTCGCCGCGGTGGTGTCGAACTGGCACGCCGACTCGGGCACCGCGCTCAACGCCCTCGTGGTGGACGCCACCGAGCGCGCCCTCTATCGGCTGGTCCTGGCGCGGACCCAAGGCAATCGAAAAGCGGCGGCTGGAATCCTGGGCGTTGCCCGCAACACCCTCCATGCGCGACTGGCGCGGCTGGGCGTCAGCGTCGCATTGCCCGAATGACCGCTCGCGGATCGGCGGCCGTCCAGATGGCGCCGACGGCCGCCCATCCCGCCGCGCCGGCGGCGCGGACGCCATCAAGGTTATCTTGGTCGATCCCACCAATCGCCACGATCGGTGCCGACGTCGCCCGAACCGCTGCCGTCAGGTGCGCGAGCCCCCGCGGAGTCCAGACGCTCAGCTTGGTCCTGGTTGCAAAGACGGGTCCGAAGCCGATGTAAACCGCGTCCCGCTCCACTTCGACTTGCGCGAGCGTGTGGGTGCTGCGCCCATGAGGCCCGCGGCTCGGACCGTCGGTATCGCCGAGGTGGGCGCACAGCCCGAGCTCCGCGGCGAGGTCTGCGTCGTCGTTGACGATGATCGTGGAGCCCAGCCCACCGCATGCGAGCGCAAGCTGGCGTACGGCGTCGCGGGGCCAGCCCTTGCAGCGCAACTGGATGGGCGAGACGCCCTCTTCGGCCAGGAGCGTGGCCTGCGCCAGCGGGTCGCCGAACGCGGCGTCGGCGATTCCGTACAGCCCCCTGATCACAGCGCGGCCAGGAGCCGTTCGGCCTTCAGCCGCGCCTCGGCGAGCTCGCGGACGGGGTCGCTCCCGAGGACGATGCCGGAGCCGGTCTGCACGTGGGCCTCGTCGCCCAGAAAGCTGATGGTGCGGATGGCGACGTTGAGATCCGCCGCGCGCTCGCCAAACCACCCCACGGTGCCGCAGTAAACCCCGCGGGGGCACGGCTCCAGCGCCCGGATGATCTCCATGGCGGCCACGCGGGGGGCTCCGGTGACACTCCCGGGAGGAAAGAGCGCCGAGAACGCGTCCCACGGGTCCTTCCCCTGGGCGAGCGTGGCCTCGACCCTCCGCATGGCATGCCAGAGGTGGCCGATGCGTCCGACCCGGCGTGGTCCGGTGAGCACCGTCCCGGGCTCGGCGACGCGGCCGAGGTCGCTCCGGACGAGGTCGACGATCATCGTCAGTTCGGCCTTTTCCTTGCGGCTCGTCAGCAGGGCGCGGCGCGAGTCGGCGCCGGAGGCGGTCCCCTTGATGGGCACCGAGAGCACCCGTCGGCCGCGGGCGCGCAACAGCAGCTCAGGGGAGTTGCTGACCACGGCACCCGCCCCCGTGTCGATGAACACGGCGCGGCGAGCACGGTTGCCTCCGAGCAGGCGCAACCACGTCCGGAGCGGGTCGAGGCGGCCGCGGACGACGACCCTGCGGGAGAGATTGACCTGGTAGACGTCCCCCCGACGCAGGTGGCCGAGGATGGCGTGCACGCCGCTGAGGAACCCGTCGTCGTCGGGTTCCTGGATGGTCAGCACGGATCGCGGCTCGGAGGGGGGGAGCGCGTCGGACTCGGGAATCGGGCGACCGCGAGCGAAGGTCGGGCGGCCGGCGCCGTCGAAGATCACCACCTCGCCGATGGTACCCCACCAGGCGTCGGGCAGGAGCCGGGGGCCGATCGGTGCGGGCATGCGCTCGAAGCCGGCCCCGGCCTCGTACCCGAACCAGCCGACACTCCCCGTCGCCCAAGGGGCAGCACTGTCGGCTTCCGGCGCGCCACCCGGAGACGCCCGGGGGGTGTGGCGACAGTCCCCACCCAAAAGTTGTCCCACGATGGTGCCCACCGAGCCAAAGTCAGCCCAAAACGCGGGTCCTTCGTCGTGAAAGCGACGCCACGCTGCCAGCGCGACGGCGGTGGTGTTTGCCGGCATGGTTGCCGTTTGCCTCAGGTTCCTATAATTCGGCCGGGCGTGCGACCAAAGTGAAACTGCTCATCGTCGACGAAGATCCGAATTTCGCCCGGATCCTCGCGACCGTACTCGGCGGCGACGGTCACGATGTCGTCGTCGTGGACGATCATCGGCTCGCATCGACGATGCTCGCTCGCTTCGGCCCGGACCTCTTGCTGCTGAGCGTGGACTCGCGCGCCCCTCAGTCCCTGGGGCTCCTCGCCAACTATCGGGAGCTTCCCGGCGGCCGGGGGGCGTCGGTGATCGCGATGGTCTCGGCCGACGACAGGGTCGTCCGGGACGCCTGCGTGCAGAGCCAAGCCAGCCACGTCCTGGTGCGCCCGTTCTCGGTCTTGGACCTCGCGGAGCGGGTCCGCGGACTGGCAGTCGGTCGAGGTGTCAGTCGGGACGCGCAGTTGGTCGCGCGCAGCCTCGACCTGGCCAATCTGTCGCGAATCACGAGGTTGTGGGCCCGCCGTGCCACGGGAGCCGTACGGCTGTCGGATGACGATGGCCGGGAGTGGGTCACCGTGGTGGACGGCGGGCCTGTCGAGACCACCGGTGTCGAGGCCTTGCGCCGGGCGCTGCGCGGGGGAGACGTCGAGTTTAACGCCCGCGATGTCGGCGGCACTGGAGCGCGCGCGCAGTTGGGGGCCATGTTGTGGGAAGAAGCGAGCGCCGCCGAGGGCGGCGGGACACCGCTGACCCGTTCGGTCGTGCTCGTGCCCACCCGACTGACGGAGGCCGCGGCGGAGCTACCCCTGCCCGAGGACGCCCGCCGGCTGCTCGCGAGCCTGGTCGGTCCCAGCGGTTTTGGACGGGCGGTGGATCACCAGGGGCTTGACGCCGCGGTGGTGCAGGCGTGCGTCAGGCCCCTGGTGGCGCTCGGGATGTTGATCGTCCAAGAGGCACCGCCGATGCCGACCGCCTACGCAACCGCGTTGGGTCAGACCCCGGTCGTCGAGGATCGACAGGTCGGCTCGATCAGCAGCGTCCGGACGGCGAACGGCGAGGGCATCCGGTCGGCGCCGCCTCGTCAGACGTGGTCACGGCCCCCGACCTCCGCGGCGCCGGTGTTGTCGCCGGCACCGCTCCGCCCCCCGCCCCCGGTATTGTCGCCGGCACCGCTCCGCCCCCCGCCCCCGGTATTGTCGCCGGCACCGCTCCGCCCCCCGCCCCCGGTATTCCGCGGCCTGCCCGCGGTGGCCGCTCCTGATCCCGATGCAGTTCGAAAGCGGCTCCGGCGGGAGCTGGATCTCCTGCGGAACAGCGATGGTTGGGTGGTGCTCGGTGTGCCACGCGATGCCGAGCCCGCGTTGGTTCAGGCGGCGGGCGAACGGATGCGCAGCCGCTATCAGGGCATCGCTGATGCCAACACCGGCGAAACCCAGGAGCTCGCGCTGGCCATGCTCCGCCGCGTCACCGAGGCGTTGGCGGCGGTTGTCGCCCTGGCGGCGCCCGCCACCGGGGACGCCGATGACCAGCCGGGAGACGACGCGTTCCGCGCTGGCCTGCGAGCGATGACTCAGGGTGACTGGACCGTGGCTGACCGGCGATTCCTCGCCGCACGCGACCAGAATCTCGACAGCGCCCGCAACCTCGCCCACCTAGGCTGGGCTCGAGCACACAACACCGCCTACGCAGCAGAAGAGAGAAGGACCGAGGCGCTCGACCTGCTGCTGCTGGCGGAACAGTTCGCGCCCGAGTACGCCGACGGTCAGTATTTCCTGGCGATGATCCTCCATGAGGCGGGGGACAACGAGGCGGCGTTGCGGCGGTTGCGCCGGGCACTGAAGGCCGAGCCGGACCATGTCGCCGCGGGCGGGCTGGCGCGGAAGCTCCGCCGACCGGTACCTCCTCCGCGTTAGGCCGTCGCATGGCAGTCGTGGTGGTCGGCGGGGGACTGGTCGGGCTTGCGGTCGCGCTCGAGCTGGCCCGGCGGGACGTCGCCGTCACCTGCCTTGAGCGGGCGGTGCCGGGGGCCGAGGCCTCCAGCGCCGCGGCGGGGATCCTCGCCCCGCGGGTCGAGGCGCACGGGGACGCGGCGGTGCGGGCGCTCGGCGTGCGGTCACTCGCCATGTACGAGGCGTGGCTTGATTCGCTGGGGACGAGCGTGGGCTTCCGTCGTTCCGGAGCGCTGGTCGTCGGCGACGTCGCGCCGGACGAGGAGGCGGTGTCCGTCCAGGGGACGCAGCTGGCCCGATTGGCGCCGGGACTCGCGGCGCGGCGCGCCTGGTGGCTGGCCGACGAAGCGCTCGTCGACACCCGTCGCCTCGTCGGCGCGGTACGGGAGGCCGCCAACGCCGCGGGAGTGTGTTTCCGCGCGGCGACCGTCCATGGCGTCGGGCGAGGCGGCCTCTGGCTTGTGGATGGCGAGCACATCCCCGGCGAAGTGGTCGTCTGCGCGGGGGCCTGGAGCGCTCTGGTCGGTGGGCTCGAGGAGATGCCGATTCGTCCGGTGCGCGGCCAGCTGGTCGCGTTGGGTGACCTCGAGGTGACCTCGGCGGTCGTCTTCGGCGCGGGCGGTTACCTCGTGCCGCGTCACGATGAGTTGGTCGCGGGCTCGACGGTGGAGGACGTCGGCTTCGCGCGCGGCGTCACGGCCGCGGGTGTCCGCGACATCCTCGACCACGCCATCGGCCTGGTCCCGTCGCTGGGCACGGCCCCGCTCCTTCGCACCTGGTCCAACTTTCGGCCGGGTTCGCCGGATGGGAGGCCGATGGTGGGGGCACGTGCGGGCGTCTGGCTCGCCTCGGGGCACTACCGCAACGGGGTGCTGCTCGCGCCGCTGACGGCTCAACTCCTGGTGAACGCGATGCTCTCGGGGGACCCACTTCCGGCGGCGTGGGCTCCCGATCGCTTTTGAGCTGCCGCTGTGCGGCCGGGCCTTCGGTGCGTAGCTTCCACGGACACGGAGACCCACGTGCCCGCTTGGTCCGCTGCACTGAGGCGCAATTTTCTCGCCGGTCTGCTCGCCCTGTTGCCCCTCTTCATCACCTGGAAGGTGCTCTCCCTGGTGTTCGGGACCATCGACGGGGTCCTCGGCCCCCGAGCCGACGCGCTCCTGTCGCTCGCTGTCGGTCGGCCAATGCACATCCCAGGCATGGGTCTGGTCGCGACAGTCATCGTAATCCTGTTCATCGGCATGATGGCGAACCTCATGGTCTTCAAGCGCATCCTTGTGTGGATGGAAGAGGGGATTGAGCGCCTTCCTGTGGTCCGATCCCTATATGCTGCGTCGCGACAGATCGTGGCGCCCTTCGCTGGCGAGGCGCGGCTCCCGTTCTCGAAGGTGGTCATGGTCGAGTACCCGATGGCCGGTCGGTGGACGCTCGGCCTCGTCGCCAAGGACCGGGCAACCAGTGACCCGGAGGATGACCGCGTGGTGGTCTTCTTCCCCAGCAACCATCTACATCTTGGCTACCCGGTGGTGCTGTCGCGGCATGCAATCCAGGAGATCGACATGGAGGTCGAGGACGCGGTCAAGTTCTTCGTCTCGTGCGGCGTCGTCGGCGACGACAGGCTGCTGCTGAGCGGGGGCGTGCCGTTGCAACTCGGGCGCCGCCCCTGAGCCGCGTGCGGAGGGTGCGAACCAGCGCCTCGTCCTCCCGGAGCGCCCGAAACGCCGAACCCTCTCAGACCAGCCTCGCCACCTTCTGCGCGATGGACGTAAAGATGGACTCCCCATCGAGGACCGCTGGCCGGCCGGCGTCGCCACCGGCGCGAATGCTCTCACGCAGCGGCACCTGTCCCAGGAGGGGCACCCCGTACTCAGTGGCCAGGCGCGCGCCGCCGCCTTCGCCGAAGGGGTAGGCCCTCCCGCCGCCGGGCAGCTCGAACCAGGACATGTTCTCGACGACGCCGAGGATCGGCACGTCCAGCTTCCGGAACATCTCCAGACCCCGCACCGCGTCGAGCAGCGCGACCGGCTGTGGGGTGGTCACCACGACGCCCCCCGAGATCGGCACCCCCTGGATCATCGTGAGCTGCGCATCGCCGGTGCCGGGCGGGAGGTCGACGATCAGCCACTCGCAGTCGGACCAGTCGACCTCCTTGAAGAACTGATTCACCACGCCCATCACCATGGGTCCGCGCCAGATCACGGGCTCCTTTTCATCCACGAGCAGGCCGATGCTCATGCACCGCACGCCGTGGCTCGGGATCGGCACGATCTGCTTTTTGTCATTGCCCACCGGCTTGCCGTGCAGGTTCATCATCAGCGGCAACGAGGGGCCGTAGATGTCGGCGTCGAGCAGCCCGACCTTGTGACCGAGCGTGGCGAGTGCCACCGCGAGATTGGTGGCGACCGTGCTCTTGCCGACGCCGCCTTTGCCCGAGGTCACGGCGATGATGCGCTTGACCCCCTCCGGCATCGACTTGGTGATCGGGCCGCCGTGGGGCTGCATTCCAGGACCGCTCATCCCCTTGAGCGCGTCGCGCGGGGGCGCGGCTGGGGCACCGTGGGCGTGGGCGTGGGCGTGACCGTCGGCTTGGGCGGAGACGGGCCCGCTCGCGGCCATACCTTCCACGCGGATGGTACACACGATCTCACCGGTCCAGCCCCTCTCCACCAGGTTGCGGAGGAGCGCCTCGCGTAGCCGCTGGCGATCCTCGGCGGCGTGCTCGCTCTTCACTGCGAGCACGAAGCGGAGGGTGTCCCCGTCGATGCGGGCGTCTTGGATCAGGCCGGCGAGCCACACGCTACGGCCCGACAGAGGGTCCCGGACGCGGGTCGCGGCGGGTTCGAGAACGTGGAGTGGATCCATCCCCCCGGGTAGTCGAGCGCACGACCGGTGGCGACCCCGGGGCCGGCGTGTGGCATCATTACGGTATGGTGCTTCTCCTTCTCGCGTGTGCCACCCCGTCCGACTCCGCCGGCGGTCCGCTCGACGGTGTCGATTCAGGCGACCAGGACACCGGCGATCCGACCGACACCGGCGATACCGAGGACCAACCGATCGAGATCCCGGCCGGGCCGGATTGCACCGACGAGGCGTTCCCCCTGACGCTGCCGCTCAACGTCGTCCTCGGCCACGTGGTGCTCGGGCAGGCCACCGAGCCGGAGCTGACCGAGCTGCGGCGACTCGTGCAGGAGTGGGTGCCGTCGCAGCCCGGACCCTGGGCGCACGCGATGACCGGGCCGATGCGGTCCACGGACGGCATCAACTTCTCGGCCGGCGCCCAGGTCCTGCACAAGGTGTCGGTTCCGGAGATTGCCATCGCCGCCGATGGTAGTTTCGTGGCGCTCTACGTGGATGGTGACCTCGACCGGATGCTGGAGATGGCCGACGCCGGTGAGACGATGCCGACCGGCATCGTCGGCCTCGGCGGGCTGGGCGCGGCGACCTCGCCGGATGGAGTGCACTGGACGCGCGCCTCGTTGACCACCGACAGGCCGTTCCCTGTCTTTGCGGTGGATCCTGAGGTGCACGAGCTTCCCGGGGGCGGCTGGGCGCTGTACTTCTTGGGGGTACCGGCCGAGGAGGCCTGCGCCGATGCTCCCGATCCATTCGTCGTCCCGGGCGGGCACCGGCTGTACCGAGCTGAATCCACCGACCTCCTGAACTGGCGGCTGGTGGGGGAGGTGTGGACGACCGAGGCCGGTGGCGTCGACCCGGCCATCTGGTGCGTCGATGACGCCACCTGCTACGGGTGGTTCGGGGGCACCATCGGCTCCGACGACGGTGGTCTGACCTGGGCCGTGTCCTCCGAACTGTCGCTTCCGATGACACCGCAGATCCCGGACGTCGTACAATTCACTGATGACACATGGCGGATGTATTACGGGACGCTCAACGGCACCGAGGTGGCGTCGTCTGCGGATGGGCTCAATTGGCAGGTACTCGGCGTGACCACGTCCGAACCGGGATCGCCAACGGTCGTCCTGGCCGGGGACACGCTGTGGATGTGGTCGGCGCAGAACGCTCCGTAGCGTCGGTCAGCGGTCGCGAGGTCGCGAGGCGACGTCGCAGACCGCGGCGGCGAAGGCCATCGCCGCGGCTTCACAAGAGGGGAGATCGCCGGTGAGCCATGAAGCGGCGAAGTTGGTCTCGGTGGGAGGCGGGAAGGCCTTGACCAGCCGCACGTTGGCCGCCTTGAGCGCGAAGTCCAACGCGATGGTGGCCTCCATCGGGGGGGCGACCAGGTAGGCCATCGGGTCGCCCGCAGCGAGCCCCGCGGTCGCGCTCAAGTATCGGCCGAGCGACGCGATCACGTGGGGAAAGACGGCGATGCTGGAGTCGGCGTTCGCTCCGTAGAAGCACGCATCATGTGCCAGCGTCTCCAGGATCGCGTCCAGGCCGGCGTCCACTTCGGCGGGATCGTCGCTGGCGATGACCCCGAGGAACTCGCCGGAGAGCGGCCCGCTGGCGTGTCGGCTTCCGGCGTAGAAGCTCCGCGCGAAGACGACGTCGACTCCAGCGTGTTTGGTTGCTTCGTCGAGGGCGACGTAGGCCGGATCGTCTTGATCGACGGTGATGAGGCCCAGGGCGCGGTGCCGCTCGGGATCGGCTCCATAGGCGCGAAGCAGCGCCGGATCTGCTCCGGGCAGGCGGCGAACGCTGAGCACCTTGGGCAGGAGCGCTTCGAGCACCGGCATCAGACCTCCACGAGCCGGGCACGTGCCACCGGCGGACGGTAGCCGCCCCTCGCTGCGTCACCGAGTTCCGCGGCCCGCGGCGCGAGGTCCAACTCGACCCCGCTGGTGCGTTGTTCCAGCATCAGCTGGGCGAGCACCGCGAGGCGGCGAGCGGCGTCCGCCGGCGGGATGCCGCGGGCGTGAATGTTGGACATCATGTTCCGGTTCCCATCGGTGCGGCCGAGCTGTGGTGAGTAGACGAGGTAGGCGCTCAATCCATCGCCGGTGCCGAGCCCCGGGCGTTCGCCCAGCAGGATAGCCGCGACCCTGGCCCTGGCCAGCTGGCCGATCTCGTCCTGCAGCCACACCCGGGCGAATCGCGCGCACACCGGCGTCCCGACCGACATCCCGCGCGCTTCACACTCGGCGATGAAGGCCGCCATCAAGGTCGGACCGGCGCCCATCGTCGCCACCGCGCTGAGGCCATCGGCCAGGATGGGCTGCACATCGACGTCCTTGCGGCAGGTGGCAGCCCAGAGGCTGGCGCTGTCCTCGGACAGGCGCCGGCCAAGATCGGGGCGGAGGAGGAACTGCCGATGGTCCGCGACCCGGGACGAGACCGAAACATATTGATTTGTATCAGCCCACCCGGGGGGCAGTTCGGTGGCGACGGCGCCGTGGGCCACCGCGAGCTCGGCCTGGAACTGGAGCACCACGTCGGTAGCGTACCGTGTCCCGACGGCGCCTATGCCCACCAGTGCGGTCGTGTGGGCGGCAGCAGCGTCAGCGAGGCGGGAACGGCGCCTGGGCGACGGGAAGACCCGCTCCGGCGGGAGCGGCACGGGCGGCAGTCGTTCGCGTGGTGCCATCGGCTCCTCGGCGCCGCGCGCGCGGCGCAGCGCCGCGACGAGGTCACGCGTTCGGGACAGCGGCAGGCTCATCGGAGCACCGACACGTCGCCGAGGTGTTTCCCCGGGGTCCACCCCGAGGAGATGCCGCGCGAGGCGAGCCAGGCGTCGAATTCGGGCGCCGGCGACTTCCGCACCAGCCCGCGCACCGTCGGCACGTCGTGGAAGGAGGTGGACTGGTAGTTGAGCATGATGTCGTCGCCCACCGGCATGCTCATCAGATACGTGCACCCCGCGGCGCCGAGCAACACCTTGAGCCCTTCCAGTTCATCCTGGGACATTCGCGAGTGATACGTGAAACATGCGTCACATCCCATCGGTAGGCCCATGAGCTTGCCCATGAAGTGATCTTCCAATCCAGCCCGGGTGATCTGGGGGCCATCCTCGAGGTATTCCGGACCGATGAAGCCCACGACGGTGTTCACCAGGAAGGGCTTGTATCGCCGTGCGAAGCCATACGCGCGGGCTTCCAGGGTCACCTGGTCGGCGCCGTGGTGCGCATCCGACGACAGGGCGTTTCCCTGACCGGTCTCGAAATACATGAAGTTGGGGCCGGTGCTGCTCCGCCGCCGTTGCATCAGGTCATGGGCCTCGTCCATCAGCTTGACGTCGATACCGAAGGCCCGGTTGGCTCGCTCGCTACCCGCGAGACTCTGGAACATGAGGTCCATGGGGCAGTCCAGCGCCAGGGCCTTCATCTGGACCAATACATGGCTCAATACACACTGTTGTGTCGGAATTTGATTCCTGGTGCGGATATCCGAGATCGCACGAAGAATTTCTGCGGTACTTTCCGGTGTGTCGGTGGCGGGGTTGATGCCGATGACGGCGTCACCACACCCATAGGAAAGGCCCTCGCGAGTCGAGTAGAGGATGCCTTCGACATCGTCGGTCGGGTGATTGGGTTGGAGGCGCGAAGACAAGGTTCCCGGCAGCCCGAGCGTGTTGTTGCACCGGACCACGACCTCGCACTTGCTCCCCGCCACCATCAGGTCCATGTTGGACATCAGCTTGCACACGCCAGAGGCGATCTCTGGGGTGAGTCCCAGCGCGACGCTCCGCAAGCGCGCTCCGGTGGTGGAAGTGTCCAGGATCCACTCCCGAAACTGGCCCAGACTCAGGTGTTTTACCGCTGAAAATGCGCCTTCGTCGAGGTCGTCCTCAACCAGCCGCGTGATCGCGTCCTCTTCGTACGGGACCACCGGGTTGGCCCTCAGTTCGGCGAGGGTGAGCTGGCTCAGTGCGGCACGAGCCGCGACGCGCTCCACCGGGTCACGGGCGGACACGCCGGCAAGGTCATCGCCAGATTTTGGCGCGTTGGCCTTGGCCAGGACCTCCTTTACCGAGCCGAAGCTGTGGGTGACCCCGCGGATGGTGGCGCCGAGCTTCATGGCGGCCCTGCTTATCGCTGCGACCAGCCCAACAGCAGGCTGCCGATGGCCGGGCCGACGTTCTCTTCGGGGCCCGTGCGGCGGCCATCCCACTTCCGGACGTACCGCTGCTGCTGCACCCAGACGGCCGAGCCCTCGACCGCGAACAGCTGCCCGTCCTCAGGCCAGGGTGCGCCACATCGCGACTCAGACTGCTCATCTACGTTGGTGGCAATGTCCGGAAGGATGCTATCGTCGAGTTCACAGCAGAGGCCCACCCGCGCCGGCCATCGGTGCAGCGCGACGACTTCGGCGATGGGGAGCGCCTCGCGCACCGCCAGTACCTTGGACCCAGGGCGCAGGAGGTCCGGGTAGCCGTACAGGAGCCAACAACGGCCGTCCTCGCAGACCAGCTTCATCCGCGCCGTGGCACTGTTGAGGACATCGGCGGCCGCCGGAATCGCCATGAGCGCGTCCGGGGGGGGGGTCGTGCCCACCGGGACGAGCCGGCCGCGGAGGTCGGCAACGGCGGCCTGCCAGCCGGCAGCGGCGGGCGCGCCCGGTGCGGGCGCTTCACCCGCCCCGATGGCCACGACGTCCGTGCCCCGTCGAGGCGGTGCGATCCCCACGGGGGCGGCCAGGGCATCCGGGAGGGCGTCGCTGGTGGTGCGGGACCGGACCACCGGGCGCACGGGCGCGTTCGACGGTTTGGGGGCGGGGCGCTCTTTTTTAAGTTCTCCGGAGAGGTGCCCGAGCTCGGGAAGAATCAGCTTCTCCATCCCCAGTCGACAGGCCTCGACCGACCCTGGCACGGCGAAGACCAGCTTGCCCCCGATCAGGCCGGCGATGGCCCCGGACAACATCGCCGCCGAACCGATCTCCTGGTAGGACAGACTCCTGAAGAGTTCTCCGAATCCAGGTAGTTCTCGGGTGAGGCGGGATTGTACGACCGCAGTCGTGCAGTCGCGGGCTGAGACTCCCGTGCCCCCGGTGAGCAGCACCAGGTCGACGTCCGGGCTGGAGGCGGCGCGGTCGAGTTCGGTGGCGATCGCGTCGGCGTCGTCGGGGACGATGGCTCGGCCCACGACGCGGTGGCCGGCCGCTTCCGCGAGCGAGCAGAGCAGGGCTCCGGACAGGTCGTCGGCGCGGCTGCGTGAGGTCGAGACGGTCACCACCTGGACGCGGAGGGCGAGCTGGATCCCGTGGGAGTGAGGCATCTGACGGCCTATCCCCGAACCAGCCAGACTTCGAGGATCACCGCTGCGGCCTGGGCGTCAACCGTCTGACGTCGAAGGCCGGCCGCTTCGATGCGCGCCCGGGCTTCGGCCGAGGTGTAGCCCTCGTCGACGTAGTCCGCGGCGAGGCCCAGCTCACCGGCGACGGCCTCTCCCACCTGTCGGGCCAGCCGCTCGATCCTCCCGCCGGCATCGGGGAGGCCAACCACGAGGGCCGTCACCCCACGTTCCCTGGCGAGCGCGGCAAGGACGACGGCATCGCGCCTGACGCCCTGCCGCATGAGGGTGCGATCGGGGAAGGCCATCCGGCGCCCGGCGTCGGTGAAGGCGACGCCGATCTTGGCGGTGCCCACGTCGAGGGCCATGGCGGGGCCGGGAGGCGGCATCCGAGGCGCAGCTAACCTGCTACGTGGCCTCATGGGTGTGCGCTTCGACATTGTCAGCCAGGGCGAGGAGTTGCTGTCCGGCCAGGCGGTGGACACCAACGCGGCCTGGATTTCGGGACAACTCGGGGCCCTGGGACTGGTTCCGGGGCGGGTGACGGTGGTTGGCGACGATGTCGAATCGATTCGCGATGTGCTTCGCGAAAGTGCGGATCGCGCCGCGATCGTGGTGTGCACCGGTGGCCTGGGTCCGACGAGCGACGACATGACGCGCGAGGCCGTCGCACTGGCCTTCGATCGGCCACTTCATCACGATCAAACTGCGATGGCGCAAATCGAAGCCCGCTATCGTTTCCGCAACCGACCGATGCCGGAGCCCAACCGCGTCCAGGCGCTCCTGCCCTCCGGCGCCGAGCTGCTGGAGAACCGGCTGGGAACGGCGCCCGGTTTCCTGCTCGACACCGGCCGGTGCGCCGCCTTCTTCTTTCCCGGGGTGCCCTTTGAGATGAAGCCGATGGTCGAAGCGTATGTGCTGACGTACGTGCGGCAGCGCTTTTCGCTCGCGCGCCGGCGAACGGTGATCCTCCGGACGGTGAGTCTTGCGGAGAGTGTCGCGGCCCAGCGCATGGCGGGCTACGAACGGCCGGGAGTCCGCATCGGCTATCGTGCGAGTTTTCCAGAAGTGCAGGTGAAGCTGCATCTGGATGATGGGCTCGATGCAGACGCGCTGGCAGAAGAGGCGATCGAACGGCTGGGTCGGCAATTGGTGTTCGGAGTGGACAGCGGGACGCTCGCCGATGTGGTCGGCGCGCTGCTCCGCGCACGAGGCCAAACCATCGCAACCGCAGAGAGCTGCACCGCGGGGCGGATCGCCGCAGCGTTGACCGCGACGGCGGGGGCCAGCGACTACTTCGTGGGGGGGGCAGTGGTCTACGCCAACGCAGAAAAAGTGCGCCAGTGTGGGGTTCTTCCGGCGCTCCTCGCCCAACACGGCGCGGTGAGCGAGCCTGTCGCGCGCGCGCTGGCCGAGGGCATTCGCCAGCGGACGGGCGCGGACTGGGGCCTGGCGGTGACCGGAGTGGCGGGGCCGGGGGGTGGCTCCGATGAAAAGCCGGTAGGAACCGTATACATCGCGAGTGCGGGGCCGGATGGAAGCACCCACAGGATGGTGCGGCTGCCCTACGACCGGACTCGAAACCTCTCGGCCTCGGTCGCCGCGGCCCTGGACCTGCTCCGGCTCCGGCTCCTCGGCTCAACCTGAACATAGAATTTCAATCAGACCATTTTTTGGCCGACTTCCCCTTGCGCCCGTACAGGTATGGGGTAGGAGTGCAAACCAACCCCGGAGAGTCCCATGCCCATCGACCCTGAACGTGCCAAAGCCCTCGACGCCGCCGTCGCCGCCATCGAACGCGCCTACGGAAAGGGCGCGATCATGCGCCTTGGGGCGGCGGAGCACGTGCAGATCAGCACCATCTCCACGGGCTCCATCGGCCTCGACCTCGCGCTCGGCGTGGGCGGGATCCCCCGCGGCCGCGTGTCCGAGATCTACGGTCCGGAAGCCAGTGGGAAGACGACGATGACCCTGCACCTCATCGCCGAGGCGCAGAAGCGCGGCGGCGTCGCCGCGTTCATCGACGCCGAGCACGCGCTGGACGTCAACTACGCCCGCGCGCTGGGCGTCGCGGTGGAAGAGTTGCTCATCTCTCAGCCCGACACCGGCGAACAGGCACTGGAGATCGCCGATACGCTCGTGCGCTCAGGTGCCGTCGACGTGGTGGTGGTGGACTCGGTTGCGGCCTTGGTCCCCAAGGCCGAGCTCGAGGGTGAGATGGGCGATCAGCAGCCCGGCGCGCAGGCACGGCTGATGTCGCAGGCGCTGCGTAAGCTCACCGCCAACATCCACAAGTCCAATTGTGCCATGGTCTTCATCAACCAGGTGCGGATGAAGATCGGCGTGATGTTCGGCTCGCCGGAGACCACCAGCGGCGGCAACGCGCTGAAGTACTACGCCTCGGTTCGGCTCGACATCCGCCGCATCGGCACGCTCAAGCACGGGGAGGAGTCGATCGGCAACCGCACGCGCGTAAAGATCGTGAAGAACAAGCTGGCACCGCCCTTCCGGCAGGTCGAATTCGACATCCTCTACGGTAAGGGCGTCAACCAGGAGGGCGAACTCGTGGACCTCGGCGTGGACCTCGGCATCGTCCGCAAGTCCGGCTCCTGGTTCGCGTACGGCGAGGATCGGATCGGTCAAGGACGCGAGAAGGCGATCCAGTTCCTCCACGACCGGCCCGATGTGCGCGAGCGTTTGCGCGCCGAAATCAGCAACCGCGGGGAGGCCGCGGTCACCGTGGTGTCCGGGGCCAGCGCCGAGGCCTAAGGCCCGACCAAGGCCGGGATCGGCTTGCCACGGTCGCGTTCCGGCGCGAGCGTTCGTTTCGTCGGACGACACCGCTGGATAGCATGGCCGCGGCCGTGCCCCCGCGGTCGCCGGAGTTCTCATGGACCTCGCCGCCATCTGTCGCTCCGCGGTCGCCGCGGCAGCCAGTGACGTTCACCTCAAGGTCGGCCTGCCGCCGATGATGCGGCTGCACGGCAGCATCCAACCCATTCCCGGGGGGGTCCCAGTCAACCAGGATGAACTCGGGCGCGCCCTCTGGGACATCATGAACGCCGCTCAGCGGGAGAAGTTCAAGACCACCAACGAGTGCGACATGGCGACCACCTTCCCGGGGGTGGCTCGTTTCCGCATCAACGCCTTTCGGCAACAGGGCAAGATCGGCGCGGTGTTTCGGGCGATCCCGACGAGCGTTCGCACCATCGATGAGCTGGAGCTTCCGCCTGTCCTGAAGCGCCTGGCTGCCGAGGAGCGTGGGCTGGTCCTGGTCACGGGCGCCACCGGCTCCGGGAAGAGCACCACGCTGGCCGCGATCATCGAGGAGATCAATCGCACCGAAGCCTGCCACATCCTCACCATCGAGGACCCCGTCGAGTTCCTGTTCGTGGATCGCAAGAGCATCGTGAACCAGCGGGAGGTTGGCCTGGACGCGCTGAACTTCCCCAATGCGCTGCGGGCGGCGCTGCGCCAGGATCCGGACGTGATCCTCATCGGCGAGCTGCGGGACCTCGAGACGGCGGAGATTGCGCTGTCGGCCGCCGAAACGGGGCATCTGGTGCTCGGGAGCCTCCACACCGTCGATGCCCACGAGGCCATCAATCGGGTGCTCTCTTTCTTCGATCCCCATCATCAACAGCAGGTTCGGCTGATTCTTGGCGGAGTGTTGCGTGGTGTCGTTTCTCAGCGCCTGGTGCCTGGATCCGCGGGTGGCCGGGTGGCGGCGCTGGAGATCATGATCAACACCGGCGCGGTCTACGAGTGCATCGTGGACCCGAAGCGGACGCGTGAGATTCGCGACTACATGCGCAAGGGGCGCGCCACCTACCAGACGCAGACCTTCGATCAGCACCTGATGCAGTTGTGTCAGGAGAAACGAATCAAGGAGGAGGACGCGCTGAAGTACGCCAACAACCCTGATGAGTTGGCGCTTCGTCTGTCGGGCATGGGCGCGGACGACGACTGACGACCGTCGGCCCGGCCCGCTGTGCATGATGGTCGCCCACGCCGCCCGCGGGTCGGCCCGCGGAGGCACGAAAATCCGATGCGGCTTGGGGACTGCGGTGAGGGGGCGGGCGCCACGTCCCGCCGGGGTATTAGCGCGACTGCTACCGTCCCTAACAGAAGCGCAACCCCAGCCCCGACGAAGAGCGCGATCCCACACCCCCGCAGGTGTCGTCGCATGTCAGACCAGCATGCCGAAGCCGGGTGCCTAGAGGTCCGGCGGATGGGTGGCGGTGAGACCACAGTTGCTGAGTATCGAGTGCGTCACCGAGTTGCTGTTGGGCCCCAGGGGATCGCAGCAGATATTGGCGGCGTTGATTCGCACCGCTTCTTGTGCCAGGCACGGCGTCATTCCGCACGCGGATTCCCCTACCAACAACTCGATTGCTACCCTTTGGCCGTCGGTATCTTCCGCTGGGTGCTCGCCCGGCACTTCCCGACCGGGTCGGGTACGACACGGTGCTCAGACCTGGCCGATCAGGCCATCCGGGCCTCGCAGTCCGTGGTGCTCAACCTCGCGGAGGGAGGGGCGCGCGGCGGCCCGGCGGGACGCAACCACTTCCGAATCGCCCTCGGCTCCGCCGCCCAGCTCAGCGCGGTGCTCGATCTCGTGGATCTGCCGGATATTGCGGTTCGTCGCGCTGAACTATCTACCGCACCGACCGGACCGGTGGCCCCGCCCCCCTCACCGCCAGCACCCCTCGCAGGAGCCCCTCCAACGCACAGCTTAGCAACGCGGTGGGCACCGGAGGCCGGAAAGCGGAGACTGGAGGCTGGAGGTCGGATTCCCGAGTTGGTGGCGCGGTAGCGGGAGAGGGCGGCGGAACGGTCCGCGGCGCGAACCCTTTCCCCCGTTTCATGATAGCCGCCGCCGATGGAATCCAACGAAGTCCGGCGCCGCTTCCTCTCGTATTTCGAGCGCAATGGCCACGAGGTCGTTCGCTCGTCAGGGCTCATCCCGCAGAACGATCCGACGCTTTTCTTCGTCAACGCCGGCATGGTCCAGTTCAAGGACGTCTTTCTGGGCTCGGACGTGCGTTCGTATCGCCGCGCCACCACGGCACAGAAGTGCCTTCGGGTCAGCGGCAAGCACAATGATCTGGAGAACGTCGGCCACACCGCGCGGCACCACACCCTCTTCGAGATGCTGGGGAACTTCTCGTTCGGCGACTACTTCAAGCGTGAGGCCATCCGCTACGCCTGGGACCTGTTGACCAACGACCTCGGGATCGACCCCGCGCGCTTGTGGGTCACGGTGTATCAAGACGACGATGAGGCCCTCGAGCTGTGGCGCGACGACCAGAACGTCCCCGCGGAGCGCATTCAGAAGCTGGGGGCGAAGGACAACTTCTGGTCCATGGGCGATACCGGCCCCTGTGGTCCGTGCACCGAAATCCACTACGACCACGGGCCGGGGATCTCGGGTGACACCCGTGGGCCCGCCGGTGGCGACGACCGGTACGTGGAGATCTGGAATCTGGTGTTCATGCAGTTCGACCGCGACGCCAGCGGCACGATGACCCCGCTGCCGAAGCCGAGCATCGACACGGGGTCGGGTCTGGAGCGCGTGGCGGCGGTGCTCCAGGGCAAGTATCAGAACTACGACACCGACGTGTTTTCTCCGCTCATCGAGCACGCGGCCCGGCTGGCCCACGTCCGGTACGGAGACCACACCGACGCGGACATCGCGCTGAAGGTCATCGCCGACCACACGCGGGCCGCGGCGTTCCTGGTCGCCGACGGGGTGATGCCCAGCAACGAGGGGCGCGGGTACATCCTGCGCCGAATCCTCCGTCGCGGCATCCGGTATGGCGTGAAGTTAGGGATGAAGGGGCCCTTTCTGCACGAGACCGTGCAGACCTGCATCGACCGCTTCGCCGGCGCCTACCCGGAGCTGCGCGAGCGCGCCACGTTCGTGACCGATGTCGTCAAGGTCGAGGAGGAGCGCTTCGCCGCCACCCTGGACCGCGGCCTTGCGCTCCTGGAGCGCGAGTTCGAGAAGAAGCCGCCGGTGATCTCCGGCCAGGTCGCCTTCGCGCTCGCCGACACCTACGGCTTCCCGGTCGATCTCACCCAGGTCATTGCCGCGGAACGGGGGCTGGAGGTGGACGAACCCGGCTTCCTCGTTTTGCGCGCCGAACAGCAGCGGCTCGGTCGGGAGGCGTGGAAGGGCTCGGGCGAAGCGGCCGTCTCGGCGGTCTGGCAGGAGCTGGCCCGGTCCACCGCCGGCACGTTCTGTGGTTACGACGCCGATGCCGTGCTCAGCGAGATCATCGCGCTGGTCAGCGAGGGCGCGCCGGTGACGATGTTGCCCCAGGGCAGCGAGGGCCAGCTCATCGCGCTCACGACGCCGTTTTACGCGGAGAGCGGGGGGCAGCTCGGTGACAGCGGCGTGATTCGTTGGGACGGCGGTGAAGCGGAGGTGAGCGACACCACCAGGCCCGCTGGGGACGTGCACGTCCATCATGTCAGGGTCCGGCGGGGCACGCTCCGGGTCGGCCTGCGTGCCGAGCTGCTCGTCGACGCGGCCCGGCGAGATCGGGCGCGGCTCAACCACTCGGCCACCCACCTGATGCACGCGGCGCTCCAGACGGTCCTCGGCGGTCATGTCACCCAGAAGGGCTCGCTCGTCGGCCCCGATCGCCTACGATTCGACTTCAGCCATCACAAGCCCATGACCGGCGACGAAGTCCGCGCCGTCGAGGATTGGGTCCAGCGGGAGATCCAGGCCAACCATGCCGTCGCCACCGAAGTCTGTGACGTCGATGCGGCCAAGGCGGCGGGCGCGATGGCGCTTTTCGGGGAGAAGTACGGCGCCAAGGTCCGGGTGGTCAGCGTCGGAGACGTCAGCAAGGAGCTGTGTGGGGGCACCCACGCCGGACGAAGCGGCGACATCGGCTTTTTCAAGATCGTCAGCGAAGCCGGGGTCGCGGCCGGGATCCGGCGGATCGAGGCGCAGACGGGATTCGGCGCGCAGGCGTGGGTGCGGGAATTGGAGGCCGGCGTCAAGGCGATGGCGGCCAGCCTCAAGAGCAGCCCCGAGAAACTCCCGGAGGCCGTGGCGCGGCTGTTGGCCGATCGCAGCTCGTTGCACAAGGAACTCGAGGCGGCGAGGCGGGACGCGGCGCGGGCGAAGTCCGGTGACCTCCGCGACAAGGCGGTGGACCTGGGAGGGTTCAAGCTGGTTGCGTCGGAGTTCGTGGGTGATGCCCAGGCGCTCCGCGAGGAGGGCGATCGGCTCCGCGATGCCTTCGGGAGCGCGGTGATCGTCCTTGTCGCCCGCGACGAGGGGGCCGTGCGTATGCTCGTCGCGGTCAGCAAGGACCTGGCCGGAACGCGGTTCAACGCCGGCAAGCTCGTCGGACAGCTCGCCGCCATTGTCGGCGGGCGCGGCGGCGGTCGTCCGGACGTGGCCATGGCGGGCGGCACCGAGCCCGACAAGGTGGAGGAGATGCTGGCGGCAGTGCCGGGGATGCTCGCGTAGCGGCGGGCGTCGGAGGACGGAAACTATAGGTTGGAGGCTGAGAGGGGATGGTGCGGTAGCGCGAGAGGCCGGCAAGGCCTTTCCCCCCGCACCATGTTAGCAGCGCGGCCACCTCGGAGACTCTCGTGAACTTGACCGACAGCAAGATCCTCGTGACCGGCGGCGCCAGCGGCATGGGTCGCCACTTCGTCCTCGCGCTGGCGAGGGACGGCGCCGACGTCGCCTTCTGCGACCTCAACGCCGACGCGGTGGGCGCGGTGGAGGCCGAGGCCGCGTCGCGTGGGCTCCCCGGCAAGGTCAAGGGCTTCATCGCCAACGTCGCCAAGGAAGAGGACGTGGTCGCGCTGGTCAAGGACGCAGCGGCCGCGCTCGGCGGGCTCACCGGCATCGTCAACAACGCCGGCATCATCCGCGACGGACTCCTCATCAAGGTCGACCGCGAAACCGGCGCCGTCATCAAGTTCCCGCTGGCCAAGTGGCAGCAGGTCCTCGACGTGAACCTCACCGGCGTATTCCTGGGGGCGCGCGAGTTCGCAGCTTACGCCGTCGAGAACAAGGTCAAGCAGGGCGTGATCATCAGCATCAGCTCGATCAGCCGCCACGGCAACGTCGGGCAGGGGAATTACTCAGCCGCCAAGGCGGCGATTGTGGCGGACACCGCGCTTTGGGCGGGCGAGTTGGCCCGCTACGGCATCCGCACCGGGGCCATCGCCCCCGGGTTCACCCGCACCCCGATCCTCGAGGGCATGCCGCCCGAGGCGCTCGCCAAGGTCAGCGCTCCCGTCCCGCTCAAGCGCATCGGCGAGCCCGAAGAGATGTACCTCGCGGTGAAATTCATCATTGAGAACGACTACTTCACCGGGCGCGTCATCGATGTGGACGGCGGCCTGCGCCTGAGCTGAGCGTGGAGGCTGCTGTCGGTCGTCTGGCGCCTACGCCTTCGGGGCACCTGCACCTCGGCAATGCGCTTGCCTTCGGCGCGGCGTGGCTCAGCGCCCGTGCGGCAGGCGGGCGGGTGCTCTTGCGGATCGAAGATCTGGACGCGGGGCGCGCCCGCGCCGACGTCGCGGCCGGCCAGAGGGCGGACCTGGAGTGGCTCGGTCTCGGCTGGGATGAGGAGGTCGCCCCACAGTCGACCCGCCAGTACGTGCTTGACGGCATCCCGGCCTTCCGCTGCCTGTGTACCCGGCCGACGCGGCTGTACCTGGGTTGCCGATGTCGCGTCAAGGCCCACGACAAGGGCGCCTGGCGCTTCGATACTCCCCGGGGTGCAGTGGCGTTTCTCGATCGCGCGCGCGGTCCCCAGCTCTTCTTGCCCGATGAGGACCCGATCCTGGTGCGCGCCGATGGCGAGGCTGCGTACCCCCTGGCGGTGGTGGTCGACGACCACCGCGATGGCGTGACCGAGGTGGTGCGGGGAGGGGACCTGTTGGCAGCCACCGCGACCCAGCTCCGGTTGTACGAGGTGCTCGGCTGGACGCCACCGAGCTGGCTCCACGTCCCGGTGTTGCGCGGACCGGATGGAAAGAAGCTGTCCAAGTCCCACGGCAGCACCGAGCTGCGCTCGCTCCGCGCGGCAGGCTGGACGGCGGAGCGGATATGGGAGGTCCTTGGGCCGTTGTTGGGTGTGCACGGTCTCGACCCCGCCGGATTCCAGGCGGAGCGGGTCCGCGTTGGCGAGTTCGTCGTGTCGGAGCTCGGCGAGATGTTCGGGCCGCTGGAAGCGAGCGCTGCCCCTTCCTCCTTTACATGTTCGCTCCCTATGCCGACGCGACGTCGGCTCCCGGAGCCATGAAACGCCGATGCGGCATGGGGGACTGCGGTGAGGGGGAGAGCGCCACGTCCCGGCGCGTGGGCAACGCGCTGGGCACCGCAGGCCGGAAACTACAGGTTAGATTAGGTTAGATTAGAGGCCGGAGGTCGGATACCCGAGTTGGTGGCGCGGTAGGGGAGAGGGCGCTGGAAACCACTGGATGCGGAGCGCGAGATTCAGCCCAGCAAACCCACACTTTATCGGAAACATGTGTGAGTATCCGTAAAGATCGGCCTCGATAAGCGAGAATCTTCACCATCGTGCCGCTCGGCGGGGGGAATCTGCCCGTGGAGCAGAGCGGCGGCTGCGACCTTCTCAGTGTTCCGGTTCCCGTTTCTTGCGATGGGAACCTGAAAGCGGCGAGCGTGGTGCTTTGTCACCTGGAATTCGCCATTTCGGATCGCGTGGCGGAAAAGTCAGGGGCGCGAACCCGTTCCCCCGTACCATGATAGCCGCAGCCGATCGGGGAGCGCAGATGTCGGGGTTCCGTACGGCGGCGGTGATTGGCGCATCCGTAGGCATCGGAGCGGAGTTGGTCAAGCAGCTCGTCGCGAGTGGCGTCGTGGTCGCCGTGGTGGCCCGCCGGCAGCCTGAATTGGAGGCGCTCCGGGCGGCCTGCGGCGGCCCGGACAAGGTCAAGATCTTCGTGCACGACGTCAAACACTTCGACGAGGCTCCCGCCGTCTTCGATCGTGTCGTGGCCGAGCTGGGCGGCCTGGACTGCCTCATCTACAACGCCGGCGTCATGCCCCGGATCGAGGAGAGCGAGTACAACTTCGCCAAGGACCGCGAGATGATCGAGGTCAACCTCCTCGGCGCCATGGCGTGGTTCAACCCCGCCGCCGCCTTCATGGAAGCGAAACGTGCCGGCACGCTGGTCGGCATCTCCTCGGTCGCCGGCGATCGAGGCCGCCGCGGCAACCCGGCGTACCACACGAGTAAGGCCGCGCTCACGACGTATCTGGAGGCGCTCCGCAATCGGCTCTTCCGCTACGGCGTCCACGTCGTGACCGTAAAGCCGGGCCCGGTCCGTACGGCCATGACCGAAGGGCTGACGTTGCCGCTGATGATCGACGCCGCCGAGGCCGCACGGGGCACCCTCGCCCTCGCCCACGCTGGCACCGGGCAGGGCTACGTGCCGATGGCTTGGAAACCGATCATGCTCGCTATCCAGCACGTGCCGTCGGTGATTTTCCGCCGTACCAACATCTGAGGCGCTGATGACTCCGGCAGCAGCGGCTCTCCCGCGAAGAGTGTTCGATGGCTTCGGTTACTCCGTGCGCTCGGTCTCGGGTTTTGCTGAGCCGAAGTCGGCGACAGAGCTTGAGGATTGGTTCCGATTCGCCAGAGAGAACGGTGTCACTGTCGCGATGCGCGGCGCCGGCCGCAGTTATGGCGACGCCGCGCTCAACGGCGGCGGGCTGGTACTTGACACACGCGGAATGCGTCGCGTGTTGTCCTGGGACCCCACCACGGGCATCGCCGACGTCGAGCCGGGCGTCACCATCGAGGACCTGTGGCGCAGCTTCCTCAAGGATGGCTACTGGCCGGCGGTGGTCCCCGGGACGATGTTTGCGACCCTGGGCGGCATCGCGTCGATGAACGTCCACGGCAAGAACTGCTTCAGGGCGGGGCCGTGGGGCGATCACATCCTGGACGGGGACCTCGTCGCCCCCGACGGCAATACATATCGTGTTTCACGGGAAGAGAACGCGGACCTTTTCCGCGCGGCTATCGGTGGTTTTGGCATGCTTGGGGCCTGGAGCCGCTTGCGGGTCAAGCTCAAGCGGGTCCACAGCGGTCGGCTGCGGGTCAAGGCCTACTACTGTCGCGACCTCACGGAGCAGTTCGCCTGGTTTGAGGAGCAGACGAAGACGGCGGACTACTGCGTGAGTTGGGTCGATTGCATCGCCGGTGGTGCCGGGCTCGGCCGCGGACAGCCGCACCGCGCGGTCTACCTGGCCGAGGGGGAGGACAACCGGGCCGACCTGGACCCGGCGGGGCAGGACCTGCCCGGGAGCATCCTCGGCGTGCCCCGCGGGGTGGTGGGGACGATCCTCGGCAAGCTGAACAACAACCTGGGTATGCGTCTATTGAACATCGGGAAGAACCTGACGTCGCGTTTCGGCGCCGGCGCCGAGTTCATGCAGGGACACGTCGCGTTCAACTTCCTGCTGGACTACGTGCCGACGTTCCGCGACGCCTATCGCCCGCATGGCTTCGTGCAGTATCAGCCTTTTGTTCCTTTGGAAGCCGCGCCAGAGATCTTCGGGAACATCCTGCGTCTGACCCAGGCGCGGGGCGTACCCAGCTACCTTGGCGTCATGAAGCGCCACCGTCCGGACGAGTTCTTGCTCTCGCACGGGCTCGATGGCTACAGCCTCGCGATGGACTTTCCGGTGACGCCGGGCAATCGTGCGGTCCTGTGGAAGACGCTCCACGAGGTCTCGGACATGGTGTGTGAGGCGGGTGGTCGCTTCTACCCGGCCAAGGACTCTGTCCTCCGCCCCGATCACCTGCAGCGTTCGCTGGGCCAGGAGCGCCTCGCTCGCTTCAGCACCCTCCGCGACATGGTCGATCCCGACCGGATCTTGCGCACCGAACTGGCCGCTCGGTTGGGGCTCAGCGTCTAGCCGTGGCGCAGCGGCACCTCGCCCGCGCCGGCGACTGGGCTTCCCTGGCGCGGCGCCTGGATGAGCTCATCAGCGCGCACAGCGGTGAACCTCCCTTCGAGGAAGCTCTGAAACTGATGGTCGCCAAGCTGGCGCACGAGCGCGGCCTCGGGGCGGGTGGCCCGTTCGCGCCGGGGCAGGTGGACGCCCTGCTGGTTCGCGCCGGGCAGGCGTGGCCGGGCGTTCTGAGTCCCGCGGCGCGTAGCCATCTCGCGCCCGTTGCCCTGGCCCGCTGTGTCGACTTACTCGCTAGCGTCGGCTTGCTGGGGGACGAGCTGGCCGGTCTGGACGCGATGTTCGAGTGCATCGTGAACAAGGCATCCAAGGGCCAGAAGGGGCAGTACTTTACGCCCCGGTACGTCGTTTCCGCCGTGGTGGAGATGTTGGAGTTGGGTCCCGGGGAGCGGGTCGCCGACCCCGCCTGTGGCTCGGGCGCCTTTTTGAGACATGCGCTCATGTGTCAGCCTGCCAGCCAGGTAACGGGCTTTGATCAGGACTTACGGGCGGTTCAGGTGGCGGGGGTGATGATGGCGCTCTCCGAGCGTGCGCCGGGATGCATCATCCGGGGTGACAGTCTCGACCGGAGCGTGCCGGAGGTCCGGGGCGGATACGACGTGATCCTTACCAATCCGCCCTTCGCTGGTGACGTGGGCGGGGCCTTCGCCGGGTCCTACGAGCTTGCCTTGGGCCACCGCGCCGAGCGCGACGTGCTTTTCCTGGAGCGTTGCGTCGAGCTCCTACGTCATGGCGGTCGACTCGCCATCGTGCTCCCCGCGAACAAGGTGGGCGGCGCACGCTGGGTGCACGTCCGTCGGTGGCTCTTTCGGCACGCCAAGGTGGTGGCCGTGCTCGGCCTTGGCCGAAACACCTTCTTGCCTCACACCTCGCAGAAGGCCTGCGTGGTCATCGCGGTCAAACGCGGCCAGGTGCTCCCGGAGCCGCCGAGTGACGAGCAGATCGTGTTCTTCCAAAGCCTCCGGGATGGCAAGGACGCACGAGGCCGCCTGCTCGGAGACAACGATCTTTCGGAGGCCTCCCCTGCCGTGCGCGCGGCGCTGCGCGGGGCTCCGGTCGATGTTTCTGACACTCGTGCCGTGTACCATTCAGTTGGCGATTTGGCGCCGGGGCTGGTGCTGGCCCCTGAGCGCTACGATCGTCGCCGCGCCCTCGGTCAGCGCGGAGGGACCTTGCTCGCCGAGCTGGTTGACGAGGGGGCGCCCTCGGCACGCGACGGCGGAGGTTCGTCGGCGCTTGTATTGGACACCGGGGACGCGGCAGAGGGGATGGTGCGCATTTCTCGGCCCGTCGCGCTCGCCGAGCGCTTCGGGAGCACCAAAAGGGTCTTGTCGCCGGGGGTGGTCATCGTCTCACGCTTGCGTCCCTATCTCCGGCAGGTGGCCTGGCTCGACGCGGGGTGCTTCGTGGTGGTTCCGGGTGGAAATGCTGTCGTTTGCAGTTCTGAATTCTACGTCCTGCGTGGGCGTGACGGGCAAGACGTGGCCTGGCTGGTTCCGTTGTTGTTGTCGTCGCCGGTCCAGTCCGCGCTCGCTGCCGCTCAGGAGGGCGGGCATCATCCGCGCGTCGGACGCGATGCGTTGTTGTCACTCGTCGTGCCGGATGCGGTGCTCCGGCAGCGACCGGCGTTGGGCGCGGCCGTGCGCGCGGCCTGCGCCGCGATGCGCAAGGCCGGGGAGGCCGTGGCGGCGGCGGTGGTGTCTGCCGAGGGCGGTTGAGCGGGGCTCACTCGGCCAGCGAGGGAGCGTCCGACTGATATGAGGCCCCAGAACGCCCCGGCTGCTGGCGCACCTGCCGACGGGAGTGTCCACGATGCAGTTGATTGGGCCGAGGTGAACTCGACATCCTCTGATGCTCTGGGCGCCGCGCGTCCACGCGCACGACAGTCAGCGCCCGCCGCCCAGACAGTCCTCTGGCCTCTCCAAGCTCAACGGGCCGAGTTTACCGTCGCGAAGGTCGTGGATCAGGCGCTCGGCCGCCCGCTGGAGGTCCACGACACTGCCTTTGCCGAGGAAGCCCCGCGCCCGCCCGATCGCGTCGACGAGGTCCTCCGGAGCGGCGACGAGGCACTTCGCCCCATAGAGTGCCGAGACGCGCTCCGGGTATCGAGTCAAGAGGAAGCGCGCTGCGAAGGCGGCGATGTCCTGGTAATCCAGCGCGCGATCGGAGATCGCCCCGGTCACGGCGAGGCGGTAGCCACAGGCCTCGGGCGAAAGCTTCGGCCACAGGAAACCCGGCGTGTCCAACAGTACAAGCTCACGACTCACGGTGATGCGCTGCTGCCGTTGGGTGACGGCCGGCTTGTTGCCGGTCTTGGCGATGGTGCGCGCGGCGATGGTGTTGATGACGGTTGACTTTCCGACGTTGGGGATGCCCAGGATCATCGCCATCACCGGGCGGTTTCGGACCGTGCCCACCAGCGTCTGCGCCAGCGAGCCGAGCGCCGGCAGGAACTTCGCCTCCTTCTGGTGATGCGCGATCGCGGTGACGCCGGGGGTGTCGCCCAGCACGCGCAACCACTCGGCGGTGACCGCGCGGTCGGCGAGGTCGCTCTTGTTGAGAATCTGGATGCACGGCGTCTGGCCGCGGAGCTCGGAGACGAGCGGGTTTTCGCTGGAGAAGGGGATGCGCGCGTCCAGCACCTCGATCACCAGGTCGACCTCGGGCATCGCGCCGCGGATCTCCTTCCGAGCCGTCGCCATGTGCCCGGGAAACCAATGAATCGCCATCGGAAGGAGCTATCCCGACCCAGCGCCGTGATACCGTGTGGCCCCCCCGCGGAGCCCCGCCGAATGAAGATCGAGCTCGACTCCGTTCCCTCCTTTGGCATGGCCGTGGTCACCCTCGACCAGGGCGAGCAGATCTCCGCCGAAAGCGGCGCCATGGTCGCGATGTCCTCCGGCATGACGGTGAACACCACGTTCAACGGCAAGGGCGGCGGCGGGATCCTGGACCTGCTCCAGGCGGCGCTGGTGGGTCTGG